>CAURNT010000009.1:0-39327 GCA_963526495.1 uncultured Streptobacillus sp. | reverse complement strand
CTACTTCCCCACCACATCACTTATTTCTTCTTTTTTAGAAATTTCAACTATTTTTTTATCAGTTATAACTCTTTCAATCAATCCACTTACATCTATCCCTTTTATTCCATACGATTCTAACTTCATTGTTATTAAATCGACTGCTCTAATCTTTTTGTTTGATCCCGTCATATTTCCAAAGTTTTTATCAACAAAATCTACTATAGATTTAGTAACATCTAATGCTATATCATCTACCTTAGTTTCTGTTTTTTCAGTTAATTTTTTTAAAAATGGATATGCTATTCCTAATAATAATGCTAACACTCCAAATACTAATCCTATAATCATAATTGTTTTATTCATAAATAATCAACTCTCTTTCTTTATTTTTTTAATTCAACATGTGGATAATCTTTAAAAGATTTCCAATTACCGCCCCACTCAATAACAATTCCTTTCTTATCTGCAATAGTTTTTAAATGGTTAAATACCATTTTTAATTTTAACGCATCCCATTCTAATTTTCCAGGAACATTTGGGTTATAAATAGCTAAATCTACCGCGTATCCATATCCATCGATCTTTGCTTGGTGATTTGATTTAAACTTATAACCATCGCAATTAGTTACCTTTTTACCAGGTGTAGTTCTTCCTTGAGAATAAAGTTCATGTTGATATTCTGCTGTTCTAACTCCTTGAGTTATAGTAAAATCATAAGGACTATTTACTATACCCTCTTTTATTACTTCAACCAACTTAGGATGAACTTTCTCAAGTCTACTTAAACTCAAACTAGATAATTTAAAAGCCATATTCTCACCTCCTTTACTAAAAAATTTTATAAATAAAAAAGACAGAACGATTTTAAAGTCCTGTCTTTTAATATACTTAAATAACTTTATATCTTTTTAAAACATCACAAAGTAATACTGGTGTATATTGAATATAGTTTTTATTCTCTAATATATCTAAGTTACTGTCTATACATTCAGCAACCCACTCGCTACAAGTATATTTGTTTGGGTTATGTGTTTTGAAATTAAATATATTAGCAAGTATTATTCCTAACCAATCATATTTTTTCCCTTGTGTTTTTTTATAAAATTTTTCAATGTCAATTTCTTTATTTAATTTGAATATATCCCACTTATCTTTATTTAAAGGTTGTTTCAACTTTCTAACTCTTTGCTCGTTAGATATTCCTATAAGTTGCTCTCCGTCGTAAAATTCACAATGGGAGTATTTACCTTTAGTCCACCACTTTATTAATCGAGACCACCATTTATAATTATCTTTATAAAATACTATATACATTTTATTCTTTTGGTACTTCATATACTTTTATCTCCTCATCACTCATTGCTTTTATTTTCTCTCTAATAGTAGACCACTTAATCATAGCTTTAGTTGTTTGAGTTTGCATTATTTGTCCTAGCTCCATCATTTCTTGAATACTAAGTGTAATATAATGTTCGTGTCCTTCTTTATCTTTCATTTTCCACTTATCAAAATGAGTTTGTTTTGTTATTTGCATAAAACTCAATATCTTCAATAATGATGTTTGATCTTCCAATTCTCTATTTGGTTGTAAATAACCTTTATACTCAAAATCTCTTTCTTTTTCAACTTCTTCATAAGTCTTAGTTTTATTTATTAGATATTCTTTTTTAGCTTCTCCATTAAATTTAAGTACACCATTTTCTATATATTCAAATTCTTTTAATTCAACTGAAATAATTTTATCGTTATCAATAATTTCATTAGATTGTAACTCATACTCTTTATTTAAATATTTTTTATACTTAATTTGTGATATTTCATTATCACTCATTGATTTTATAGTTCCATTTTCAAGTTTAGGATATTCTATAAACTCATCTATTATATATGCTTTATCATAAATTGCTAGTATATCTTTATCTTCTATTTCATCAAAAAAAGTATCTAAATACTTTAAATTCTCATCATATACAAATTTACTCATTCTTTTTAATCTCCTTTATATTCTAAATTAAATGGTGGTATTATATGTGCAAATTGCCACTCGTTCCAACTTCCACTATCATCGTAAGACCAAATAGCATAAAATACTTTGATATATAAATAATTATCTATAAATTTATACCCAGTTTCCATAAATTCATTTTTAAATCTACGAGTATTTTCATTTTCTTCACTAAATTTTATAGATACATTTGTTATAGTATTGTTTGAGATTTGAAAACTTAACTCAGTATCAATTTTTTTAGATTGCCAAGTACAATACGTATCCATTCCTTTAACTTTACTATCGTTCAAATAATAAGCATATCTATCTCCCCATTCGTTTTCTTCATTTTGGTTTCTATCAGTAAATACACTTTTAAATCTATATACGTAAGTTCCGTCGTTTTCTAATTTAAAATATATTCCATATTGATTTTTATCTTCGTTCATTTTTCTAGCACTTCTACCATTCGTATCATTATCTAACATATCCCAAAAACTAGGAAGCCAAAAACGATATTCATAATTCCCTTTATTTAATACCTTAGGTGGATCACAACTCAAATTAAGTATTGCTTCTTGACCACTATTAGTATCGTTATACGTTATTTTAGTCCGCACTGGTACAATATTATTATTTATTTCACTATACCAAGGGTATGCCTCTTGAAATACTCCAAATTCAAAATTTTCATTTTTTCTTAAAATTTTAGAAGCGTATTGTTTATTAGGTGAATCATTTAATAAATAACTTGTTCTATAACTTTCTGAATAATTATCATACTGTGTCTCTTTTGAAAAACATTTTAGGTAAGTTTCAACGTTTAAACCGTTTGATTTTGAAATAATATCATATTCACGTTCATACTCCTTATTAAGTAATTGAGGTTTTATTTTTAGTCCATCATAATTAGATAGGGTATATATTGAATCCCCAGTCCGTCCTTTTTCAAAATCTTCTTTTGTTATACTTTTTCCATTTTTGAAAATTATAGGGAATTCAATTACTTCTTCCACATTTTTAACTCTAAAAAAATCTTTAAGAATGTTTACGAAATCGTAAAATGATATGAATTCACTACTATACTTCCATGTAACATATATTAAAGATTTATCCACATAAGGAGATGGATATTTTTTATTTCTAACAGCACCATTCCAATTTCTACCTTGTCTATCTCCATTCACACCACTCTCATACATCTCTTTATATAGAGTTTCAATATCATCTATAACATCAACTTTGAACGCATTTTTTCTAAATCTTATGCCAACTTTTTTAAATGAAGATGCATTGATAACATTCACGATTTTGTTAGCATCACCAATATATTCATAAAGAAATCCGTTATACTTTACAATATCTCCTTTATTAAGTGTTGTAGGTAACGTTTTAGGACTATTCCACAAAAATGCTTTTACCACTTTTTGTAATTCTTCTTTTTTTACTAATTTATTTGTTGTACTCATTGCCTTGCTCCTATTTTAATGAAATTTGTTGTATCAGGTATAGAGTAATAACCTTCGTTTTTGCATTTATAGAAATAGTAATTATTCAAATTATCTTTGTATTTCATTACATCTCCTTTTCGATAAAACAATCTTTGTCCGCTTAGATTATTTGTACCTTCGCCTAAAAGAGATTTTATTATTCCAATAAATTCTTCTATCTTTATATTTTTCGCCATCAAATACCACTCCAAATCTCATCAATAGTTGCATAGGTTAAATTAGGTATTGTATTTCTAATTAATTCTAAAACTTTACTTTCAGTTGGTATTAACTGCCACGACTTCCATATACCATTTCTTTTGACTCTTAAATTTAATGTCGGATTATCTTCTTCAGTTATGCCCAATTGCACACCATACCTATAATTATCATATTGACTATTTAATAAAAATGTGGTAACACCTCTTATTTTACTGTTGTGAAGTGTCACATATAACCCATTGGCTAAATTTGAATTTATATCTATATTGCTTGTTGTAGTCGTACCAATTCCAAATTCATTAATCTTATTACTCGCTAACTCTTTTATTTTGTTTAATGTAACCATTCCTGCAATTGTTTCTGTTGCATTTGGTACTAAACTAAATCTATTTTGAGTGTTATTCTTTGTAAATATTAAACTATTATTTTCTACTGATATATCTGTCACAGTATCTACCTTATTAGATTTTTTATCTAACTCAACTTTTAAATTATTCTTATATTCTTCAAAATCAGGTTGAGTTACATAAGTTATTGTTCCATCTATTGTTAATGTAATATTTTGAGATTGTTCTGTTATTATATAGCATTTTTGTATTATATCTATAGGATTACTTCCTATAAATGTTGGTAAATAATCTCCTTGCTCAGATTTTGTATAAGCATACAATATTTCTCTTTCTGTATCATCTTTAGCATATATCCCCATCTCAGAAATTCTATACGATGTATTAACAATATTTTCTCCACTTGAATTTCTATTACTTACTACAAATGTTACTTCAACTGTATTATCTACTTTTCTATCAATAGCATTCACACTATATGAATTTTTTAAACTATTTAATCTTACCAATAACTTATCATCACCATTATTATATCCATTACCAACTTCAAGTTTAGTTATTTTAAATTTAGTTTGATTTTCTAAAGTTCTTGATAAAAGTTTTTTACCTTCATTTGTAATAATCCAACCGTTATACTTACTAGACATCTAATCACCTACTCTCATTTTTATAATATTTGTAATTCTTTTAGCATTAATTACTTCTTGATAATGTACAATTCTATTACTTCTTTTAAAATCAATACTTTCTAAATGACTTCTAGCATTTTTATACTGATTAACTACTTTAATAGCTCTAGTTAAATCATCTCTATTTTTAAAATTACCTTCGGTAACCACCTTAAAATTACCAGGTTGACCATTATACTCAAACCATTCTATAACTTCAGCACCATCAAATAAAATCTCACAAACTTTCTTTATACTCCCTATCGTTCCTTTATTAAAATGTGTTACTAAAGCTTGTTTTAATAATTCTCTTTTTTCAAGATAAGTTATATCATCTATAGGCTCTATACTATATTCCCACATCAAATAATCTACTTCTCTGTCACTTAGTTTATGTGAATCTAAATAAAATTTATTAATCAGTTTATTGTGTTTTTTCTTTAACGCATAATCTATAGATTCATATATCCATCTGGTCGTATTATCTTTTAAAAGTCCTTTAGGAACTAAATCTAATAAACTTACTTCATTAACTTTTATCATAATTCTTCAGCTCCTTGATAATTAATATTTTGAGTTCCTAAATTAGCTACTTGATTATATTCTAATCTTGTATATTGAGGAGATCTTAAAGTTAATCTTTTAGCTCCTGCCATTTTAACTCTTTTTATAAGCTCATCAGGATTAATATCTTTTCCTATTTTATCTTTTTGCCAGATGATATATTCTTCAACTGATTTTAATATATTTGATTTAATTGTAGTTGCTACCATTTCATCGCTTTTAGAAATATAATAATCAAAATCAATATTATAACTTATCTTTTCAGGCTCTTTAACAGTAACTCTATCCGTTAAAGGTCTTACATTCTCAGCACTTACCTTACTTAATACATTATTTTTTAATTCTTCAGTTATAATTCCATTATCCGTCCAAATGTATATATCTACATTTGTAGGACTCGGGGAATGTATTTTACAATCTATTATTTTAGGACTTGTCGTTTTAGTCCAAAAACTATATGCTTCAACACTTCCTGCTGTTGTAAATGACTTAGGTAACTCTCGTATTCTTTCCCTATAACTCTCATCACTTTCTATATCAGTCCCACCATTACTAACTGTAATATTTTCAACTCTTTCATAATTAGGATAAATATCGACTAAATCTCTTATTTGCCCTTTAGGTATATCATTACCTTTAATACCAGGAACTTTACAAACTCCAATACCATCAACACTAAGTTCACCACTTATAATAATATTTTGTTCTTCTGTTTCAAAATACAAATCATTATATCTAATTCTAGTTCCCTTAGGAATTATCGTATTATAGCTTAAGGGAGTTGATACATAAAATCTAAATGTAGCTTTTGCTGGTTGCTCTTTAAGTCTTGCACCTCTTTCTCCATAAATCTCACCCTTTAAATCTAATCTTTCATCTCTAGCATATCTTACATAATTTTGTTTTAGATCATCATTATATTTTTCTTCTCTTAAACCTAAAACATACGCCACGGTTGAAAATATTAAAGTTTCAGGACTTGATTCACTTAAAGATCTACCACTTAGCTCTTGATACTTCTCTATCATATCTTGTTTAAGTTCTTCTGAATCAGCATCTATTATTTCATTAAAATCTTCCATAAATTAAATCACCTCAATTCTTACTTCAATATCAAAATCATTATCCTCTTTTAAATACAATCTAACATTTTTTAAAATAGCCATGGGCTCATATTTTCTAAAAACATATAATAGATGCGACATTATTTTATTTTCAACTACTTTGAAATTTTTATCTATTAATGTAGAATCAATACCAAAATCTCTATTTAATGGTTGTTCTTCTTTAAAAACACATAATATAACATACACATTCCTAATAACTTCTTCTATTTTATTTTTAGGCTCATAATTAATATTACTATTTTC
Organism: uncultured Streptobacillus sp.; assembly: GCA_963526495.1. Classification (GTDB taxonomy): domain Bacteria; phylum Fusobacteriota; class Fusobacteriia; order Fusobacteriales; family Leptotrichiaceae; genus CAURNT01. The sequence goes on along the minus strand of CAURNT010000009.1, from coordinate 32,697 downwards.
AGTTGAAATCATAATCATTTTATCACACCCTTTTGTTCTCTAATTACATCAGCTTTATTTTCTTCAGATAAAGTAATTTTATTATTTTTTTTGCTTTCTAAATTTTTATTAAATACTTTTAAATCTTCAATATACTCTTTTAAAGTTAAACTTATAGTCACATAATCGAAATCTTTTAAATCTCTATTATAATATTTATCTACTTCACTATACTCAGTTATAATATAAGGATTATCTCCAAATACTTGACCACCAAAAACTAAAAAAGAAAACTCTCCAGTATCAAGCATAAGCTCAATCTTTTGAATTTCCTCTCTTAAATTAGGTGTTAACGTCCTAAGTAGTGTTATATTAAAACTAACCTCTATTAAACTTCTACCTTGATGTCTTAAACTTCCAGGTCCATAAATAGGATTATGTTCTGAAATTTTAGCTTTTCTACTTCGATTAATTTCATTATCTATCGTCACTATATTCTTTTCTGATATATCAAATATCAATTTCCCAAAACTTCCAATCATTATTGAGGACCTCCTGAAACTCCGCCGCCAGGTGTAACTTTTGTATGTATATGTGTATTAAGATTAATACTACCACCAGTTTTGGTTGTACCCGTTACTGTTAAATCTCCATTTATTGTAACTTTAGATTTAATATTTAATACAGGTGATGTAATAGACATTGAACTTTTAGAATTAATATCAAGTGTATTACTATCAATTTTTATAATTTCTTTTGCTGTAACTTTAACAGTCTCAGCTTTTATCTCAAAATCTTTAGTTTCAAACTTAATCTTATTTTTAGAATCAACTAATATTTTATCTATTGAATGTATAACCAATTCTCCATCTTTATACGATATGAAACTTCCATCATTATACACAGTTTTAACTTGATTAGCATTATCTAAACTACCTCTCATAGGTGTTCCTATTACTACTCCTTGTTCTTGAAATTCCTCAAAAAATAAGCAATATACAGTCTGACCTACTTTATACATAAAATTCTCTGTATGACTCTCAGAATAAGGTACTAATATATTTAACCAATCGGTCGTTTTTTCTTCATCTCCAATTAATAATACTCTAACTTTGCCTTTTTCATGATCTATCGCACTAACTTCTCCTGCTCTAAATACTGCATACAATTACATCACCTCTTTTTACCTATAATTTTATCATCATTACTCCATATGAATTGTGGATCATTTTTACTTTTATTATCTTTCTTTTTCTTTCTTTTCTTTTTCCTTTTTTTACTTTTTTTAGCTTTAGGTGAATTGTATGATTTAGATTTAGCATTCTCATAAGCACCAACACGTGATGCCTCTATATCTACAGTATAACCATCACTTATACTATGAGTAACACTATCTATTACATATTTACCCTCAAACTTACCAAAACTTTCATCAAGTTCTATTATAGAACCTGCTATATACTTAAAATCACCATCAACACTTAAAGATATTGTATACTCTTCTTTCATATTTTCTTTAAGTAATTTTTTTACTACTTTTTTAGGTGAACTTTTTCCTTTTGTAGATACTTTTTTTATATTTTGTTTATTAGACCTAATTTTTTTAGTCTGTGCTTTTTGTTTTAACTTTTCCTTTTCTTCTTTATATCCCATACTAGCTATTATTCCTTTTTTCTAATTCTTTTCTAGTTATGACTTCTTTAATATGCTTTTTCTTATCTGGATCATAATATGAAAGTTCAACTTTATCATAATTATTTTTATTCTTTTTCTTTAAAGTAAAAGATTGTATTCTTGGATCATTTATACTAAATTTTTCTATACTTTCATTTTTACTTAAATCTTCTGAATCAAAAATAATTATTTTATCGTCTGATATTTTCATAATCAAACCTATTTCACTTATTATCCTTTTTATAAACCCTAAGTCTGTTTCAAAATTCTGATCTATTCTTTCAAAAAATGTACTTTCTGAAAATATCTCTACGTTCATTTCATGCTTAGTAGCAATTTTAGTAACTAATTCTTCTAAAGTTATCTTTTCCCAAGCCTTGGTATTTTTTTGATCTCTTATGTTTTGATTTAAAGGTAATGCTACACATTTTAAATTCATCATATTTGTATTAAAAGTTGGTTCATCTACATAAAATGTTCCTAATTCATATGATTTCCCATTTTCATAAAGCCCAACAACTAGTTGAGCTTTTTCATCAGGATACCATTCTCTTAACCATCTATAATCAAAATTTTCTATTTCAAGTTCCAAATCATCTATTTCATTTTTAGAATTATCAGTGTAAGTCAAAGAAGAAATACTAGGATCTATTTCTTCTGATATATCAACCTTATTAAATATTACTATTACTTTTATACTTTTAGCATATTTCATATCTAACCTCTTTTCCAAGGTGGTAGCTTATCATAATCTATATTATCTTCTATTAATAAATCAGGTATTATTATAGGGATATCTGAATCAAATACAGCTATATCAATTAAATTAGGATTAGCTCTTATAAGTTCATGATAATAAATTTCGTCACCATAAACCTTAAAAGATATTAAATCCCAAGTATCACCACTAACTGTTCTATATACTTTTACATTCATTACACAATACCTACCCTTAATTTTCTATTATCTCTTTCTCTTAATACTCTTTCTATTTCTTTAGCTATACCTCTTGGATTTTCTCCACTAACATTAATAGTAATACTATCTCCACCTATGCTAATTCCAGAAGTTCGATTAGAACTTAACAATTTATTATTTAAACTATTAGCTTTATTTGCAAAAGAACTTCTAGTCTGAGAATTATTTAAAATAGATGTTCCTTTAGGTAAATTTAATAACATTTCTCCTTGTGCTAAAAGAGGTGTCATTCCTGGTGCTTTAATTAGTTCTGCACCACGTTCTGCAACAGTTGTAAGACCACCTTGCCAGTAATTAGTACCTGTATAGTTTTTACCCCAGTTAAATGGATTAAGTTTTGAACCTAGACTTTTAATCCCATTTTTTAGACCTTCCCATTTCTCACCAAACCAACTGAAGAAACCTCCAAAAGTATTCTTTATTAATTCTACGAATGCTTTTACTCCACTTACCGCATTATTCCAGATATTCTTTAATTCTCCAGGTATTTTTCTCCATTGACCAGTAAAGAAATAATAAAATACTTTAAATACTGATTTAAAATGATTAACCATAGTTGTAAATATTATTTTCATAGTCCCCACAACATAACTAAAGTATATTTTTATATATTTCCAAGCAGCTATTCCACTTTTTTTAATAACAGCCCACATTTTATTTACACCATTTCTAAACCACTTACATTTTTTATATAAAACTACTAAAATAACTACAACAGCTACAATTCCTGCTATTATAAGAACTATAGGATTTGCCATCATAAATCCCCATAACATTTTTAATCCACTTGCTATTTTCAATATCCCACTTTTTGCTATAGATCCCATCCACTTAAAGGATTTACCTACTTTTAATATTCCAATTTTAGCTATAGCACCCATCCATTTGAACGCTTTACCTACTTTTAATATTCCAATTTTAGCTAAATCACCTATCAAAGTAAATGAATCAGCTAATTTGAGAAATAATAAAATTAATTTATAAATTGAAAAAGCAAAACCATCATAAATGCCCATACCTACTTTAAAAGCTATAGTTCCAGCATACAAAGAAACTAAAAGGCTTGTGATTTGAGGATGTTTCTTTATAAATTTAGAAATAGTATCTATTATTGGTTTTAAAGTGTTCATCAAACTTTCTAAAACAGGTCTTAATGCTTCTGCAAGTGGTACTATCATATTTATGAAACTATTATACAACATTTTAAATTGGCTAGATAAAGTATTTATTCTATTTTGAAACTCTTTATCTACTGACCCAAATTGTTTTGATTTGTTTTTAGCTAATTCTAAATTATTACTCAATAAATCTAAATTTTCAACCATATTAGTTATACTTGTTAATGCTTCTTGTCCGAATATTCGTTTTACTGTAGATGCTTGTAATTCTTTAGGAAGTTGTTTTATTCTGGTTAATACTTTTAGAATCGTTCCCTCTCCATCTTCAGTCATTCTTTTTGATATATTAACAGCATCTAATCCTAAAAGTTCAAAAGCAATTCTTTGTGCTTTTGTTGCTGCATGACCAGCCATTAAATCACTATATAGATTTTTAAGTCCTGTAGATGCTTGTTCAGATGTTTGACCAACTGATACAAGTGTTGCACCAAATCCTAAAACTGCTTCTTTTGAAACCCCAGCCATTCCTCCAAGGTTTGCTACTCTTTGAGATATATCTACTAGTTCAGATGCCTTAGAAGCTGTATTATCACTTAAATAATTTATTGTATCAGCATATTCCATAACTTGTTTTTGATTCAGTCCTAATTGCGACCTTGTTTTTGCTAAAAATTCTCCTGCTGATTCTGTACTTAGATCGAATGCAACTTTAATCCTTTGAGCATCTTTCGTATATTGAATTAATTCTTCTCTAGCTATACCAGCTTGAGCTCCTGAACCTGCTATTTCATACAATTCAACTTGTGATAAAGGAGAAACTAGAGAAATATTTTTAATTTCAGAATTAAATTGTTTTTCTAGTTCTTTTGTTTCAAATGTAACTATTTTCTTTAAATCGGCTTGAGCTTCTTCAATATCCATCATTGTTTTAACTGGTAAATAAGCTACACTTGCAAGTTTAGCAGCACTTGCAAAATTTTTAGAAGCTTTATCCTTAAAATTATTAGCTCTCTCTGAATATAAACGTCTTATTCTTGAAGTTTCATTTGCTTTATTTATTTTTTTTTCTAAACTACTAACTTCTTCTTTATACTTCTTTAAACTACCACTTTCTAATTCAATACTTTTTTTAGTTTTTTCAAAAATTTCTTTTTGCTTTAGCTTTACTTTATTTAATTTTTGTACTTCTTTCTCTTGTTGTTTTATTATATTTGAAAGTTCTTTATTACTTTTTCCTGTTCTATTATATGCTTCTTTTAATTCTCTTAATCTTTTATTTGCATTTATATATTCTTTAGATATATCAACATACTTTTTTCTAACTTCATCAATATTTTTAAGTTTTTCTTGTTTTTTTGATAATTCTAAAAATTCTTTAGACAATTCTTGTGTATTATTCTGCAAATTTTTCAATTCTTTAGAAGCTGAAATCATACCTTGAATAGCACCTAAAGTTGTAGCTGTTAAGGTTATTCCTAAAATCATATTTTTCATAAAGTTCTCCTCCTTTCCTTGCTTTCAATAATTTATAGTGGTATAATAATATAAAAAATAGGCGGTGTTATTATGAATAATAAATTGGATAATAAAAATATTATATCAATCTCTCTTTTAGTCTTAGCAGGAATAATAGTTAACCCATTAACATACATATTTATATCAGCTATTTGGTGCAATTTTTTTGGAAATTCTCTCGTATCAAAAATTTTTGGAGGACTATTTTTGTATGTATGTATGTGGATTAGTGCATATAAAACAGAATTAGAATTTATTACAAAAAATAAACATGAAATCCATGAAGAAAAAAAAGACAAAGATCCTTGGATTTATAAATTTCTTTTCTTATATTGGTTATTTCGTAAGTAATCTTTTATAGATTACTTTTTTTAATTCATCATATTTTCAATTTCACTATTTTCTTCATTAATTTTTGCTAGCAATTCTTCTGCTCTAATATTCCAATAATCAAGCTCATACAAGCTACAACACATCAAATCATTGTAGCTCATATTAAGCCCTAATCGTTTATTATTCATAACCCATAATAAATCTGTTATTAAATCCAAAATTACTATTACACATTCTATTCTATTATTTATTTCTCGTCTTGGTTTGCCCAACCTTGATTTAAAAAAGCTTTAGTTTTACCTACCACTTTTAAAAAATCAGGTGCAGATAATGTAGTTAAATCATTATATTTTAGCCCTGCTAAAAATGCAGCAACTGTTAATGCCCAACCATCTTCTAATTCTTTTACTATACTTTCTTTATTTCTAACTTTATATTCTTTTTCTAAATTAATTAAATCTAAACCAGTTAATGTATCAAAATCTAAATCTAATTCCTTTACAACCTTTTCACCAAATTTATATTCTTTTCCTAATACTATTTTCATTTTTTCCTCCTAAATATTTTATATTAATCCTAAAAATTCTCTAATCTTATCATTAGTCGTACCATTGATATTACTAATATTATTAAGTACATCTATTTCAACAACATTTTTACCAGCTATGTTTAATGAATAATAACTTACTGACAAATCAAAACTTGATTCAAGTTTAGAGCCATTTTTTAATTTTGGTCCATCAAATTTCTTAATTAAACCTTTTAATGTAACATCAAGTGGCTCTATCTTAGATCCATGTGTTTGTTTTGAAATAGATTGTATAGTTCCTTTACATTCAATTTGTATAGGTTCGTTATTATTAAATGATAATAATGAACTATCTACACAATCCATTTTAATTTTAGCTTCTAATTTTTTAAAGTGCCCTAATAATGGTGCTTCATATTCTGAGTTCATCCCTAACTGTTCAGTAGTCACTGTAGAACTCTCAACGTTAGGTAATTCAACTTCTCCTATTCCTGCTAAACTATTAGAACCATTAATATATATTTCAACTTGGTTCATAGCTACTGGTATACTATTTCTATTTGACATCTATATCACTCTCCTAATCTCTTTGAAAATTCATTTAAAGCATCAACATCATATTTCTTTTTAAATGTTAAAGATTTTAATGCAGGCGTAACACCTAAACTAATTATCCATGTAATATCACCATTGATTACACTAATTAAATTATTATCTTCTTTACTTAATTCAGCTTTTGCTGCTAATAATTTACTAGGAACTAATGAATTTAATCTAATGTTCATTGATTTCGTTATAGTTTCTGCAAGTTTCTTTGTGAACGGTTGATCAACTTTATTAAAGTAAGTTAATACTAATTCATTTCCTATATATTTAAACATTCTTCTTATATATGAATACTTATCTTTAGGATCTATAGCCATTGGATTTTTTGCCGTTTCACTTCCCCAACATCTCCAACCTTTAAAATTTATTGCAGTGATTACACCATTTTTATTTAAAAAGTTTGCCTGTTGTTCTTTATCTAGTATAATTTCTTCTAATTTGTCATTAGAATTTTTCCAAACCAAACCATCACATTTATAATTATAGTTTGATGCACTCTGGCAAGGAACACCATCATTATCAATATCTACCCTTAATGATAAAGCTGCATAATGTATAGATTGATAATATATTTTCTTAGATAGTGTTAATTTACCATAAAATACTAACTGGTCTTCACTATTAATGTTATTATCATCTTTCCATTTAGCAATATCATCATATTTCTTACCTATAGGTGCATTTATTAAAGCCATAGTTTCAAACATATTACCATTTAAATTTTTAGCTTTTGTAGCAAGAACTGCTGCAACATCACTTTCATGTGAGAAATCAGGAACATCAATAAATGCAGGTAATTCTGAATATTTTAAAAATACTTCATCTAATAATTCAAGACCTGTTCTTTTCATTGTATTAGTGTTATATCCACCGATCGCCATAGATTTTGTAATCATACTTAAATCTATTTCATCATATTCTATATTTACTGATGTTGCAGAACTTGATGTAAAGTATATTTCTAGTCCTTCTTCAGTCCATACAAATGTTTTATCCACTATAGGTGTTGACCCATTTCTAACTATTACAGTTTCAGGAATAACTTTATGATTAGGTATTAACACTTTTCCATTAACAACACTTACATTATTTAATGGAGTTCCTGTTTTTTTATGAGTAGCAGGATCTACTAAGTTTACTACATAAATAGGAGCTACTGAATACAGTTCAAAGAATACTTTTATAGCTTGTGAGATAGAAAAATCTAAATCATAAGTATCTCCAAAATATTCTAATGCTTCTTTATATGTACCAATTCTTACAACTTCATTTATCTTTCTTTTTGATTCTTTAATTTTATTTAATGGTGCTGTCCCAACTATAAAATAACCATAAGAAGATTCTATAGGTAATGAAATATCTGAAGCTGTTTCATTTTGATATGTACCGTGCTTATATGCCATTATTTATCACTTCCTTCTATTTGTTCTATTAATTCTTCTGTTATTTTAGAAAATATAATTTCATTAACCATTTGTGTATTTAGCTCATCTACACTAATTAATAATCTATTTAATAAAGGATATTTTTCTTTTAATTCTTCTATTTTATCTCCAAAATATATACTTCCTTTATTAAAATTAAATTCAGGTAAATTTAGTTTATTTCCTAAATAAATATATTTTTTATCCATTTTTCCACCTTTCAATTATAAATATTCTTCAATATTCAAGATATTTTGTTCTATGGGTTCTCCATATACTGTAAAATAGACTTTAGAATAAAAATAAGGATTAGCAGTGTCACTCACAAATTCAACACCGTAATCCTCATTCAAATTAACAGTAAAGCTGTTTTCTTCATATGTTTTATCTAATAACTTTTCTCTCACATATTCGCCTATTGATAAATTTTTTAAATAATCTTCCTCTTTATCCTCCTTGGTTCCTATCCAAAGTTCAAAATCTATATTACATAAATTAGACACTATATTTTGATTCCCTTTTATCACTCTTAAAATCACAAAAGGAAAATAATCATTAGTTTTCTTTCCTGATTCTCTATCTTTAAAATCATTTGTTGGTAAAAACCCTCTGTATATATTAAAACCTTTACCTTCCATAATTTTTACTAAAAAATCATAAACTTGTTTTTCTACATCAATAATCATTTTATCAACCTACTTAACTCGTGAGTTAATCTCTCTTTAAATTTATCTTGTGCATATCCTTGTAAGTATTCTAATATATTTTCCTCTCCCAACATCTGTGGTGCTGAAGGTCCTACTAATCTCTTAATAGGATAATTAGAACTACCTTTTCTAACAAAAGCACCAAGTTTACCTTCATTATATGCAATAAATGCTCCTTGTATTCTTTTTCTCACGTTATTTTTTACAACAACAGTTACTTCTTTTTTATTTTTCAATCTTCTTGAAGGATTTAATTTAAAATTATCTAAACCTAATCCACTACCCTTACTAATCAATTTACCTTCCAAATTAGAACTACTCGCTTTAATAATATTATTATTCTTAAAAACTGCAGTTCTCTTAACTTGATATTTATCACGAGCCATTTTAGTTTGTTGAGTCTTAACCATAGCTAAAGTTCTATTTAAAGCATGTGCTGTAGCTTTAGGTAAATTATTATAATAGTTTTCTAAAGTTATATTTATTTTATCTAAACCTTTTACATCTACAGTAAACATAATTAAACTTCCTCATAAATAACTAAATCTATTTCATGTATTCCCATATCATATTTAGAAGATAATACTGTATAATTTTCATCATCTAGTTTAAAAAGTTCATTAGGGTGAGGTGTATATTTTAAAAAGGAATCGCTAACAAATATTGTGACTCCTTTCTTATATACACCTTCTAAATTACTTTCCCTTTTAAGTATCTTGTTTTGAAATTTTTCTTCATCAACAACACATTTAATCACACGACCATTGAGATTATGTTCAGTAGTAAATTCTTCTAAATTTAAAAATACTTTGTCATTATCTAATGCAACTTGATCTTTAAAATTCATAATTATTGAACCTTATCTTTTTTTGATTCTTTAGGTTCTTCTTCCATAGATTCAGTAGGTTCTATAACTTCATTTTCTACTGACTTACTTTCTTCAATTTCCGATTTTTCTACATGTTTTAAAATTTCTGGTTCAACATCTAATTCTTCAATTAATCCTTTATCAATACATTCCTTTGATATATCTGATTCAAGTATCTCTATTTGTTCATTAATATTATATATATCGCCTAAATATATTAAGCTCTGTAATACTCTATATTTCATAAATTATCACCTATTTTACTTTAAGTACTTTTATTGATTTAGTGTTAATCGGAATTAACACTGGCTTAGATATTGTTCTAATTTCAACAGTATCATTCTTTTCATCTTCAAATATTCTAGGTATTAATTCTCCTTCTAACAATCCATCTTTTATAGTACTTTCTGCACCAAACTTAACTTTATTACCTTTAGGCACTAATAATGCTGTATATTCAGGAACAAGTGATTTAGTTTTTGTAAGCCCATCAACATCAACATAATCATAATATTCTTGATATTCATATATATCTAATCCTAAAGAAGATAATGTTCCAATATATATTACACCTTCAACATTTTCAGTTTCAGGTTTAACTTGTCCTACATAGAAGTTTCTTAAATTCATTATTTCTTTTACTTTATCATTATTTTGGAATAAATCAGATGCTTTAGGATCTAAAATTATAGCACTTGGTCTAGTACCTCCTTCTTCAGTTATTTTTCTCAATAATGTATTTATATCTTTTATAGGGTCTGAATTTTTTTGATCCCAAGCCACAGCAACATTTGTTATATGTTCTTTTTCTTGCTTATCAAAATATTCTATCTTATCTGATATTCCTTCACCTTTCACAGTTAATGTCAAGTTATATAATACTTCTGCTGCCATCATTTCTCTAGTTCTTGATATTTGTTCAGTTTGTTCTGATAAAGTTTCTGCAATAGCTTTTGCCTTTTTCATTTCAGGATCTGTTGCGAAAGGATTTTCTCCTGCCATTCTTTCAAATGTTAATTCATTTGCACTAAAAGTCTTCTTAGGTGCAATTTTAACAGTCTTAAATAATCTTCCTGTGAATTTCTCTTTAGGCATTTCTTGTCCATCTATATATCTACTTACAAATGGTGCCACAAATCTTCTACCATTTTTAAATTCAATTAATACTTCTTCTTTATCTGTTGTTTCTCTATCATTAAAGAAAGTATCATATAAAAAAGTTCTTGGTTTAGGCATTTGGTTTACTACTAAAAACAATGCTCTTAATGTTAAATCTAATTTCATTTATTTACCTCCTAAAGTTCTTAAATATATATTTGTTTTTTTACATGATTTTATAATTTTATCTTTTGAAACACTTCCATAACTTACTTCTTCTATATTAAAATCACCTTCCACATATACTGCAAATCTCACTTTTCCTGTTCTATTTACAGGAGTTTCGGCTACTACCCCAAACACTTCTGCTCCATCTGCAATTATAGCTCCATTTTCACTTATGATAGCTCCCCTTTTAATTTGCTCTGATGGGTTATCAACTTCAATAGTTACTGTTACAAGCTCTTTTTTACCTACTATTAAATGGTCTCCTTTTAATTCATAATCCATTTTCATTATTTATTACCTCCTAATAATTTTATTGAATTTAATACCATATTAGAAAATCTAATATCATTATCTTCATCTTTTAATGTATTAACTATCACTTTATTTGAATTTTTTATATTCTCAAGTTTAGAATCTCCTTCTACTATATTAACTGACTTATCTTTAATTAATTTTATAGCAACATCTTTCACATCTAATATTTCAACAAACTTCGCATTAGTTATTATTTCATTATTAATTCCTAATTCATCAATTTCTTTTATTCTTGTTCTTTCTTGTAATATACCTTCGTTTTTTATTTCTTCATAAAGTTCAGGGTACTTATTTTTAAATTCTTCTTTATTCACTATTTTTTCCTCCTCATTTTTAATTTTCAGTTTTTTATTATAGCTATTTTTAAATTTAGAAAAATCTAATGCTATTGAATTTACTATTAATTTATTTTCTATCACTTCAATATTTTCTTCATCAGATATTTCATCAATAAATCCTTTTTCTTTAGCCTCATACGGATCAAGCCAAGTTTCTTCATCCATTAGTTTTGAAATTTCTTCTATTTCTAAATTTGTTTTAGATTTATAAGTGTTGATTATAGAGTTTTTAACCTTATCTAATTGTTCTGCAGTCTTTATCATATCTTTAGCTTCTCCACCTACCACAGTCCATGGATTATGTATCATAAACAATGCATTCTTAGGCATTATAACTTTATCACAAGCACTCGTTATAATCGTTGCAGCGCTTGCTGCTAGACCATCTATATGAGCTATAACATTAGCTTTATGATTTTTAAGTAAATTAGATATAGCTATAGCAGCAAATACATCACCACCACCAGAATTTATTCTCAAATTAATAGTGGATACATCTAAATTTTTTAATTCATTAGCTATATCTTTACTTGATACATCATCTAACCAACTATCACCTATATCTCCATATAATATTAAATCTGCACTATTATCTTTATTCTTCGTCAGATTCCACATGTTCAACTGTTTGTCCATTTAATATCACCTCCTTTTGTTTTAAAATTTCATTTTCTCTAGCAATTATTCTTATATTTTGTTCAAAATCACCACCATTTAACTCTGCTGTTTCTCGAGTTCTAGTTGATAATCCATTATTTATTCTTGTAATTGCTGCATTAACTTCTTTTAATGGATCTATTTGTCCTTGTGAAGGTCCATTCCAAATTGCATTACTATATGCTTTTTTTATTAACATATCACTTTCATAATCATTTATATTTATTCTTTTTAGTAGTGTTGCTTCTCTTAACCACTCTTCATAAACTATTTGACAAAAATTACGAGCCAACCATTCTCTTCGTTTTCTAAAATTCTTCCAAGCTTCTAACATTGCTGCACGACTTGCTGAATAACTACTTGTAAAATTCATTACTAACAATTCATAAGGTATTCCAAGACTTGAGCCTACTTGTCTTAATATTGAAACCATAAATGGGTCAAATTGTGCATTAGGTCTCGTAGGATTTACTGTATTTATTTTTTCTCCTGGATTGAGTTCAACAATAGCTCCAGTTCCTAATTCTAAATTATTCCCCGATGTATCAATTCTATCTCCTTCTTCTATATTACTTAATTCTCCCATGCTCGCTTGCTCTATTCCATCAGTTTCAATAAATACAGTTAGCATAGAACTAATAACTGCGCTCATTAATTCCGCATCAGTATATCTATCTAATTGTTTCAATGATTCCATCACTGGAGAGAGAATAGGTACACCCCTCACCTGTCCTGGTCTTTCAATTAATGCCAAATGAATTATATTTAATTGTCCTTCACTACCATAAATAGGAATATATCTAGTTTCATTTTTTATATTAGGATCATTAGGATGTTTATCTAATACATAATAACCTTGTATTCTATTATTAGAATCTACTTTAACTCCTTCTATAACAGTTGGGTCATTGCTCAATTCTCTTGGAGTCATTACCATATCAGGTTCTATAATATTTAATTTTAATCCGTATGGATTATCAGGCGTATCAAAATATGTAAGTTGAATAAAACATTCTCCATTTAATAACGTTGTTAAAAAAACTAAGTTTTGTACTTGATAAAAATCAAGTAATCCTGTTTGGTCAATTTTTGAATCAGTCCATAAATTAAATTCTTTTTCTATTCTATTTTCTAATTTTTCACTTTCTTCAACAGTTAAATTTAATAAATTAACATCAATTGCTGCTTTTAATTTTAATCCTCCGCCAATAACATTAGTTTGTAGTGTATTCATTGCACTTCTAGCAATCGGAGAGCCCATATACAAATCTCTAGATCTTGATACTAATCTATCTTTATACTGGTATATATCACTTTTAGGACCACCTAAACTAGAAATCCAACCTTGCAACGATTTTTTCCTAGTGCTCGCACCATGTTCTCCATAACCTTTATTATAAATCCTTAGTTGTTCTCTTGCCTTTACTCTTTCTAAAGCACTTTTAGGAGAAACTACTTTTATTATTTTATCAATAAAATTCATATTATCACCTCTATAAATCTCTAGGAATAATTCCTCTTATTTTCCGACTTTTACCGCCATTTTCTAAAATTTGTAATCTTCTTTCCCATTCAACTCTATGCTTGACTACATCATCCAAATCTTCTCTTTCAAGTTCTCTCGTACCTATTTTGTACCTTTTACCTGTTAGAATGGACTTTTCCGCTTCAATATATAAATCTATCATTTGTTTACATTCTTCTTTTGTGAACATCTAACCTCCTTTATAAAAAAATAGAGAGTTGTACTCTCTATAAACCTCTTGATATTGTCCTTCTTCCTCTTGGCAACATTTTTTTATTATAATCTTCACTAACATATTTTTTTGATAAATCAGGATTTGCAATTTTGAGTGCTGCATAATTATAGTTTCTAAGATCTAAAGGCTCATTTCTTCTAGTTCCTATCGTTTTCCATTGTATCTTTTTAACTCCTTTAGTCCATACTGTAGTTTTTACTTCCGAAGTTAATCCTTTAAAATAAGTTTCATCATAACCTCTTTCTATATTATCTGGAAAGTGCATATATCTAGGGCCTTTCATATCTATTTTTAATCTTGACATTATAGTTTCTTTACCAGTATCTGTACCAATAACAAATAATGAAATTTGCCCTTTATTAGTTTTAGTTGGTCTTTTTAAAAATGCTTGTCCTGGTGTACTTGACCCTTTAATTCCAAATATTCTTCTAATTTCTCTAGGTTTTATAAAACTATAAGCTTCATCTGTATAATGTCCTCCTGTATCAATACAAGTACATAATATTTTTATTTTATTTCCATCACTATAACTAAATTCTTTATCTAAAAATCTATCTAATTGATTCCAAACATGTGTTTCAGATGGATTTCCAATAAATACTTTATAATAAATCCCCCAACTTTCTTCTTCAGCCCCCCAACCTACAACTTCACATTCTAATCTATCATCTTGAACATCAACTCCTGCTGTCAACACATTTACTTCATCAGGTATTTCTGTTCCGTAATGTTCTTTTCTTTTTTCTATTTCTAAATAATCTAACTTATCTCTTTTTTCTTCAAATGTTTCTCCTAATGTTGTATTTGTAAATACTTTCATTAATTGAACATCACCACGTGAATTATGAAACTTTTTTATAATAGAGCTCCAACTTGAAAACGGAGAATAAAGCTCTGAAATATGAAATCCTCTAACTTGATATGGATCAATATCAGTATTATTAGCTATCCATTCTCCATTTATTAATTGTTTTTTCCATTCATACTCAGTTGATATTTCTAAGCAATGCGAACATTTATGACCGATTGGTTCAAAAATAATATTTTTCCATTCTAACCTATGTAAACTTCCACATTTAGGACAAGGTATATAATATTCTTCCCTTGTACTATTTTCATATTCTTGCTCTATTCTTGATTCACCTTTAATTGTTGGTGTACTAGTTAATACAATTTTTTTATTCCAAAAGGTTTTAGTTCTTTCTATTGCAAGATTTAAAGGATCTCCTTCTCCACCAACATCACTAGGAAATCTATCAACCTCATCGGCTAACAAAATCCTAATAGGTCTACTTGAAAGTTCAGCTGCTGAATTACTACCTGTTAGCACTATATATCCACCTGAAAATTCTTTTTGTGTTTTAGTATCACGTGCACTATCATTATCAATTATTTTATTTTTTAATTGTGGTGTAGTCAGTATCATATCGTTTAACCTTGTACTTGAAAAATCTCTAGCCATATCTTTTGTTGGCATTAAAAACATAATAGGAGCAGGATCATAATCTGCATAATATCCAAATGTATTCATTAATATTTCAGTTTTAGAAAGTTGTGCTCCATACATCATAACAACTTTTTCAGTTTTTTTATCAGATATTGCTTTCATAACCTCTCTCTGAAAAGGGACACGGTTTGTATTCCATCTCCCTGGTTCAGCTGAGGTTTTGGTTGATAACATTCTATATTTATCAGCCCAAGTATCTATAGTTAATTTTGGAGGTGGTTTTAATACACTTAATATCTCAACAAAAAGTTTATTTACTTTTTTTAGGTCTTCCTTTTTTTCTTTGTTGTTCAATTTCTTCAATCTCCTCATCTATTTCTATAAATTTCTTACTTTTAAATAATTCTGAATCATAGTCGCTTAATTCTTCTAAAGATTCTAATATCTCAGATTGTATTGCATCTTGTATTTCTCCTAAATTATCCATTCCAATTATCAATGGTGCTAACTTATTTGATATAGATAAAAGTTTTCCTTTCATATTCATAAGCATATTAACCATCACTTCTTTAATTGTATCCGCTGAATGTAATTGATTTTTCATTTCTTGTATTCTTAATTTCTTAAGTTCAGTATCTTTTTTTAGTCTTTCAATTTCTTCTTTAATTTTTGCTTCTTTTAAATCCGATGGTGCACTATTTCTGTCTTCTAAATATTTAATATAACCTTTAATACTTTCAAACAAATAATATTTTCCACGTTCCGTTCTTACGATATAACCTTCAACAGCTAAATCACGAATATGTCTATCAGAAACACCAAATAAATTAGCTAATTCAGTTGATGTTGTAGTTACATTTTCTTTTATCATTATAACACCTCCTTAGGAATGGAATAAAAGTTAAAATTTTTTTAAAAATAAATAAAGCTCGGGGTTCGCCAGACCCTCGAAGCATTTACTTGTGCCAAAGTACCTTTCAAACTCGCTATTCATAAGCATTTTGTACTATTTTATCTAAATAAAAAAGAGATAGTAAGTCAGCTATCTCTTTATAACTTGAAAATATTTGTGGCTATATAGATTTTCTCTATATTAACATATTAACACACTTGACATTCATTTTGAAGACCTAAAGAAAAATATATTAATATTTTTAAAAAAACTATTGACTTTTTACCGTATACGGTATATAATATAAATGTAGAAAGGAGGTAAAAATGGGTAAGAAAAATAAAAAATCTACAAACACAAATATTAATTGGAACATTAATGTGAATGTAGATATAAACAAAACCGTATATCTAATATTACTACTAATTATATTAGTTGTCAAGTGTTCTAATTAAAAAAAAGGGGTATGAAAATACCCCGTCTAACCCATTTAATGAATATGAAAAAGAAATACAATTTTAAATTTTTAGGTATGAATTTCAATATTAATCTTAATGTTTTCAAAAAAAAATGGACATTAAAAGATTATATAATATTGATAGCAACTACATTAATTATAATTTATATTTTATTCAAATAGAAAGGATATACTAATGCCACTAACAGAGGCCCAAATAAAAGCTAAAAAAAAATATTATGAGAAAAACAAAGAAAAAGAAAAGTTACAAAACTATATGAGAACTGCTAAAATGTTTATTAGACAAACTGATAGTATTGAAAAACTTGAAGAATTAAAATCTATGATTAAAGAAAAAATCAAAGAATTAGAAAAGGGTATAGATTAACTATACCCTAATATTTTTCATAATATCTATTAATCTTTTTTTCTCTTGATTAACTTTTCCTACAGATAATCCTAATATTTTGGCAACTTTAATTTGTGATTTACATTCAATAAATATCATTTTTATAATTATATAATATTTGTCATTTTTTATTACATTTAAAGCCTGTTCTATCTTTAAAACTATAAATTCATATATAACAATCTTATTTTCAAGCCATTCTTTAATATCTTCTATTTTTTCCAATCTATCTTTATAAAAATGTGTAGATTGAACTGAAAGTTTATCATATCCGTTATTAGCCTTAAATACCATTCTTTCAATATTTTCAAGTCTTAATTTAAAATATGCAATTTTCTTTTTATAATTATTATAATATTTCAACATATCTTCAATATAGATATAACTAAAATCTTTATTATTCAAAAATTCACCCTTAACTTTCTGACTTTCTTATTCTAGCACCACAAACATTTTTATTTTTTTCAAGCCGTATGTATTGTTTTAGCGATTTTATCATTTCATTTATTACAATAAAATTAGAAGAAACCCTTAACATTTCAAGTTTTTTATTATTACAGTTAGTCTTTTCAGTTAAAATTTGTTCTAATTTTAATTGAGCTTTTTCAGGAGCATCTTCTAGTATTATTAATAAATCATTAAAAGTAATCCAATCTTTAGCTTTTTTATATCTTAACTCCCAATCTACAATCTTATATTTAGCTGGTTTATACTTATTCAATAAATTACCTCCCATTACACTATTTCTTTAATATTATATTTTGTATTACCAAACATTTCTAAAACAGATTTAACTTTAAATTCTGTTACATTATCTCTTCCTGAAATCATTTTTAAAATATAAGGTATTCTATTTATAAATTTTGTTAATATCGTTTTTAGATTTCTTACTTCTTTAGCTGTATGAAACTTTAACAACTCTTCTCTTGGTACTTCTTCTATATATTTTCTAGCTAATTCACAAATTGCTGTTAATGTTAAAAATCTAAATATATGTGTTAGTAAATCTATATCTTTTATATCTTGTATATATTCAAATAAAAATAATTCATATTTAGCTTTTACTATTTTTATTTCTTTTTCTACTAATTTTTTTAAACTTGTATTCCTTGAAATTCCTATTATTACCGTTCCTTTTTCAAAATCTAATTCTTCTTGAGTACATAAAGCATTCCAAATAGAAGCAAATAATATAATTTCAGTTTTAAAACAATCAACAGTAAATACTGTATTTTGAAGTTCTAAAGGTTCTTTTATTTCTTTTCGGTAATTTCCTAAATTAATATTTTTATACCTAAATACTTTTTTTATTTCTCCATTAAAGAAAGTTAATAACATTATATATTTAGAAAATTGTAATTTTTCTTTTACTTTTTCATCGGTAATGCTTGGTGTTTGCTTCAACTTTTTTTCTATCTTCTTTTCTTCTTTAGTTTTTATTTCAACTATTTTTCTCATAGTATACTCCAACTTAATAACATTTTATAAATATCTTCTTCTGTTCCGCTCATTATAACTTTATTTTTATCTAGTATAAGATACTTTTTAGGATCTTGTTCTTTATATTTATTTACATTTACAGAAGAAATTAAAAATATTCTATTTGTTTTATCATTTTTAATATACTTTCCAACTAAATTTAATATATTATTTATTTGTTTTAACTTAATCACTATTTATTCTCCTTAAATTATTTCTATTTTGTTCCTGTACTACCAAATCCTTTTTCTCCTCTATCGGTCTTTTCTAATTCTTCTACTTCAACAAAATTACAGCTTAAATAAGGTACTATAACTAATTGTGCTATTCTTGTTTTTTCTTCTAACAAAACAGCAGTTTTGCTGTGATTAAACAATGATATTCTTATATCTCCTCTATAATCAGAGTCAATAACACTAACTTTTGTACTAGGTGCTAATCCTAACTTAGTTGCTAGTCCACTTCTTGCAAAAATCAATCCTACATACCCTTTAGGTATTTCTATTGCAATTCCAGTATCAAATAAATAACTTGTATTACTTTCTATTGTCACTTTTTCATTTAGACTATATAAATCATAGCCTGCACTTCCTAAAGTGGCACAAGTAGGTATAGTTGCTTCTTTATTTAATTTTTTTATTTTTATTTCCATTAGTTCTCCTTTTTGATTGTTTCTAATATATAATTTAAAACATCATTTAAAGTATCTAAATAAATTGTTTCGTTGCAATTATCAATTATGAAATATCTTTCATGCACCATACAAACACTTCCATCTGGTGTCATTATTACTTTTTTTTCGGTTTTAATGTTTTCTTTAAATGAATTTTTGATTAAAAAGTCATTTATTTTTTTTATAATATTTTTCATTAAAAAATCATCTTCGTTTATTTTTTTCATTTTTAAATCTCCTTTAATTATATGATTTTTTCGTACAGTTAGTTTCAATGATTTTCTTTTTTTAATAAAGAATTGTTAATTGTTATTAACAAAACTTTACTCGATTCATCTAATTCTAATCTTTTGCAAATTTTGTTTAGTTGATTTTTTGATATGTGTTCTATGTTTATAAGATTTAACACATCTACTGCTCTTTGTGAAATAGATTTAGTTAAATCAAATTCAGCTAATAATTTTCCATTTTCTTCTTTGTTGTTTGAATAAAATAAACTATTATCTTCAATTTTTCTAAACAAATACTTTATTTTACTTGTTTCTTTTGTTTCTTTTACGTCTTTTAAAATTTCTACTTGCATTTTCACTACCTCATTATAATAAAAGTCTTTAATATCAACTAAGCTCATATATTCTTTTAATTTTTTATGATACTCAAAAGGTATATTTTCAAAAAGTAAAAGTATTTGATTAAGTTCTGTTTCTTCGTTAATTTTTCTTGAATATATTTCATACAATAAGTCAGAAATTTTGAAATATAAATTTTTTTCATTGTTTATTGTAAATAAATATTCACATTTTCCTTGAAAACACATATCATTCAGCATTTTTATTTCTTCTTCTTTACTAGCAAATTTTAATTCAAGATTTTCCATTCTATATACTTTAATTTCCATTTTTTAACTCCTCTTTCCACAATTCAATCAAATAATCTTGCGTTTTAATCGCAAATCTTTTAGCTTGCCTTTCACTTACAAAATAATTAAAATTTTTATAATAATTGTTATCTACATTATCATTATTTTCTCCCAATCTAGCAACGGTGAAGTCGTTTTTAATTACATAATAGTATTGTCCTTTTTCAGCTCTAGGTATTTCATCTTTAGTTAGTTCTTTATGTAATTTATAAATCGCATTTTCTAAATGCTCTACATTTAAGTTATCGATAGTAAAAGGTATATCAAGACTTAAAGTGAATAAAATTCTTGCTTTTGTGTATGGTTTCAAGAAGTCATCTTCATTAACATAAAAGTATCTATTACTATAATTTTCAACATAATAAGCACAGTGCTTTTCATTTATTTTAACTATTTTAACTTTTATGAAATTTGGTATTTCTATTATTTTTATATCTTCCATTATTATTTCTCCTTTTTAGGATATACAATTTCATATCCTATTTTTTTTAAATTATCTACTATAGGTTTGAATGTTGTATCACTCATATTAAAAGTTTCACTGTCTATAGCATTATAAATAGCTTTTTGTTCTTCTTTATCTGCTGTTATTTTTTGTAATATTCTATCTATTTTTTTCTCTTTTGGAGATATACATCTCCTATCAACATATTCCTCAAATTCTAACTCTGCTATTTCTACTAATAACCAGTTTATAATTTTAACATCTCTAGCTTCTATTTGTTTCATTTTAATTCTTTCTCTACTTTCCTTGTTAATGTATCTTGCAATAGTGCTTTAAATAAATAATATTCAACCTTAATATCATTTAACTTGTTTTTTATTCTTAATAACTTTTCAAATTTATTAAGTATATCTAATTCAAAATTTAATTCTTTTTGTATTAATCTTAAATCTTTTATATCTCTAATTTCAATATTCTCTTCATTATCAATTATTAAATAAAATAATGATTTTAATGTATCGTTTATAGTTTTATCAGTGTTATAGCTCCATACGACCATATCGTTATCTCCACATACCTCACATTTTTCACAGTTTCTATTACTTGAAAAATATAAGCTTCCTGTTTCGTGACATTCTTTTAAATATCTAATCATTTTCTTTATTCTCCATTTACACAATCTTTTTTTCTTGATTCTATTAAATATTCTTGTAATTTTTTCGCATATTTTTCTGCTTTTTCTTTACTTACAAAATAATTAAATGATTTATATAGAATATTATCTAAATATGTATTGTTTTCTTTAAGGTCTATCACTTCCAAATACGCATTAATTGCATAATATTTTGTGTTCTTTTCTGCTCTTTCAATTTTGAAAGTTAATTGGCTATACAAGTTATAAATATCTTTTTCTAATTTGTTTAAATTGTTACGATAGATAATTTCAGCTTTTTGAAAATACAAATCATAAATACCATCAATTGCTTGATGTGTACACAATTTATTATCTTCTTTAATATAAAAATATTTTTTATTGTAATCTTCCACAAAATAAACATAATTACTATTATTTAATTCTAAAATTCTTATTTTTATAAAATAAGGTATTTCAATTTTTTCTATTATTTTTTCCATAAATATCTCCTTATTAAATTTTATTTATTCTTGTTCTAACAATTCCTTATTTTCGTAAATGTTTCCTATAACTCTATAATGTACTTTGTGATAGTTATAGTATGAAATATTATAGTCATCTTCTTGTGTTTCTAATGTAAAACTAGCTTTATTTTTATCAAATTTAACAACAGCAGTATCTTTAAAGTCACTGTTTTCTTTAGACATTTCAACTATATCTCCCTCAAAAATTTCAACATTATTTATGTCTTTTAAGCCTGTGTATTGCATTAAATCAAAATTTTCATATTTTCCATGATAATTTCTATACCAACAACCCGTATCATTATCCATAAAATATACTGTTCCATCATCAATTTTATAATCGCACCATTTTTGTTTCACTTTATCCCAAGCTCTAAACTTAATCTCTCTCATTAAATATCCACCTTCCAACAAAAACATCTTTTATTAAACTCTTTTTTTTATCATATAAATTTAAGTTAATATAAATATTTTTCTTTATATCATATATTAACTCATTATTTTTATTAATGAACCATAAATTTGAAACTTGTAATCCATAAACTTTATTAAAAATAACAATAGGTTCTTTACAATAGTATTTAATATCATAAAATTTTCTACATTCTTGTATATTATCTGACTCATTATATAATTCTATAAGTTCATTTTTGCTAACTCTCTTTAATTTAATATCTATTATCATTTTTACAATTTCTCTTTCTCTACTTTTTTTATCATTTTCTGTCCTAATTTTTTTGCGAATATTTGCTCTACTATGTTTCTTAATTCTTTCTTTACTACTTTTTCTACATCATATTTTAATTCTTTCTCTATAATCTGGTCTACTGCACATCTTAATTCTTTCATTACAAAATCTAAATTTTGAGTAGTTTCATTATCAAAGCAGTGAATCGTATCAAATCCGATAGTATATTCTCCTTCTACAAAATCGGAATATGTAAAGCCTCCATGTACTTTTATTTCTTTATCTATAAAATCCCATTTTTTTCTATAAAACTTAGAATTTTCAGGAAGTAAAATATATCCATTATAATATGTTCTAACATCCGACATATCAATCCAAAATATCGGAAATGGATTTGTAATTTTCATTGCATAAATTTTATAACCTTTATATAGTTCTTCGGTTACTATATTAAATACTTGTTCCATTTTATTTTTCCTCTACTTTCTTAAATTCTGCAATTTCTCTTATAGAACTTTTTGTATTACAACAATAACTACAAGAAATGTTAATTTCTTTATCATCAAATATATTTTCTATTTCTCCTTCTTTATTAAAAGTTACTTTTTGAGTAGTTATAATTAAAAAACTATGATTTCCACAATGACAACATTTCCATTCTTTTTTACTATCATTTTTTTTAAAAATTTCTGATATTTCAAAATTCAATATTTTAGAAAATTCTTGTAATTGTTCTACTGTAATACTAGCGATACCTTTTTCAATGTAAGCAATATTTGTATCACTGTCATATCCTAATATTTTAGCTAATTGGTATTGAGAATATCCTGACTCTATTCGTTTATTTTTTATCAATTCTCCTATTTCTTTATTTGATATATTCATAAAATTTCTCCTTATTTTTTAAAAAGCTATAATTTTGCTCCTAACAAACGATTTTAACTTTAAACGATAATTATAGCTTAAAATTATTTTTGTTCATTCTAGGTATAAAATATTAAATTCTAGCTATATTATAATTATTTATTCATATCTAAATAATCCATAATCAACAACATTAAGATTATTATTATAATAAATACAATCATTTTCTACTCACTTTCTTATCATAAAAAAATCTTAGAATTTCAATAAAAGTGCTTGTTAAAGGATCATCACTGTTATTTAAGTAAGCTACTGCTTTAACAGTTTTCTTATTTGTAGTTATTTCTATTGAAAAAACTCTATAACTTTCTAATATTGATACAGTTATTTCTTTAATACTTGATAGCATTATCTTTTCAGTTTTTCCTTTAACATCTTTTATTAATATTTCTTTATCTTTCATTTGCTCTCCTTAAAATTAAGATTAGCTATTATTTCTAATTTGTTCTTTTCTTTATCTTCTATCGTATCTAAAACAGTTATTATCAATCCTGCCTTAGCTTTATTAACTGTATAACCTAGTCCTATCGGCACTATATAATCTGCATTATCATCATCTAACCACTTATATTTAACCATCAAATCTTGTGGTAGTTGTGTTAGATTGTTATAATCAAACTTTCTTTTACTATCTCTTATAAAGTAAAAGCCAATGTAATAAGGTTTTTGTTTATTTTTAATTAATTCTTTAAATTTATTAGCATACAGTTTATACTGTATCTCGTATTGCTTTAGATAATTCCTAACAGTTTTAGACTGTATCAGCATTTTTCCTGTCCATTGTTTTGAATTTTTACTACTAGGAACATTGCCTTTCAAATAAATCATAATTTTTTAACCTTTCATTTTAACAAAAAAAGTTAGGAGCACTGTTTTTTGAAAAAAAACGTGCAATTTATTCACTCTATATTATATTTATTATCTACATAATATCTTTTTCTTTTATTTATTATATTATTCTTATTATATTATTCTTATTCGTGTACCTTTTGGGTACCAGTAGTGGTACCCTTAGGGTACTGGTAGTGGTACCTTTTGGGTACCAGTTACTAAATAAAATTTTGTAGCTTTCCCTTTTTCTTTTTTAGTTATTATCAAATTCTTTTTTTCTAATTCTTCTATTGAATTTAATATATGCCGTTTTTGTTTTATCCCACCAAATTTTTTTTGTATTTCTTCTATTGAATAAATAAAGTAACTCTCACCTTTTTCATCAATATATTTAGTGTATTTAGCTCTATCCATGAAAAGAATATAGATAGCTAAAGTATATCTATACTCACTATTAAATAAGCTATCTATAACATCTTTTCGCAGTTTATAAAAAGGCTCTTGATATTCTTTAGCAATCTCCTTTCTTTCCATTATTTACCACTTTCTAAAATGGGAAATCTTCTTCCTCATCTTCTATACTTGACTCATTTTGTGGGGTTCCTATAGTGTTATTATTAACATTATCATTACCTTTAGTATTTAAAAATTGTACTTCTCTAACTACTATTTTATTTATTGTTTTTTCAACTCCTTGAGAATCAGTAAATTTTTCAACAGATAATCTCCCAACTACTCCGATTAAATCTCCTTTTTTACAATATTTACATAAATTTTCAGCTGTACTATTCCAAGCTACAAAACTAAAGAAATCAGTTGTATCTTTATCTTTAGCTACTGCTAGATTGAAATTACAACAACTTTTATTTGAATTAGTATATTTTAACTCAAGGTCTTTAGTTATTCTTCCTATGTGAAATGTATAATTAATCATTAAAATATCTCCTCTATATCTTCAATTTCTTCTGTTATTTCTTTTTCTTCAACTACTTCAACTTCTTCAATTGTTTCCGCTTCTTTTGTTTCAGGTATAAAATCGTTATATTGATTATCAGTATCAACATATATAACCTCTTTAGCTTCGTTAGTTTCTTTATCACTACTTACTATTACTGTTTGGTCCGTTGCTAATGCTTGTTCTAATTCAGTACTTAATATTCCATAACGACTAAGTAATAATTTAATTACAGTTTTTGTTGCCATCGCCTCAAAATTATCTTTCCATACTCCAAATCCACTTTTAAATGATTGTGAATATTTTTTCGCATGATTTTCTATTTCTTCTCTACTCATCACTAAATATTTTTCAAATCCATTTAATAATTTAAAATATCCTATAAAATGTGTAATTTCTTCACTCTTTTTATTATCTAAGTTATACTTAATTTCATCTTGTATAGGGTCATAACTTATAAATTGTCCATCATATAAAGGAGCTACATTTATTTTTAAATACTGTCCACTCCTCATAGCTAATTGTATAAATCCCTTGTATCCCATTTGGAATTGTCCTTGTACCTTGTTTTCTTTTCTATTTTGGTAAGGTACTATATATGCAAATCCAAAGTTTTGGTTTAAAGGTAAATCTAAAACTGCAGCTTGAAGTGCTGAATTTATAATAGTAATAGGTTCAGCCTTTTTTAATAACTCATTATTATTAGCTATACTTAATAAACTGCTTAAAAATTTAGGTGCTTTTTTACCTAAAACTTGATTAAATCTATCTTGTGTTCTTTTATCATCTACTAACCCTTTAAGGTCTAATTGTCCTACTTTATTTTGTGTTGTCATTAATCTACCCATTCTTTATCTCCTATTCTAAAAATTAATAATTTGCCTTGTAATGTTTATTTTTAATTTTAACCTTATAATTTAACCTTTAAATCATTTTCGTTTATCTCACGGCACAATAAGTGCCTTAAAATTGATTGTATTATAACTTTTGATATGAAATTTCTTCTTTATCTAAAAATGCTTTTAATTTTTTAGCTTTTTCTATTTCGCTTTTTTTCAATTTTATCAATATTGAAAATTCACTTTCATCTACTTTTGGAAGAGGATTAGTATTTTGTTTTTCTATTTCTTCCATTTTTTGATTAATTTCTTGTCTTTTTTCTTCTATTTTTTTATTTGCTTCTTCTACTATTTGGTTTGCTCTTTCTTCTTCTTGTTTTCTAAATTCAAGTATTCTTTTTTTATCTTCATCAATTAATCTAGTTGCTGCATAAGTATCATTTATATACATTATGTAATTTTTAACATCTAAATTTATGTTGTGTCCTTTATTAAATTCATCACATAATATACTAAGCATTTTATAGTTATTCATTACTTGATTTATTTGTTCTAATAAAAAGTCTTTAGCTTTTTCAATATTAAATTTGCTTCTAGCAAAATCTCCTTTTAATTCAGGAAGTGCTACATATTCAATTAATTCTTTTTGATTACTTATTGTGCTAAAAACTTCTACTCTTAAATCTTCTAACTTCTTAATTGTTTCTTTTTCCCATTTTTCTTCAAATACTTTAATTTGACTTTCAATATTATTTAAAATAACCTTTAATTCACTTTCAGCTTGTTTATAAGTGCTTTCAAATTCTTCAAGTGGTTTTTTCGCCATATTTATAGTATCTATTCTATATCTTGCTAAAGCCTTAATTGTATTATTAATTTTAGATTTATCAGCTTTAGCACTTCTAACATCTTCTTCGTTAAAAACGATATTTTCATACCTCTTTTTAATTACATTTACTAATTCTTCTAATCCTTTTTTGTTGTATTCTATTTGAGGTAATTGTAATAATTTGCTTTCTAAATTAATATCTATACTTTCTATTGTTTCTAATTCGTTCATTGTATTTTCATCTCCTATATTGTTATTTTTTTGATATAGCTAGGTTCACTCTCTTGTTTTAAACTTTCATAAAACTTTTTTTCTTCTTCAATGATTATTTTTTGGTCATCTTCATCTGCCAAAATTTCATATTGTTTTAAATATGTATTGTTAAAGCCATCAATGATATAAGCATACAAAATAAACTTTTTAATGCCTGTGACTATCATATAATGCTGTATTTGAAGATAGTAATATATAGGTATTTCTTCCCATTTTTTTATACTTTGCACTCTAGCTGTTTTAATTTCTAAGCCTATTATTTCATTAGTATTCTTATCTTTTATAACTCCATCTAAATTTGCTAGCATAAAAGGATACTTTAAACTAAAATAAGTTTCTTTTAATTCATTTACTTCAAAATTATCTCTATTTTCAATAGCAAATAATTGTCTTAAATGTTCTTCCATTAATGTACCTTTCACAACAGCCTTATTGTTGCTTAAATCTTGTTTTTTAGTTATTCCTTTTTTCTCTTTCCATAATTCAAGAGAAGTTTTAAACGGCGATTGATTTAAGATAATAGCACAATCACTACCACCTATTCCTAACCCTCTTAACTCGTGCCATTCTTCTTTATTTCTATATTCTTTACTTGTTGCATATTCTTTAAACATTGTTTCACTCCTTTTAAACTCTTATAGAAAAAGAATTTAAATTCTTTACAATTACTGTTATTTGTGATAATATCAAGGTGCGAGTTTGATAAAATCACATTAAATGATTCTTTTTTAAGAGTCATTTTTTTATTCAAATTTACCTTTCAATCCTATATATTCATAAAATCCTGATAAGGTAGCTCTACCATTTGCAATGCTTGTATAACCATACTTTTTAGCTAACATCTTTCTTATTGCAGTCAAAATCGTATATGCCTTACTTTGTCCGACTTCTAAATAATCCATCACAAAATCCAATCCAATATATTCATCTTGATATAATAATTGGTCTCCTATCTTGTGACATTGAATTTCTTTTTTGTTCTTAATCATTTTTATACCTCTAAAAAATTCCTTTCATTTTTAAAAATACTAACAATATAACAACTCCTATATCTATTCCTAAACTAAAATGAATTAACCATTCTAAAATTTTTATTTTTTTAATATTTTGAGTATGTAAATTAGTCTGAATAGTTGCTATATCTTCAAGTAATTTCAAATCTTTGATTATTCTATCGTTAGTTTTTAAAATTTCATTCATAAAGTTTTGTATATCTTCTTCTTTTTTATCACTTAAATTTTTAAAACTAATCAAATCTTTTTCAAGTTGTGATATTTGTTGCATTAACATTAAATGCTTTTCTTCTCTTATAATTTTTTTTGGCATTTTTTCACTCTCCTTTCTTTTAGTCGTTATTTACAAGCATTCCTAGTGCAAATACCCCTAACAATCCTAAATATATTAGTATTGTCATTAATGGACTTACATTTTCTTTCACTTCCATAGTTCCTAGTAAAAATAATGCTACAACTCCTAAAGCTCCTAATAAGTTTTTAATAAACTTTTTAAATTTAAGTTTTAAAATCTCCGTATCTATTTCTAAACCAATCGTTCTATTTTTTGTTTCTAGCTGTATTTTCATTTTCTCTCCTTTATTCAAAAAATATCGTTTCTATATCTTCCATACTTAAATGAAGTAATTTTTTAATCTTGCTTAATTCAAAACTTGTAAATGGTCTTTTTTTTCGTATTTTCACATATAAAGTTCCTGGATTTAACCCCATTGTTTTGCTTAAAGTTTTTACTGAATAACCATTTAATGCTAATTTAGAATAAAATATTCTTAATTGATATTCTTTCATTTTATTTCCTCCTAATTATCTTAATATTCATAAATTGCAACTAATGAAGTTAGTATTCCTACTAAAATAAAGCCTAAAGCACATATAATACCTAATGATTTTGGAAAATTTAATTCTTCTCTCACAAATTTTGAGCTAAGAAAATAAGCCATACAAATACATAAAATATCTATTATTAAAGTTGTGAATATAATTAGAATTTGGTCAATCATTTTATTCACTCTCCTTTATATCGCTTCAATTAATTCTTTATTTTTTAAAAATTTGTTTATAAAGTATTCTTGTCCTTTTGGTGTGATTTTAGTTGTTACTGTTACTCTCACACTACCATCTGAATTGTTAATCGTTGTTTTCTTAATCTCCATTAGTTTTAAATTCATTGATTTTTGACTAGGTTGATTACGACTTTCACCTTTTGCCATTAAGTAGTTATTCGCTCTTAACCATTCAAATAATCTATTAGCACCTATCTCTATTCCATTTTGTTTTAATATTTTTGCTAGTTCTCCAATTAAAATAGATTTTTCACTCACTGCTAATGCTTCAGCAAATATTACTTTTGGTCTGTCTGTTTCTATTTTGTCCGTTAGCATTTTATTTTTTTCTTTTTCTATTTTTAAATTAGTTGCTAGTTGTATTAAAAAATCAGGACTTGTTAATGCTTTTTCTAATGTGTCATTAGTCATATATGCTCCGTGTTTTCTTATGCTAGGTAAAATTTCATCCGCTACTAAGTCTTGAAATTTTCTAGCAACATCATTATTAGCTTTCATGCATAGCTTGTAGAATATATTTTCTGGAATAAAATCACTTTCCCCACTTGTGGGGAAATTAAAATCTTTTAAATATTCCTTTAATCTATCCCATCTTATATATTCAATCCCATTTTTTAGTTGCGTAATTCCTAAACCTCTTGCTACATCTGCTAGCTTTAAATATGCTATATCGTTTTCTATATAAGCATTTACATTTTTTACTGTAATTATTTCCATATTTGTTCCTTTCTATTTTCAACGAATCAAGTTTATATTTCGCTTAATTTCAGCGAGATTAAGATAAAAAAATATTTTGTATATCATTTTCATTTAAATTAAGGATAACCCCTATATGTTTTATTTCCTTTAATGTAAAATCACTTTTACCGTTCAATTTATACAATAAAGTTTGATATCCTATTTCTAAATGTTTTGCTAAATCGGATACACTCATTTTATTTAAGGTTAAAATATATTTTAATTTTGCTATATTTTCATGTTTCATAACAACCTCCTTTCGCAATACTACAACGATTATATCATTCAAATTTGTATTTGTCAATACTTTTTTTAAAAAAAATAACGATATTCATTATTTTTTTACTTTTTTATCGTTTTTTTTTAACGACTCACTTGTTTTTTTTGCGATTTCATTATATAATATTAACGGAGGAAGATATTATGGAAAATATAATAAAAAAGAAACTTATGGAAAAAGGTATGACAAGAGTCGAACTAGCTGCCAAAGTAGGAGTCACAGAAAGTGCAGTACGTCATTGGGAAAAAACTGGAATAGACAATCTTAAATTGTCAAATGCCAAAAAATTAGCTACCGCTTTGGATACTACTGTTATTGAACTATTAAATTTAATACCAGATGTTGATTCTGAAAATTTAAAATTAGCTAGAAGAATATCTAATGCTAGTGAAAAATCAAAGGATATGATTGATGCAATGCTTAAAGTAGAGGAGTCAAGAGATGAATAAATATCACCATGTTTATAAGTGCGTATATAACTTAACAGCTTTTAAAGATTTTATGAGAATACCTGTTATCTGTGAAGATTTTAATATAAAATTAACAGTGGTTACTTTAAAAAAGTTGCAACACCTACACCCTAATACTATCGATGGTTTTACTTATTTTAATCAAAATGAAAAATGTTATGAAATAATAATTAACCGAGAGGTTTCAAAAGGGAGATTTTATTTTACATTTTATCATGAACTCGGACATATTATTTTAGGTCATTTCAATACTAGAAAACATATTGAAAACAAAGAAGAAGAAGCTAATATTTTCGCGAGAAACATGTTAATACCACACTTAGATTTTGCTAAAAATCCTGAAAAATATGAATTGGATTCGACCATTTCACACAAGGCACTCGAAGTCAAACGCAGATTATTTAATAACGACGATTATTATTGCAAAAAAGTATTAGAGGAGGAAAATTATATATGAATATAAGATTACCAATCAAATTTTTGGAGGTAAATTAAAAGGTAGAGGACATGTTAAAAATGAATATTATAAGGCTAATATTACATTCACAAGAACTATTTATTATACATTAAGAGATAAGGATAAATAACTATGGCAAGTTTTAAAAAACTAGATAACAATAATTGGCAAGTGTCCTTTTATTGTAAAGATTACTTGGGAAATAATAAAAAGTATAAGAAAAGTGGATTCAGAACAAAATCGCTCGCTAATGAATATGCGAACGATTTTATAGCTAAAATGAGTGGTAGTAGTGATGTTATGCTGTTTACTGCAGTAGAGGATTACTTAGATTATATGAAAGATAAGGTTAAACATAGCACAAATAATTCTAAAAAAGTTGCTTACAACGCATTAAAAAGAGTTACAGAGAATATCCAACTAAATAAAATAGATGCTAGATATATATCTATCACCTATGAAGCATTAAAAGATACTCCTACTATTCAAAGGGATGTTAAAAAGTTGTTAGGTGGAACATTTGAATATGCTAAAGTACATTTTGGAATAATACACAATATAGCTCGAGAAGTTAAGATTACAAGGATTAATTCTAATGATAGAGAAGAAAAAGTAAAGGAAATATGGACTCTTAACGAGTTTAATGATTTTATTAGTAAATTATTTCAAAGTAATTTAACTAGATTACCAAAATATGTATTAATATATAATTTATTATATTTCACTGGAATGAGACCTGGAGAGTTATCAGCACTTACATTAAATGATATTGATTTAGAAAATAAAACTATGCGAGTTAATAAAACTAGATTAAATCAAACTATGGTTAATTCTCCTAAAACTAAATCTAGTAATAGAGTTATAAAAATACATAACAGTTTAGTTAATATGCTACAAAAATATATTGAGAGTTTACCAAAGATTAAGACTGAGTTTATATTCCCTGCTCCATCTACTTTAAAATCAATGCTAAATGTACATCTTAAATTTACTGGAGTTAAGAAAATATCGTTGCATAGTTTTAGACATTCACATGCAAGCTTTTTAGTTGCAAATGGTATTGATATTGTAACTATCTCAAATAGATTAGGTCATAGCAATGCTTATATTACGTTATCTGTATATTCTCACCTTTATAAAGATAAAGATGATAGTGTTATAAATATTCTTGAAAGTCTTTAGATTTTTAGAACTTTTTTAGAACTTTTGATATATACAAATATAATAAACGCCCCTTAAATAAAGGGGTTTTAAATATTTTAGTCCATTCACTTCTGAAATTGCGGGATTGCAAAACTTGATAATATAGCTATAATTGATATTACACAAA
>CAURNT010000008.1:0-40956 GCA_963526495.1 uncultured Streptobacillus sp. | reverse complement strand
TACGCCGAAAATACTAAGTAATTGGGAAGATAGGTAGTTGCCAAACTCTTTTTTTAATTATAGTGTTATAAAAAAATAACATTGACTTTTAACTTTTAAAATGATAAAATTAATTAAATAAAAATTAAAATGAAGGGGGCTGTATGGCTAAAAAAAAGGAAATTGATCTTGAAGCTGAAAAGAGTAAATCTTTAGAAATGGCATTATCTAATATACGTAAATCGTATGGTGAAGGTGCTATTATGAAGCTTGGTGAAAATAGAAAACTTGATGTTAAGGCAATATCTACTGGTTCTATTGGAATCGATATTGCACTTGGAATTGGAGGTGTTCCTAGAGGTAGAATAGTTGAGATATATGGTGCAGAGTCTTCTGGTAAAACAACAATTGCTTTGCACATCATAGCAGAAGCACAAAAAAAAGGTGGTTTAGCTGCTTTTATTGATGCAGAACATGCTCTAGAT
Organism: uncultured Streptobacillus sp.; assembly: GCA_963526495.1. Lineage (GTDB taxonomy): Bacteria > Fusobacteriota > Fusobacteriia > Fusobacteriales > Leptotrichiaceae > CAURNT01. The sequence continues at coordinate 40,492 of CAURNT010000008.1, read as the reverse complement.
CCTATTTATGCTAAAGCATTAGGTGTCAATATAGATGAATTATTAATATCACAACCTGATACAGGAGAACAAGCTTTAGAAATTGCAGATCATTTAGTACGAAGTGGTGCTCTTGATGTAGTTATTGTAGATTCAGTAGCTGCTTTAGTACCAAAACAAGAAATTGAAGGTGAAATGGGTGATCAACAAATGGGACTTCAAGCAAGATTGATGTCTAAAGGTTTGAGAAAAATAACAGGTAGTGTTTCTAAATCTGATACTGTATTAGTATTTATCAATCAAATAAGAGAAAAAATTGGTGGTTTTTCTTTTACACCTGGGGTTCAAACTACAACTTCTGGAGGACGTGCACTTAAATTCTTTTCTTCGGTTAGAATGGAAATTAAAAGAATTGGAAGTATAAAACAAGGAGATGAAGTAATTGGGAATGAAACCTTAGCTAAAATCACTAAAAATAAGGTTGCCCCTCCTCATAAAGAGGTTAAGTTTGCTATAATGTATGGAAAAGGTATTTCACATATTACTGAGGTTTTAGATATAGCATTAGAAAGAGAAATATGTAGAAAAAGTGGTGCTTGGTTTAGTTTTGGGGATGAAAGACTAGGACAAGGAAAAGTAAATGTAGAAAAAATGTTGTCTGAAAATAAAGAGTTATTTGCTGAAATAGAAGCAAAAGTATTAGAATCAATAAAAGCTGATCAAAAAGAGAGTGTAACTGTTGAGGATACAATAATCGAAGATGAAAATATTGAAATTAGCGAAGAATAAAATTTATTTAGAAAATGAAATTATTGATATATCTAAAGATATTATATATATGTATTCTTTAACTGTCGATATGGATATTACTGATATATATTATGAATTAATTTTTGAATCTATGAAATATAAAGCTTTATACATATTAGGGTTAAAAAGTAGGACTGAATTTGAGTTGAAAAATAAGCTTAAAGAAAAATATGATAAAAAGAATTTTTATATAATTGATGATGTGGTAAAAAAATTAAAAGATATGCAGTTAATAGATGATTATGAATATGCTAATTCTTATATTAAATATAATATGAATAAAGGAGAAAATAAAGTTAAAAAATATCTTATATATAAAGGTGTGTCTATTGATGTAATAAATGATATATTTTCTAAATTTTCAGAAGAGTTTTATTGTGAAGAAAAGAAAAAAATAAAAGAGATTATAGAAAAAAATAATGATATACCTATTGAGAAACTTTTTAGAAAGTTATTATCAAGAGGTTATAGTTATTCAGTAGTATATGAAGTTATTAAAACCAAGCTTAAATAGTTTGGTTTTAATTTTAGGAGGATAAATGAAGTATGTGTTAGCAACTAAAAATAAAGGAAAATTAGAAGAATTTAAAAAATTATTTTCAGAAATAGGATTAGAGATTGTTTCTGAAGAAGAATTTTTCAATGGTGAAATTATTGAAGATGGAAAAACATTCGAAGAAAATTCATTGATAAAAGCTAGAACAATAGGTGATATTTCAGGACTACCTACTATTGCAGATGATTCAGGATTGTGTATAGATGATTTGAATGGAGAACCTGGAATATTTAGTGCAAGATATTTTCCAGAATGTAAGAATTATGTTGAAAAATGTGAAAAAATGATAAAACTTGTTGATTCAAAAAAGGGTAATAGAAAGGCGCATTTTATTTCAGTAATTACTATATATTATCCAGAAAATGGAGTTGTTAAACATTTTAAAGGAAAGTGTGATGGAGAAATATTAAAAGAATTGAAGGGTGTTAATGGGCATGGCTATGATCCTATATTTTTCTCGTATGAATTACAAAAAGGTTTTGCCGAAGTTTCTTTAGAAGAGAAGAATAAAATAAGTCATAGAGCAAAAGCATTTCAGCTGTTGAAATCATATTTATTGGAGAAATAGATGTATAATAAAGTATACGATCAAATAGAAAGTTTTAATTTTAAAACCTTAGGTAGTAATAAAGGATATAAAACTAAGATAAATTCATTAAAAAAACTTGGTATATATACTCTTAAAGATTTAATTTATTTTTTTCCTAGAGCTTATGAGAATACAGCTAAATTAAAAAAAATATCTGAACTTAAAGATGGAGAAAATGCTATAGTTAGAGGTATAGTTGTTGATTTAAAAGTAAATATATTTAATGCAAGAAAAATGATAAAGGCATTAATTAAAGATGAAAATAATGATTTTTTAGAAGTTGTATGGTTTAATGCACCATATATATCAAAAACTATATTTCTTAATGATAATATACAAGTGACGTCTAAGGTAAGAAAAAAAAGAGCATTACAAATGGTTAATCCGTCTTATATAAAATTAAATAGTAGAAGTGTTAAGGTAAATGAAGTTGACAAGAAAGAACCTATATATCCATTAACTTCAGGTATTACACAAAAATTTTTAATAGGTATTATAGAAGAATGTATAAATAAATATTTATTTCTTTTTGAAGAAAATTTACCAAAGAGTTTTATATTAGATAATAAATTAATGGATAGGAAACAAGCTATTATTAATATGCATAAACCTAAGTATGATGAAGAATACCTTGAGGCAAAAAAAAGATTTATATTTGAAGAAGCCCTTATACTTGAAACCAAAATTTTGAAAAATAGATATTCTGAAAATATGAAAAATAGTAATATGTATTTTTTAAATGATAATAAGAAGTATGTAAAAGAATATGTTAAAAATCTCCCTTTTGAGTTAACAAAAGATCAAAAAAAAGTTATATCTGATATACATAAAGAATTAAATGAAGGCAAGATTATTAATAGATTACTTCAAGGAGATGTGGGAAGTGGTAAGACTATTGTTGCGTTAGTAATGTTGTTATATATGGCAGAAAATTCATATCAAGGGGTTATAATGGCTCCAACTGAAATATTAGCAAGACAACATTATTTAGAAGTCTGTGAAGAATTTTCTAAATATGGTATAAAAGTAGAATTACTTACTGGAAGTGTTAAAGGTAAGTATAAAGATAAAATATATAGTGAACTAAAAAATGGAGATATAGATATATTGATTGGAACTCATTCTCTTATAGAAGATAATTTAGAATTTAAAAAACTAGGTTTGATTGTTATTGATGAGCAACATAAGTTTGGAGTTGAGCAAAGAAATAAAATAAGAGATAAAGGTATATATGCTAATTTAATAGTTATGAGTGCAACGCCTATTCCAAGATCTTTAGCACTTACAATTTATGGTGATTTAGATGTTTCGGTTATAAAAACTAAACCTATGGGTAGAAAATCTATAAAAACTAAATGGATAAAAAATAAAAATGAAGAAAAAAAGATGTATGAATTTATAGATGATAAAATAAAAGAAGGAAGGCAAATATATGTAGTTTCTCCTTTAATATCTGATAGTGATAAGTTAAATTTATCATCAGCTGAAGCAACATTTGAAGAATATAAGGAAAAGTTTCCACAATATACAATAGGACTTTTACATGGCAAGTTAAATTCTAAAGATAAAGATAAAGTTATGGAAGAATTTAAAAGTAATCAAATAGACATATTGATTTCTACTACAGTTGTTGAAGTAGGAGTTAATGTTCCTAATTCAACTATAATAATAATTTTAAGTGCTGAAAGATTTGGATTATCTTCATTACATCAATTAAGAGGAAGAGTTGGAAGAAGTTCTATGCAAGCATATTGTTTTTTAGTTTCAAATACCAAAAATGAAATATCGCAAAAAAGATTACAAATTATGGAAAAAACAGATGATGGATTTGAAATAGCAGAAGAGGATTTAAAAATACGTGATACAGGAGAAATATTTGGTATAAAGCAAAGTGGTTTATCTGAATTGAAGTTAGTTGATATAGTAGAAAATATGACAGAAATTTTAATTTCAAAAAATTTTTCTCAAGATTATTTGAAAAAAAATAAAGGGAATATTGTTGATGAAAATCTTAAAATTGATATTAAAAATATTAAAGATTAGAAAATTTGAAGATATAAGATATAAATTTATTATTAAAAACTAGACTTTAAATAAAAAATGTAGTATAATCATATTGAATATATATATAAAAGATAATATTATAGGAGGATAAAATGAAAAAAGCATTATTATTAGTATCAGCATTGGTATCACTTAGTGCGGTTGCAAGTGTTGAAGTGCAATTAAAAGGTGGTTATGATGTATTTAGAAGATATGCTCAAAATGACCAATTTTTCAGTAAGAATGATAACGTTAACGATTTACAAAAAGGATTTGTTGCAAATGTAGAAGTTTTCCCATTTAATCAATATAAAGTTGAATTAGGTGCTGGGGTTGAATACAATTTCAATAATAGCACTTATGGATATGGATTTGCAAAAGATGGAATTGATAGAAGATATCACAGTGTTCCAGTATACGGAATAATTAAAGCGAATGTATTACAAGCAGAAAATGGAGATGCTCCTTTAGCTATAGTTGGTAAATTAGGATATAATTTCATTAAAGATGTTGATAAAACAAATCCAACTAATGACAAAGCTGCTGCAGGTGGGTTATATTATGCATTAGGATTTAATGGAGAATATGGACCATTCGTAGTAGAAGCATTAGCTTCAAGAACTCATTTAGATAAAGGTGTAATATCAAGTGCAAAAACTACTGAGAAGGTAGAAGATGCTAATTCAAGAGAAGGTGTGATAAATAAAGTAGGAATTACTGCTGGGGTAAGAATTGGTAAATTATATAATCCAGTAGAATCTATTGTTGAAAAACCAGTAGAAGTTGTAACACCTAAGGTAGAGATGCCTAAAGTAGAAACTCCAAAAGTTGAAGAACCTAAAGTAATTTATGTTCCACAAATAGTTGAAGTAATTAAAGAAGTACCAGTAGTTAAAGAAGTAATTAAAGAGGTACCAGTAGTTAAAGAAGTAGTTAAAGAAGTAGTTAAAGAAGTACCAGTAGTTAAAGAAGTAGTTAAAGAAGTACCAGTTACTAAGGTTGAAAAAGAAACTCCAACTGTTCAAAAATATACTTTAGAAATTAGTGCAGATGCATTATTTGCGTTTGATAGATATCAATTAAAAGATATGAAACCTGAAGGAAAAGCTCAAATCGAGAAATTTGCTTCTGAATTAAATAAAGTTTATTCAAATGTAGTACAAATTGATGTTGTTGGACATACAGATAGATTAGGTTCTGATGAGTATAACTATAGATTAGGACAACGTCGTGCAACTACAGTTAAGAATTATTTACAAACTTTAGGTGTTAAAGAAAGAATAGTAGCTACAAGTAAAGGTGAAACTCAACCTAAAGTTAATCCACAAAATTCTAATTTAACTATATTAAAACAAGAATTAGCACCAAATCGTCGTGTAGAAATATCAGTTACTGGTGTTAAATTAGAGTATGAAGTTCAAAAATAAATAGATTATATTAACTGAGTCGAAAGACTCAGTTTTTTTATACTATTTTAATACCAAAAAAAAATATGTTGATTAATTGCTTTTTAATAATGTTTATAATCCTTTAATACTGAATTCGATTGCTTGAATTAGAAATATAAAAGTGTTATAATTCAATAAAAAAGTTATAGGAGCAATAGTGAAGATAAAAAAAATTAAACCTTTAGAGAATACTAAAGAAAATAGATATGTATATATAAGTGTTATGTTAATTTTATTATTATCAATAAGTTTAATATTTTTAACAAATATAAAGAAAACTGACAAAATATTATCAAATAATGAGATAAGTAGTTTTGAGAATTTTAATAGTGATGAAAATGGTCTTTATTCAGATTTATATAACTATTCAACTGAATTAGAATTAAATACTGAACTTAGTGAATTTAAAGATGTTAATGAATTAGAAACTGAAAATATTTATCCATTTGTCAAAGATGATTTATGGATTAAAAGAGGGTCTATAGAATGGACTAAGGTAGAAAATGATAATATTGTGTATTATATAGGTAAAAGTAATGATGTTCATATAGGTAATTTTATACTTTCTTCAAAATTGAGTGATGATAAGGTTGAAAATAATATTATGTATTATAAAGGAATGATAAAAGATGCAGAAGATGCTATCAAAAATATAGATAAATTTAAAGTAATAGTACCTTTGAAAGGTGAAGATTTGATAAACCGGATGAATGGAGAATAGTATGTGTAAAGGGTTAGAAATAGAATTTAAAAATTTTTCTCTCACTTTAGGTGAAAATAAAATTTTAGAAGATATTAATTTAAAAATAGATAGTGGAAGTATACATTGTTTAATAGGTCCTAATGGTGGAGGTAAATCAAGTTTAGTTAAATCCTTATTATCTATGATGCCGCACGAAGGGGATATATTAATAAAGTATGATGATTATATTAGAATTGGTTATGTACCTCAAAAATTAGATTTTGATAAAACTATACCGATTACTGTTTGGGATTTTTTTATAATGATATATCAAAAGAAACCTTGTTTTTTTAAAGCAAATAAGGAATTGAAAGAAAAAATAAATAATATACTTAAGAGTATAGATATGTATGATAAAAAAGATAGATTATTAGGAGAACTTTCTGGTGGAGAATTACAAAGATTAAGTCTTGCCCAATCACTATATCCTAAACCAAATTTATTAATATTAGATGAGCCTTTTAATGGAATAGATACAGTTTGTGAAAATTTCTTTATAGAAAAAATTAAGAAATTAAAAAAAGAAGGTGTTACAATAATATGGATACACCATAATATTAAACAAATAATTGGGATAGCAGATAAAGTAAGCTGTATAAAATCTTCTCTTGTATTTACAGGGGTACCAGAGGAAGAATTAAAAGATGAAAGAATATTTGAAATATTCTCGTAAGGAGCAGTATGGAATTTTTAAGATTATACTTTGTTGATTTAGTAAATAGTGGTATTTTGCCTGATTTTTTTAAATATGGATTTGTAATTAATTCAATAATTGCATCATTTTTGATAGGACCAATATTAGGTGGAATTGGTACTATGGTTATAATAAAAAAAATGGCTTTTTTTTCAGAAGCTATTGGACATGCTGCTCTTGCAGGTATTGCGATAGGAGTTCTTTTAGGAGAATCTTATGACTCTCCGTATATTATGCTTTTTGGATATTGTATAATATTTGCGATAATAATTAATTATACTAGAAATAGAACTTATATGGGGACAGATACATTGATAGGTATATTTTTATCTTTATCTATTGCTATAGGAGCAATATTAATAATATACATATCTGGTAAAGTTAATTCCCATATGTTAGAATCTGTTTTATTTGGTTCTATATTAACAGTTTCAGATTTAGATTTATTAGTTTTAGTTGTAGTAAATATAGTTTTAATTGGACTTGTAATGTTATGGTATAACAAAATTCTATTTTCAAGTTTTAATAAAAATATTTCAATGGTTCGAGGAGTTAATGTTATATTTTTAGATTATGTATTTATACTTATAATTACAATAGTTACAGTAGCTTCTGTAAAAATAATAGGAGCTTCTTTAGTTGAAGCATTGCTTTTGATACCAGCAGCTTCAGCTAGAAATATATCTAAAAATATTAAAACTTTTATAGTATATAGTATATTGTTTTCAACTTTAAGTTGTTTACTTGGAATATTGTTACCTTTAATATTTGAGGTTTCTATTCCTTCAGGACCAGCTGTTATTATAATAGCTGTAATAATATTCTTTATAACTATATTAATTAAAAATATTAAAAAATATTAAGGAAAGGTGAAAGAATGAAAAAAATATATATATTATTTTTTAGTATACTATCTATTGTTAGTTTTTCAAATAATAAAATTTTAACTTCTAATCAAGTTAGTTATACTTTGGGTAAAAATTTAGTTAAAGGCACTGATATAGATGTAGTTAATGTATTTGATTCTTATACAGATATGTTTAATCAAAAAGTAAGTTTTGATAATTTAGATAATAAGGAAGAGGTATTAAAAAATTCTGATGCTGTTATATCATTTTCTCATAATTTAGAAGATGATTATATATATGAAATAACAAGAAGAAATAATATTAGAGTTGTAGATATTGATTTAAGTTATAGTTATAGAGAAAATTCATCACTTGTCTTGAATGAAAAGTTAGATGATATTGGAAATAAAATTAAATTTAATTGGCTTGATTATTCAAATATTTATAAAATGATAGATATTTTAAAACTTGATTTAACATCATTGTATCCTAAATATGAAAATATTTTCGAACAAAATTCTTTATTACTGAAGGAAAAATTTATGAAGGATTATAACGAATTTATGGATTATGTTTTGGATAATAAATTGGATATAGCAGTTATACAGATAGGAAATTCTGAACTTGATTATTTATTAGATTCTTTAGAGATATATCATTATAACATAGGGTATAACCCTAATAAGAATCTGTTGAAAAAAACTATGGAAGAAACAGGAACTAATAAATTTGTTTCATATAAAACTTTAAGTAAAGATACGATTAAAATGATAGAAAGTCTTGGTGGTAAATATATTAAATTATCACTAGCAAACATACCAGTAGATTTAGATGATGATGATTTAGTTGATGAAGATGGATTTATATATATTTTAAAAGATAATTTAGATAAATTAAAAATATTACTAGGAGGGAAATAATATGAAAAAGTTTTTATTATTATTTATATTAATTGCTACAACATTTACGTTTGCACACACACCTTTATTAAGTGTTAGTGAAGTTGAAAATGAAAAAGGTCTTATAAAAATAAAAGGTGGATTTGATAATGGGGAATCTGCTAGCGGAGAAACTATATATTTACTTAGTGATTTGGCTTACGATGGGAATGAAGTAGTTTATGAAGAAGAGGGTGGAGAAAATTACTTTGGTAAGTTTATAATATATGAAGGGGAACTAAATTCTAAAGAAGAATTAGTATTACCTAAGCCTGCAATGAAAAGATACTTAATTTTATTTTCTGGAGGAATAGGACATGTAGTTTCTGCTAAAGGTATAGCTTTAAGAAATGATGAAATTGATAATTGGACTAAATTATTGGAAGATTATAGTTCTTCTTTAGGAAAGTATAAAGAAAAATTTAAAATAAAAAACTTTAAATAGATTCACATTTGTGAGTCTATTTTTAAGTTTATAAGACTTTACAAATATCCTAAATAGTTGTATAATATTTAATAATAGTATGTATTTGGAGGTATATAATGGGATTTTTAAATAAATTTTTTAGTGTAGAAGAAGAGGAAGAAACACTTGTTGAAGAAAAAGTTGTTGTAAATAAAGAAAATAATGGAGCTATACGTTTCTATGGTAAAGATAATAAAGATAATAAAAGAGAGGTTGAAGAAATAATGTCAGGAATTAAATATGCTATAATAAATCCTAGAGTTTTAAGTGAAGCTCAAACTATAGTAGGGTTGGTAAAAGAAAGAGTAATGGTTACCTTTAGTGTTGAAAATTTAAATAAAGAAGATGCTCAAAGATTAATAGATATGGTATCAGGAGCAACTAGTGCAATGAGTGCTAAAGTGTATCAAGTTACATCAAAAGTTTTAACTTCTGTTCCAGAAGGTGTTATTATAGAAGATTATCCAAAGACTGGAGAAGAATTCTAGGCAATGTTTATTGATGAAAGTATAATAACAGTAAAATCAGGTAAAGGTGGAGATGGAGCAGCTACTTTTAGAAGAGAGAAGTTTGTACAATTCGGTGGTCCTGATGGAGGCGATGGAGGAAATGGTGGTAGTATAATATTTAGAGCTAATCCAAATATTAATACACTAGTTGATTTTAAAACAAAAAAAATGTTTGAAGCTGAAGATGGAGTAAAAGGTAGTGCCGCTAGATGTAAAGGTGCTTCTGGTAAAGATTGTATAATTGAAGTTCCAGTTGGAACAATGATAAGAGATTATGAAACAGGACAACTTTTGGTAGATCTTGATGAATATAATGAAGAAGTTGTTTTACTTAAAGGTGGATTAGGAGGAAGAGGAAATATACATTTTAAATCTTCTATTAGAAAAGCACCTAAAATAGCAGAATCTGGTAAAGAAGGTATGGAATTAAAAGTTAAACTTGAATTGAAACTTTTAGCAGATGTTGCATTAGTGGGTTATCCTAGTGTAGGTAAATCAAGTTTTATAAATAAAGTATCAGCTGCAAAATCAAAAGTTGCAGATTATCATTTTACTACTTTGAGGCCAAAACTTGGTGTTGTTAAAGTAAGTGATGAAGAAAGTTTTGTTATAGCAGATATTCCAGGTCTTATAGAAGGAGCTCATGAAGGAGTTGGACTTGGAGATAGATTTTTAAAACATATAGAAAGATGTAAATTGATATTGCATATAGTAGATATCTCTGGATTTGAAGGTAGAGATCCAGTAATTGATTTTGAAAAAATAAACTTGGAGTTGTCAAAATTTTCTAAAAAATTATCAAATAAGAAACAAATAGTATTTGCAAATAAAATTGATAATATCTATGAAGGAATAGAAGAATTAAAAGAAAAATTTGAAAAAGAAATAATTTCTCATGGTATAGAAAAAGAAAATATAGTATTTGGTTCTATATTAACAGGAGAAAATTTGAAAGAATTAGTAAGTAAAATATGGAGATTAGTTAAAGAGATTCCTAGAGATGTAATAGAAGAAGAAGCAAATCTTGATGAAGTTTTACCGGATCTTGTTAAAAAACAAGATGATTGGATAGTGAAAAAACTTGATGATGAAGTTTATGAAGTCAAGGGTCAAATTGTTGATAATGTACTTAGAAAATATGTTCTTATAGGAGAAGAAGGAATAATACAATTCTTACAAATAATGAGAAAATTAGGTATGGAAAAAGTATTAGAGGATAATGGTGTAGTTGAGGGAGATACTATAATAATAGCAGGATATGAATTTACTTATGTTATATAATTCATTAGTTATTGCTGGTCCAACGGGTGTAGGTAAAACTGCACTCTCTTTAAAGTTAGCAAAAATTTTAAATTTTGAAATAATATCTGCTGATTCTATGCAAATATATAAAGGAATGGATATAGGTACAGCTAAAATAAGAAATGATGAGATGCAAGGTATAAAACATCATATGTTAGATGTTGTTAGTCCTAATGTAGATTATTCTGTTGGTGATTATGAGAAGGCTGTAAATAGAATATTAAAAGATAATACTAAAAAATATATGTTAGTTGGTGGAACAGGGTTATATATTTCAGCCATAACTGATGGATTTTCTAGTCTACCTTCAAAGGATGATAAATTAAGAAGAGAACTTGAATTAAGAGATTTGAATGATCTTTTAGAAGAATTGAAAGTATTGGATATAGAAACATATATGAAAATAGATAAAGGTAATAAGGTTAGAATAGTGAGAGCCTTAGAAGTATGTAAATTGACAAATTCTAAATTTAGTTGTTTAAATAATAAAAATATTAAAAATAATGATTATACTTTTTATAAAGTATTTCTTACTAGAAATAGAGAAGAATTATATGAAATTATAAATAAAAGAATAGACAATATGTTGGAAAATGGTCTTTTAGAAGAAGCAAGATACATACATGAAAATTTTCCTACGAATAAAGCTATTGGATATAAAGAATTATTTGATTATTTTGATGGAAACTCTACTTTTGATGAAGCTGTAGAGCTTCTTAAAAGAAGAACTAGGAATTATGCTAAAAGACAAATAACTTGGTTTAAAAATCATAGTGAGTATAATATATATAATTTAAGTATGATGTCAGAAGATGAAATTATAAAAGATATTTTAAAAAAAATGAGGTAAAAGATGAATATAACAGATTTTTTAAATGATAATAGAATAGTATTTGGATTAGAATCTAAAAATAAAGAAGATATTTTAAGAGAAATGGCGTCTTTATTTTTAAAAGATAATGGTATAGTAAAAGAAGGAATGTTTGATACATTTTTTGAAGATTTGATAGAAAGAGAAAATCTAACATCAACTGGTATGCAAGATGGTATAGCGATACCACATGCCAAATCGCCTGCTATTGAGAAAATTGCTTTAGCAGTTGCTATTGTTCCAGAAGGATTAGGTTTTGATTCTTTTGATGGAGAACCTTCTAAACTATTCTTTATGATTGCTAGTCCTGAAAGTACTAAAAGAGAACATTTAGATTTATTACAAAAAATTTCTAAATTATCATATGAAGATGAATTGTTAGAAAAATTAATAAATACTACTGAAAAAGTAGAAGTTAAAAAGATATTAGGATCACTTTAGGAGGAAATATGAAAAAAGCTATTGTTATAGGAATAGCTGGGGGAACTGGTAGTGGTAAAACAAGTATTGCTCAAGCAATACTTGAAGATTTAAAAAAAGGCGGAGAAAAGGCATTGTTACTTGAACAAGATTCATATTATGTAAAAAATGATGAAATGCCTTTTGATGAAAGAGTTAAATTAAATTACGACCATCCTGATGTTATAGATTTTGATCTTTTAGAGGAGCATATTATAGCGTTGACTAATGGACAAAGCATAGAAAAACCTATATATAATTTTGCAGAATATAATAGATGCAAGGAAACAGAAGTTGTTGAATCTAAGCCTATAATTATAGTTGAGGGAATATTAATATTATCAGTGCCCAAAATAAGAAAACTTCTTGATATGAAAATATTTGTAGATACTGATGATGATGAAAGACTTTTAAGAAGAATGGAAAGAGATATTCAAGAAAGAGGAAGAAGTTTTGAAAATATTAAAAATCAATATATAAAAACAGTTAAACCAATGCATCTTGAATTTGTAGAACCTTCTAAAAGATATGCTGATGTAATAATACCGAGAGGTAAAGAAAATGAAATAGGAATAAAGATGGTTTCTAGTAGATTAAGATATTTAATTAGGAAACATACTTTGTAAAGGAGTAAAATATGAAAAGAAGTTTGTCAGGTATACAACCAAGTGGAGTTTTACATCTTGGTAATTATTTTGGAGCGTTAAAGCAATTTGTTGATATGCAAGATAATTATGAAGGATTATATTTTATTGCAGATTACCATTCATTAACTAGTCAAATTAATCCAGAACTTTTAAGACAACAAAGTATAAATATTGTTATGGATTATATAGCAGCAGGACTAGATCCTAAAAAATCTACTATATTTTTACAGTCTTCAGTACCACTACATACTGAACTTATGTGGATATTATCAAATTTAACTCCTATGGCGTTACTTGAAAGAGGGCATGCATATAAAGATAAGATTGCTAAGGGAGGAAAACCTAATGTAGGTTTATTTAATTATCCAGTTTTAATGGCTTCAGATATATTGATATATGATACTGATTTTGTTCCGGTAGGTAAAGATCAAAAACAACATATAGAATTTACTAGAGATTTTGCAATTAGATTTAATGAGTTTTATAATAAGGAAATATTTAAATTACCTGAACCTCTTATACTTGATACGGTAGCAACTGTTGTAGGAACTGATGGAGATAAAATGTCAAAATCTTATGGTAATATTATAAATATGTATGTTCCTGAAAAAGAATTAAAAAAACAAGTTATGAGTATAGTTACAGATTCAACACCTCTTGAAGAATCTAAGAATCCAGATAATAATATAACAAAATTGTATTCTTTATTTGCAACAGAAAAAGAATTAAATATTATGAAAGAAAAATTTGTTGCAGGTAATTATGGATATGGACATGCTAAAAAAGAATTGTTAGAGAGAATACTTGATTATTTCAAAGAACAAAGAGAAATAAGATTTAAATTAGAAAATAATTTAGATTATGTAAATAAAATTTTAAGAGAAGGAAGTATTAAAGCTAATGAATTAGCAAGTAAAAAAATGAAAGAAGTAAGAGAAGTTGTAGGACTTATAGGAGGAAATTTATGAAAAAATATATAATAGCAATATTTATGAGTATGTTTTTGATTTCATGTTCTGCTTTATCTATTATAGATAAATATAATGTACCTAATTCAGAAGTAAAAAAATCAGTGGCAGCTAGAGTTAATGGTAGTCAAGACTTTATAGTTGTTAAAGGAGCAAGTACAGTAGAAGATGTTTATGTAGAAAATAATAAACTACAAGTAGTTATTAAACTTGAAGTAAGTAATGTTTTAAGTGCCATATTTTTACCAAGTGCAACTACTGAAATGAAAATATATATTGAAACAGGAATAAAATATAGAGATGGTAAATTATATACAAATAATATTAAGATAAAGAAAATAACTGGTATATTAGATCAAGCTCAAATTAAACAAATATCTAATGGTATAGTTTATACATTATTAGATAATAATGAAATTTATGATTTTAGATCTAAGGGTATAAATCCTAATCTTATAGAAGATGTTTATATAGGCGAAAACAATATAGTTGTAGATTTTAAATAAAATAAAGGCTTAAATGGAAGGATATCTCCATTTAAGCCTTTTTATTATAATTTTAATTCTTTTATTATATCTTTTAAAATCTTTTTAGTTGTTTCTAATTTTTCTCTTTCCTCTTTTTCAAATTCAGGACATATTTTTAATTGTTGTCCATTTCTTCCAACTATATTTGGAACTGAATAGTATACATCTTCTAATTGATTATATGATGAAACAGTAAGTATAGAATGTTCATCTCTAAGTATAGCTTCAACTATTCTTCTTGTAGCCATACCTATAGCATAGTTAGTGTAGCCTTTTCTTGATATAATATCATAAGCTGAATTTTTAACTTTTTCGTGTATATTTTCTTTTAGTTTTTCAGGATCCTTCCCTTCTCTAGCGCAAAATTCATAAAAACTTAAAGGACCTATTGATGCTGAAGACCATACAGGAAATTCAGAATCACCATGTTCTCCTATAATATATGCATGTACATTTCTAGCGTCTAAATCAAATTCTTCTGCAAGATAATATCTTAATCTTGAAGTATCAAGAACTGTTCCTGTTCCTATAACTCTATTAGAAGGGAATCCAGATAATTTATATGCAACCCAAGTAAGTATATCCACCGGGTTGGTAGCTATAACTAATACAGCATTAGGAGAATAACGTGCAACTTGTGGAATTATAGTTTTAAATATTGCAACGTTTTTGTGAACAAGATCAAGTCTAGTTTCTCCTGGTTTTTGATTTGCACCTGCTGTTATAATTACTATATCAGAATCTTCAGTATCTCTATAATCTCCGGAAACTATATTTACAGTTTTAATAAATGCAGCTCCATGAGCTATATCTAATACTTCTCCTTCTGCTTTTTCCTTATTAACGTCAACAAGGACTACATGTGATGCAAGTCCTGAAAGAACGACAGAAAGAGTTGTGGCTGAACCAACAAATCCAGCTCCTATTATTGAAACTTTTGATGTTTTTTTCATAATTCCTCCAATTTATTCTTTTTTTTTATTATATCATTTTAATATTTTATTTTCAAACAAACTAGATATATTAGTGTTTTTAATTAAAAAAATTATATTAAAAATACGATTTGTTTCTCTTTGTGAATTTATTTGAATAAAGTTTAAAAATAAAGTATAATATCATTTAGAAAGAGGTGAATATGAGAGTTTTAGGGATAGATCCTGGTACAGCTATAGTTGGCTACTCTATAATTGATTATAAAAATAATAAAATACAGTTAATTGATTATGGATGTATATATACAAATAAAGAAGATAGTTTATCTCTTAGATTGGAACAAGTATATTTAAGAGTTGAAAGTTTAATAAATTTATATAAGCCAGATCATATGGCAATAGAAGAATTATTCTTTTTTAAAAATCAAAAAACAATAATTAGTGTTGCTCAATCTCGTGGAGTTATAATACTTAAAGCACAATTATCGGGATTAGATATATATAATTACACCCCATTACAAGTTAAAACAGGAATTACAGGATATGGTAGAGCGAATAAAAAACAAGTACAGGAAATGACTAAGATTATTTTAAAACTTAGTGAAATACCTAAACCTGATGATGCTGCAGATGCTATAGCTATAGCAATAAATCATATAAATACAATAAGAGGAGTTGGGGCACTACTTAATAATCCAAGAGGATTAGTTAATAAAGTTACAAAATTAAAAATGAAACAAGGTAATGAAATTACTCTTGATGATTATAAAAATATTATAAAGAAAAAATAGGAGAAGTAATGTTAAATAAAATTAAAGAAGAAATAGATAAGTATAATAATATTATATTATCAGCACATGTTAATCCAGATGGTGATGCTTTTGGTGCTTTGTTTGCTTTTAAATTTATGATAGAAAAATATAATCCAAGTAAAAATGTGGATATAGTAGTTCAATATGAATTACCAAAATTTATCAAAAAATTTGAAGAAAGTAAATTATTGAAATCAGAATATGATGAAAACAATGTAGAATTAGTTATTATGTTAGATACAGCTAACATAGAAAGAGCAGCAATTAATAATGAAATATTTAAAATAGCAAAAAATACTATAAATATAGATCATCATGTTAGTAATACAAAATATTTAAATATTAATTATGTTGAAGATATATCTTCTGCATCTGAATTATTGTACAAATTTTTAGAAATTTTTGATATAGAATTAGATAGTCAAATTGCTAAGTTTATGTATTTAGGAATAATAAATGATACAGGTAATTTTAGACATTCAAATGTTACTAAAGACACTTTTTATATATCTTCTAAATTGATGGAAACTGGTATAAATAACAGAGAAATATCAAGTATCTTATTTTCTAGAAGTGTAGGAAAAGCCAAGATTTTTGGTAAAGCTTTACAAGAATTTAAATATATTGATGATATTGAATTTGCATATTTTATTTTAACAAAATCTGAAATGTATAATTTAGGTTTGACAGATGATGAAACAGATGGTATATCAGAATTATTAGCAGGTATAGAAGATGTTGAGGTTTCTATGTTTGTAAGACAAGATGAAAATTTAAATTGGAAAGGGAGTTTTAGATCTAAAAATGTAGATGTTAATAAATTAGCTTCAAATTTTAATGGAGGAGGTCATAAATTAGCAGCAGGTTTTAGATTTAAAGGTGAAATAAATGATATATTAGATAAAGTTATAAACAAATTAAGAGGTGATGAGAATGCGTAAAATATTAATTAGTATAATATTTTTATTTAATATTTTTTCTTGTTATAGTATAAAAACTCCAATGTCTAAATATAATGTTAAGGAGGTAACATCGTTTGCCTCAGAATATGTTAAAGATAGAGTTGGAGAAGTTATAGAATATAAGGATGCAAAAATTATTAAAAGAGGATATGGAATGTGGTATGTAACACTTTATGGTGTAAATAAACTACATCATTTGAATATAAATGAAGATGGGAAGGTAGTGAAATACACTACTGAAGAGTATGAAAAATAAAAAGCTACTATTTAGTAGCTTTTATCATTTATCATTTTTTCTATTATTAAATCAAAAAACATTAAAAATTCTTCTATAGGTGAGCTATTTTTCATTCTTTTTAATTTTAAACAAGTTCCTTCAAGATTGTTTAATAGCAATTCAGAATATAATACAATATTATTAGATTGGTATTTAGAGTGCACATGTCCTAAAGTTTGAAGGAATAGAGAAAGAGTATTTTCTATTTCAAAATAAGCTTCTTTTATTTTATGATTAATTTCTTCATTTATATTAGACATTTCAGAATTTAAATTCCCTAATGGAGAACCAGCATAAAAAATACTATTGTCACTATTTTTTATTATTGCAATATTTTCAAAATATTTTGAAAAGAAAGATTTTAATTTAAAAATAGATAAATCATCAACTGTTTCAGAAAATAAAGATATTATTTTATCTTTTTGAAAGTCGATTACTTTTAATAAAACTTCATCTTTACTTGAAAAGTAATAATAAAAAGAACCTTTTGCAATATCACATGCTTTAAGTATATCGTTTAAACCAGTATTGACATAACCATTTCTAAAAAAAAGATCAGCAGATTTTTCTATAACAAATTCTTTTTTTTCTATTAAACTTTTTTTCTCTAAATTATTTTTCAAAATATTCACCTCGCTAGTATATTTTAATATCAAAATACTATAAAGTCAAGCTATTTATAATATTTTCTGACGTTTTAGTATAAGTTCCAAAATCAATTATATATTCATTTTTTATTGATTTAGAAAAACTACCATGTACTTCTAAAAATCCCATTTTTTTAAACTCTTTTAAGTTTTTTTGGTTTATACCACTACCAGGTAATATTTTATCAAATATTTTTTTTGCTTTTATTAAATTGTCTAATCCTATTATAGCATTCATTTCATGACCTGAAGTAAGAATTCTATCTATATTCATGTTTTTTAAATTTTTAATACTTTTAATATAATCCGAAGTTACATCTATTGCTCTATGAAAAATTGCTTCTTTTTTGTATTTATGAGCTAGTTCTATCATTTTTTTGGTTTTATTTATATCTATATCTAAATTATTATCAAGAAATCCAAAAACTATACCATCTACACCGAGTTCAAGAAAAGTTTTAGCATCATCATACATTATATTAAATTCATTTTCGGTATATGAAAAAGAACCTTCTCTTAACCTAATCATTACAATAATTTTATGTTTAGATAACTTAAGTGCATTTTTAACAAGCGAGAAACTGGGAGTTAAACCTCCTGTACTTAAACCTTGATTTAATTCTATACGAGCTATATTTTTAAAATTATTTGCAATAATAATATCTTCGATATTTCCAGCACATATTTCTATTTTCATGTTATCATCTCCAAATAAATATATCTAGATTATACAATATTTTGTTTGATATAACAAATAAGTTGTAATAAAGAATTTAATATAGTATACTTTAATTATAAAATAAGAAAATTTGGAGGTAAAAATGAATATTACAATGGGTGGAAATCCTTTAACATTAATTGGGAATGAGGTAAAAGTAGGAGAAAAAGCTCCTATGTTTAAAGCTATTAATAAAAATTTGGAAGAAGTTAGTTTAGAACAGTTTTTAGGTAAGGTTGTAGTTCTTACATCTTTTCCATCAATTGATACAGGTATATGTGCTATACAAGCGGCTAAGTTTAATAATGAGCTTGCTAAATATGAAGATGAAGTTTCAATAATTACAATATCAAATGATTTACCTTTTGCATTAGGGAGATTTTGTGCAGCAAATGGAATTAATAATGCTATAACTTTATCAGATCATAGAGATTTAGAATTTGCAAATAGTTATGGTATGTTGTTGAAAGAATTAAGATTATTAGCAAGAGCTGTATTTGTTATAGATAAAAAAGGACAAATAGCATATAAAGAAGTGGCTAAAGAAATAAAGTCTGAATTAAATTATGATGCTGCACTTGAAGTTGTCATGAAAGCTATAAATGAATAATACAAAAATATATATAGCACCTATGGCGGGTGTTAGTGATTATTCTTTTAGAAGATATATGGAAAAATTTTCTGCTGATTTAATTTTTACAGAAATGATAAGTTCAAATAATTTAGCTATGTATAATACTAAAGAAATTCCTAAAATTTTGAAATTAAGAAAAGGTAATGCTGTACAAATATTTGGTGAAAATATAGAAAGATTAAATAATTGTGCAAAATATGTTGAAAATATTGGGGCAGATCATATAAACTTAAATTGTGGTTGTCCTATGAAAAAAATAGTTAGTAATGGAAGTGGAGCAACTCTTTTAAAAGAACCAGATAAAATTAAACGTATTTTATATTCTTTAAGAGAAGTTTTGAAACCTGAAACAAAGATTTCTCTTAAAATAAGACTGGGCTATGAAGAAGCTAATAAATATTTAGAAATCGCGAAAATTGCTCAGGAATTAAAATGTGATCATATAACAGTACATGGTAGAACGAGAAGTGAACTTTATAATGGTTTAGCTAATTGGAACTATATTAAAGAAGTTAAAGAAAGTGTTTCTATACCAGTTATAGGAAATGGAGATATATTTACCTTAGAGGATGCAGTAGATAAAATAAGATTTAGTGGAGTAGATGGTATTATGTTAGCAAGAGGAATACTAGGAAATCCATGGCTTATTAATGATATAAAAGAATATATTATGAGTGGAAATATATTAAATATTGATGATGAAAAACGAATAAATGGGTTAATAGAGTATATAAATGTATTTAGAGAAGATAATTGTATATTTAATCCTGAAATTCGTAAGTTTATAAATTACTATTTAGAAAAAACTTATAAAGACTATAATTATGAAAAATTATTAACTTTAAATAATTATGAAGAGTTGATAAAGGGGTTAAATGAATTGAAGTAGAAGGTGCCTTAGGGTGCCTTTTTATTAAGGTTTATACTAGAAAAAAATTGAAAAAAGTTGTATAATATAACTAATAATAATAAAAAAAGAAAGTTGGAATAAATATGAAAAAAAGAGTTGTTTTAGGAATGTCAGGAGGTGTTGATTCATCAGTAGCCGCAATATTGTTAAAAGAGCAAGGTTATGAAGTTATAGGTGTATTCATGAAAAATTGGGATGAAGAAGATGAAAATGGTGTTTGTATGGCAGATGAAGATTATAAAGATGTTGTTTCTGTTGCTGAACAATTAGGAATACCATATTATTCTATTAATTTTGTTAAAGAATATTGGGAAAGAGTATTTGAATATTTTTTATCAGAATATAGACTTGCAAGAACACCTAATCCTGATGTTATGTGTAATAAGGAGATTAAGTTTAAAGCGTTTTTGGAATATGCTGAAAAATTAGGAGCTGATTATATAGCAACTGGACATTATGCTAGACTTATAGAAGATAAAGATGGTCAAAAAGTAATGTTAAAAGGTCTTGATGATAATAAGGATCAAACATATTTTTTGAGTGGATTAACGCAAAAACAATTAGAAAAGGTTTTATTTCCTTTAGGAGATTATAAAAAAAGTGAAATAAGAGAAATTGCACAAAAATATGATTTGAAAACAGCTAATAAAAAGGATTCTACAGGTATATGTTTTATAGGAGAAAGAAATTTTAATGAATTTTTGAGTAAATATATACCAGCACAAAAAGGTGATATAGTAGATATAAATGGTAAAAAACTAGGTATACATAATGGCTTAATGTATTATACTATAGGTCAAAGAAAAGGAATAGGACTTGGAAATTCAAAAGATGGAACAGGTGAACCTTATTTTGTAGTTGATAAAAAACTTGAAACTAACGAATTAGTAGTAGCTCAAGGGGATGATAAATTACTTTATTCTAAAGGGTTAATAGCTAATAATTTTAATTTTATAAATTCTATAAAACTTCCATTTGAATGTGGAGTTAAATTTAGATATAGACAAAAAGATGTGAAAGCTGTTATTAGCAAGATAAATGATGAAGAATATAGAATAGATTTTGAGGAACCACAAAGAGCAGTGACATTGGGGCAAGTAGCAGTTATATATAATGGTGATATTTGTCTTGGTGGGGGTATAATAGATAAAGTTATAAAATAACAGGAGGGATAAAATGTTCTGGAATATATTTAAGAATAAGAATACTAGTATGGAAGAAAAACCTAAAATAAAGATTTATGATGAAAAATTAAATAAAGAAATAGAAGTAGAACAAGAACAATGGATTAAAAAGTTTCTTAAACCTCAATTAAATCAAAATAAAGATAATAAAGAAATAATTTATACTTTATTAGTTGAGGCTTTAAATTATAATATATATAAGGAAATATTAGAATATAGTTTAAGATTTAGAGAAAATGATTTAGAATCTCTAAGATCAACAGAAATTATAATTGAAATATACTATAATTCAGGAGCTTATGATGAGGTTATTAATTTGTTTGAAAAGTATAATGAAGATGGATTTGATTTAAGTTCTGATTTATACTATTATTATGCAAAATCATATGAAAAATTATCAAATAATTTAGAATATGAAAATGCTGTAATAGATGGAATATATAAATTTCCTAATAGTTCAAAACTAATAAAAGAGTTTTATAAATTTATGCCAAATAAAACTCATGAAGAGATTGAAAATATAAAAGATATAGTAACTAATATATCTAATGCATATAGATTGTCTATAGATTTTGCTCTTTTAGAATATGAAAATTTAAATTATTCTAAAGCTAATGAATATATACTTAGAGCTATAAAACATTGTAATAATAATTTAGAAATACTGATAGAAATATCTAAAATTTTATTTAAATATAAACAATTTAATGAATTTGAAAATTATATTTTACCTAATTTTGAATTAGAAAATAGACGTTCAATATTTGCAAATATTATTCTTGAATATTATTCACTTACTTTAAATTATAATTCAGGGTTAGAATTGTTAAATGAAATGTATGAACGTAGAATATATGATAGAAATTCTTTAGATTTATTTTATAAATATGAAAATGATTTTTTGAAATTAAAATATAAAAATGAAAAACCTGAAGAATATAAAGAACAACAAAAAAGATTTATAAATGATAATATTTCTTATTCTAACATATTACATCCTTTGTATTATTATGTATTAAATAGAAATCCTAAGATAGAAGTAAAAAAAGATGATGAAAGAAGTATAATGTATTTACCAATAGCTTTTGAGAAAGATATAGATTTACCTGAAGAAATATATAATACTATATATACAATCCCTTTAATTATATTAGAGAAAATATACAGAGTTACAGATATTAAATTTCAAGTTACATATATGAAAAATAAGTTTAAATTAATAGATAAGATTGGAATATATAATATAGAATTTTTAAGAACAATTGCTAAAAGTAATAAAAATTTAAAATATATAATAACTGGAAAAATTAAAGAAATAGAAAATGGATATGCTATTGAATTTTATAGATACAAGTGTGCTACTGATTCATTAGAAACAATTTTAGAAAAAAATATAGAGCAACAAGTTGATGATAATTTTGTTATGGATGTATTAGAGGAATTTAATAAGTTATATAATATTGTACTTACAAAAAGTAAGTATGTAAGTAGAGAGGATTTAATTTCTGCAATGTTTAGATTAATGTTATTTATGAATTTTGATGGCTATAATATTTATAGAAAATGGACTATGTTATGGTTATTAGAATATAGCTTAAAATCTTGTAAAAATGAAGAAGGAGTCCTTACAGCAATATCTATAGTTAAATTTATGAACATATATAATATTAAGTGTTACGAGAGATTTAGAACAGAACTTTATGAATTAAATTCAGCTTCAAATAATAATAGAGAAATACTTATGATGATAAAGGAAGTTTTTGAAGGGAAAATGAGTTATGAATAAAAATAAGCTTTTAAGTATATTTAAAAATACATTTGATTTAATGTTATGTTTACAATATATATATATACTAAGTTCTCCAGTCCCTAATATTGTAATTCTTATATCTTCTTTATTATTTATGTATTTAACAGTAAATTTTATAACTAAATTTATGTGTAAAATAGAAATGTTAGATAAAAAAAAATATATATTATTGACTGTTTCAACTTTTACTGTTTTTTTATTTGAATCAGTTTTGAATTCATCAGATTATATGCAAGATTTAATAGTTAATTCTTATTTAATGTCTTTTATAATCTTTTTACCTAGAATTATATATATTATTTCAACTATAATATTATTTTATACATTGATTGATATGAAAAAATATAAATATATAATAATAGGAGTTTTATTAATTATTTCTGCTATCATGTTATACATAGAAGTTATTAGTTCTCTTATTCCATATATTTATATATTTGCAATTTTATTAATAATAGTATTGGAGAAAATAGATGAATATAAAAAAAGATTTAATTGATTTAATAAGTTTGGTTATAGATGAAGGAAAGTACAGTAATGTTGAGCTTAATAAACTATTTAATAATAATGTGTATTCAAAATCTGAAAAATCTTTTATAAATAGTATGTTAAATACAGTTTTAAAAAATTATATTTATATAGATTATGTAATAGATAAGCTATCTAAATCACCTAAAAAATATATAAAAAATATTTTAAGAGTAAGTATAGCTCAAATATTATATACGGATAAAGATTATAACGGTATAGTATATGAAGCTGTAGAAATTGCTAAAGATGTTAATGAATTTCAAGCAAAATTTGTAAATTCATTTTTAAGGAAGTTTATAACTGAAAAAGATAAACTATATGAAGAAGCTAAACTTTCAACAAAATTATCATATCCTCAATGGTTCGTAGATAAAGTTAAGATACAATTTGGAGAAGATAAATATATAGATGTTCTTAAAAGATATAAGGATAAAAGTTATTTTTCTGTAAGAGTTAATCATAATAATGTTAGTTATGATAGATTTAAAGAGTTACTTAAAAATATTGATACAGAAATATTATTTGAAGTTAATGATGTGTATTATTTGTCAAATAATAATATATTAAAGACACTAGAATATATCAATGGTGATATATATATACAAGATGGTTCATCTAATTTAGTTGTTTATGCACTAAATCCTAGTAGTAGTGATGAAGTTTATGATGTTGCAGCAGCTCCGGGTGGTAAAAGTTTAGCAATACTTGATAAGTATAGACCTAAAAGATTAGTTGCTACAGATATATATGAACATAAAGTTAAAGAATTAAAAAAATATACAGAAAAATATAAAAATTTTGAAGTATATCAAGCTGATGCAAGAAATTTTGATGAAGGAATGTATGATAAAATATTATTAGATCTTCCTTGTTCAGGGTTAGGGGTATTAACTAAAAAGCCTGAAAAAATATATAATATTAGTCCAAAAGATATAAAAGAAATAAAAAGATTACAAAAAAAGATATTTGACAATGTGTATAAATTATTAAAAAAAGGTGGAGAAATGGTATATAGTACATGTACAATTTTGGATAATGAAAATACAAATAATATAGAATATTTCTTAGATAAATATGAAGATTTAAAAGTTATAAATGTTGAATATCCAGATAATGTAGTAGTTATTAAGGATAAATTTGGTGGGTCTTTAATATCTTATGAAAATAAGTATTTAGATGGATTTTATATAATAAAATTTAAGAAAAGGTAATTGTAATGAATATAGATGAAAGGGTTGTATACATATTAAATATATTAAATGAATATGGTCAAGCCTATTTAGTTGGAGGAGCTTTAAGAGATATATTGAGAGGCTTAGTTCCTAATGATTATGATATGGCAACTAATATTCCTATGGAAGACTTAATACATATACTTTGGGAATATAATCCCAGAGTTATTTCTGAAAAATATAACATAGTAGGTATAACGATTGATGGTCTTACTATAGAAATTGCTAGATTTAGAAAAGAAAGTGGAATTTTAGATGGTAGAAATCCTAAAAATATAGAATTTGTTAATACTATAGAAGAGGATATGTTAAGGCGTGATTTTACTGTTAATGCTTTAGCATATAATATGTCATCGGGTATAATAGATCTTTTTGATGGTCAAAAAGATTTAGAAGATATGGTTATCAAGACAGTTGGAGATAGTTTGTTAAGGTTTGAAGAAGATAATCTAAGAATTTTAAGAGCTTTACAACTAATGGCTAGATATAATTTTGAATTAGATATAGAGTGTGAAAGAGCTATGTCTGAATTTAAAAATAAAAAACTTAAAATTACTAATAATAATTTTAGTAAATATTTAAATAAGATACTTTTTGATAAATATTCATATAAAGCTTTGGATAAAATTCTTAAATATAATCTTTTATTTAATTTTATACCAGAATTAACAGAAAAAAAATTAGGAATTAAATTATGTGATGATATAGTAAATGCATATAGGGTTTATTGTAAGTATAATGCTTATGAAGAAAAATCTATTGGTTATGCTATATTATTTCTTTATTTAGGTATGGTAGATAGTAATAAAGATTATATATTAAAAAGTATGGTAATAGCAGAAAATAGTTTAAAAAAATTAGATATAAGTATAGTAGATCTTATTTTGATAAAAAATCTTATTTATTATAGTAATATAATAGAAAAAAAATATACAATACATTCAATAAAAAGGATGCTATTTGAATTTAGAAGTAATACAAATATTTCTAAGTTATTAAATTTAATTTCTTTTATAACATATCATAAACCAAAGTATAATGAATATGTTAAAATGACTTTAGAATTATTGAGTAAAATACAAGCTATATATTTTAATGAAGATATAGTATATATAAATGATTTAGATATTAATATGGTTGATTTACATAATTTAGATTTAAATTCATATTATACTAAGGAATATATTAGAAAAGAAATATACAATATGTTAGCAGATAATAAATTAAAAAATAATAAAGAAGAATTATTGAAATATATAATGAGAGAATATGGAGATTCTAAAGAAATAAAAAAAGTTTATTCTTATGGTAGTATAGTATTTAGATATAATGATAATAATGAGGTTGAGTTTCTTTTGGTTAAGATAATAAGTGGGAATTGGGGATTTCCTAAAGGTCATATAGAAGAGGGGGAAGATGGATGTGAAACTGCAATACGTGAAACTAAAGAAGAAACAGGTCTATCTATAAATCTTTATGAACCAGATAAATTTTCAGAAACTATATCATATATAACAAATCAAGGTGAATTAAAATATGTTACTTTATATCTAGCGACAATTAAAGATGAAAGTCAAAGTGTAAAAATAGACGAAGATGAGATAAGTGAATATAAATGGTGTAGGTATGAAGAAGCTTTAAGAATAATAACTTATTCATCACAAAGAGAGGTTCTTCAAAAAGCAAGGTTATATATATTTATCTAAGAAAGGTGTAAAAATGAGAGAAAAAGTATTTCTAGGATTAGTTCATTATCCAGTATATAATAAAAATAAAGATGTTGTAGCAACATCTGTTACAAATTTTGATATACATGATATATCAAGAACTTGTAGAACTTATGATATATCTAAGTATTTTATAATAACCCCAGTAGATGCACAACAAGAATTAACAGCAAGAATACTTGGTTTTTGGCAAGAAGGGGATGGAATAGATTTTAATAAAGATAGAAATGAAGCTTTTGAAAATACATTACTTGCTTCAAGTATAGAAGAAAGCGTAAAAAAAATAGAAGAATTAACAGGGAAAAAACCTAAAATAGTAACAACATCTGCTAAAACCTTTCCTAATACTTTGAGTTTTAATGATTTGAGTGAAAAAATATATAATGATGACGAAGTTTATTTACTATTATTTGGAACAGGTTGGGGTCTTATACAAGAGGTAATGGATATGTCTACTTATATATTAGAACCAATAAGATTGAATACAAGATATAATCATTTATCTGTAAGAGCAGCAGTGGCAATAATTTTAGATAGATTATTTGGAGAAAAATAGGAGGTAAAAATGAAAGAAATAGTTGGTATAGTTTTAGTATGTCATAGTAATTCTATGGCAGACGCCTTTATAGAATTTTGTGAAGTTTTAAAACAAGATGATTTTGAAATATTAAATGGTGGTGGAGAGAATTATGATACTTATGGAACTACTCCAGAAATAGTAGCTAATGCTATTAGAAAGGCAAATAGAGGTAAAGGGGTATTATTATTAGTTGATTTTGGAAGTTCTATAAATGCAGCATTAGGTGCTAAAGAATTATTAAAAGGAGAAATAGAAGTTGAAATCGCAGATTGTCCTTTAATAGAAGGAGCTATATCTGCTATAGCTGGTAATGATGAAGATACAGATTTAAAAACATTGAAATTAATTGCTGAAGATAGTAAGAATTTTAGAAAGATAAAAAGTTAATTATGAAAATATTAGATATATTTAAAGAAGGTATTAAAATAGTATGGTCTAATACTAGATATTTTATATTATTTACTATACTTATTCTTTTGACAAATATTTATTCTAAAAAATTTATAATCAATAATTTTGTATATACTTTAATTACAGTGTTTACTATAATTATAGTTGCTAAATATTATGAAAATTATAAAATAAATATTAAAAGATTTGCTATATATTATTTTATACTTGTAATTTTTAATTATTTAACTAATATAGTATATTCTTCTACCTTATTAACTTCATTTACTTTGAGTTTGAGATTAGTTTTTGCATATTTTGGATATATATTTTTTATTAAAGAAATAAATTTTAAATATTCTCTTAAATATTCATTTAGTTTATTTAGGTTGAATGTGTATAGTATGCTTAAAACTATAATTTTTAGTTATATAATCTTTCATTTTCCGTTATATTCTTATTTAACGAGATATACTACAGAAAAATTATTGTCATTATCTTCAACTTTAGCATTTAATG
This sequence comes from uncultured Streptobacillus sp., assembly GCA_963526495.1. GTDB lineage: Bacteria > Fusobacteriota > Fusobacteriia > Fusobacteriales > Leptotrichiaceae > CAURNT01. The sequence continues at coordinate 12,231 of CAURNT010000008.1, read as the reverse complement.
ATATGGTTAAGATAGTTGCTGGTTTATTAGATAAAAAAATAATACTAATTTCAACTTATTCTGTAGTTGTAGATATGTTTGTAACTCTTAATTTGGGTATATTATATTATAATTTAACAAAATTAAAAGGTGGTGAGAATAATAGATAATTTAATATATGTAGGAACTATAACTGGTACGCATAGATTACTTGGTACAGTTAAATTAAAAACTTCGTTTTCGTTAATTTCAGAAATCATAGGTTTTGATGTTATATTAAAAAAAGATAATGATATGAATGTACAAAAGATATCCAATGTTAAAGGTATGACAGATAAGAGAGTTTTAATTGATTTTGAAAGTATAAAAAATATGGATAATGCTAAAGAATATATAGGATACAATGTATATATTAGAAAAGATTTAGTTCCTGATTATGAAGAAGAATTGAGTCTTGTTGGGTTTAAGGTCTATGATAAAAATGAATATATAGGTGATGTAATAGATATATTAGAAACAGCAGCACATGATATATTAATAATAAATAATGATACAGATGAGATAATGGTTCCTATGGTTGATGAATTTATAAAGAAAATAGATGAAAAAGAAAAGTGTATTAATACAGAATTGATAGAAGGTATGAGATAATGAAAATAAGAGTTTTAACATTATTTGATGAATTATTTAAAATGTATTTATCTCAAACGATTTTAGATAGAGCTAATAGTAATGATGTTGAATATATTATAGAAAATATTAGAGATTATGCTGATAATAAACATAAACAAGTAGATGATGCACCTTTTGGTGGTGGTGCAGGTATGGTATTAAAACCAGAACCTTTTTGGGCATATTTTGTGGGTTTAAGGAAATCAAAAATAAAAAAACCGTATACTATTTTTGTTACTCCTCAAGGTGAAAAGTTAAATCAAAAAAAATTGATAGAATTATCTCAAAAAGATGATATTTGTATAATATCAGGTAGATATGAGGGATTGGATCAAAGAGTTATAGATAAATTTGTTGATCAAGAAATTTCTATAGGAGATTATGTTTTAAGTAGTGGGGATCTTCCTTCTCTTGTACTTATAGATGGAATAATGAGAATGAAAGAAGGGATAATAAAAAAAGAGTCTTATGAAACAGATTCTTTTTATAATGGTCTACTTGGATTTCCTCAATATACAAGGCCTCAAGTTATAGATAAAATGGAAGTTCCGGAGGTTCTTTTAAATGGGAATCATAAATTGATAAATGAATTTAGAGATAATGAATCACTGAAAAAAACTTTAAAAAATAGACCTGATTTACTTTGTAAAAAGATGGAAGAAGAAGATTTTAGTGATAAATTAAATAAAATTTTAAAAAAATAAAAAATATGATATAATAAGGTAGTGATGAAAATGAAAAAAATTTTTATTTTATTATTATTTATTTCGCTCATATCATATACAAATAATGATAATTCAAGCCAAATTTTATTATCAAAAGAAAGTGAGATAGAAGAAACTAGATTAAATGATTTTTTTAATGCAATTAGATATTTTAATAATACACAAGTTATGAGGTATATAAATGGTGATGGTGAAGAAAATATAAACATATATTCTCAAGATGCCTATAAACCAGCATTTAAAAATATAGAAATATCTAAAATTGAAAAAATAGATATTAACGCTAGGAATTTAAAGGGCGAAACAGCTTTAATGATAGCTATAGAATATGGTAATAATACTATATTAGATGAGCTTCTTAAAAGAGATGTTAATTTAGATGTTAGACATCCTATCTTTGGTAAATATCCATTAAATATAGCTGCATACTATTCAAATTATGATGGAGCAAGATTACTTATAGAAAAAGATAAATCTTTAGTAAATAAGGTAAATGATGTAGATGGTTGGCATCCATTAGAAGATGCAGCATTAAAAGGGAATACTAATATGGTTGTATTATTTCTTGAAAATGGGGCAGATCCTTTTATGAAAGATAAAAAAGGTTATAGTGCTTTGGATCTTGCAACTAATTTTGGCAAGGGAGAAATTGTGAAATTATTGCGTATTAAAATGAAAGAAATTAGAAAAAATAATAAATAGTACGGAGGTATATTATGCTAAGATTAACAGGTATAGGAGCATCAGAAGGTGTTGCTATAGGTAAGGTATTAATTTTCCATCAAGAAGATATAGTTCTTCCTGAAGAAAAAAATTTAAAAAGTGAAACAGCCGAATCAGAATTTTTAAAACTTGAAGAAGCTATGAAAAAATCTAAAACCCAACTAATATCTATTAGAGAAAAAGTTAGAGCTAAAATGGGTGATGATAAAGCAGATATATTTGATGGTCATATACTCCTTTTAGAAGATGAAGATTTAATGGATGAAATTAAAACAAAAATAAAAGAAGATGGTATGAGAGCAGAATATGCTTTAAAAGAAGGAATACAAACTTATGCAGATATGTTTTCACAATTAGATGATCCATATTTAAGAGAAAGAGCAGCAGATATACAAGATATAGGAACAAGATGGTTAAAAAATTTATTAAATATTAAAATAAAAGATTTAAGTAATTTAGAACCTAATACAATAATAGTTACAAATGATTTAACTCCATCTGATACAGCTCAATTAGATCTTGAAAATTGTAAAGGTTTTGTAACTGAAATAGGTGGTAAAACTGCTCATTCAGCTATTATGGCAAGATCACTTGAAATTCCAGCTGTAGTAGGAACTAAATCTATAATTTCTACTGTTAAAGATGGAGAAAATATAATAATTGATGGAGAAAAAGGTGAAATTTATTTAAGTCCATCTAAAGAATTAGTTGATGAATTTTTAAGAAAAAGAGAAGAACAATTAAATTTAAAAGAAGAATTGAAAAAAATAAAAGACTTAAAACCTGTAACAACTGATGGACATGGTGTAGAGGTATGGGGTAATATAGGGAAACCTGAAGATGTTGATGCTGTTATTGAAGCAGGAGCTACAGGTATAGGATTATATAGAACAGAATTTTTATTTATGAATTCTGATCATATGCCAACAGAAGAGGAACAATATAGAGCATATAGATCAGTTGTTGAAAAGATGAATAATAATCCTGTAACTATAAGAACTATGGATATAGGGGGAGATAAAGAATTACCTTATTTAGATTTACCTAAAGAATTAAATCCTTTCTTAGGATATAGAGCTATAAGAGTGTCATTGGTAAATAAAGATATGTTTAAGACACAACTTAAAGCAATATTAAGAGCATCTGCTTATGGAACTGTTAAGATAATGTACCCTATGATAAGTTCGATTAAAGAAGTAAGACTTGCAAATATAATTTTAAAAGAATGTATGGAAGAATTAGATGCTATAGGTAAGAAATTTGATAGAAATATTAAAGTAGGTATGATGGTAGAAACACCGTCTTCTGCAATAATAGCATATAAATTTGCAAAAGAAGTTGATTTCTTCTCTATAGGGACAAATGATTTAACTCAATATTTCTTAGCTGTTGATAGAGGAAATGAAATGGTTTCTGATCTTTATTCAGCATTCAATCCTGCGGTACTTGAAGCTATACAAAAAGTAATAGATGCTGCACATAATCAAGGGATTTCAATAAGTATGTGTGGAGAATTTGCAGGGAATAAAGATGCTACTGAATTACTTTTAGGAATGGGTCTTGACTCATTTAGTATGTCAGCTTCTTCAGTGTTAAAAGTTAAGAGAAAAATTTTAGATACAAATTATGCTGAGGCTCAAAAATATAGAGATTTAATTTTAAGTAAAGATACTACTGAAGAAGTTATTGAGTCTTTAAGATAGGAGAACTATGAGAAAATTAAAGGGTGAAAAAGAACAAAAAAGAAAAGCTAAAGAAGAAAAGGAGTTTGAAGAAAAAAAGAGAGAAGATGAAATTTTAAATCAAATGCCTTTTACTAAATTTGACTATATAATATATGTTTTATTCTTTATATCAACTTTATTATCTTCTAATATTTTTGGAATATTTTTAATAATGGCAGCAGTACTTGCAGCTATGATAGTTTATAGTAGAGTTACTAAAAAAGGAGCACCTATGTATATTTATAGAATGGTGGTATTTACAATACTTTCTTTAGTGGCGATGCCTGTACAGTACTTAATTAGATTGATAATAAGATAGGGGCTTTTATGAAAAAGATATTAACAATATTAGTAGATGGATTTGAAGAAACAGAAGCATTATTTCCTATAGATTTAATGAGAAGAGTAGGAATTGAAGTTTTAATTTCAACACCACAAGATACACTAGAAGTAGTAAGTTCTCATGGAGTTAAAATAATTGTAGAAAAAAAATTAACTGAAATTAATTTTAATGAATTTGATGGAGTATTTCTACCTGGAGGACCAGGAACTAAAAAATATTATGAATATGATTTAATTAAAGAGATAGTTATTAAGATGTTTAATGATAAAAAATTAGTTTCTGCAATATGTGCAGCACCTTCTTATCTTGCTAAAATAGGAGTTTTAAAAGGGTTAAATGCGACTGCATATACAGGATTTGAAAAATATATTTTAGAAAATGGAGGAAGTGCAAATAATTTTCCAGTAATAGTAGATAAAAATGTAATAACTGGAAGATCGGTAGCTGCTTCTAAAGATTTTGGATTAGAAATAGTTAAATATTTATTAGGAAATGAAATCAGTAATAAATTAAAAATAGAAATAATAAATTATTGATAAATTAAACTGTATCTTTATGGTACAGTTTTTGTTTTACTAGAAAAAAAAATTAAAAAGTTGTATAATATACTTAACATAAATAAATAGGAGAAATATGGAAATAAGAGTACATTATGATATGAATATAGATGAAGTTGTAGAAAAGTATCCGATAGTGTCTCATATATTAATGAGATATGGACTTGGATGTTCTGGATGTGTGATATCAACTGCTGAAACTATAGGTGAAGGTATAGAGTTACATGGTCTAGATTCTGATATTATTCTTGAAGAAATTAATATGATATTAGAATTAGAGGAAGAAGAAAGAAAAAAAGTAGGTGAATAATGGTTACTACTGGTGATATATTAACTAAATATTTGAATAAATTAAATATTACACAAACTACAATAGCAAGTATATTAGGAGTAAGTCCTCAATATATTAATGCCTTAATAAATAATAGAAAAAGACCATCTAAAATGGTTATGAATAATTTAATAAAGACTTTAAGTATTTCTAAAGAAGATGTACAAATAATAGAAAAATATGAAGTGTATAAAAAGGTTAGATATATAGAAGATTATGATTTTGATATACAATGTATAGGAAAATATACTATAAATGGATTTGAGTATACTTTTAATGAAGAAAAAATAATGATATCTAATTTAAAAAGAAATGATTTGAAATATTTGAAAATAGAGTGTTCTAATTTAGAAGAATTTAATAAAGGCGAATATGTATTTATTGAAACTGAAAATTTAGATATACAAAATATAGATAAAGAGTTTATTTTGGTAAGCATTGATGGAAGTATAGATTTTGTCTATGTAGAACATGTCAATGATAAATTATATATGAGATATTTAAATCATTTAAAAGGAACTAATATATTAAGTAGGACTAATCAAAATAAAATAAAAATAATAGGCAAATATATAGGTAAATATATGGGAAGGATATTAAATGGGTAGAAAATATTTTGGAACAGATGGAATAAGAGGAGAAGCAAATAGAGATTTGAATATAGATATAGTTACAAATCTTGGATTAGCTCTTGGATATTATTTAAGAAAAAATAAAACAACAGAAGGAAAACCTAAAGTTATATTAGGTACAGATACAAGAATTTCAGGATATATGATAAGATCAGCTCTTTCTGCTGGTTTAACAGCAATGGGAGTAAATATAGATTTTGTTGGAGTTCTTCCAACTCCAGGTGTTAGCTACATTACAAGACATTTACATGCAGACGCTGGTGTTATGATTTCAGCTTCACATAACCCTATTAAAGATAATGGGATAAAGATATTTTCTAGTTTAGGATATAAATTAAGTGATGAAGTTGAAGAAGAAATAGAAAGATTGATGGATGATAGAGATTTCTTAATGGAAAACTTAGTTTATGGAGAAAAACTTGGAAGATTTACTTATGTAGAAGACGATATGAAAATGTATAGAAAGTTTTTACAAAGTACGGTTAAAACTTCATTTGTGGGATATAAAGTTGTAGTTGATACAGCTAATGGTGCAGCATATAGAGTAGCAGCTAAGGTTTTACAAAATTTAGGAGCAGAGGTTGTTGTAATAAATAATACTCCTACTGGGAAGAATATTAATGTAAATTGTGGGTCAACACATCCTGAAAAATTATGTGAAGCTGTTAAATTGTTTGAAGCTGATATGGGTATAGCTTATGATGGAGATGCTGATAGGTTGATAGCCGTAGATGAAAAAGGTATAGTTTTAGATGGAGATATAGTTGTTAGTATATTGGCTATGAATTTACATTCTAAAGGTATGTTAAATTCAAATAAAGTTGTAACTACAGTTTTAACTAATATGGGAGTTGAAAAGTACTTAGAAGATAATAATATACGTTTAATTAGATCTAATGTTGGAGATAGATATGTATTAGAAAAAATGCGTACTTATGGATTAAATCTTGGAGGAGAACAATCAGGTCATGTTATAATGCTTGACTATAATACAACAGGTGATGGAATTTTAACAAGTATACAATTGATGCAAGCATTTATAGAAAGTGGTAAAAAACTTAGTGAATTAAGAGAAGAAATATCACTTTGGCCTCAAGATATGGTTAATATAATAGTGGATAAAGAAAAGAAAAAAACTTGGGATAAAAATGAAAAACTTATTAAATTTATAGAAGAAAAAGAAAAAGAGATACATGGATTAGGTAGAATACTTGTAAGAGCTTCAGGTACTGAAAATTTAATAAGAGTAATGGTTGAAGCTAAAGAAGAAGGTGTTTTAAATAAAATATTAAATGAATTAGTTGATAAAGTTAAGGAAGAATTAGTATGATACATAAGAAATTTGCATATATATATGATGAATTTATGGATAATGTTGACTATAATTCGTGGTTTAAATTTATAAAATCATATTTACCTAAAAAAGGTATAAAAAATGTTGCTGATTTAGGTTCTGGTACAGGTAAGATGTCACATCTATTTGCTAAAGCTGGTTATGATGTTGATGCTTATGATATTTCAGATGATATGTTAGAAATTTCAAAATCTAAGTATAATATGGATAATCTTAAATTTTATAAATTAGATATAGTTAATGATAGAATAGATAGAAAATATGGATTGATAATGTGTAATTTTGATACAGTAAATTATTTTTCATCTTTGTCAGATCTTAAAAAGTTTTTATCAAATGTATATAATTCATTAGAAGATGATGGATACTTTATTTTTGATTTTGTTGAAGTTGAAATATTTGATGAAATTTTTGAAAATGATATATTTATAGATGAAACGGAAAATTACACACATATAATGAGACATGAACAATTAAGTAAGTATAAACATTTAGTTGAAATGACTATTTTTCTAAAAGAGGATGATGTTTATAGAAAATATGTAGAAAAACATGAAAAAAATATTTTTGAAACAGAAAAATTATTAGAAACTGTAAGAGAACAAGGTTTTGAGATATATGATACTGCTAGAAATAGTGAATATGGAGAGAGTAGAGTATTTTTAGTTTGTAGGAAGAAAAAGTAGGTGGATTATGAAAGATTTACATGAAATGAAAGAATTTGAATTTAGCGAATTACTTGAAAATACAAAATTTACTTCTGTAGAAGAAGAAAGAAAAAATAAAAATAAAACTTATTTAGATACTGGAGTAGATTCTGATGGCGATGAAATACGTGAAGATATACTTGAAAAAGAAAGATTAAAGGAAAATTTTAATAAAAAAGATAGTAAATTACATAAATATTTATCTTTTGCTACAGGTTTTGCATATACAATAATTTCACCAGTTTTATTACTTCTTGGAATATATTTTGCATTACAAAGAATTATAGGGTTTAAAAGTAATGATCTTGTAATAATATTATTGATATTTTTAGGTATAATTACAGGTTATTGGACTTTATTTAAAGATATAAATAAGATTACGAATAAGAAAGGTAATAAGAATGGAAAATAAAATGAAAATTAAAAAATTAGATGCAAGAGCAACTATACCTACTTATGGTACACAATATTCTGCAGGTGCTGATATTTATGCTTTACTTGAGGAAGATGTAATTATAAAACCGGGTGAAACTTTTTTAGTTAAAACTGGAATTTCATTTGAAATTCCTAATGGTTATGTAGGACTTGTTTATGCAAGAAGTGGATTAGCTTCTAAAAGTGGAATAGCACCAGCTAATAAAGTAGGTGTTATAGATTCAGATTATAGAGGAGAATTGATGGTTCCTTTATATAATCATAGTGATAAAGATTTTAAATTAGAACATGGATTAAGAATAGCGCAGCTTGTAATAACTCCATATATACAAGTTGAATTTGAAGAAGTTGAAGAATTAGATAGTACGGAAAGAGGACATGGAGGATTTGGTAGTACAGGATTAAAATAAAAATATATTTAAAAAGAAAAAGAATAGGTGAATTATGAATAATAATAAAAATTTTTTTCTATATATTTTAAGTCAAACAATTAGTAAAATAGGAAGTTCAATATTAGATTTTGCAATAATATGGTCATTAGTTTTATATAACGATACATCTACTCCATTTATTATAAGTATATTAATAACATATATACCTAAGATTTTAATTGTTTATTTATTGAATAAAATTAAAATAAAAAAGAAACACAAATTAATGATGAATATTGGAGATACTATAACTGCTTTTTTCAGTTTTATATTAATTTATGTAGATATAACAAATTTAAAATTAGTTTATTTTATAATATTTATGAGATCTATAGGTTCAGGAATAATGGAGCCTTATTCAAATTCTATAATAGTAATGTTATTTGATAAGGAAAGTTATTTTAAAAAAGTTAATGCCTTGAATAGTTTGATAAATTCTATGATTTCACTAGTCATACCTGCAATAACTGCTTTTATTTTAAGTTCTTATTCATTGAACTATATTGCAATTATTGATGTTGTAACAGCAATAATAAGTATATTAATCGTAAGCAATCTTAATGTGATAAATGATATAAATGTTGATGATATAAAAAAAGAATGTTCTATAACATTAAATAATTTATTAAAGAGAATGTTAGCTATAAATTTTATTTTTTATTTTTTCATGACAATACCGGGATTTATGACGGCTCTATTAGTAAAATATTATTTTGGTAATAATATTACATATCTAAAATATAATGAGATTTTTTGGTCTCTTGGGATGTTTATAGGGTCATATATTGTAATAAAGGCAAAATTTAAAAATAAATATTATTATTCAAATTCAATTATTTTATTTGGTTTATCAATATCAGTATTAGCATTTTCAACTAATATTTATCTATATTTACTTGTGATTTTAATATCTGGTATATCTTTTCCTTTTTATTCAACTTCAAATAAGTTAATTATTCAGAAGAATTTTGATAAAAAAGAAAATGAATTTTATTTTTTAAAAGAAAGTGTATATATAAATATTGCGACACCATTATCAATGATTTTAGTAGGATATATTTTAAAATATATAAAAATAAATGTAATATTTTGTGTAAGTGGCTTACTTATTATATTATTGGGTTTAATATGTTATGTTAAATTTTTAAAAAATGAAGATATAAAATTATGATTTTAATAAAAATATATAATTCAAAACAATAAACAAAATGGATTGAAAATTAAAATTCACTCCATTTTTTTATACTTGATTATTTTGAAAATTTTTTAAATTTATTTTGTATAACATTTAGAATTAAAAATTTGATTTGACCTCTAAAAATACAGTGGGGGGGGGTAATACTAATGAAAAACTAATGAAAATATAGGTTTAAATAAAGTTGACTTTAAAAAATAAAAATGATATTTAATAAAGTGAAAATATAAAAAAGGTTAATTATTAGGAGGTAAAGTGAAAGAAATAACTAGAAAAATAATGTATATATTTTTATTAGCTGGAATTTCAACTATAAGTAAAACAGCTCATATAATAACAGGTACAGGTACAAGAGGAGGGGAAAATGCCACTGTTATTGGGAATAATAATGATATGAATGGAGCAACTAATACCTTAGTAATTGGTGAAAATAATACAATGTGGGACCCAAAGAAGATAATATATTTAGGAGATAATGTACAGGGCGTTGGAGGTAAATATGCTCTATATGTAGGAAATAGGGCTGGACAAGCTGGTTGGGGAGATAATAAGATTGTTGTTGGTGAAAGTGCTGGAGATAGTGCTACAGGTAATTATCAATTTACTTTTGGAAGATTAGCTGGATTTAACACTAGTTCTGAATATATATTTAATTTTGGTGAAAGTAGTGGTAGAAAAATAGCAGGTAGTTATAACTTTTCATTTGGTAAAGATGCAGGTAGTGATTCTGATGGAATATATAATATGTCATTTGGTGAAGGTGCTGGGTATAATAATAAAGGAAATTATAACTTTAATTTAGGGTATAAAGCAGCACAAGGTATGACTGGTTCAAATAATTATTCGTTAGGTCCAAGTGCTGGTTGGAATGTAACTGGTAATGATAATTTTTTTATAGGTCAAGATTCAGGGCATAATACTTCTGGTGATAGAAATATTGCGATAGGACAAAATTCAGGTAAAAATGTTGCTGGAGTATATAATTTAGCATTTGGGTTAAATGCTGGAGAAAATATTAATGGTTTTGTTGTAAATGCTAGTGCTACAGGTTCAGATAGATATGGACAATCACAAGGTGCTAATAATTTAGCATTTGGTAAAACAGCCGGAAGTAATGTTGTAGGTAATTTTAATTTGGCTTTTGCTGAAAGAGCAGGAAATTATGTGGGATATGATTATAGAGCTTCATTAAATGCTGCAGGTGAGATAGACACAACTAATTTAAAACCAGTAGATAAAGCAGAACATAATATTGCTTTTGGATTTTCTTCAGGGAATTGGATAGCAGGACAAGATAATTTTGCAGCAGGAGTTAATTCGGGTTCTAAGATTATAGGAGAATCAAATTTTGTATTAGGTAAAGAAGCAGGTAAATTAATTACAGGTAATTTTAACACTGCACTTGGTTATGGTAGTGGTAATAGTATTACAGGTAATTCTAATCATTCATCTGGAGAAACTTCTGGAAATAATATTACAGGAAGTGATAATTTAGCTTTAGGGAATAATGCAGGGAACTATATAGTAGGGAGTGATAATATAGCCATAGGTAAGGAAGCCGGAACAGGAAGTAATGGCAATTTACTAACTGTAACAGAAACTATTGCTATAGGTAAAAAATCAAAAGCAAAAAATACAAATTCATTAGCTTTAGGGAATAATGCTATATCTGATGTAGATAAAAGTTTAGCTTTAGGTAGCGATTCTAAAACTTTAGAAAATGCTAGTAATAATTCAAAAGGAACTAGTGTGTATACTCAAGAAACAATAAATGGAATAACTTTTAATTTTGCAGGTGGAAGTACAGGTCCTGTAAGTTTAGTAAGTTTTGGAAATATAGGAAGTGAAAGAAGATTACAAAATGTTGCGCCGGGACTTATAAGTGAATCATCAACAGATGCAATAAATGGTTCACAACTTTATTCTGTTATAAATAAAATAACTGTTCCAACAATTACTTTTTATAACATAAAAGATACAACAAGTCCTGAAAATATATCTATAAATAAATTAGGATTTGAATTTGGAGAAGGATTAAAAACAACAAAAGTAAAAAAAGATGGTAAAGAAGTAGTAACAGTAACATTAGATAAAGAAACTTTGAAAAATGACAAAGATTTTAAAGGACCAAAAGGAGATCAAGGAGACCAAGGACCTCAAGGAATACAAGGACCAAAAGGAGACACAGGAGCTACAGGAGCACAAGGACCTAAAGGAGATACAGGAGCTACAGGAGTGCAAGGACCGAAAGGAGACACAGGGGCTACTGGAGCACAAGGACCAAAAGGTGATCAAGGAGACCAAGGGCCTCAAGGAATACAAGGACCAAAAGGTGATACAGGAGCTACAGGTGCGCAAGGACCTAAAGGAGATACAGGGGAACAAGGACTACAAGGACCTAAAGGAGACACAGGGGCTACAGG
>CAURNT010000007.1:0-41148 GCA_963526495.1 uncultured Streptobacillus sp. | reverse complement strand
TTAAAAATTAAATTAAATAATTCTAATCATAGAAGAATAAAATTTACAGAAAAAAATTCACAGTATCTGGAAGGGCTAAGGCTATGGTAGTCACTTCATTAAGACAGGTAGCAGTAAAGTATAAAAATGCATTTGTCGAGTATATTAGTAAGCACAATTATACAGGAATACAGGTACTTGTAGCATTTTCTGGTAAAGTAACCTTAGATGTTAAGGAATGTACAGAATCAGTAATGAATGGTATGGATGAAAGTAAACTTGTTGTTGATTTTGATACTGATTTATATCAAGTATTACTGGTTGCTAATAAGTATCAAATAGGATTTGATCAGCCTAAATTGTGTGCTATGTATGTTAATAAGAGATTAAGAGGTGTTAATGTAGTTCAAACACTTTCAAGACTGAACCGAATATACTCAGGGTATGATAAAAAGACTTTTGTTATAGATTTTAAGAATGAATATGATGATATTCAAAAGGTGTTTAAACCATATTATACAGAAACCATTTTAGGAGAAACTATAACACCGTTAGCTATAAGAGAAGTTGAAATGCAATTGTCTCAATATAATTTTTTGGATTACGATGATATTAAATTATTTAATATATTTTTATACAAGGATAAGTGTGATTCTAAATATAAGTCTAAAGTGTGGTCTCTACTTGGAAAAAGCTTGAGAATCATTGATAAAAATAATGATTTAATTAAACTTGAAATAAGAAGTACAATAAGAAGATTTTTAAGATTCTATGGTTTCTTGATTCAGGCAACAAGATCAAGATATTGATTTATACAAAAAATACAATTTTCTATCATATCTAATAAAAGAGATAGAGATTGGTAAAATCGGAAATGATTTTGATATATCAGATAAAATAACAGTCGAGAATTTTAAACAAAAGAAAATAAGCGAACATGACAGTAGTATAGAATCAAAACCTGAGATAAAAGCAACTGCATTTAATGAGGTTTATTTTGAAGAACAAGTTAAAGAGAAATTATCAAAGATTATTGATGAAATTAATTTGAGATATAATAAAAATTTTGACTTTGATGTTGCAATAAAATCTGCACTTCAATTAAGAGATTTATTACTGAAAAATTCAAGACTTAAAGACAGTGCAAATAGCAATACTATCAGTGACTTTAGATTTACATATTATGATACTGTTCAAGATGAGCTTATGGAAGGTTATAAACAAAATATGTATTTATTTTCTGTGCTGTTAAAGGATGATAAAATGAACAAAAATCTTATGGGAGTATTTTTGGAAGATGTTTATAATAATTTGAGAGAAAGAGTTTTAGAGGAGGAAAGTTATGAGTAGATATGATACATTGGTTAAAATTTTGGATGAATTACGAAAGGAAGCACCTACAGAATATAAAACATATTATCCAGAAGATATTAATACTGAAGGGCTAAATAAGGCAAGATCTAAGGCATTTATTCATTTGTTTTTAAAGGTTATTTATGGAATCGAAAGATTTAAAGATAGAGAACATTATATTACAGATGACTCTTATGATGGTGGAATAGATGCATACTATATAGATAAAGAATCAAAGGAAATTGTGTTCGTTCAATCTAAATTTAGAATCAATGAAAAAAATTTTGAGAATAAGGAAATAGATTATGATGAATTGCTTTCAATGGATGTAGATAGAGTAATTGAAGGTGAAAAAATTGACGAAGATGGAAATTCGTATAATAGTAAAATATTGAAAATGCAAAAAGAAATTCAAGGAATTGAAGATATTGGGAGATATAAATATAAAGTTATAATACTCGCAAACTTAAAAGAAAAAAAAAGTAGTTATATAAGAAAATTAACTGGAGGATTTTTTTGCGATGTATTTAATTTTGAGAAATGTTATAAAGATTTGGTTTTCCCTGTAGTTTCTGGATGTTTTTTTAATGCAGAAGAAATTAGAATTAACTTGTCCCTTACAAATAAAGAAGGTAATGAAGGTAGAATAGGATATACAGTTAACACAGAATTAAGTGATTGTAAGATATTGGTTACATTTGTTCCGCTTGTTGAAATTGCCAAAATTTTATACAGATATAAAAATTCTGTTTTAAAATATAACCCAAGATGCTTTTTAGGTTTAAAAAATAACCGAGTTAATCCACAGATTGCTAACACAGTAAAAAACAAATCGACTAACGAATTTGCTTTATTTAATAATGGAATAACAATTCTATCAGATGATACACATATAAATTCTCAGGTTGCTAAAAAAGATCGAGCACAACTTATTATAACAAATCCACAAATTATAAATGGGGGACAAACAGCTTTTACATTATCATCTTTATATGAAGAATGTATTTTTAATGATAATTATAGTATATTTAATGAAAAAGAAGTATTGGTAAAAATAATTACGTTTATTACCGATGATCAAAACAATGAGAATGTTGAAGATATCAAGCAAAAAAAATTAAAATTAATCGAAAATTTATCACGTGCGACAAATGAACAGTCCGGGGTAAATGAAATGGATCGCAGATCAAATGAAGCACTATTGGTAAATTATCAACAAAATATTTATCGTGATTTTGGTTTATTCTTAAATAGAAAAAAAGGGGAATTTTATGAAGGAATAAATAAGAAATATATTTCGAAGAAACAAATAATTGATCTTTCAAATTTTATGAGAATTGCTGTTAGTATAAGTGGGGATGCAAAAAAAGCTAGACAAAGTAGTGATATGGTATTATTTAGAGAAAATAATTTTAAACAATATTTTAAAAATGAAAAAGATTATAAGAAATATGTTTATGGATATTATTGTTATCAATATTTATTAGAGATAGAAAAGCAAGAAGAAAATTATGGGATGGATAAATATGGAAATGCATTGCGTTATGGGAAATATGCAGTTATTAATATTGTGAGTAGAAAATTTAGTGAGAATTTAGATATAACAGAGTATAATCGTAGTGTTAAAGAAGTTATAGAACAAACTCTTGCCAAATGGATAGTTTTTGAAAATCAAGTTATAGAAAAACAATCAAATAAAGATTATTTTTATGAATATCAAGAAGAAAATAACATAAAGACTATATATAATTTTGATGGATATTATAAAGGTAAAACAATCAATAAAGATTTGAAAGAGTTTAATTTTGATATATAGATCATTTAGTAGTTGTAAACTGGAACTGGTGCAGGTAAAAAAAATCTAAAAAAGTCTTAAATTGAACGAATTTCTCAGAATGTAGTAAACGAGAAACCTTTATTTTTTAACTGTTTTGGATGTGTTGAATGGTGCAAAAAACTTTTTGGTGATACTATTTTGATTTTAAAAAGTTGAAATAGTTGGGTCAAAAGGGAGTTATTGAATTTAAGTAAATTGTTTAGAAAGACTTCCATCATTTTGGTGGGAGGCTTTTGTGGAAATAATGGGTGATAAATATTAATGTGAAGAGGTTATAGTAATTAAAATTCTTTATATTGCAGTCCACTTTAACATATAGTAATGTAGGCTATTCACTACCTAAATAAAAATTTAAATGTTATTAATAAAGGACTAAATGGTGATACATTATATTGAATTTATTTAATTTTAAATATTTTGAAATAAGAGTCAATATGATATACAAAGATATAAGAAGAGAATATGAAGAGTTATGGGTAAAAAATATTTTGTACTAAGTAAATTGTATAAAGTTTATTTGGAGATAAGAGAGTACTTGAAAGGAACAGGATTGGATGTTTTATGGCTAAATGAAAAAATACAGGAAATAATAGATATGGATGAAAGTAAAAAATTTTAGTGATTCTGTTATTTACATATGGGAAGATTTAAAAAAGATACAAGTATAATTGAAAAATAGTTATTATTTGATATATTAAATGGATATATGGAAGGAAAAAATGATTAGAAAGTTTTAATTAAATACATTAAAATTAGAAAGATTTGAACCTGATTTTATTCTTTTTGTTAAAAAGAAAGAAATAGATGGAATGGTTTATCAAAGTTATATTGAACCTAAAGGTACACATTTATTGGAACAGGATAGTTGTAAAGAAGAATTTTCTTTATAAATAGAAAAGAATGCTATTCCTGTTGGTTTATTTTCTCAAAATTATAAGATAATAGGATTACCATTTTTCAATAATGAGAATAGAATAGAAGAATTTAAAAAATCTTTTATATTATTTTTAGATAAAATATAGTTAAATATATATAAATAAAAAAATGTAGGTTTGAATAAAATATAAGTAGGTGAAAATATGTTAGGAGCAATAATTGGAGATATTGTAGGTTCAAGATTTGAATGGAATAATCACAGAAATAAAGAGTTTGATTTATTTACTACTGAATGTTTTCCAACGGATGATAGTATTATGACTTTATCTGTTGCAAAAGCTATATTAGAAAGTAAAGAAGATTTTAGTGATTTATCTGAAAAAACTGAAAATTTTATGCAAAAGATTGGTAGAAATTATCCTGATTGTGGATATGGGGGCAACTTTTTTAATTGGATATTTTCAGATAATCCTAAACCGTATAATAGTTATGGTAATGGAGCAGCTATGAGAGTTAGTGCTGTTGGATTTGTTGCTAATAGTTTAGAGGAAGCAAAAAGTCTTTCAAGAAAGGTAACTGAAATCACTCATAATCATCCAGAAGGAATAAAAGGAGCTGAAGCTACAGCAGTGGCGATTTATTTAGCTAAAATTGGAAAAGATATTTCTGAAATAAGGGATTTTATTACAAAAAATTATTACACTTTAGATTTTACTTTAGATGAAATTAGAGATACTTACGAGTTTAATGAAACATCTCAAAATACTGTACCTCAGGCATTACAAGCGTTTTTTGAATCAAGTAATTTTGAAGATGCAATAAGAAATGCAATATCAATAGGTGGTGATAGTGATACACTAGCTGCTATTTGTGGTGGAATTGCTGAAGCCTATTATGGAATACCAGATAATATTAGAAAACAAGCTATAAATTTTCTTGATGAAGATTTATTAAAAATTTTAATTGAATTTGAAAATAAATACAGATAAAATAGTATTAAATTAGTTAGATAATAGGAGGTTGTTATGGCATATATTAAAATGGAGCATTGTTATAAAAAATATATGGTTGGGGAAGTAGAAATAATAGCTAATAATGATATTAATTTTGAAATAGAAAAGGGAGAGCTTGTAATAATAATTGGAAGTTCAGGTGCTGGTAAATCTACAGTATTAAATATACTGGGAGGAATGGATACTTGTGATGAAGGTAAGGTTATAATAGATGGAGTAGATATATCTAAATTTAATACTAAACAATTAACTGAGTATAGAAGAAATGATGTAGGTTTTGTTTTTCAGTTCTATAATTTAGTTCCTAATTTAACTGCTAAAGAAAATGTAGAATTAGCATCAGAAATAGTAAAAGATGCACTGGATCCAGAAAAAACTTTAATAGAAGTAGGATTAGGTAATAGAATAAATAATTTTCCATCACAATTATCAGGTGGAGAACAACAAAGAGTATCTATTGCACGGGCAGTTGCTAAAAATCCTAAAATATTACTTTGTGATGAACCTACAGGGGCTTTGGATTATAACACGGGGAAACAGGTATTGAAAATCTTGCAAGATATGGCAAGGATTAAAGGTTCTACTGTTATAATAGTTACACATAATTTGGCTCTTGCCCCTATTGCAGATAGGGTGATTAGAATGCATGATACAAGAGTACAAAGTATAACAATAAATAAAAATTTGCAGTCTATTGAAGATATAGAATATTAGAAGGGAGAAAATATGGCTAAGAGATTATTAAATTGTAATGCTAGTGATTTTTTATCTATGAATAGGGAGGAATTATTGAATGCTATACATGCAAGCGAAGGAAGAACAGTTCTTTCTGAAAATATAGCTTCAGGTAGATCTGTTGATCCTAGTCTTACTAACAGTGAAGTTGCACGTGCTTTTGGAGCAGATCTTATACTTTTAAATGTAATAGATGTATTTGATGTAAATATAACAGGGTTACCTAAGAGTGATGCTCCTATTAGAGATTTAAAAAAATTAGTTGGAAGACCAGTTGGAGTAAATCTTGAACCTGTAGATTTGGAAGCTAAGATGTTAGAAGATGTAGAAAAAATTTCTTTAGGTAGAACATCAAGTGTAGAAAGTCTTAAAAAAGCAGATGAGTTAGGTTTTGATTTTATTTGTTTAACAGGTAATCCGGCAACAGGTGTTACAAATAAAGAAATAGAAAAAGCTATAAAAATTGCAAAAGATAATTTTTCTGGGGTTATAATAGCTGGTAAAATGCATGGTGCAGGAGTAGATGAAGAAATAGTAGATATGGAAGCTATAAATAAATTTATAGATGCAGGAGCAGATATTATACTACTACCTGCTATAGCTACAGTACCTGGAATAACTTTAGAGCTTATAGCACCAATAGTAAAACAAATACATAAAAGAGGAAAATTAGCTATGTCAGCTATAGGAACAAGTCAAGAAAGTTCAAGACCTGAAGTTGTAAGACAGATAGCTATGTATAATAAAATGGCTGGATTTGATATACAACATACAGGAGATGGTACTCATTTTGGAGTTAGTCCATATATGAATATATTTGAAATTTCTATGGTAATTAGAGGAGAAAGACATACTATAAATATGATAGCAAGATCAAATTTAAGATAATTTTTTATTTACATTAAAAAAAATATGTAAAACAAAATGGCTTAAAACCTAGTGTTTAAGCCATTTTTTATTACTGTTGACAAAAACAAAACAAACTGATATAATCAAATATATTTATAGGAGGTAAATTAATGAAAAAATTATTTTTAATAGGATTGGCTACATCAATGTTAGGGTTTGGATTAGAAACTAAAACATTATTAAATATAAATTACGGTAAAGAAAATATTAGAGCTGATGTTGATACAAATGATAAAGGTATAAAAAAAGTTGAGAGAAGTTATGGGAATCTTTTATCAGCAGGAGTAGACTTTACAATTTTAAATTCTATAAATCCTGGAGATGATATTGAGTTTAAATATGGTGCAGGATTAGGAATAGGTTATGGAAGAATAGTTAAAATGCATGATGATGAAAGAAAAGGTGCAGTTGAAAAAAATATGAATGCTTATAAGGAAATGAAGAATTTATATGAAGAGTTAAAAAAAGATCCAGAAACAACTGAAGAAGATTTAAAAGGGACTGAAGCTATAATAAAAGAAATGGAATCAAAAGGACAAGAAGCGCATTTTTATTCAACACAAGTGACACCACATGCAACTATGGAATTATCTAAAAAAGTTAATACAGATATGAAAGTATATATAGGAGTTAATTTAGGTAAAACTTTCTATTATTCTAAATATTTTAAAGAAGATAGAAGTGTATTAGGTAGAAATACTAGTTTTAAAAAATATGTACAATCTAATTTTGATGTTAAAGGATATTTAGGAGTTTCATATAAGAACTTTGTTGCAGAATTAAGTACAGGAAATAATAATTATGTTAATTTAGGATTAGGGGCAAGATTTTAAATAATATAAACTAATAATGCGATAGCTCATACATTTTTAAGTGTATGGGCTTTTTTAATAATGAAAAATTTAAATTATATTTATATTTTTTTATAAAGTATATTTAAATTTAATATACAATATTTATTATATTTTATATTTTTGAAATAACTTATTTATGACACTTTAAAGTGCTTTTAAAACTTTAGAAATTTTTTTTCATTTTATCATTGATTTTTTGAAAAATAGTGATATAATTTATTATAAGATGACTATATATGGATAGAAGATCTAAATGTGGCTTTGGGATTAAAAGTAAAAGAAAACTCAAAAAGATAAAATGGTAAGTAAATCAGAAAAAGTTTAAAAATAGAAAAGTTTTTAAATAAAAAACCTAAAGAAATGTTAAATGAATTAAAATTAACTCTAAATTTTAAATAGGAGGAAGTATGAAAAAAAAGGAAATATTAGAAAGTCTTAAAGGACAATTAATAGTTTCGTGCCAAGCTTTACCTGGTGAACCTTTATATGTTGAAAATTCAACAATAATGCCTTTAATGGCAAGGGCGGCATTACAAGCAGGTGCAAAAGGTATAAGAACAAGTGGGGTTCTTGATGTGGTAGAAATAAAAAAAGAAGTTAAAGTTCCTGTAATAGGTTTAATAAAAAGACAATATGAAGGTTTTTCTCAGTACATTACAGTAACAATGAGAGAAGTTGATGAACTTGTAGAAGCTGGGAGTGATATTATAGCTCTTGATTGTACTATGAGAGATAGAGGAGATGGAAAAAGTATAAATGATTTTATTAAAGAAATTAAAGAAAAATATCCTGAAGTAATATTAATGGCAGATATATCTAACTTCGAAGAAGGAGTAAATGCAGAAAAAGCTGGTGTAGATTTAGTGGGTACAACATTAAATGGATATACTGATTACACATTAGATGATGAAGCACCTAACTTTAATTTAATAAATAGATTATCAAAAACTTTAAATATTCCAGTAATAGCAGAAGGAAGAATACATACACCAGAACAAGCTAAGAAAATGTTAGAAAATGGAGCTTATGCAGTAGTTGTAGGAGGAGCAATAACAAGACCTTTTGAAATTACTACAAGATTTATTAAGGGTATGGGATTATAATGCGTGTATTATGTTTTGATATAGGGGGAACAGCTATAAAATATGCATTAATAGAAAATGATAACCTTAAAGATGTTAAGATAAATAAGATGCCAACAAGAAAAGAAAAAGATAAAAATTATATATTAAGAGATGTATTAGACGTTATAGAATCATATAATAATCTTGATTGCATAGGTATATCTACAGCAGGAGTTGTAGATTCAGAAAAGGGAGAAATAATTTTTGCAGGACCGACTATACCAGGTTATATAGGAACTAATTTCAAAAAAGCAATAAAAGAGAGATTTAATCTTGAATGTTTTGTTGAAAATGATGTAAATAGTGCAGCTATTGGTGAATATTTTTATGGTTCATATAAAGGAAATGTATTTTGTTTAACAGTTGGAACTGGAGTTGGTGGAGCTTTTATACAAAATGGGACTTTATATAAAGGAGCTAGTCAAAAAGCTGGAGAAATAGGCTATTTGCCTTTAAATGGTGGAAAGTATCAAGAATTTGCCTCAACTACCTATTTGACAGATACTGTAAGTGAAAAATTAGGTAAAAAAGTAGATGGATTATATATTTTTGAAAATGCTAAAAAAGGCGATAAATTATGTAAAGAAGCTATTGATGAATTGATAGATAATTTAAGTGAAGGTATACTAAATATTATATATATATTAAATCCTAATACGTTAATTATTGGTGGAGGTATAACAGCTCAAAGAGAATATTTAGAAAATAGAATCAAAGATTCTATAAAAAATAAATTAATAGATAGAAGTTTTGAACCTGATATACAATTAGCTAAATTAGAAAATAGTGCAGGTATATATGGTATATACTATATTACAAAAGGGAAATAATAATGCAATATCTCTATTTGGAGTATTTTTAATGGATATATTTTAAAATTTATAGCTTAATAAATTAATTGAATTTGAAAGAATTGACGAATGTTAAGAGATTAGAATTATATAATTATAAATTTGGAAATTATAAAGAAATGAGAGAAATAAATTTTTATAGGGGAATAGGAGATATTTTATCTGATTATTCTTTGTTTCTTCATATACCTGAAATAAAAGAAATATTTAAATAAATAATAAATATATTAGCCAAATAAAAGTCGGTTTTTATTTGGCTAATTTTATTTTTTAATTAATATTTTATAATCCTATTCTAAGACCTGCCCCTATTGTAATATATTGAGGATATCCTATACTAAGTTCACTTGTAAATACATTTTTATAAGTTGCACCAAAGCTACCTTTAATAGAAAATTTATTTATTGATATATCTTTAGATTTCAATACATGAAGCGTACCTATATTACTACCTATATGTAGTTTTAAATCTGGATTTATTTTTTTATTTATTTCTAAACTAGCTTGAGGACTTAAATAAATTTTACCTTCAAAATCTTCATCTGTAGATGTAATTGGTTTAAGTTTTCCACCTTCTAATCCAACACCTAAATTTACATCAATATCTGATAGTATTGTTGCAACATTTTTATATGTTATAACACTAAAACTACCATCAAAAAATCCTGTTTTAACATTATTTGATGTAGTATATCCTCCATAAGAAGTATTTGCTTGTGCTTTAACTTCAACACCTAAACTTGAGCATGAAGCAAAAGCAAGTAAAGTTGATAATAATAATATTTTTTTCATAATTCTCCTAACTTAATCCTATAATTTCTCCGTTTTCATCAATATCTATATGTTCAGCAGCTGGAATTTTTGGAAGACCGGGCATATCTAATATATTTCCTGCCATAATTACTAAAAATCCTGCACCAGATGAAATGTTTACATCAGTTACTTTAAATTCAAATCCATAAGGAGATCCTAAAAGTTTTGGATCATCTGATAATGACGCTGGTGTTTTTGACATACATATAGGTAATTTATCAAAACCTTTTTCTGTAAATAATTTAATTTTTTCTTTAGCTTTTTCAGAATATACTATACTTCCTGCACCATAAATTTTAGTACATAGTATTTCTATCTTTTCTTCTATACTTTTATCTAATGTGTATAAAAATTCAAATGAAGATTTTATATTTTCAGAAGGTATATTTTCTTCTTTATTTAATAATGTGACTATTTCTTCTGCAAGATGTATTCCACCATTACCACCATTTTCATATATAGTAATAGGTATAGATTTTACATTTTTTTGTTTTGTATATTCTTCTATTAATTCTATATCTTCATCACTATCATCACTAAATTTGTTTATAGCAATAATGACAGGCAAATTGTATAAAGATATATTTGATATATGTCTTCCTAAATTTTCAACTCCTATTTTTAAATCACCATTACCATGATGTTTTAGAGCTCTAACAGTTGCGACTATTACTACCATATCAGGAGTAATATTTGCTGTTCTACATTTTATATCAAAAAATTTCTCAGCCCCTAAATCTGCTGCAAATCCTGCTTCTGTTATTGTGTAGTCTGAAAGTTTAAGAGCCATTTTAGTTGCAAGTATAGAATTACAACCATGAGCAATATTAGCAAAAGGACCACCGTGTATTATTACAGGAGTATTTTCAGTAGTTTGTACAAGATTAGGTTTTATAGCATCTTTAAGAATAACTGTTGCAGCTCCTTCAACTTTTAAGTCTTTAACATAGATGAATTCACCGTGTATATTTTTAGCTATAATAATATTTCCTATTCTTTTTTTTAAATCAAATATATTTTCTGCAAGACAAAGTATAGCCATAATTTCACTTGCAACTGTTATTTTAAATGAAGCATCTCTTACTGGGCCGTTTATTTTACCATGACCAATAGATATTTCTCTTAGTGCTCTATCATTTGTGTCTAATACTCTTTTAAAATAAATGTTATTAATATCTATTTCTAATTCATTGCCACGGTTTAAGTGATTATCTAAAGCAGCAGCAATTAGATTATTTGCAGCAGTAATAGCATGAAAATCTCCAGTAAAATGAAGATTTATATCTTCCATCGGTAAAACTTGAGAATATCCTCCACCAGTAGCACCACCTTTTAATCCAAATACAGGTCCCATAGAAGGTTCACGAAGAGCTGCTATTGATGAGTAACCAAGTTTATTAAAACTTTGAGTAAGTCCAATAGATACCGTTGTTTTTCCTTCTCCAAAAGGAGTTGGAGTAATAGCTGTAACTAATATTAATTTCCCATTAGCTTTAGTTTCTAAATGTTCTAAAATATTAAGGTCTATTTTAGCTTTGTATTTACCATAGCATTCTATATCTTCTTCTATTCCTATTTTTCTTGCAATTTCTGTTATAGGAATAAGTTTAGTTTTTTTTGCGATTTCTATATCTGTCATTTACACCATCCTTACATTTTTAACTAATATATTAGATTATACAAAATTTGAAAAACTTATTCAAATACTTTCTTTTTTAACTTGTATATGTTAAAATATTATTGGGTATATATTAGGGGGAGTTATGAGAGAAAAAGATAAAGAAATATTAAGAGAATTAATAAGTTCTGTTAGTAAAATAGGAAATACTAAGGTAGATAAAATAATTGAAATTTGTGATGAGAAATATCTTAATTTAGGTAGTGTTATAAAAGATAAGAATATAGATTTTTTACCTATTAAAATAAAAAAAATATTTAATGTTTTAGATGAATTATTTTTAAATATTTTGTATTGCAAAACTTTTGATGATGAAGTAAAAGTATTAAATTGTAATGATCTTATTGATTATTTAAAATATAGATTTATAGATAAAGAAAAAGAAATATTTAAGTTAATATTTTTTAATACACAATGTAGAATTATTAAAGAGGAGGATATGTTTTTAGGAACTATAGATAGAACGGTAGTATATTTAAGAGAGGTGGTAAAAATGTCTTTGAAATATAATGCAAAATCTATAATATTAGTGCATAATCATCCTGGAGGGTCTAAATTACCTTCAAAGAAAGATTTAGAAACCACAAAGAATTTAATAGATATATTAGCGTATGTAGATGTTAAGGTATTAGATCATATTATAATATGTGGGAATGAATATTACAGCTTTTTAGAAAATGGAGATATATAATGAAAATAGTTAATATACGTTTTAGAAAAACAAAAAAGGTTTATCCTTTCTATATAGAAAATGAAAATGAATATGAAAAAGGAGATCATGTTATAGTAGAAACTATAAGAGGAGATCAAATAGGGACAGTATTAGGAGAAAATAGGCTAAATAGTGCAACTCTTTTAGAAGAGGATGAAGATTTGAAAATTAGAAAAGTTAAAAGAAAACTTACAGAAGATGAAGTAAAAGAATTAGATGCTTTAGATGAAAAAGCACGTGAAGCATATTTTATATGCAAAAAAATAGTAAAAAGAGTTTTACCTGAAATGAATCTAGTTATAGGTGAATACATGTTTGGTGGAGAAAAGTTAATATTCTATTTCACAGCAGAAGGAAGACTTGATTTTAGAGAATTAGTTAAAGAAGTAAATAAAACATTTAATAGAAGAGTTGAATTTTATCAAATAAAATTCAATGATGAAGGTAGAATATTAAATGCTTTTGGAAAATATGGACGTGAAATATATTGGTAAAATGCAGGTGCAATTGCGCCTCTTTTTATATAAAGGAGAAATATGTTACATTACATAGAAAGTGTAGATAAATATATTAAACATGGAAATAATGCTCTAAATATTACAGACGATGCTATAAATCTTGTTGATTTTATTAAAAATGAAATTAAATGTGAAGATAGTACAGGAGAGTTATTAGATATAGGTTCTGGTATAGGGACATTGACTATTATGTTATCAGATATAAAACAATTTAATAAATTTACTTGCGTTGAAATACAAGAAGAAGTTTTTAAATTACTTGAAGAAAATATATTGATTAATAAAATGAGTGATGTAGATATATTTAATAAAGATATTAAAGATATGATTAAAGAAGAGTTTAGATATAAATTTAGATATATAGTAAGTAATCCTCCATATTTAAAAGTGGATAGTGGCAAGTTACCTGAAAACGAAATTTTAAAAAAATCTAAGTTTGAAGTATGTTTAAATTTAAGTGAACTTTTAGAAGTAGTAGACTATATGCTCATGAAAGATGGTATATTTTTTTTAATACTACCTATATACAGATTGAAGGAGATTGAAAAAAATAAGAAGTTTAAAATAAAAAGTATGAAAAATATTTTGAATTCAAAAAAAAGCTTTGTATTATTAGCTTTAGAAAGGAAGTAAAATGTCAAGAATTTTAGTTGTAGGAAGTTTAAATATGGATATGACAGCAAGAGTAGAAAAATTACCAGAACTTGGAGCTACTATAATGGCTAATGATTTCTATAAATCATGTGGAGGTAAAGGTGCAAATCAGGCAATAGCCATGTCTAAACTTGGACTTGATGTATCTATGATAGGTATGGTTGGTAGAGATGATGATGGAGAAGAATTGATAAAAAATTTGATTAATAATGGAATAGATAATAAAGTTATATATTCTAGTATAACTACAGGTAAAGCTATAATTACAGTAGATATTAAGGGGGATAATAATATTATAGTTATACCTGGAGCTAATTTTGCTCTAACAAGAGATTCTATAAAAGAAAGTTTAATAGCTGAGTTAAAAGTTTCAGATGGTGTACTTTTACAAAATGAAATACCTATGGATACTATAGAATATGTTTTAGAAAAAGCTAGAGATATGGGAAAAATTACATATTTTAATCCTGCCCCTGCAACTAAACTTGATGATAAAATATTATCTTTAGTAGATTATCTAGTTGTTAATGAAACAGAACTTAAAGTTGTTTTAGGAGTTGATTCAGAAATTTCTGGATATGAATTAGAAGTAGAAAAAATAAAAAAAGAAAAAGGAATTAAAAATATACTTTTAACTTTAGGAAGTAGAGGTTCTTGCCTGTTTAATGAAAAAAATGAAATAGAAAGATGTGATGCATTTAAAGTAAAAGCTATAGATACAACAGCAGCTGGAGATTCGTTCTTAGGGGCCTTTATATCTAAAACTTTAAATGGAGAAAACGTAAAAGAATCATTAAAATATGCTAGTGCAACATCAGCTATAGTTGTAACTCGTATTGGGGCTCAAGAATCAATACCGAGTCCAGAAGAGATAAACTTATTTTTAAAGGAGAGAGAAAATGATTAATAGAAAAATAATATTTGATACAGATCCTGGTATAGATGATGCAATAGCAATATCTGCTGCTATAAAAAATAATTTGAATATAGAATTAATAACAACAGTATTTGGTAATGTTAATGTAGATATTACAACAGATAATGCATTAAAATTAGTTGATTTTTTAGGTAAAGATATACCAGTTGCAAAAGGAATAGATAAGGCAATAATTTTTAGACCTAATAGAGATGCCTCAGCTATACATGGAGCAAATGGAATGGGAGGGTATGAACTTCCTAAAACAAATAAAAAAGTATTAGAAAAGAGTGCGGTAGAAGCGATAAAGGATATTGTTGTTAATTCTGATGAAAAAATAACTTTAGTAGCAGTAGGGTCTTTAACTAATATTGCAGTATTTTTAATGCTATATCCTCATTTAAAAGAAAGAATAGAAGAAATAGTAATAATGGGTGGCTCACTTAGTGGTGGAAATGTTAATAGTGTTGTTGAAGCAAATATTTTCCAAGATCCACATGCTGCTAAAATAGTATTTGATTCAGGTTGTAAAATAACTGCATTTGGATTAGATGTAACTAGAAATTGTTTAATAAGTCCTAAATCTTTTGAAGGATTAAAAGGTAATGGGAAGATGGCAGATATGGCATACAATATACTTAAGGGATATATGGAAGTAAGAGGAGTTTTAACTATGCATGATAGTGCTACTATTGCATATTTATTACATCCTGATATGTTCGAATTTGAAGATATGTATATTGATGTTGCTACAGAAGGAGCGGCTATCGGTTCTCTTGTTTCTGGAAGTTGGACACCAGAAAAAAACAAAGAAAATAATATTAAATATGCAGTTAAAGTAGATAGTTTAAGATTTGAAAAATGGTTGATAGAAAGTTTAAAAAAGTAGGAGGATAGATGTTAAAAAGGAAAATAGTAATAGATACAGATCCTGGTATAGATGATACAATTGCTCTAACTGCAGCTATTAATAGTGGATTAAATATAGAGTTAGTAACAACAGTATTTGGAAATGTTAATCTTGAACAAACAACTATAAATGCTTTAAGAATTTTAGAATTTTTAGGTAAAGATATACCAGTTGCAAAAGGAGTTCCTAGGGCCTTATTTTTTGATCCAGGTATAGATGGATCACATGTTCATGGTGTAGATGGATTGGGAGGATATCCTATGCCTTATCCTAAAACTAAGGTTGTAGATCAAGTTGCAGTTGAAGCTATAAAAGATTTAATAGAAAAAAGTGAAGAAAAAATTACTTTAGTAGCACTAGGAGCGTTAACCAATATTGCTTTATTTATTAAAATATATCCACATCTTTTAGATAAAATAGAAGAGATTGTAGTTATGGGAGGTTCACTTGGTGCCGGTAATGTAAATAGTGCAGCAGAATTTAATACATTTAAAGATCCTCATGCGGCTAAAATTGTTTTTGATTCTAGTGTTAAAGTAACAGTATTTGGATTAGATGTAACTAGATTTTGTTTAGTTTCAAGTCAAAAATTAGAAGAAAATAAAAATAAGAGTAAAATATCTAGTATGGCTCGTGAAATACTTAAAGGTTATATAGAAGAAAATAATGAACTTATGATGCATGATAGTGCACCAATAGCTTATCTTGTTCATCCTGAAATATTTGATATAGAAGATAAATATATAGACGTATCAACTGATGAAAGAGCTCCAGGAGCTTTAGTTTCAGGCTTTTGGACTAAAGAAAAAGATAAAAAACCAAATGTAAGATTTGCTATAAATGTAGATAGTAAAAAGTTTGAAGAATGGTTATTAGCTAACTTAGTTTAGTATAAAATATTATATTGTTTTTTATAACGTTCTGTGATATAATTAACTTGTAAAATATATTATTTTGGAGGTTATGCAAAATGACAATTATTGAAAATATTTATGCAAGAGAAATCCTTGATTCAAGAGGAAACCCAACTGTTGAAGTTGAAGTATACTTAGAAGGTGGAGCTATGGGTAGAGCATCTGTACCATCAGGAGCATCTACAGGAGTTCACGAAGCTGTTGAATTAAGAGATGGAGACAAATCAAGATATTTAGGTAAAGGTGTTTTAAAAGCAGTTGAAAACGTAAATGAAATAATAGCAGAAGCTGTTATAGGAATGGATGCTTTAGATCAAGTTGCTATCGATAAATTAATGATAGACTTAGATGGAACTCCTAACAAAGAAAAATTAGGAGCAAACGCTATATTAGGTGTTTCATTAGCAGTTGCTAAAGCTGCAGCTAATCAATTAGGATTACCTTTATATAGATATTTAGGAGGAGTTAATGCTAAAGAATTACCTGTTCCAATGATGAATATCTTAAATGGAGGATCACATGCTGATTCTGCAGTAGACGTTCAAGAATTTATGGTTCAACCAGTAGGAGCTAAAACTTATAAAGAAGCATTAAGAATGGGTGCTGAAATATTCCACCACTTAGGAAAATTATTAAAAGCAAATGGAGATTCAACTAACGTTGGTAACGAAGGTGGATATGCTCCAAGTAAAATAAATGGTACTGAAGGTGCTTTAGATATAATTTCAGACGCTGTTAAATCTGCAGGATATGAATTAGGAAAAGATGTAACATTTGCTTTAGATGCTGCATCATCAGAATTCTATAATGCTGAAACTAAGAAATATGTATTCAAAAGAGAAGGTGGAGTTGAAAGAACTTCAGAAGAAATGGTTGCATGGTATGAAGGATTATGTGCTAAATATCCAATAGTTTCAATAGAAGATGGACTAGCAGAAGATGACTGGGACGGATTCAAATTAATGACTGAAAAATTAGGTAAGAAAATACAAATAGTTGGAGACGATTTATTTGTTACTAACACTAAGAGATTAGAAGAAGGAATTAAAAAAGGAATTGCTAATTCAATCTTAATTAAATTAAATCAAATAGGAACATTAACTGAAACTTTAGATGCTATAGAAATGGCTAAAAAAGCTGGATATACTGCAGTAGTATCTCATAGATCAGGAGAAACTGAAGATGATACAATAGCTGACGTAGCAGTAGCAACTAATGCTGGTCAAATTAAGACTGGATCTGCTTCAAGAACAGATAGAATAGCTAAATATAACCAATTATTAAGAATTGAAGACGATTTAGCTGGAGAAGCAATTTATAAAGGAATAGATTCATTATATACAATTAAAAAATAATAAAGAGTAAAATAAAAATATGGGAGTTTAAGCTCCCATATTTTAATATCTTATTATTTATATCTTCTCCATGTTTGAGTTTTACCTAAAAATTTAATTCCAGGAATATGTCCTCTAACTTTTAATGTACCATCTGAATTTAATTCCATATAGCAATCATAAGTTTTACCACTTGATGGATCATATATTTTTCCTTTTTCATATTTGTTATTTTTTTCGTTATAAGTAAAATCACTAACAAAGTCAATACCTTCTATTGTTCTAGATCTTTTAGATGAATCAGGATTGTTAACATCTTTTCTTAATGCTCCAGTAGAATCGTATCTATTTGTTAATTGGTGCACTTTTCCGTAAACTTTTCCATTTTTTTCATAAATATCAACAATAACTCTATTATCAGTTTCACTTTTTTCAGTTATCCATCTACCATAAGCATCAGATTTAGCTGCTAATGTAAATATAGGTAACATTACAGTTAAAAATATTGTAAATAATTTTTTCATTTTTTTCCTCCTATTTTTGATATAGATATATTAACAAAAAAAATAATTATTGTCAACTATAATTTTTTTATTTTACATTCAACACAAAATGTAAAACTTGAATTATGAATGATGTATTAGATATAATAAAAAAACTGATGAAAGTATAGGTAAAATTACTGCTAAAAATATTATAAATAATTTTTTCATTTTTTCCTCCTATTTTTGATATAGATATCTTAACAAAAAAATAATTTGTGTTCAAGTATAATTTTTAATTTTCACATTTAACACAAAATGTAAAACTTGAATTATAAATGATATATTTGATATAATGAAATAGTGGGAAAGAGGTGATATTTTGGAAAATAAAATACTGAATTTCAGTCAAATAAATCAAATGATAGATGAACTTAGTAAAAAAATCATAAATGAAAATGTTAAATCAATAGCATTAATAGGAGATCTTGGTACGGGTAAAACTCATATATCTAAAAGAATTTGTAAGAATTTAGGAGTGACAGAAAATGTTAAAAGTCCTACTTTTACATATTTAATAGAATATGACTTAGAAGATATTAAAATAGTTCATTTTGATTTATACAGATTATCTAATATAGATGAGCTTTATGAAGTAGGTTATCAAGAGTATATAGATGATGATAATTCTTTATTATTAATAGAATGGGCAAATAATGTTCCTGAAGTTATAGAAGAGGCTAGTGTAGTAATTAATCTTGAATATTTTGATGAGAATTCTAGATATGTGAATATAAAAGGCATAGATTTAAAAATTTAATTATATATATTATTAATAGGTATAATATATATAAAATATGATTTAATAGATATGTATATATTGAAAATATTAATATATTATGGTAAAATGTTAAATAAAGATCAAAATTTGGAGGATGAATAAATGAAAAACGTATTAAAATATACTATGGTTTTAGCAACACTTGGACTTGTAGTTTCATGTGGTCCTGGTAAACCAAAATCAGAACAAGCTGGAGCAAATGTAAAATTAAATTTTGCGCAAGAATGGGTAAGTGATAAACCTATAAAAGAAGATGGAATATACAAAATAGCAATGGTATCAGCTGATGCCTTTAAAGGTATATTTTCACCACTTCATAATGATGAATCAAAAGATGCATATATTACTGGTTTTATAAATGAAGAAATATTCTGGCAAAATGATGATTTTGAAAGAATGGGTGTAGAAGGTGGAATGGCATCATTTAAAGTTGATGTTGATAATAAAGTAATAAATATTAAATTCAAAGATGGGTTAAAATGGTCTGATGGAGAAAAATTAGGAGCAGACGATTTAATATATACTGCAGAAATTTTAGGTTCTCCTGAATATGATGGTGTTAGATATGATCCAACTAATTTAGAAAGAATCGTTGGAATGAAGGAATATCATGAAGGAAAAGCTAAACATATATCAGGAATAGAAAAAGTAAGTGACACTGAAGTTAAAATACATTTAACAGAAGTAACAGCTAATTTATTATCTGGTGGAGGGCCTTTATTAGGATTAGGATCTTTAATGCCTAAACATTATTTACAAGATGTTGCTATTAAAGATTTAGCACAATCACCTAAAACTCGTGAAAAATCAATATCTAATGGACCACTTGTAATTAAAAGTGTAGTTCCTGGAGAAAGTGTTGAATTTGAACCAAATCCATACTACTATTTAGGAAAAGAAAAAGTTTCTAAGGTTATAATAAAAGTAATAACTCCACAATTAGCAGTAGAATCATTAAAACAAGGTGAATATCATACTTATTACGGACTTCCTCAAGATAGTTATGAAAAATATAAAGATTTCTCAAACATAACAATACTTGGAAGACCTGATTTATATTATTCATATATGGGATTCAATTTGGGTCATATGGATAATAAAACTGGTGAAAATGTAATGGATAGAGATACACCACTTCAAGATAAGAGAATAAGACAAGCTATAGGATATGCTATGAATATTGATGAAATAGCTCAAGCATTCTATAAAGGATTAAGAACAAGAGCTAATGGAATAGTTCCACCAGCATTTACTAAATATTATGATGAAAGTTTAGTTGGGTATAATTATAATCCAGAAAAAGCAAAACAATTATTAAAAGAAGCTGGATATGAAGATACAAATGGCGATGGAATAGTTGATAAAGATGGTAAGAATTTAACATTAAGATGGGCTATGGCTGGTGGATCAGATACAGCTGAACCAATAACTAAGGCGTTAATACAAAATTGGAAAGAAGTAGGAATAGAAGTTAAATTAACTAATGATAGATTATTAGATGGAAATGTGTTATTTGATAAAATTCGTTCAAATTCAGATGATGTAGATATATTTGGTGCTGCATGGCAAGTAGGAACTGCTATTGAAATGAGAAATACTTATGGTAAAAATGCAGCTCTTAATTTCTCACGTTTTGTAAATGATAAAAATGAAGAATTATTAAATGCTTTAGATGATATTAGAGGATTAACTGATACTTCATTTAGAGCAGATGCATTTAAAGCATGGCAAAAAAATATAATTGAAGAAGCTCCAATTATACCATTCATGTTTAAATACAGTACATCACCTGTTAATAAATCAGTAAAATCTTCAAATGTATACATAGCTACTGCTAAATCACAATCACCTATGGGAGTTGTTGACGTACCAGAAGCTGTTAAATAATATTAAATAAGGTTATCTTTTGATAGCCTTATTATTTCAAAGAGAGGTGAATAAAATGATAATTACAGAAATGTTAAATGTTGATAATGTGACAACAGAATTGAAAGGGAATACTAAAGAAGAAATTTTAAAAGAGCTAGCAGAACTTGTAAAAAATGGTGAAGTATTGGATGAAGAATTATTTTATCAAGATTTATTAAGAAGAGAAAATGCAGGGTCTACAGCTTTAGAAAATGGACTTGCTATTCCTCATGTAAGAAGTGAACATATTAAACATTTTAAAATTGGAGTAGGTATAAAAAAAGAAGGTGTTGATTTTGAATCTATAGATGGTGAAAAAACAAGATTATTTGTAATAATAGCAACTCCGATGAAACATAATAACTGGCATTTAGAAGCTTTAGCTAAAATTTCATCTATATTATATAATAAGGTAAATATAGATGTTATAGTTAATTCAAATTCTAAAGAAGGTGTTATTAAATTAATATCAGAATTAGAAAGAAATAGATAAATATTAAGCTCTGTATATAGCAGAGCTTTTATTTTTAAACTCTTATTTAAATTGTCAATAAAAAATACTTGACAAAGAAATTCAAATAGTGTAAAATAATCTTATAGAATAAATATGGAGGAATAATAATGTTAAAATTAAGATTAACTAGATTAGGTAGAAAAAAAGTACCTTTTTATAGAATAGCAGCAATGGAAGCTTTAGGAAAAAGAGACGGTAAAGCAGTAGCTTATCTTGGAACTTATAATCCTTTAGTAGCTGAAAATCAAGTAAAAATAAAAGAAGATGAAGTATTAAGATATTTATCAAATGGGGCACAACCAACAGAAACTGTTAAATCAATTTTAGTTAAAGAAGGAATTTGGGCTAAATTTGAAGCTTCAAAGAAAAAATAGTTTGCTAAAGTATATTGTGTATAGCTAAAGACCCGAAAGGGTCTTTTTAAAACTTTGATTTATAAATCTTAGAATTTCAAAAAAAAAATTGACAAAATAAAAAAAATATGATATTATAGATATTGTCTTGATGGGCTGTAGCCAAGCGGTAAGGCAGTGGACTTTGACTCCACGATGCGTTGGTTCGAATCCAGCCAGCCCAACCATTTGCGTTTTGACGCATTTTTTTCTGGTCGCATAGCTCAGTTGGGAGAGCACCTGCCTTACAAGCAGGGGGTCACTGGTTCGAGCCCAGTTGTGACCACCATTTATGGAGGTGTAGCTCAGTTGGTTAGAGTGCTTGCCTGTCACGCAAGATGTCGCGAGTTCGAGTCTCGTCACTTCCGCCATTTATTTTAGGTCATGTACCTATTTTTTTTTATAAATATAAATACACTTCTAATCTTTAATAATATGTATTTAAGATTAAAAGTGTATTTTTATATTTTTATTTTCTTATATTTTCTAAAGTATTTTTAACTTCTTCCATACCGATATGTTTTTCATTTTTTAATATTTCTATAATCTTTTCTATTTCTTCATTAGTTGCACCTAAATAAAGTGCTAGGGATTTAATTTGTAATTTCATGTGACCTTTTTGTATTCCAACAGTAACTAATGCACGTAGTGCTGAGAAATTTTGAATAAGACCTATTGCTGCTGCTATTCTTGCAAGTTCTTTTGCATTGGGATTACCTAATATTTTTAAAGATATTTTTGAAAGAGGATTAATTCCTATACTTCCACCAAAGCTGGCTATGGGCATAGGTATAGTAAGTTCTCCATATAGCTTATTATTTTTATAAGTCCATTTGGTTAAACTTTTATACTTACCATCTTTAACTGCATAAGCATGACCTCCGGCTTCTATTGCTCTCCAATCATTTCCAATTGCAAGTGCAAATGCATCTATACCGTTAAATATTCCTTTATTATTCGTTGTTGCTCTATATTCATCAGTGTTTGCAAATTTTGAAGCAAGTTCTATTTTTTTTCCTACTTCTTCATCAATTTTAATAGAACAAGTAGCTTTTACTAAAGCTCTTGTTGATAAATTAGATATTATACTCATAAGTTTATTTCCACCAATTAGTTCATGTATTATTGGAGATATAACCTCAAGCATTGTATTTATTGTATTTGCGCCCATTGCATCAAGAGTATCTACGTGAAGATAAACAATTAAAAATTCATCTTTAATTTCAACTTCTAAATCTTTTGCACCTCCACCAAGATTAACAATTTCTTTTTGTGAATTATTTGCTATATCTAATAATTCTATTTTTTTATTAAGTATAATATTTTTAGCATTTTGAAAATTATCTATATTATAGTAAGAAATTTGACCTGTCATTAATCTTTCATTAATTTCAGTATGTATTCCTCCAAATTCTTTAGTGATTTTAGCTCCATTACAAGCTGCAGCAATTACTGATGGCTCTTCTATTACCATAGGAATAACATATTCCTTATTATCAATTAAAAAGTTTGTTGCTATACCAAAAGGTATACCGTATACAGATATTTGATTTTCTATAAATTTATCAGCTATTTCATCATTTAATACTTGAGAATTTAATAAATAGTCATAATCATAATCATCTATTAAATTACTTTTTTTTAATAAATCAATTCTTTCTTTTCTTGTTTTTTTATAGCTATCTTTCCACATTTTCATCAGCATCTTTCAATATATATATTCTTTTATTATCTTCAATTCTATCTAGATAAAAAGTTAAATCTTCATTGATTTCTTTATTTTCAAAGAATATCTGTTCGTAATCATCTATTGAAAATTTACTTCTATTGTTTAGTTTATTTTCTAATAATTCTTTATTTATATATTTTTTATAACCTTCAACCAATTTAAAACTAAAGAATTGAGAAACAGCACCTGAACCATAGCTATACATTCCTATATTATCACCAGCTTTTAATCTATCTGTATTTACAAGTAATGATAAAAGAGAAAGATATAGTGATCCTGTATAAATATTACCAACTCTTTTATTAAATATTATTGAATTATAGAATTCTTCCATTATATCTTCATTAGTTGTAAGATTAGTAATCCCTTTAAGAGCTAATTTAGTATAAGGTACGTGAAAACATATAGCATTAAGTTGAGTTTTAGAGTTTTTTTGTCTATACCCTTGCCATGATTTATTTAATAATTCCATATAACATTCAAGAGAAAATTTACCATCAACACTAGGATATATATCACCAGTAGGTCTCCAAAAATCCATTACATCTTTAGTATATGCAACTTCATCATTATTAAATTCTAAAATTTTAGGCATACGTGCCACAATCATAGCTATAGCCCCACTTCCTTGTGTAACTTCTCCTGATGAATTTGGACCATATTTAGCTATATCTGATGCAATTACTAAAACTCTTGAATTTTCGTTTAATGTTAAATGAGCTTTTGCAAAATCAAGAGCAGCAGTTGCACTAAAACATGCTTGCTTAATTTCTATACATTTACAATAATCATTAATTCCTAAAAATTCTTTAATATATATACTTCCAGCTTTTGATTCATCTACAGAACTTTCAGTTGCAAGTATAACAAGATCTATGTGTTCTTTATCATAATCATCTACTATATCTTTAGCTGCAAGGTATCCAAGAGTAATAGCATCTTGTTTATTAGATGTAAAACTCATTTCAGTTTGACCTATGCCTTTAGTAAATTTATCTACATCAACCCCTCTTTTAATAGCTAAATCTTCAATAGATATATATTTATTTGAAACTTCCATAGAAATTTTATCTATTCCTATATTCATATATTTAAAGTACTTCAATTAATACTGAAATACCTTGTCCACCTCCTATACATAATGTTGCTATACCTCTTTTTAATTTATTTCTTTTTAGGTTATATATTAAAGTGGTAAGGATTCTAGCACCACTTGTTCCAATAGGATGACCTAAAGAAATTCCACCTCCATTAATATTTATCTTTTCTAAAGGAACATTAAGTTCTTTAGAAAAAGCTAAAACTACTGCTGAGAAAGCTTCATTTATTTCAAAAAGATCTATATCATCAACACTTAAATTAAATTTTTTTAATAGTTTTTTAGTTGAATATATAGGAGCAATTCCCATATATTGTGGGTCACATCCACTACTGCTAAATCCTTTAATATATGCTAATACATCATAGTTCATTTCTTTAGCATAATTAATATCAGAAAGTATAAGGAATGATGCACCATCATTTATTCCAGAAGAATTACCAGCTGTAATTTTACCGTTTTCTTTAAATACAGGTTTTAATTCATCGAGTTTTTCTCTTTCTAAATTTAGTCTTGGATATTCATCTATTTTGTCATCATATATTTCATCAGAAAATATATTATTTATTATAGCATTTTTAGCTCTTTGTTGTGAAAGATATGCAAAATCATCTAATTCTTTTCTTGTGATATTATATTTTTCACATATATTTTCTGCAGTTATACCCATGTGGTTATTAGAAAAAGCATCTGTAAGACCATCTATTATCATATTTTGAGAATCTGTCATTTTTTCAATTCCACCTGCAAGTACAATTTTATTATCTCCTGATATTATACTTTGACTTGCATTCCATATAGCTTTAAGACTTGAGCCACATACCATATTAACAGTGTATGCAGGTATATCTACATCTATTCCTGAATTAATAGCTATTTGTCTTGCTATATTTTGACCGTGACCACTAGATAGTACATTACCTATAATAACCTCATCTATTTTTATATCTTTTATTAAACTTTTTACAAGTTCGCTTCCTAATTCTACAATTTTAGTATCTTTATACATGCCGTTATATTTACCAATGGCACTACGTTTAGCTTTAATTATTGCTACCATTTGTCTCCTTCTTAAATTTAGTTTAATAGCTTGTAGTTATTAAACTAAGTTTAATTATTTATATTCTTCTTCTTTTTTTAGGAATAGAATATATCCTTTTTTTGCTGCAATATCAATATTAATTTTACCATTTATATCACTTTTAACTTTTTTTCCAGATAAAAGATCTATAAGTATTTTATCTTTATGGTAAATATTAAATTCAATATTATTATGATTTTCAAAGCTATTATTTATAATAGTTATTATGCTTTCTTCTTTATCAAATCTATCATAAACTATGATATCTTTTTCGTTATTGCAGTATATATTTTTTATTCTACCATATACTAATACTTTATGTTCTTTTCTTATTTTTATAACTTTTTTATACCATTCTAAAAGATCAGTATCTGGTTTTTGAGGATAAATTTCACCACTATTTATGTATGAATTATTTTTCTCATCATCATACCAAAATTCATCCCATAGCATAGGTTTTCTACAATAAGGGTCAGTTGCCCCCCACATTCCAATTTCATCTCCATAGTAAAGCATAGGAGCTCCTATATATGTCATTTGGAATATAGAAATAAGTTTTAATATATCTTTAGGTTTAATTTTATTATTTTTCCAATCTATAGTTGTATTTGGATGATAATTAGAAGCAAGACTTGGATGTATATTGTTATATCCTTTTTCATATTGCTTACCTTCTTCTAAATTTCGTCCTAATTTATCATTTATTATTCTTGAATATAGTCTATCGGTATCATGAGATCCATTTAAATTTTGTAAAGCTTGTACTGCTTGTAAAGGATACCAAGTTCTCATTTCTCTAAGTTCAAGTAAAAATTGTTCAGCATTAATTTTATATTTTTCATCAAATTCTTTACCTTGATTTATGAAATATCCTATAACTGTTTCAAGCCATTTATAGTTCATAACAGCATCAAATTTATCTCCACCATTAATATCTTCTCCTGCATTATTCCAAAGTTCTGCTGTTATGTATGAATCAGATTTACATTCTTTAACAACATGTCTCCATTCTTTCCAAAAAAGTTGATTTTCAAGGCAATTAGGAACATCTAATCTCCAACCATCTATACCATCATCTTCCATCCAATTATCATTTTCTTTACCGTCAGGGCCTAACATCCATTTTCTTGTTATATTAAATATATACTCTTTCCATTCAGAATTATATGTGTTAAATTCAGGCAATGTATTAAATCCAGCCCATCCATTGTATTTAACATTTTCTTTATTTTTATTAAGTATATTAAATGCTTCCTCTTCACTACAATTTTCAGGTATAGGAGTAAAGTTAGAAAAATCATTAAATTTATACCAATCAAGATATTTAGATTTTTTCCCATCTATCATAACATTATTAAATGCAAAATTGAAATTACTACTATGATTGAATACACCATCAAATATAACTCTGATACCATTTTTATGTAATTCTTTTATTAAGTCAACCATTATTAAATCAGATTCAGTCCATACCCAAGTTGAAGGTTCATCTGTTTCAAAATAACCATTTTTACCTTTGTTTTCACCAATTAAATTAACTTCTAAAAGTTCAAGTTCACTATGATTAGGAGCATTTTTACCTAATATATCAAGATAAGATTTATTACCGTATGGATTTTTTGAATTTATATATACATTATGCAATTTACCACTTGTTCTTATAGTTCCAAAATCAGGTGAAATATGTCTGAAATCATTAGCACCATATTTATGATTTTGATAAGAATAAAACACAGGATTTAACCATATAGCAGTAATACCCAATTCTTTTAGATATGGTATTTTTTTCTTTATACCTAAAATATCACCACCATACATTCTCGCGTATTTTAAAGAATAGTTTATACCCATTTCTTTAGAAATTTCCCAATCACATCTTTCTGAAAAATCAGAGCACCATCTATTTTTATCAAATACAGGAAGATTTTCATCTTTACCCCATTTATATTCTTTAACAAATTTAGATTCATAATTTTTATTTTTTCTAAAAGCTTGAGGACCTAATTCATTGAATATAGGGTCGTTATATGTATCTCCGTTATAGAATCTATCTGGAAATATGTTATACCATATAGCTTCTCTACTCCAATATGGTATATAAAAGATTTCATTATTTTTTTTATCATTAATATCGTATACGTAGTTTTCAGGGTTAGAATCTACTAAACCATTTTTAGCAAAGAATTTCTTAACACCACCATCTTCAAGTATAAAGTGGTATTCAAGTAATTCTATATTATTTTCAAATGTAATTTTTCTTTTAAAATAGTCAAATGAATTAGTATTATCAACAAATCTCTCTAATTCATATATTTTATTGGTTTCCTTATTTGAAATTATAGAAATGTATACTCTTGAAATATCTTCTTTTTGACATCTAATTCTAAATTCAAATTCACGTTCAGTTATTTTATTAAAATAAATTAATTTTTTAGGATAGTGAACAATAGCCTTAGCGGCAAGATTTGTACTTTCTCCTAAAATTGAATCATAAGAAAAAGTTCCAGTTCCAAGTTTTCCTTTAGGGAAAAGAGAACCATTTTCACCTATTAGAAGTATTTTGTTTTTTTCTTTAGGGAACCAATCTCCATTTATTAAATATTTATATTCATAATATCCATTTTCTGCATTGACTGTTATTTCATAATTGGTATCACCTATATACCTAATATTATCTGTTGAAGGAATCCATGAATTAAAATCTCCAGAAATTTCTATTTTTTCTGGTTTTGTATCAATATATTTTTTATAGTTAAGTATAAATCTTGTAAATTTCTTTTTATATAGTATAAAATTATGATTATCATCAAAATATTCAATTAATATATCTATACCATTTTGAAATCCAGATATACTTTTAGATTCAGAGTTTTCTTCAGATATTGCGTGAAATTCACTTGCAAATGGAGAAGTATGGTTATATGTTATTCCAAATTCTTTTCCATTTTTAATTATTTTAAACGAATAATTAGCACTTTCAACTCTTGACCACATATATGTATATTTATTATTTTTACTTGTTAATTCTATTTCTTTAAATAATTGATTATTTTTAAAAATTATAAGTCTTATATTCATTATTTTCCTCACTATATTTGATAACTAATTTTAACATATATATTATAAAATTAAAATATATTTATTTGTATTTTTTAGATAATGAGGTATAATATTAATAACAATAGAGAGAAGGAGACATATCATGAAAAAAATGTTTTTATTAGGGCTTGCAACTATTAGTTCAGTGATATTTGCAGCTAATGTAAATTATAACGTATTTGTAAGATTAGATTCTAATGCTGAAAAAACTGTAAAAGAAATTACTCAAGAGTTAAAGAAAGTTGGAATTGATTCACTTTATTCAGAAGGTTATGTTGTTCATAATACTTTATATTTAACAGAATATAAGGCAGAAGAATTACCTAAAGTAAAAGAGGTTGTAGACAGTTTAGCTCAAGTAGCAAAACCTTTAGAAATTGAATTTTATAGAATACGTAAAACAGGTGGAAATTGGTTAATGTTAGATGCTAAAAATACATTAGAATTACAACAATTAACAGATTTAGCTACTATAAGACTTAATAAACATAGAGCTATGGATGCTGAAGTTCCAGGATGGGCTAAAAATATACCTGCTAAAGCTGCATCATTTAAAGAATTTGGTTCACCTAATGTATTTATGAATTACGATCCACATATAACATTATTAACACCTAAGGATTCAGCTAAAATTGATATGTTTATGAATAATTATGTGTTAACACCATTTAAATCTAAAATTAAAAGTATAGGTGTTGCAGAAGTTGACGGATTAGGTCAAGCACAATCTAAAAATGTTTTATATGAAGTAGAAGTAAAATAAATGATTGATTAAAAATTAAAGGAATTATATCTTGTTTTAATAAGATGTAATTCCTTTTTAATTTTCTATAATTTAATCTAGTTCTAAATCACCTGTATATAGTTGATAATAAGTTTCTTTTTGCATAATTAAATCATCGTGATTACCACGTTCTATAATTTTACCGTTTTCAAGAACTATTATTGCATCACTATTTCTTATTGTAGACAATCTATGTGCAATAACAAATACAGTTCTACCTTTCATAAGATTATCCATACCAGTTTGAACTAATTTTTCCGTTCTTGTATCTATGCTAGAAGTAGCTTCATCAAGTATAAGGACTGGAGGATTAGCAATAGCGGCACGGGCAATTGCAAGTAATTGTTTTTGACCTTGTGACAATCCTTCGCCACTACCATCTATAATAGTATTAAATTTATTAGGTAACATATTTATAAAGTGATCAGCATGAGCAAGTTTTGCAGCATTATATACATCTTCATCACTAGCATTAAGTCTACCATATCGTATATTTTCCATTATAGTACCTGTAAATAAATGAGTATCTTGTAATACTATACCTAAAGATTTACGTAAATCAGATTTTTTAATATCATTTATGTTTATACCATCATAGGTTATTTCTCCAGAATTAACATCATAAAATCTATTTATTAAGTTAGTTATAGTTGTCTTACCGGCTCCTGTTGAACCTACAAAAGCAAGTTTTTGACCAGGTTTTGCATAAAGATTAAGATTTTCAAGTATAATTTTATCTTTTACATATCCAAAAGTCATATCATTAAATCTAACATCCCCTTTAAGTTCTATGTATTCATTATCTTTTTTCCATGCCCAATGATTTGTATGTTTATCTGTTTCAAATATATTTCCATTGTTATCAAAGTCTATATTAACAAGACTAACAGAACCATCATCTAATTCAGATTTTGTATCTAATAAAGTAAATATTCTTTCTGCTCCAGCTATACCCATAATTATCATATTAAACTGTTGTGAAATTTCAAGTATGGGTTGTGTGAAACTTTTAGTGAACTGTAAATATGATATTAAAATTCCAAGTGTTATACCAGCACTTTTATTTATTAAAAGTAAACTTCCTATTATTGCTGTTAAAACAAATTGTAAATTTCCAATATTTCCAACTATTGGGCCCATTAAACTAGAATATTTATTTGCTTTTGAGCTATCAGAAAATAATTTTTCATTTAATATATTAAATTCTTCTTTTGATATTTCTTCATGATTAAATATTTTTATAACTCTTTGTCCGTTCATTCTTTCTTCTATATATCCAGTAATATCGGCTAGTCCTTTTTGTTGAGATCCAAAGTATTTAGCACTTTGTTTACCAATATTTTTTATAATAAATATTAGTATAATTAGAACAAGAAAAGAAAATATAGAAAGAGTAGGACTTAAATATATCATTGATATAAAAGATGAAATAATAGTTAAACTGGAAGTAAATAATTGTGCTAATGATTGATTTATAGTTTGTCTTAATGTATCTGTATCATTAGTGTATATACTCATTATAGAACCATTAGTATTTTGATCAAAATATCTAATTGAAAGAGTTTGCATATGTTTAAACATTTCATTTCTTATATCTTTTATGGTATTTTCAGCAATTGTAACCATTAAGTAGTTATAAATAAAAGAAGCTATACTTGCAGTTATAAAAATAGAAGCAAGGACTAATAAAGCTTGTATGAATGGCATAAAATTAGGATTGCTTTCGTTAATTAGAGGAGTA
The DNA here is from genome assembly GCA_963526495.1 of uncultured Streptobacillus sp. Taxonomy (GTDB): domain Bacteria; phylum Fusobacteriota; class Fusobacteriia; order Fusobacteriales; family Leptotrichiaceae; genus CAURNT01. The sequence continues at coordinate 9,498 of CAURNT010000007.1, read as the reverse complement.
ATATATCTATCAACTAAAGTTTTAAGTGATAGTGATATTGCTATATATCCTAATGTATTTATAATAATACATAATATTATAACTACAAGTACAATCTTATTTTTCTTAAAAATATAGTTTAATAATCTTAAAAATGTTTTTAGTGGATTTTTAGCTTTTTTCATTATTATTTACCTCCTTTCATTTGAGAATTGTATATTTCTTTATAAATTTCATTAGTTTCTAGTAATTCTTTACTTGTACCTATACCATTTATAGCTCCATCTTCCATAACTATTATTATATCAGCATCTTCTATTGAAGATATTCTTTGAGCTATAATTATTTTTGTAGTATTAGGTATTTCTTCTTTAAATGCTTTTCTAATTAAATAATCAGTTTTAGTATCAACTGCACTTGTAGAATCATCAAGTATTAATATTTTTGGTTTTTTAAGTAATGCACGAGCTATACAAATTCTTTGTTTTTGTCCTCCTGATACATTATTACCACCTTGTAGTATTTTTGTATCATATTTATCTGGAAATTCTTGTATAAATTTATCAGCATGAGCAAGTTTTGCAACTTTAATTATCTCATCTAGTGTGGCATTAGGATTTCCCCACCGTATATTATCAGCGATAGTACCAGTAAATAGAATATTTTTTTGTAAAACTACAGAAACTGCATCTCTTAAAGTTTCAAGATCATAGTTTTTTACATCTATACCACCAATAGATACTGAACCATCGGTTACATCATAAAGTCTAGGTATTAGTTGTATAAGCGTAGTTTTTGAACTACCAGTTCCACCTATAATACCAACTGTTTGTCCTGATTTGATATCTAATGATATATTTTTTAAGGAAAGATTACCATTTTTTCCTGCATAGCTAAAGTTTACATTATTAAATAATATATCTCCATTTTTAACATTTTTAATAGAATTTTTAGGTGTAGTTATATCTACTTTTTCATCTAAAACTTCTATAATTCTTTGTATTGAAGCTTCAGCTATTAAATTCATTACAAAAACAAATGATATCATCATTAATGACATTAATATTTGTGTGCCATATATTATTAAAGTAGTAAGTTCACCAGTAGCCATATTTCCAACAACTATACTTTTACCTCCAATATATAGTATAGAAAGTATTACACCATATAATGTAAGGGGCATAATTAAATTTATAAAAGATAATAACTTTTCTGCTTTTAAAAATATACTATACACAAGGTTAGAAGTAGAATTGAATTTTGAAATTTCAAATTCTTCTCTAACATAAGCTTTTACAACACGTGCAGCTCTTATATTTTCTTGAATTTTCTTATTCATATTATCATATTCGTTATACGCACTTTCAAATAATGGGAATACAAACTTAATTGCTAAAAATAGGAAAGAACCAAGTATAGGTATAGCTAAAAGGAATACAAGAGCAATTTTAGGATTTATTATTATAGTCATAATAAGAGATAGTGTTATCATAAATATAGTTCTAATAAATAGTCTTATAGTCATTTGAAATGCAATTTGTATATTTGATATATCTGTAGTCATTCTTGTTACAAGACTAGATGTAGAAAATTTATCTATATTTTTAAATGAAAATTCTTGTATTTTGTAAAAAATATCCTTTCTAATATTTTTTGAGAATCCAGCAGAAGCAATAGATGCATAATTACCAGCTAAAATCCCAAATAAAAGAGAACACATTGCAATTACTACAAGTATTATACCTTCTTTTAAAATGTAGTTCATATTACTATTTTTTATTCCAATATCTATTATTCGTGCCATTTGCAACGGTATCAAAACTTCTAGAAGAACTTCTAAAATAATAAAAATCGGTGTAAGTATACTTTGTTTATAGTATTCTCTTAATGATTTTTTTATTAATTTAAACATAATATTAACCTCCTAAAAACTATTAAAAAAAACTACGTATAAGTAGTTTGTTTTGTTTGACTTAGTATAACATATACCATTTTTAAAATCAATCTAGATAGAAATTATTGAAGTGTAAAGTTTAAAATGAATAAAATTATTTATACATTTTATTTTTATCTGAAAAAGATGATAAATATTATTTATAGTCTATTTCCAAAATTATATTTATTTTTGATAATAAAATTTAATTCTTTCTCATATTCCTTAAGAGTATTAATAATTTTATCAAATGGTATTTTTTCTCCAAATAAGATATTTTTCATGCTGTCATAGTCTTTTGAAAAAATTTCTAGTCCTTCCTTTAATGGTATTAATTTTAAATTAGCATTCATGATGTCATCATATTTTGCCCAATTGCTAGCGTAGAATTTTTTCTTAAAGTTAATAACACTTTTTAATAGTTCGATATTTTCAAAACTCTTTTCTCTAATATCTGTTAGTATCATTTTATAAATATCATAAAAATGTCTTGAATATCTTTTAGGATAATTTCCATTCACTCGATTAGCTTCTCTATGAAGTATAGTAATCTTTTCAAAAAAGGTTCGTAAACTGTCTACTGCCACAACTTCTATATTTTCATCAAATACTTCCGGATACATTTCTTCAATATAAGTTTTTATTTGTTGGTTGCTTGCAGGAATTGTTTCTGCTAAGCTTCCAATTTCCAATCTTATCACTTGTAGAATAGAACTATCTTTATGATGTTTAGGGTAGTCAAAACATATTGTCTGTTCGTCAAACTTATCAATATAGAAACTATATGTTTTATGTTCTAGTATTTCTTTAAAATCATTTTGTAGAACAGGTAGAAATTCGTTACGTAGAAATACTTTTGTATCCTCATTTATTTTATCATTGAATTTTAGTTGTTTGGTATTACTTCTATCTTCATAAGGTTCTGTTTTTCCGTATCCTAAAACTTTCCAGTCTAATGCAAGGTCTATATCTTCTGAAAATCTTTCAATCAATTTATAAACTTTAGATAGACTTGTTCCACCTTTAAAAACGATAGAATCTCTGTATTTAAACTTACTAAATAGATATTTTAAAATCATACATACCCACAAATCTTTTTCTACAATAGCTTTTGACATATTTAATTTATCTGCAGTGTTTTGTATAACAAGCTCTAATTCTTCGTTTGATATTTCTAATAATTTACTCATAGTTAATCTCCTGTATTTTTCGTAAAACTTCTTGTATCCAAAAAGGGAGTTTTAAAGTATCTTCCTTAAAATTTTCTTTAATTTTTTTTGCAAATATAGCAAGTTTTTTTATATCCTCTTTACCGATGTTGTCTTTGCCTAATGCCTTAATTGCTTGTATTAGAATAGACAATTCTTTGGAATAAGATGTTATATTTCTATTTGTTGTGTGTTTAAATATGATTTTTTTATCTCTATATAAATATTCTCTATATGGTCCATCTGAAATATAAATATATTCATTAGGGATTTGAGTGGATAATCCTATATAGTTTAGAGCTGTATCTCCTGCAGGAGATATTGTCCAAGAAAATTTATTTGCAAGTTTTTCAGCAATTTCACTTGCATCTGGATAGGAATACTCTTTTAAAATGTTGCTATATTTTGGTTTTATATATAATCCTTCAATGAGCCTTGTAATTTGATTTTCTTTATTTAATCTATATAAGATAGATTTAATTGTATTTTTTGTTCCAAGATTGTAGAAATCATTAATAGAAAAAACTTTTCCTTGATTTTCTGACATAATCTTTTCTATTTGATTTGTTATAGAAATCATATAAATTACCTCCTTGCACCTAAAATTATATACTTTTGGGTGCAGAAAGTCAATCCTAAAACTTTTTAAATGGGTTAATCTTTAAATAATCTTAGATATATTGACTAATTTTATTTTTTTTGATACTATGATTTAACACAAGAAACTTTTGGAGGGAAAATGAAAAAAATATTATTAGGATTATTATTAACAGGTTCAATGTTATCTTTTTCAAACATATCAGACGGGCAAAACATTACTAGTTATTCAAGAACTGTTAAAGCAAATTACAAATTGCAAGATTATGTTCAAAATAGAACAGAGAATAAAAGTATTAATATATCTAATTTAAATACAATTAAGTTAGATATAGAAACTGAAAGATACAATGGAGAGGTTGTATTTGCTTTAGTAGATTCAAAAGGAAAAGTATTGATAACATTAAATAGTCCTCATGAATTTGAGAAATACATTAATTTAAATTTTAATGAAAAATATGTATTAAATATTAATTTAAATAATTTCACTGGAGAATATGAGGTAGAAATTAAAGGTAGATAATAATGAAATATCAGTTTATACTGATATTTTTTATTATTTTGAAATTTCATTTCAAAATATATTGAAAAAATGAAAAAATGGAGGTATACTATTATAAGTAGGAGGTTACTTTATGAAGTATTTATCTATAATTGAATCATTTTACCCATCTTTTAGTAAACAAGAAAAAAAAGTTGCAGATTTTATTCTTAAAGAAAAAGATGGAGTTTCATTTATGCCTTTACATGAAATTACTAAAAAAATAAAAGTGTCTGAGGCAACTATTTTTAGATTTGTAAAAAAAATAGGATTTAAAGGATTTATTGAGTTTAAATTAGAGGTAGCTCGTGAAATATCTAGTAATGAAAAAGATATGGGAGAAGACTATATAGAAAATATAGAAACTAATATATTAGAAACAATTAAAAATACAAGAGCTTTATTAAAAAAAGAAGATGTTGAAAAAGTTATAGAATATATAGACAAAGCAGATAAAATGTATATTTTTGGTTTAGGTGCTTCAGGAGTTGCAGCACTTGAAATGCAAAATAGATTTATGCGTTTTGGCAAAATTGGTCATAGTGTAAATGATGGGCATTTTCAAGTAATGTATTCTTCAACTGTTACTAAAAAAGATGTTATAATCGTCATAAGTTTATCTGGTGAAACTATAGATTTAATTTATCCGTTAACTATAGCAAAAAAAAATGGAGCTAAAATTATTACTATAACAAACTATATTATGTCACCAATAGCTAAAATGTCTGATCTTGTTTTATTAACATCAGGAAAAGAAAATTTATTAGATGGTGGAGCTTTAATTTCTAAAATTTCACAACTATATGTAATAGATGTAATAGCTACAGGCTATGCTTTGAAAAATAAGGCAACAGCTGTTAAAATGAAAGAAATAATAGCAGAAGCTATAGCAAATAAAAGTAAATAGTATTTATGAGCATGTACTTGATTTAGTACATGTTTTTTTAATTTTAAAAATATATTTCAAAATATTATGATTTTATAAAAAATCAAGGTAAAATATATTAAATATAGAGGAGGTAATATATTATGAAGAAAATTTTTAAAGTTTTATTAATGTTAGTTCTTCCTGTTTTATCTTTGGCAGGTCAAAAAGAATTAAGAGAAAAAATTGAGTATTTGATTATGCCAGATTTTAGATATTGGCAAATGAGTGGAGAAACAGAAAAAAAAGATTTTGACACTATGAATGATGAAGTTAAAGAAGTTATTAAATCACACAATTTTAATGGAGTAATATTATTTGCACAAAATGTTAAAGAAACAAAACAAACAGTTAAACTTGTTGATGAATTACAAAAAGCTTCTAAAAAACCAATGTTAATATCTATAGATCAAGAAGGAGGGATAGTTACAAGACTAGGGACTGGTACTAATTTTCCAGGGAATATGGCTATAGGTGCTACAAGAAATTCTAAATATTCATATATGGTTGGTAAGGCAATAGGAAGTGAATTACATTCTTTAGGTATAAATGTTAACCTTGCACCAGTAATAGATACTAATAATAATCCTAAAAATCCAGTTATAGGATTACGTTCTTTTTCTTCTGATCCTAATATTGTGTCAGAAATGGGAATACCTATGATAAAAGGAATGCAAGAAGAAAAAATTATAGCAGTAGGTAAACATTTTCCAGGGCATGGAGATACAGCAACTGATACACATTTAGGTCTTGCAGTAGTTGATAAGAGTTATGATGAACTTTCAAAAACAGAGTTTGTACCATTTAAAAAGGCAATAGATTCTGGTATAGATATGATAATGACTGCTCATGTTCAATTACCTCAAATTGAAAAAGATTATTTTATTTCAAAAACAGGTGATAAAATTACATATCCTTCAACTATATCTGATGATGTAATAACAGGTATTTTAAGAAATAAGATGAAATTTAATGGTGTAGTAATAACAGATGCTTTAGGAATGAAAGCAATATCAGATAATCTTGGACCAGTTGAAGCTATGAAATTATCTATAAATGCAGGAGTAGATATACTTCTTATGCCTATTAGTCTACATTCTTTAAAAAATGTTGAAGAATTAGATAAAGCCATAGATAAATTAGTTGAAATGGTAGAAAAAGGGGAAATATCTGAAAAAAGAATAGATGAATCTATTAAAAGAATAAATGATTTAAAAGTTAAAAGAAATGTTTTAAAAGATACAAGAAATATAGATTCTAAAATATCAGAAGCAATTAAAGTAATAGGTTCTAAAGAAAATAGAGCACTTGAAAGATTAGTTTCAAAAGAAGCTATAACTACTATTAAAAATGTAAATAAAGAAATACCTAAAAAAGTTTTAATATTAACTCTTGATGAAAATCAAAATAAGGTTACAGATTTTGCTATAACTAGATTGGTTAGAGAAGATAAAATTAAAAGTGTAGAATATGGATTATTTAAGTATGATGCAACGACTAATTTAGATACATTAAAAGAATATATATTAAATGCTAAATACGATACAGTAATTGTATATGGATCAATGATAAATGCAACTACTTTATCTAAGGATAATTATAGAACAAAACTTGCAGATGAAATAGCTAAATTAGATAATGTAAATAAAATCTATGTAAGTTTAAATAAACCTTATGATGTTGCAGCTCATTTAGATTATGATAAAGTTTTAATAGCTTATGGATTTAAAGGAATGGATCCAACAGAAGTAGATGCAGGAATCAAGGCGTTTGGACCTAATATACCAGCAGTTCTTGAGATTATATTTGAAGGTGGAGAAGGTAAAGGGAAATTACCTGTTGATATACCAGTTATTAAAGATGGTAAATTAACAAGTGAAACAATGTTTAAAATAACTAAATAATCCTAAATTAAAATTGTAATAGATAAAGAGGGGGTGTCTATATGAATAATGAAATAGATAAAATTCATAAAGATGTATATAGCAGTATTAAAGAATTGATGGATAATGCAAGAAATAGAGTTGCAAGAGAAGTTAATAATATCCTTATTGAAACTTACTGGGAGATTGGGCGAATTATCGTAGAAGAAGAGCAAGGAAATTCTGATAGAGCTGAGTATGGGAAACAGTTAATAACAGATTTATCAAAGAAACTAACAAAAGAATATGGCAAGGGATTTTCAAAATCTAACTTGTTTAATATGAGAAATTTCTATTTATGTTTTCCAATTTTCCAGACGGTGTCTGGAAAATTAAGTTGGTCGCATTATTGCGAACTGCTTTCTATAAGCGATGAGAAGAAAAGAAGTTTTTATGAAAAAGAAGCGATAAGTGCAAATTGGTCTGTAAGAGAGCTAAAAAGGCAGATAAAAACATCACTTTTTGAAAGACTTTTGCTTTCATCAGGAGATGAAAATAAAAAAAAGGTATTAGAGTTAGCCTTAAAGGGAAATGAAATAAATAAGGCAAGTGATGTTGTGAAAGATCCTTATGTATTTGAATTTTTAGGACTACCGGAAGAAAAAGTGGTTATGGAAAGTGATTTAGAAAAAGCCTTAATAACTCATATTGAAAAATTTTTGCTTGAACTTGGAAAGGGCTTTATGTATGTTGGTTCTCAGCAAAGGGTAACACTTGGAAATATCCATTATTATGTTGATATGGTATTTTATAACAAGATACTTAAGTGCTATGTTTTGATTGAGTTAAAAACAGGAAAGCTAATGCCGGAAGCAATCGGCCAAATCAATATGTATCTTAACTACTATAAGACGGAAGTTAATGACGATATAGATAATGAACCGATTGGAATTATACTTTGTACTGATAAGGATAGTATACAGGCAGAATATGTACTTGGCAGTTTGTCTAATAAGATATTTGCTTCTAAATACACTTTATATATTCCTGATAGAGAATTATTAGAAGAACAAGTTGAAAGAGTTTTAAATAATTACAAGGAAAAATAAAGTTAATTGAAAATCATGCAATGGGTATAATAGAAAATAAAATGATTTATAAATTATAGAAGTGGAGAATAAGAGAACATGTACCAATAAACTGAACAGAAAAAATGAAAACAGTTTGGAGGTACATGTTCTTACATTTTCTCTATTTTTTAGTATAATATATATGAAAGGAGAGATATGGATTTAAGAGGTAGAAGTTTTTTAAAACTTTTTGATTATAACAAAGAAGAAATAGAATATCTATTAAAAAGTTCCTATAATTTTAAAAAAATGAAAAAAGAAGGTAAAGTACATAGATATTTAGAAGGGAAAAATATAGCTTTAATATTTGAAAAAACATCTACAAGAACAAGATGTGCTTTTGAGGTAGCATCCTATGATTTAGGAGTAAATCCAAGTTTTATAGATGCAAAAACTTCTCAAATTGGGAGTAAGGAAAGTATAAAAGATAGTGCAAGAGTTCTTGGAAGAATGTATGATGGAATAGAATATAGAGGATATGGTCAAGAGATAGTTGAACAATTAGCTAAGTATTCTAAAATACCTGTATGGAATGGACTTACAGATGAATTTCATCCTACACAAGCTCTAGCTGATGCACTTACTATATTTGAAAAAAAAGGTAAATTTGAAGATGTTAAAGTTGTGTTTATGGGAGATTGTAGAAATAATGTTGCCAATTCTTTAATGATAATTTGTGCTTATCTTGGAATGGATTATGTTGCTTGTGGGCCTAAAAATCTTTTTCCAAGTGAAGAGATATATGAAAAAGTATTAGAAATTTCAAAAATTACAGGAAGTAAAATTGAAGTTAGTGAAGATATATCTAAAGCTTTAATTAATGCTGATGTAATTTATACAGACGTTTGGGTTTCTATGGGAGAAGATAAGAGTAAATGGAAGGAAAGAATAGATAATCTTAAAGCTTATCAAGTTAATATGGAGGTTATGAAAAAAGCTAAAGAAGATGCTATATTTATGCACTGTTTACCTAGTTATCATAATTTGGAAACAGAAATTTCTAAAAATATATATGAAGAATTTGGATTAAAAGAATTAGAAGTAACAGATGAGGTATTTGAAAGTGATTATTCAGTTGTATTTGATCAAGCTGAAAATAGAATGCATTGCATAAAGGCAATTATTTATGAAACTTTAAAAGGTAATGGCAATAAATAGGAGAATGCTCTAAAAATAAAAAAAACTTAATTATTAAAATTTTGTATTATTCCATCTATATTTCGTTTTTATTTACATTAAGACATTATCATATTTATTTAATAAAATTTAAGAGAAATGAGAAAACACAATTGACAAAATGTCAGTTGTGTGATATCCTTTAAA
>CAURNT010000006.1:0-43381 GCA_963526495.1 uncultured Streptobacillus sp. | reverse complement strand
TTTTTTTAATATAAAAATATGATTATTATAGAATAATTAAAAGTTTTTTTGTTTTATTCTGAGTTAACCTTATCTATATAAGCCTTTATATTATCACAAAAAAATGTACTAGTAAATTTTTGTTATTATATATTAGTCATAAATATATTGACGACCTTTATTTATAATATTTCTATATTGTTGCTTGACAAATAATATTATATGATATATAATATTGTTGATATGATAATATAAAATACAAGAAAAAATTTAGATTTTTATCTACTTCAAGTTTAAAAAAATAAGTTATATATTAATTTAAAAAGTATAAATGTTTTTAACTATACAAATATACTCTTAAATGATATAATACAATATATAATTAAAGGAAGGTTAGATTAAATGAAAATAAAAAATATAGCAATAATTGCCCATGTAGATCATGGTAAAACAACATTAGTAGATGCACTACTAAGACAATCAGGAACTTTTTCAAGTCATGAGAAATTACAAGAAAGAGTTATGGATAGCAATGATATAGAACGTGAAAGAGGAATAACAATATTTTCTAAAAATGCTTCTATAAATTATGAAGGGTATAAGATAAACATTGTTGATACACCAGGACATGCTGATTTTGGTGGTGAGGTACAAAGAATATTAAAAATGGTTGATTCTGTACTTTTATTAGTAGATGCGTTTGAAGGTGTGATGCCACAAACTAAATATGTATTAAAACAAGCTTTAGAGCATGGATTAAATCCAATAGTTGTAGTAAATAAGATTGATAGACCAAATTCAGATCCAGAAAATGTAGTTAACCTTGTTTTTGATTTATTTGTAGAACTTGGAGCAAATGACGTACAACTTGATTTCCCAGTAGTATATACCTCAGCTAAAAATGGTATAGCAAAATTACATTTAACAGATGAAAGTGATAATATGAAACCGTTATTTGATTTAATTGTAAAAAATGTACCTGAACCTGAAGGTGATATAAATGAATCATTACAAATGCTTGTAACTAATATAGAGTATGATGAATATGTAGGAAAGTTAGCTACAGGAAGAATATATAACGGATCAATAGAAAAAAATCAAGAAATAGTTTTAGTTAAAAGAGATGCCAGTCAAGTTAAATCTAAAATAAGTAGAATATATGGATATGAAGGATTGAAAAGAGTTGAATTAGAAAGTGCTGTTGCAGGACAAATAGTAACTGTTGCTGGGATTGAAGGAGTGGATATAGGTGAAACTATATCAGATAAAGATAATATTAAACCTCTTCCTTTAATAGATATAGATGAACCTACATTATCTATGAACTTTATAGTTAATGACTCACCATTTGCTGGTAAAGATGGGAAATACATAACTTCTAGAAATATACTTGAAAGATTAACGCACGAGGTAAATCATAATGTAAGTATGAAATTAGAAACTACAGATTCTCCTGATGTATTCCTTGTTAAAGGTAGAGGAGAATTACAATTATCTATTCTATTAGAAAATATGAGAAGAGAAGGTTATGAAATACAAGTTTCTAAACCTAAAGTAATATTTAAAGAAATTGATGGTGTATTAACTGAACCTATAGAATATGCAACTATTGATGTAGCAGATGAATTTGTAGGAGTAGTTATAGAAAAAATAGGAGTTAGAAAAGGTGAAATGACTAATCTTATACAAGGTAGTGATGGTTATACAAGACTTGAATTTAAAGTTCCAGCAAGAGGACTTATTGGATTTAGAAATGAATTTTTAACAGATACAAGAGGTACTGGTATTTTAAATCATACATTTTATGATTATGAAAAATATAAAGGAGATATTTCAAACTTAAGAAAAGGTGTTTTAATATCAATGGAAAATGGAACTACTTATGCTTATGGACTAAATAGTTTACAACCTCGTGGTATACTTTTTGTTGAACCTGGTATTGAAGTATATGAAGGTATGATAGTAGGTGAACATAATAGAGATAATGATTTAATAGTTAATGCATGTAAAGAAAAAAAATTAACTAATATGCGTGCTGCAGGAAGTGATGATAATGTAAAACTTGCACCGGCTAAAGTCTTTACTCTTGAGATGGCATTAGAGTATATTAATGATGATGAATTAGTTGAAATCACACCCAATAATATAAGATTAAGAAAAAAACTTTTAACTGAAAATGAGAGAAAAAGAGAAAGAAATCAATTAAATAAATAGGAGATGAGGTATATGATATACATTACACCCTTATTAATGATATTTTGTGGTTACTTATGGATATTTAGGTATCCATCTAAAGTAAATAATCATTTTGGTTATAGGACTAAAAGATCTAAAATTAATCATAAAACTTGGGTATTTGCTCAAAAAACTTATGCAATATCAATTTTAGTATTAGGTATAATTTCGCTAATATTGACTATATTATTAAAAAGATATGGTATAAATTTTGGTATTTTATTTATTCAAATAATATTGTTTTTGTTAGTGCATCCTATAACAGAATTATGTATTATAATTAATTTTGATAATAAAGGAAATAAGAAAGGAGATTAAATGAATAAAATTTATATGGCCCTTTTCCCAGTAATTTTACTTGCTAATATAAATATTAAAGATTTTAAAGATATAAATTTAGATAAAAAATATGATGATAAAATAAAATTATTAGAAAAAACTAATATTAAAAATAAAATAGGAGATTTTAATAATATTAATATATCAAGTAATTTAGATTATTCAAGTAATCCAAATACTGTAATTCAGAATAATAGTATAAGTATTGGTGGAATTAATTATACTTTAGGTTTTGATTTATTGAATAAAAATGTTGTAAATCATAAAATAGTTTTTTCAAAAACTATAAATGAGTTTTTATATAATAAATTTAGTGAAGCAGATATTAATACTCTTATAGATAAGAAAAAATTAGAAATTGAAAAAGAAAAAGAATTAGATGAACAATTAAGTGTTTATAAAAAATATATATTAGCACAAATGGAATTTGATTTAAGTGATAATGAAAATTTAAAATATAAAAAAGACTTAGAAGTGTTAGAAAAAAACTATAAAATAGGTAAAATTTCTAAATTTGATTTTGATGTTGCAAATACTCAGATTAAGCTTCAAGAAGCTAAAAGTATATTAGATAAAGAAAATTTAGAAGTTGTAAAATTTGAATTATTAGAAAAAAATTTAAAAATAGAGAATACTCCTTTATTTAATAATATAGATACAATAAATATTACAGATAATGATATATTAAATTATGTATTATCGAATGATATATTATTAGAAAGATTAAATATTGAAAAAATTAAGATATCAAAAAATAAAAATTTTGCTATGAATACATTGCCAAATATTACTCCTAATTTTGGATATGATATAAGTAAAAATTCCTTTAATGTAGGTATAAATGTAAATAAAAGTTTTGAAATTTTTAATGATAGTGATTTAGAAGAAACGTATAAAGAAGCACTTGAAAAAGAAAAAAATATAGAACATACAACTAATAGACTTTTAGCTGAATATAAAAATAGGTATAATAAATTAAGATATAATTATACAAGTAATGAAGTAAATTTAAAAAATTTAACAGAAGAACTTGTAATAATAAATAAAAAATATGAAATAGGGACAGAAAAATTCACTAAAATAATTGAAAAAAGAATAGAATTAATTAAAGCAAAAATGAATTTAGAAGAAAGTAAAATTGATTTACTATTATTTAAAAATAAGGTAAAAAGAGGTGTAATTAATGTTAAAGAATAAAAAAAGATTTGCAATAATTGCAATATTTGTAATAATAGCAGGTATTTCTTTGGTTAAATTTACAAGTTCAACTTCAAACGCTACTGTAAGTGTAGCGAATGCAGAAATTAAAGAAGTTGAAAAAACTAATATGTTATTAAAATATGATGTTGATGGTACGGTAGAAAGTGAAAAAGAAGTTTTAGTATTTCCAACAGTTCCTGGTAAGGTAAAAAAAGTTTATTATAGACTAGGTGATGAAGTAGAAAAAGGTGCAATTCTTTTAGATATGGATTCATCTAGTATAGAAGATATTAAAATAAATATAGATAAAGCAGCTCTTACTGTAAGTCAAAGAAAAAAAGATTTAGTAGATTTACAAGCTTTATATTCTGTAGGTGGAGCATCAAAATCTGAAGTTGAACAAGCCAAAAATGCTTTAAGACTTTCTGAACTTGACTTAAAGAGTGCAAAAAATTCAAGTAGTGGTTTATCGAGCAGCGTAGTTTCTCCTGTATCAGGAGTAATAACAGAATCAAATGCAGATGATAATTTAAAAGTGGATCAAGGTAAACAATTATTTAAAATAGTTGATGTTGAAAATTTAAAAGTTACGGCAGAAATTCCTAATTCTAAAGTAAAAAACATAAAAGTTGGTTCAAAAGTTATAATTAAATCAGATTCTTTACCAGATGGTACAAAAATTGAAGCTACTGTTTCAGATATATCTAAAATATCTACTTTAAGTACTAAATTTAATGATTCTGTAACTAAAACTAATGTTAAATTAGAAAAAAATTCAGGACTTAAACCTGGAGAAAAAGTTAAATTGAGCATAATATATGATGAATTAAATGATGTAATAACTGTACCATTACTTTATGTTGAAATAGATGCTGCTGCAAATAAGTCATATGTTTATGTACTAGGAAAAAATAATATAGTAGAAAAACGTGAAGTTACTGTTGGTAAAACTGATAATATAAATTATGAAATAAAATCTGGACTTGAAGTGGGAGATAAATTATTAAATAATGTATCTAAACAATTTAAAGAGGGAGATAAATTAAAATGATAGAAGTAAAAGACCTTGTGAAAGTATATAAAAATGGGAAGCTTTCTTTAGAAGTATTAAAAGGTCTTAACTTAAGTGTAAAAGAAGGTGAATATGTTGCACTTATGGGACCTTCAGGTAGTGGAAAATCAACATTTCTTAATATTTTAGGATGTCTTGATAATCTTACTACTGGTACATATACTTTAGATGGTATAGATGTTTCTAATATGCATGAAAATGATTTATCTACAGTCAGAAATGAAAAAATAGGATTTGTGTTTCAAGCATATAATTTATTACCAAAATTAACAGCAATAGAAAATGTTGAGCTTCCAGCAATGTATAAGGGTGTTGATAGAAAAACAAGACATGAAAAAGCAAAAAAAGCATTAGAAATGGTTGGACTTGGAGAAAGAATAAATCATAGACCTGTAGAAATGTCAGGAGGTCAAAAGCAAAGAGTTGCTATAGCTCGTGCATTGATAAATGATCCTAAAATAATATTTGCAGATGAACCTACAGGTAATTTAGACAGTAAATCTGGAGAAGAGATATTAAATATTTTTAAAGATTTAAATGATAAAGGTGTAACTATACTTATGGTAACACATGAAGAGGATGTTGCAGAACATACTAAGAGAATTATTAGACTTAGAGATGGAGTTATAAATTCTGATGAAATAGTAAAAGAAAGAAGGGGTATTTAGTGGATATATGGGAATTAGTTAAATTATCTATAAAAAGTCTTTTTTCTTTTAAAGTTAGATCATTTTTAACAATGCTGGGTATAATTGTTGGGATTGCTTCTGTTGTATTAATATCTTCAGTTGGAGCTGGTTTTCAAAATAATTTATTAGGAGATTTAACAAAATCTTTAACTAAAATAGTAGAAGTTGATATCGATCAAAAGAAATTAGCAAAAACTACAATAAATAGAGATTTCTATTTTAAAGAAAGTGATTTAGAAATTATAGAACAATTACCAAACATAGATACTGCATTTTTTGAAACTCAATTACAAGGTATTACAGATGATGAAGTTTATGTTGGTGTTAGAGGAGTTAATGATAAAAATCTAAATGCTTATAGCTATAGAGTAGATTATGGAAGAAAAATCACAGAAGAAGAGTATAAGAGTAAAGCTGAAGTTGCGATTATGGATTATGATTCAGCTGTTAGAACTTATGGAAACCCAGAAAATGCATTAGGAAAACTTCTTAATTTTTCAGATTTTGATGGTTATACTTATTCATACACAATAGTTGGAGTAACTCAAAAACCAGAACAAGTATCTGCTATTCCACAACCTGTAATTAATATTTTTGTACCAGTTGATGCCCAAGAGTATAATAGTGGCTTTACATTTAAAGTTAAAGATGAAAAGAAAATGACGGAAACAGTAAATGTTTTAAAAGGATATCTTAAAGCTAAAACTGGTCAAGATGATTTATATAAAATATCTTTAGTTAGTGATCAATTAAAAGAAGTTACTGGAATACTTAATAAAATTTCTATATTTATATCATTTATTGCAGGAATTTCTTTACTTGTTGGTGGTATAGGTGTTATGAATATTATGCTAGTATCTGTTACTGAAAGAATAAGTGAAATAGGCTTAAGAAAAGCTATCGGTGCTAAAAATAAACATATACTATTACAATTTTTAATAGAATCTATAATACTAACTTTAACTGGTGGACTGATTGGTTTAACCATAGGTTATGGACTTGCTTCAATAATTGGAATATTCCTACATATTATTCCAATATTAAAAATTAGTGTATTAATTATGTCTCTTACAGTTTCTATGGGAACAGGATTAATATTTGGTATTTATCCTGCAAGAAAAGCATCAAAACTTTCACCAATGGAAGCTTTAAGATCTGAATAGAATTTAATTAGGCTCTAAAATAAATTAGAGTCTATTTATTTAATTGAAATAAAATTTTATCTATGATAAAATATATAAAATGGAAGGAGGATATATGGCTATTGTAACATTAAAAAAGGCTAAAGTTCCTAATATTTTATTTGGTATTGTTTTAAATAATTTAGAATCAAATCTCTATCATGCTATTTCTAATAAAAAACTTGCAAATGAAGTTTTAAAAGAAAGTTTAAATATCAATCCAAGAAGATTAATAAATATCGTAGAGGTTGTAAATTCCGATGAACAAGTTTTAGATTTACTTGTAATATATGATATGATTTTAACAGAAAGAGAAGAGATGAAAATAATAAGTAATTTAAAAGTTGAACATTTTAATTTTAACATATTTAATTTTAATAGAAAGGAAGAAATAAATATTGAGGCTATGATAAGCCCATTTAATTTCTAAGGTGTTTTATGAAAAAATTATATAAGGTTTTAATAACTATTTTGTTTAGTTTTACACTTATCAGCTGTAGTAGTGTAGTCGAAAGTTTTGTTGGTGAAAAATTATTTGGATTAACTAAAGAAGAAGAATTTTCAAATAAAATGAAATCATATAAATTACAAGCAAATATAAAAACAACAAAAGGAGATATTAAAGTTTATTTATATCCTGAAGCTGCTCCTAAATTAGTTGCTAATTTTGTATTCTTGGCAAAAAGTGGATATTACAATGATTTGAATTTTCATAGAGTAAGTGTTAATAATATTATTCAAAGTGGAGATAGAAGTGTAAATCATGATGGAACAGGTAATCCAGGTTATACTATATCTGATGAATTTAGTTATTTAAAATTTGATAGATCTGGGATATTAGCTATGGCAAATACTGGTAAAGATACTAATGGTTCACAATTCTTTGTAACTTTACAAAGAGTTGATGCCTATAATGATAATTACTCGATTATAGGAAACTTAATAGATAGTAATGACTTAACTGTTGCAAGACTAATAAGACAAGATGATAAGATATTAGATGTTGAAATAACAGGTTATAATGTGAATACGTTCTTAAATAATTTTTCTAAAGAAATAGAAGAGTGGACTAAAGGACTTGAAAAAACAGGATATATAAAATTAGAAAATAATAAATAATATTTATAATATGAAAAAGGAAGAATATAAAATAACATAATACGTAATTTTTATTTCTTCCTTTTAATTTATCTCTCTATACTTTTACAATTAAATAATTTTTCATTTTTTCTTACTTCTTCTAAAGTGTATTCTTTTAGTATTTTACCATTTTCAAATACAACTTTTAAAACTGAATCTGGATGATATTCATCTTTATTTAAATTTGATATATTTACAGTTGCTAATTCACAATCAGAAATTTTTATCAAATCTAATCTTCCTTTTTTACTTAATTTACCTTTATCGGTTATAGGGTCTTTATATACATCTATTATCTTATCTCCAACTTTAATACAACTACATTTCATAGCAAATTTATGAGTATCTCTATTTATGCTTGAGTGTTTATTACCTTGAAGCAGAGAACCACCGCAACCAAAAGCAATATTTTCTGCAGAGTATCCATTATCAGTAATAGATTTTAATATATCCCAAATATTATCCTCATAAATTCCATCTCCTTGTAATAATCTAATTTTATTTAGAACTTTATATCCTTTACTGTTTAAAGTAGTTCCAAAATGTTCTTCAAATATTTTAAGAGAGAATAGAATATTTGTTATAGGATCTCCACTATCTGGTCTAATAACTACAATTCCATCTCTTTTTAATATATCTTCTTTTAGTTCATTAGAAAATATAGTATTTACAGCATGGAAATAGTTATAACTATCACTTACTATTGAAACATTTCCAGTAGGGAATTTTTCTAAAGTATTTTTGTATGCTTCTTTTTCTTTACTTCTAGTCCATGAAGTCATTGTTGAGTGTTCAGTTGCTGGAATACTATATCCTGCCATATTTTCTTTGTAGAATTTTCTTCCAAACATAACTGCATTAATATTATCTGTACCTTTAAAATTAGTTAAATGAGCTAGTCCACCTATTCCAGCACTTTCTTCACTTGAAACCCCTCTATATCCAAAATCATGAAATTTAAAAGGTAATTCTGTTTCAAAATTATCTGATGTTACTTTTAGAAAGTGTTCAATTATTTGTTTCACTTTAAAAGAAAAAGTTGCAACAGTGATAGGATACCAAACTTTTAATAGAAGTGTTTCAAACCAACCTACTAACCAAGGAACTTTTTCATCTAATGATTCAACAGTAATCAATACATTATGATTTTTTACGACAGCACCTTCAGGAACAGCTCTTAACCTTATAGGTAAGTATCCATCGTATTTTTCAACAATATATTTCCAACCATCATAATTAAATGGTAGTCCATGCAGTTCTAAAACTTCTTTAGCTTCATTAACCATATCCATAGTTATTTTTTTAGATAGATACTTTTTTAAGTAATATTGTAATCCAAAAAATTTAGTATAACCATATAGTCCACCACGACTTTCTATATAGTCGTGCATATATGTCATATTTTCTGGAAATTGAAGATAATGTGAAGCTTTATATGAATCTGCCATTAATATTAAATTTTCCATTTTGCCTCCTTTAAATATTATCAAATACTTCTGAATTTAATCCCATATTTGATATGTGTTTTATATGTTTTTCTGATGTAGATTCGTCGGTTATAAATATTAATATATCTGAATCGAGTAGAGTCGTTTCTCCATCAGGAATGAATTCAATACCATTTCTGACTATACCAACAACAAGAAGATTTTTAGGCCATTTTATTTCTTTTATTTTTTTATTTGATAATTTTGAATCTGCAGTAACTGGTATTTTAAATGTAACTATTTTTTCATTTTTAATTTCTTTGTCATAATTTTTAGAGTCTAACATATTTTCATAAAGTATTTCATAAACTGAATTTTGATTAAATAATTCTGAAAGTAAATATGTAATAGCAGAAGCTATTGCAAGTGAAAATAAATTAGAAAAATTTCCACTCATTTCTAAAATTAGTATTATTCCAGTTATAGGTGTTCTAACAACAGCTGTAAAATACGAAGTCATAGCTATTAAAATAAATAAATTAGCGTAATCTGAAGATATATTTAACAGATTAGATAATGTCATTCCATAAATTTTACCTATAAGAGCACCTATTACAAGAAGTGGTAAAAATATTCCACCAGGAGAACCAGTTGCATAACATAACATTGTAAATAGGAATTTACCTATAAAAAATAATAAAAGAATTTTAAATGTAATATTACTATTAAATAGATGTTCAACTAATTCATGTCCACCACCTGTTATTTCGGGTAAGAATAAAATTATCAATAATGAAATTAGTGCAACTGTACTAATTTTAGCGTAATTAGAAAATGGTATTTTATCATATGTTTGTTTAAAAGTAACTATAAAATAATTAAATAATTTTGCAAATAACACCATAATGAATGATAATAATATAATCAATAATACATGTAATAGCGTAGAATCAATATTGTATTCTATTGGTGTTATAAATTTAAAATTTGAAAAAGAAAGTTTATTTCCTAATAAAAATTTAGCTGTCATATTTGAAAATAGAGTAGCAATCAACACACATACTAAAAGTATAGGTGTAAAAAACTTATGTAACTCTTCAACGGCAAATACAGCTCCTGCAAGTGGGGCATTAAAAGTTGCTGCAAGTCCTGCACTAGAACCTGCTGTAATTAAATATTTTTTTTCTATTTCATTTCTTTTTGTTATTTTATTAATTCCTTCGCCTACTAAAGCTCCTAGATGAATAGAAGGCCCTTCACGTCCCATAGAAAAACCAATAAATATAGCCATAAGTCCTGATATAAATTTAAAGAAAAGCTCTGGTAACCAATTAAATTTAAATTTATTTTGTATAAGTCCCATAACTTGTGGAATACCACTACCTGAAATCATTGGAAATTTCTTGACTGTGAATTGAATAAAACATGCGATAAGTAAGAAAAGTAATATTATAAAAATCATAGAATAACCAGTATTTTTTTCAATAAGACCATTTCTAAGTAAAACAGCATGTTTTAAAAGAAAATTGTAAGCTGATACCACACAACCAGTAAGAATACCAGTTACTAATGAAAAGAATATTAGTCTAAGTCTAACTTTCTTTGAGTGAAATGCTTTTAAAGATTGCATGGTCTCGTAGATACCTAGTTTCATTTTAAAAGTCCTTTCATATAAAAAAATGGTGGAAGTGACGAGAATCGAACTCGTGTCCAAAATAAAAAGTGATATAACCCTCTACAAGTTTAGTTTATTTAAAGATTTAACAAATAAATACTAAACAAACAAAATTTTATTTGCGAGACTATTAAATTTTTCTTCTAATTATAGTCATTTTAGAAGATAAGCCATTAAAAGTGACGTTACTAATTAAATAATGGCACTTTAAAGAGTAACGTTAGCTGACTAAGCAGCTAAAGCGTAATTATTGTTTCCAATTAATTTAAATTTATTTTTTTAAGAGAATAACCTCTACTTGCTAATTATATTTTTCTTATCCTGTCGAAACCAAAACACTCCCACAGTTATTTTATTATAGCACATTTTATAAGATCATTCAAGAAATAGTATTTAGAGTACTCTTACATTTTTTTTATAAATATGCTAAAATTGTAAATATATTTTCAAGAGGTGATTCATGATATATTATTTAAAAATATTTTTAATTTCAATGTTACCAATAATTGAATTAAGAGGAGCTATACCATATGCCCAAATATATAATTTACCTTATGGGACAACATTGATAGTAGCAATTTTAGGTAATCTTATTCTTATACCATTTATGTTTATATTTTCTAAACAAATTCTATTGTGGGGGAAAAAAATGAAATATATAGGTAAAATATTTGATTATATTTTAAAAAAGGGACATAGAGTAGGAGAGAAATTACAAAATGAAAGTAAATATGGAATATATGTAGGTTTATTATTATTTGTTGCAATACCTATACCAGGTACTGGTGCTTATACTGGAGTTTTAGCTGCTTCTATATTAGATTTAGATTTTAAAAAAACAATGATTGCATTAACAGGTGGAGTTTTAGGGGCAGGGTTTTTAGTTACATTAGTTACGTTTATTATTAAATTTGAAATATTTAGT
Organism: uncultured Streptobacillus sp.; assembly: GCA_963526495.1. GTDB lineage: Bacteria > Fusobacteriota > Fusobacteriia > Fusobacteriales > Leptotrichiaceae > CAURNT01. The sequence goes on along the minus strand of CAURNT010000006.1, from coordinate 31,519 downwards.
TAAAAAAATACAGGAGTAATAATTAAACTTACCCCTGTATTTTTTAATAGTTATTTTTAATTTCTCTACTAAGATCTCTTTTTTTAATACTTTCTCTTTTATCGTAATTTTTCTTACCACGAGCAAGAGCGATTTTTACTTTAATTATACCATTTTTATTGTATACGGATAAAGGAACTATTGTATAGCCTAAAAGTTTTGATTTTTCTTCTAATTTTTTTATTTCTTTTTTATGAAGTAATAACTTTCTAACTCTTGTTTCATTAACGTTATTAATATTACCAAAAGAGTAATTTGTAACAAACATCCCCATAATAAATGGTTCATTTTTTATTATACGAATAAAACTTTCTTTAATACTAACTTTAGTCATTTTAATTGATTTTACTTCAGTTCCTTTAAGTTCTAATCCTGCTTCATATTCTTCTTCAATAAAATAATCGAAATATGCTTTTTTATTATTAGCTAATATTTGCATTAAATATCTACCTCCGAAATAATTTCTAATTTTTCATAATCTAATTTAATTATTTTTACATTTATTTTATCACCTATATTGTACTGTTTACCATATTTATCAACTAACTTATCTTCTAATATACTATACATTTTACTATCAGTATCATAAAATACAACTTCTATATAATTTTCTAGTTGTATAAAAACTTTTGTTGATATTATTCCTGAAATGAAACCTTTAAAATTCTTATTAATATTTTTTTTCATATAATCAAGCAACTTAATTTTTATCGAATCTTTTTCTAACATTTCTGCAATTCTTTCAGTTTTAGATATATGATTTGATATGGAAATAAATTCTTGATTTCTTTTTTCTAATTTTTCAAGATTTATATTTTTAGCTTTAATAGAATAATTCAACATTCTATGTACAATTAAATCTGAATATCTACGTATAGGAGAAGTAAAATGTAAATAATGGTCAAGTGCTAAACCAAAATGACCTTTATCTTCATTTGAATATTTAGCTCTTTGCATAGATTTAAGTATTGTTTTATGGATTAAATAAGCTCTTTCATCGTATTTACTATTTTCTATAATTTTAGATATTTTACCTGGATGTATATCTGATATATTGTTTATATTATATCCTAATAAATTTAATTTAGAATTTAATTCTTTCAATGAATCAATACTTGGAGCTTCATGTATTCTATAAATAGCAGGAATACCTTGCCAAAACAATCTTTCTGCCACAGCACAGTTTGCTTCTACCATAAAATCTTCTATAAGATTTTGAGCTAAACCATTTTCTCTTATTTTAATTTCTTTTATATAACCTTTTTCATCTAATATAGGTTTTATTTCAGGTATATCAAAATTAATCATTCCATTTTTATATTTTTTTTGACGAAGAATAAGAGAAAATTCAAGCATTGTAAATAACATTTCATTCCCTTTTTTTTCTTTTTTATTGAATATATCATTTACGTAGTCATAGGTAAGTCTTCTTTTTGAGTTTATAATTGATTTAAAGAAGTCTGAATCAATTAATTTTCCATCTAAAGTATAAGTAAGTTTTGCTGTAAAACATAATTTATCTTCATTAGGATTTAAAGAACATAAATTATTAGATATTCTCTTAGGTAACATAGGTATAACTTTATCAATTAGATATACAGAATTTCCTCTTTTAGCTGCTTCGAAATCAAGAAAAGAATTTTCTTTAACAAAATGAGAAACATCGGCTATACTAACATAAAGTATATATTTATCTTCTTTTTTTTCTAAATATATGGCATCATCCAAATCTTTAGCTGTAATATCATCTATGGTTATAGTTGCCTGTTTACGTAAATCTTTTCTATATTTTAATTCTTCATCTATATTAATCCTTTTGATTTGTATAGCTTCTTTTTTTGATTCTTTTGAAAATGAAAGAGGAATATTCGATGATTCTAATATAGAAGAGAATAGATTGTTACTATTGTTAATATTACCATAATTATGTAGTATATATACCATTATATCGTCTTTTTTTAAAGTAGAATAGTCAATTTTAAATGATACGATATCATTTGCTTTTAATATAATATTTTTGGTTAATTTAGCAACGACAATTTTATTACTTCTATTTATTTTAATTATCGCTTTATTTTTCTTTAAAAATTTAACAATACCATAAAATGGAGTAGTTGGTCTTGAAATAATTTTAGTTACTTTAGCTAATAACTTTTCAGTATCATATATATCTATTTCAACCTCATCTTTATCAAAAGCATTATTAAAATTATCAAAATGTATCATATAAGTTAAACCATCTTGAGCATTAACAAAACCGAATCTTGGATTTTTTGATGTGAAAGTTCCTTTCATTTTACCTCTTTCTATATAAAGATAAAGGACAAAGTCCTTTATTTTATTAAACTGTTTCTTAAATTTATTGTATTTGGATGTATAGGAGAATTTTTATCTATTAAATGTTTTAATTTATAATTTATTTCTTTATATATTGCTTCATCAAGATTATACTCAGCTATTTGTCTTAATTCATCAACATGAGGATAATCACGACCATCTTCAATAGCATCAGCAATATAGACTATTTTATCAACTATAGTCATTTGTATACGACCTATAGTATGATATCTTATTGCATTTAATATTAATTCATCGGTTATATTAAATCTTTTTTTTACAAAACTTGCTCCAGCAAATCCATGTAATATTTGATTTATTTTAAAGCCATTTTCAAATATATGTTTATATTTATCTTCGATTAAATTATAAGCATAATCGTTATCAAAATTTTTAGCTATATCGTGTAGTAGAGCAGCAGTTTCAACTTGTTCAATAGGTGCATTATATATTTTTGCAAGGTATATAGCTTTATCTCTAACTCTTAAAACATGATTATATCTACTTTCGTTAATTTGTTTTTTTAATTCTTTTAGCATTTCTTCATAATTATACATTTTACCTCCTAATTAGAATCAACTTCAATTATTATATCTTGTATACCCTCAAAATTTTCGTTTATTGTTTTCTTTACTGAATTAACAAAAGTATTAAGTTTAGATTTATCTAATTTATTAAAAGAGCGACTGATTTTTATTATAACAGTATTTTTTGAGTTTCTTACAATATTATATGCAGCTAAAAACTGATAATTTGATGGTTCAAGTTTCATATTATCTATTATAGAATTTATATAGTCACCTTCATCTATAGAAATAGATCTATTTTTTATTTCTTTTATATCAAACTCTTTTGTTTTAGAGTTATACAAATATATTTTTAATATATTTTCAGATTCAACGTCTGCAACAGTAGTAGTATCAAAATTAGGTACTTTATAGTATATGTAGTCTCCAATATAAGATATGATACTAAGTGTAGCTAAACTAACTAGTACAATTAATAATTTATTATTTTTCATTTTTACTCCTCAAAATTTTCTCTTATAGAATCAGCAATTGCGATAACTACTTTTTCTTGTCCTTGATCACTTGCAAGAAAAGCAGAGTCAGATTCATTAGATATGAAACCAAGCTCAATTAACATACTAGCTGATTCACTTCCTCTTAAAACAGCAAAATTAGCACCAAAAATTCCTCTACGTTTAATCCCTGTTAAATCAATATAGTTTTTAAGTATAATTGTTGCTAGATTTGCACTTTTTATTTTAGTCCTATTAGTAAAAAATTCACCTAATATTTGATTTATAGAAGAAACTTTTTGGGCACTATCATCAGTTTTTTCCTCGTTTGCCACAAGTTTAGCTGCATAAGGATTCGTATCCTTAGAAAAATAGAATATCTCAGCACCATTGGCTGTGGTATTACTTGCAGCATTTAAATGTACACTAACAAAAAGATCTGTATTATTTTTATTTCCTATTCTTGGTCTTTCACTTAAAGGAATAAAAGTATCATCTTTTCTTGTAAGAATAACATTATGATCTCTTTTTAAATTTTCAGCAAGTTTAAGAACTACTTGAAGTGCAATTTCTTTTTCCATTCTTCCAAATCCACGTGCCCCAGAATCATGCCCACCATGTCCTGCATCAAGAGTTATTACTAATTGCTTATTAGTTAAATTACTCATTCTTTTAGGAATGTTAGAAATATATTGAGAAATTTTTATAACATTGTTATTATACGTAACCTTACTATTATAACCATATTGTGAATATGTAAGTATAGATATAGAATTTTTATCTAAATTATCAATTATAATATCCTTATAGTATTTATCATTGACATCTATTTTTTTTAACACTTCTGGTGAAATAGAAGAATTTTTAATATCTATTTGTGAAACATTATATTTTATTCTATTACTACTATTAATTTCATTTTTTATTGATGGAGAAACTTTACTATCAAAGGTTAGAGTAAATTCTCCGTTTATATAGCTTACATCTTTAAGAACAGCTGCATTTAGTAAAGTTGAAAATAAGATAAACATAGATAAAACTGCTTTTTTTGACCAATAAAACATATTTACCACCTAGTCTAAAACCTTTGAAATTGCATTTTTAGAAAATTTTATGTTTGTATTATCGTCTACTTTAATTTCTACAGTATTTTCTTCTATTTTATTTATTACACCATATATACCACCTATGGTAATAATTTTTTTTCCTATTTTTAAATCTTTGTATAATTTTTTTGATTTTTCTTTTCTTTTTTTATTTGAGTATAAAGCAAGTAAATATGCCATAAAAATTATTAATATATATATACTAAAATAAATAATTAGTCCCATATATTCCTCCTTGAATTCATTATTTTTAATTATATCATAGTTATATTTAAAAATCTATAAATTATAACTTGAAAAATTTTGATATTTTTATTAATATATAAATGAAAGAGAGGTAAAATGAATATTTGTATAGAAAAACAAAAAGAAATAGAAGAGGTTTATAAAAAATTTAAGAATGATATTGATATGGCTATAAAAGGTTATGCAGAAACTATTTATTATGATGAAAAAGATTATTTTGCTGAAATTGCATTTTGTATATTAACACCTCAAAGTAAGGCACGTAATGCTTGGTCAGCAATTGAAAAATTAAAGGAAAATGGATTATTATATATCGGAACTGAAGAAGAGATTGTTAATTATTTAAATGTTGTTAGATTTAAGAATAATAAAGCAAAATACTTAATAGAACTTAGAAACTTAATGACAAGAAATGGACAATTAGATAGTAAAAACATATTAAAAGAAGTAGGAGATGTTTTTGAAAAAAGAAATTGGATATTAAAAAATATAAAAGGTATGGGACTTAAAGAAGCTGCACATGTACTTAGAAATTTAGGATACGGAAGATATTTAGCTATATTAGATAGACATGTGCTTAAAAATCTATTTGAATTAGGAGTGATTAAAGAGATACCTAAGACTTTAACACCTAAAATATACTTTGAGATAGAAATAAAAATGAAAGAGTATTCAGAATATGTAAATATACCCATGGATGCTTTAGATTTAGTTTTTTGGTCTCAACAAGCAGGAGAGGTATTCAAATAAAAATACCATAGTCGATTTAGACTATGGTATTTTTTTATCTATACATTTCATTTATTTGTTCTTGTAAATCTTCATCTTCAACATACTCGTCGAAGTCCATTTCCTTATAAATTAAACCTTTAGGAGTAATTTCTATAATTTTATTTGCAACTGTTTCGATAAATTCATGATCATGAGTAGTAAATAGTATTGTACCATTAAATTTAGTTAACCCTTTATTTAATGAAGTTATAGATTCAAGATCTAAATGGTCTGTAGGACTGTCAAGTAATAATACATTTGCGCCACTTAACATCATTTTTGCTAACATACATCTAACTTTTTCTCCACCTGATAATACATTTGCTTCTTTACGAGCATCATCACCAGAAAATAGCATACGCCCTAAAAATCCTCTTACATATTCTTCGTGTTGATCAGTAGAATATTGTCTTAACCAATCAATTAATGATAATTTAACATTTTCAAAATATTGGCTATTATCTTTAGGGAAGTAACTTTGAGTAGTTGTCATTCCCCATTCATAAGTTCCACTATCAGCTTCTAATTCACCGGCTAATATTTGGAATAAAGTAGTTTTAGCTATATCATTTCTTGAAAGAATGGCAACTTTGTCACCAGTATTTATAGTAAAGCTAATATTGTCTAAAACAAGTTCTCCATCAACAGTTTTACTTAAGTTTTCAACTTTAAGCATATTATTACCAGCTTCTCTTTCAGGTTTAAAATCAACATAAGGATATTTTCTATTAGATACTTGCATATCTTCAAGTTGTAATTTTTCTAGTTGTTTTTTTCTACTTGTTGCTTGTTTTGATTTTGAAGCATTAGCTGAAAATCTAGCAATAAATTCTTGTAATTCTTTTCTTTTTTGTTCAATTTTCTTATTTTGATTTCTTAATAATTCTTGCATTAATTGTGAAGATTCATACCAGAAATTGTAGTTTCCTACAAATAATTTAATTTTACCATAGTCTATATCAGCTATGTGAGTACAAACTTTATTTAAAAAGTGTCTATCATGTGAAACTATAAGAACAGTAGTGCTTTCTAAATCCATTATAAAGTTTTCAAGCCAATTAACTGCTTTTAAATCTAATCCATTTGTAGGCTCATCTAGAAGTAGAATATCAGGATTACCAAATAAACTTTGAGCAAGTAAAACTTTAACTTTTTCTGGTTCTGTTAATTCTTTCATATATTTATTATGAAGTTCAGGTGCAATTCCTAATCCTGTTAAAAATTTTTCAGCATTAGTTTCAGCTTCCCATCCATCAAGTTCAGCAAATTCACCTTCTAATTCACTTATTTTTATACCATCTTCATCTGTGAATTCAGTTTTTGAATATATTTCATTTTTATCTAATATAATTTGATAAAGTCTTTCATGTCCCATAATTACAACATCTAAAACTTTTTCATCTTCATAAGCAAAGTGATCTTGCTTTAAAAAAGAAATTCTTTTATTTTTATCTATTATAATATCACCACTTGTAGATTCGATTTCTCCAGTTATAACTTTAAGAAAAGTTGATTTACCTGCACCATTTGCTCCTATAATACCGTAGCAATTTCCTTCGGTAAATTTAATATTAACATCCTCAAATAATTTTCTTCCCCCAAATTGTACTGTTAAATTACTTGTAGTTATCATAATTCCCCTTTCAAAATTAATATTTTTATTCATTATACCATTATTTTTTATTGTTTGCAATTTAGCTATATTTATTGTAAAATATAGCTATATATTTTGGAAGGTGGTAGTTATGTCTAAACCAATATGTGAAGGTTTTAATTTTTTAAAAGGAAAAATAAAAATACATCCTACAACAGGTGTAAAATTAGAATATTTAGATAAATCAAATGCAGTATGTATTATTTTATTTAATAATACTTTAAGTAAAGTATTATTAGTCGAACAATATAGACCAGGTGTAGACGGCAATACTTTTGAAAATGTAGCAGGATTGATAGATTTAGGAGAAAATCCTGTAGATGCTGTAAAAAGAGAATTAAAAGAAGAAACAGGATATTCTTTTGAAGATATTTCAGATTTTATGGAATATAAAGAAGGATTACCAGTTAGTCCCGGATATACGACGGAAAAACTTTATTTTTATGCAGCTCGTTTAAAATCAGATAATATATTGCCAGGAAAAACAAATTTTGATGAAGGTGAGGATATTTTATCTCATTGGATAGATATTGACAAAGTAGAAGACTATGTAACAGACCTTAAAACATTATTTTCTATTTCATATTTTTTACCGAAATTTAAGAAAGTATTTAATGGAAATGATTAGTTATTTTTTTATTTCTTTTATTATTCTTTTATCTTATTCATTATTATTATCTTGGAATAGTAAAAAAAATTTAAAGAATGAAAAATTAAATATAAATAATACCATTATTAATGTTTTAAATGAAGGCTATTTTATAAAAACAGAAGAAACATTTGATTTTAAAGATATAGAAGAAATAAAAGTTTTAGAAATGAATATAGGAATTAAAAATAATGTTCGTATTTTAGATTCTCTAGAATTAATGATAAGATATAGAGGGAATAGAACTTATTATGAACATATTGGTATATTTAAAGTAGAAAATAGTTTGATGTTTATTAAAAATTTAAAAGAAAAACTTCCTGAAATGTATTTAACGTTTATAACTGAAAGTGTCTTTATTATTCCTAATATGTTAAAGATTCTTGAAACTTCAATGGAGAATATATAATATGTTAGGAATAGGAACTATAGAATATATATTAGGTTATGAAGTTGAAAGAAAAAAAGTAAAAAATATAAATTTAAGAATAAGACCTGATTTAAGTGTGTATATATCAGCACCAGTTAATTTAGATAAATATTATATAGAACAATTTATAATATCTAAAAAAGAGTGGATAGATAAAAATATTAAAAAGATAAACGAATACAGTAAAAATAGAGTAGAAGAGGATTATACCGATAGGTCTAAAATTAAATTTTTAGGTAAATTATACACTTTAGAAGTTAAAATATCTAATTTTGATAAACTTATTTTTAAAGATAATAATTTTATACTTTATACTTTAAATGATGATTTTGAATATAAAAAGAAAATTATTTATTCATTTTATTTTAATGAAGCAAACAAGATTTTTAAAGATAGGTTAGATAAATGGAAAAATATAATGGGAGAAGATTTTGAAAGATTGATAATAAAGCAAATAAAAGGTAAATGGGGATATTGTAATTGTTTCAAAAGTATAATTGCTTTAAATATAGAATTAATAAAAAGAAGTTTATTTGAAATTGATTATGTGTGTGTACATGAATTAGCACATTTAAAACATCCCAATCATAGTAATAATTTTTATAGACATGTTGAAAAATATATGAAAAATTATAAAGAAGCAGAAAAATTATTAAAATATAGATAGGAAGGTAAATATGAAAGCAATAATAAAAACTAATAAAGGTGAAATAAATTTAAATTTATTTAGTGAGGCAGCGCCTGTAACAGTGTTAAATTTTATTAATTTAGCTAATAGAGGGTATTATAATAACACTATATTTCATAGAGTTATAGAAGATTTTATGGCGCAAGGTGGTGATCCAACAGGAACAGGAATGGGAGGACCGGGATATTCGTTTGGAGATGAAGTTTATAATGGGTATTTATTTGATAAACCTGGATATTTAGCTATGGCAAATGCTGGTCCTAATACTAATGGCTCTCAATTTTTTATAACAACAGTTATTACTGAATGGTTAAATAATAATCATACAATTTTCGGTGAAGTTGTAAGTGAAAGTGATTTAGATATAGTTAAAAGTTTAAAAAATAATGATAAAATTGAAAAAATTGAAATTATTGATTTAGATAAAGAATTTTTAGATAAACATAAGGATATTTTAGAAAAATTTAATAGTGTTTTAGATAAAGGGTAATTCAAAATCTAAAAAAATGTTATAGTTATATCAAAATAAATTTATTATAAAGGCATAAACGTTAGTTTATGCCTATTTAAGTTTTGTATCTTTATTTTCAATAATTTCATAATCATCCAAATATGAAATTTTTTCCCCTTTATATTTAAAAGCTAATATTTTTTCTACATTAACATTAAAAGAAGAAAGTAGAATTTTCTTTTTTATATCAGGGTTAGTTTTACTTAACATTTCTATCAATTCTTTGGTTTCACGTCTTTTACTAGAAGTCCGTTCAGCAGCTATAGTACATCCGCAGTTCATAGGATTTAATCCATTATATTTAATAAATTTTATTATATCTTTTTCTTCAACATAAAAAAGAGGACGAATTAATTCTATTTCAAAATTATCGGACTTTAATTTTGGGAGCATAGTTTCATATTTACTCATATAAAACATTGACATTAGAGTAGTTTCAATAACATCATCTAAATGATGACCTAGAGCAAGTTTATTGCATCCTAATTCTGTTGCTTTAGTGTAAAGAGAACCACGACGCATTTTTGCGCACATAAAACAAGGATAGTCTTTAGCTATATTACCGGCTATTTCAAATATATTATCATTATATATATGACAATCAATGTTTAAGTGTTTTAAATTAAATTTTAAATTATCTAAATTTCTTTTGTTAAATCCTGGATTCATAGCTATAAAAACAACTTCAAAATTAATGTTAGAAGCTCTTTTTAGTTCATGAAATAATTTAGCTAGCAATAATGAATCTTTACCACCTGAAATAGCAACAGCAATTTTGTCGTTTTCCTGTACAAGTTGAAATTCTTTTAGTGCTTTAATAAAAGGTGCCCAAAGAGTTAATCTAAATTTTTTTTGTATACTTTTTTCTATATCCACTAAATTCCTAATAGGATTATCAGGAATGATTATAGGGCAGTTTGTATCACCTAAGAACATACTTCCTCCTTTCATAAAATATACATAAGATACATTATCGGACTTTATATTATATCTTAAAAATAGTCTCTAAAATGTTTTTAGCAATTATATCTTTTGTATTGTATTTTAAATCGTATTCAATTAAATTTTTATCTATTATTGTTACTTTATTATATTCTGAATCAAATCCAATATTCTTATCAGAAATATCGTTGGCGATTATAAAATCTAATTTTTTTTTCTTTAATTTAAGTTTTGCGTTTTCTATTAAATTTTGACTTTCCGCAGCAAAACCTACAAGCATATATTTTTTTTCTATATTTTTTGATAATTCACTTAAAATATCCTTGTTAAGTTCGAGTTCTATTTTTAAATCATCTTTTAAATCTTGTTTTTTTATTTTTTCTTTACTATAATTTTTTACTTTGAAGTCTGATACAGCAGCTGCCATAATTATTGTATCAAAATTTTCTTTTTCTTTATCTACAATATTTAGCATTTCTTGTGCAGTTTTTACATATATAACATTATCAATATAAGTTGGAATATTTATAGTTTTATTAGTTATGACTAATGTTACATTGGCACCCATTAATTTTGCTTGTTTTGCAAGTGCTATACCCATTTTACCACTAGAATGATTTGTAATTGTTCTTACTGGATCTATATATTCTTGTGTACCTCCAGCTGTTATCAATATTGATTTATTTTTAAGTTTTTCATTACTTTCAAGTTGATATTCAATACTTTCTATAATTTTCTCTATTTTAGGTAGCTTACCTATACCGGTATCACCACAAGCTAATATACCTGAATCTGCTTCTACTATATTATAACCAAATTCTTTTAATTTTTTCATATTATGATTATTTACTGGGTTTGTATACATTCTTGTATTCATTGCCGGAAAAATCAAAGTTTTATCTGGGTTAGAGGCAGATAAACAAGTTGAAATAAAATCGTCAGCAATTCCATTAGCTAATTTACCTATTATATTTAAAGTTGCGGGTACGATCACGACTAAATCATTATTTTTAATTAACTCAATATGGTATACATCAATTTCATCATTCTCAAAATTTTCATAATATACTTTATTTTTAGATATTGTTTGAAATAATGATGGAGAAATTAATTTTTTAGCATTATCACTCATCATTACAGTAACGTTATATCCATTTTTAGTTAATTGAGAAGTTAAATCTAAGGCTTTATAGCATGCAATACCTGAAGTAACACCTAATAGTATCTTTTTCACAAAATCTCCTCCTTACTTTTTGTAATATTATACTATAATTTCACTTCTTCTTCAACAAGTTTAAAAAACCATTATTCACATTTTACTTCTTTTTCACATTTCCTTATTTTCTCGAGAAAAGTTATGTGTCCATTTTAAAAAAACCATTGTTTAGGGTGTTTTTTAAAAAAATGCACCAAATAAATTTTTGGAACATATTCACGTTATACACTTAAACTAATTTAGGTTTATTTGATTAAAAAATAAAATAATTTATTTATTAAAATTAGATTAAAATTATAATTTTGGTAAAAAAAAACCATTTTAAAAGTAGATTTTAAAATAGTTTTTAAGTTTAATTTAATTTTAATTATTTAAATAAAAAAAACTAGAGCTCTAACTCTAGTTTATTTTAATAATTTATTCATATAATATGGTATATTTTTTATAAGCTCTGATGGAGTTATAATGTAGTTCTCTTTTTTCAATTCATCAGCTATATAACCATGTAAATATGCTCCTATTGTAGCTGCATCAATTATAGAATAATTTTGCGCAACTAAACCGGTTATCATTCCAGTTAAAACATCTCCCATTCCAGCTACTGCCATATATGGATTTCCAGTATTTACAACATATGTTTTTATACCATCGCTAATATAGGTATTCTTACCTTTTAATAAAATATTTATATTATTTATATTAGCATAATATTTAACTAACTCTACTGAATTTTTAATTAATTCTTCAATTTCAACATTGTATAATCTTGAAAATTCTCCAGTGTGCGGAGTTATAAGTGTGTTTATATTATCTTTTATGTCTATACTTGAATCTAAGGCACCAGCATCTAAAATCATATTTTTTGAGTTTTTATATTTATTTACAATAGATTTTATCATTTCTATATTTGTAACACCAGGTCCTATACCTAATACTTTACCACTTTCTAATTCTTCTATATTATCAGTAAATATGATTTCAGGAATATTATAAACTAAATTTTTCAAATTTTCATATTCAGAATACAAATATGTATAACCACTTCCTACATTTACACAAGCTTGACTTGCAAGTTTAGCAGCTCCTATATATTTATCACTCCCTGAAATTATAAATGACTTACCAAAATTAGTTTTATTTGAATTTATATTTCTAGATTTTTTTAAATTATAGATATCCGTTTCTTCTATAAGAAAAGTATCACTATGCTGTAATAATAAATCATTAGGTATTATTACATCTTTAATTACAATGATATCACCGGTATATTCTTTGGAATTATAATTTAAAAATCCTTTTTTATATGTAATAATAGTATATGTTATATCAGCTATTATAGCATCTTGAAACACTTCTCCACTTTCAGAATTTAATCCAGTAGGAACGTCGATAGCATAAACTTTATATTTTTTTATTATTTTAACTTCATTTATAAGATTTATAATTTTCAAGATATTATCGGACATATTTTCTTTAACTCCAACACCAAAAATTGCATCTACAACTATGTCGACATTATTTAAATAATAATCCAATTCATTTATTTGATTAATTATAGGAATACCTAAAGCTTTACATCTTTTGTAATTCAAATCACAAAGATCACTATAATTTAAATTTTCAACTCGAAATATAACGACATCTTTACCAATAGAATTTAAAAGACGAGCTAATACATATCCATCTCCTCCATTATTACCAAAACCTACAACAATTAAATATGTATCCTTACTTTTATCAATAAATTCAAATAATTTAAAACCAACATTTTCCATCAATATTTCTTTACTTATCTTGTATTTTTTTTCTATATTTTCATCAATTTCATAAGTTGTATATTTATCACCTATTATTATCATAAATTAATTTTCAACTCTTTTAAATATTCTTTTATTTTTTCTTTTAATTCAGGATGTCTTAATCCAAACTCAACATTAGCTTTAAACATTCCAAATTTATCTCCAGTATCATATCTTAACCCTTTGAAATTAAATGAATATATTTTATTTTTTGAATTTTGAGCCATTTTTAATATAGCTGGTGTTAATTGAATCTCTCCATTAACAGGTTTTTCTTCTTTCAAGTATTTAAATATTTCTGGTTCTAGTATATATCTACCAAGTGCAGCATAAACACTTGGTGCCTCTTCCACTTTAGGCTTTTCTACAAAATCAACAATTTCATAAGTATTGTCATTAATTTTTTCGCCTGGTTTTATTATACCATATTTAGATACATTTTCTTTTTCTACTTTTTGAACTCCAATTATACTTCCTCCATTAAGTTTATTATACTCTTCTATTAATTGTTTAGATACAGGAATTTCACCTTTCTCCTTATCAGTATATATAATATCATCACCAAGTAATACTAAAAATGGTTCATTAGCAACAAACGACTCTGCACGACTTATAGCATGTCCTAATCCTAAAGGTAGTTTTTGTCTTACATAAAACATATTTGTCATATTAGATATATATTGAACTTCATCTAAAAGCACAGTTTTGCCTGCTGCTTTAAGCATTTCTTCCAATTCATAAGAATGATCAAAATGATTTTCAATAGATTGTTTATTTCTACCAGTAATAATCAAAATTTCTTGTATGCCACTTTCTATTAATTCTTCTACAAGGTATTGAAGTGCAGGTTTATCAACTATACACAACATTTCTTTAGGTTGTGCTTTAGTCGCCGGCAAAACTCTTGTACCAAGTCCAGCAGCAGGTATTATAGCTTTTCTAACTTTCATACAACATCTCCTCTTATTTAAAATATTTATGTCTTTTTATATAATAAGTATACCCTATTTTATTCTTAATTTCTACTAAACCAACAAATTTATCATTACAATAGACTTTAATAAATGAAAATGAATCATACTTTTTATCTTTAATATCCAAAATTTTAGTCATTCCATTTTTTAATTCTAAATAAAGTTTTTCATTTATATCAAGTTTTGGATAATCTAAAATCTCTTCTATAGTTATTTTTTTATTGAAATCTTTTTTACAAAATTTACCCACTTTTTCTCTAAAAAGTTCTGTCATTGTAGCAAAATATCCTAATTCTCTCCCTATATCCCTAACTAAAGATCTAATATATGTTCCACTACTAACATCACATCTAAATCTAATTTTTTTATTATTAAACTCAACATCATATATATTATATATTTCTACATCTCGTGCTTCTAATTCAATTTTTTCTCCACTTCTTGCTAATTGATAAAGTTTAATTCCATCTTTTTTTATTGCTGAATACATAGGAGGAATCTGATTAATTTTACCTTTATATTTATTTAATACCTCATTTAGTAATTCGATATTAATTTCAATTTCCCCTTTATATTCATTAATTTTTTTTCCTTCAAGATCTAAAGTATCCGTTTCATAACCTAATTCCATTTCAACAAGATAAGTTTTATCTTTTTTCATTAAATAGTCTGAAAATTTAGTAGCACCATTTGCCATAACTATCATCATGCCTTCTGCTAAAGGATCTAGTGTTCCAGCATGCCCTATTTTTTTTATATTTTCCTCTTTTCTAATTTTTTGTATATATGAAAATGAAGAAATATTTTTAGGTTTATTTAAAATTAATATATAGTCTTCCAATTATTTTCCTTTCTAAAAATGGCAATATACTAGATATCGCCATCATTTTTTTCAATTATTATTGTGATTCTTGTTCCAATATTTATTTTTGATTCTATAGTAAATTTATGTCCTTGTATTTCTAATATTTTTTTAAATATTGAAAGCCCTAAACCATGACCTCCAGTATTTTTATTTCTTGACTCATCTATTCTATAAAATCTATCAAATATTCTTTCAAGTTCTTTACCATCCATACCATAACCTTCATCGCGTATAGATATATATCCATAATCTTCATCTATAGTTGATGATAAATAAATATTCGTACCTATGGGTGAATATTTTATACTATTTTCTATTACTATTCTTATGGATTGTAACAATAAATTTTTATCTGTTATAAAATCAAAATTTTCATTTTTATCTATAATAATCTTATTTGATACATCTATTAAATCATAATCTTTTTTAATTTGATTTAGTATATCACTAGAACTAATCAATATTCTATTACTTTTATCATATTCATCCGTTTCATTTCTTGATAAAAATAATAAAGATGATATTAATTTATTCATATTATCACTTTCATTAATAATAGCATTTATAGCTTCTATCAACATTTCATTTCTAGGAGTATTTTTTTCATTTTCTTGCATATTTTTAATATATCTTCTAGAAATTAATTCTGCATAACCTTTAAGTATAGTTATAGGTGTTCTTAATTCATGTGAAGCATCAGAAATAAATCTTGATTGTTTTTCAAAAGATAAATTTATTTTATCTAACATTTCATTTATTATATTTGTCAAATCCATTAATTCATCATGAGTATTAAGTGGTTTAATACGCTTTTTTAAATTTCCTTTAGAAATTTCTTTCGATGTTTTTATTATATTTTTTATTGGTACTAATATTCCATTACTTATTATATTTGAAAGAACAAAAATTAAAATTAATCCTAGTATTATAGAAATAATAAATATATTTTTTAATAAATTAAGTAAAGCCTTATGATTAGTATTATCTTTAAAAATGTATATATCAAATTTTACACCACGAATTTTTCTACTAGATTTTAAAACACTATAATAATTATATTTATTTTTTTCTTGTAACATAATTTCAGATATTTTATCATCTCTTACATATTCTAGCTCCTTCAAAGATACTTTATATCCCGTTGTATTTAACGGTATACTATCTACATTATTTTTAGGACTTACTATATGTAATACATATTTAAAATCTTCTTGTCCTTCATCAAACGGTTTATCATAAACTAATTTTTGATTAATTATTTCAGGCTCAAAACTAAGTTTCAATTTTTTTTCATTATATTTTTCAATATAATTTTCAAGTTTATTATAGTATATATTAATATCATTTATTTTAGGTATAAATATTTCATTCATTTCTCTCAAGTTTTGCGTATTAAGTATGAAATAAAGTGATATTGTAGTTATTGATGTAATAAATATAAATACTAAACCAAAAGTTAGTGTTATTCTTTTTTTAATTCCTAAATTATTTATATTTTTATTTAAAAACAAAACCTATACCTCTTTTAGTATGTATGAATTTTCTTTCATAAGGCTTATCAATTTTATCTCTTAGATATTTTATATATAAATCTAAAATATTATTATTTCCAATTTGATCAAATCCCCAAACTTCTTCAAGAATATGATCTCTATTTAAAACTATACCTTTATTTAAAACCAAATAGTCTAATAATTCAAATTCTTTTTTAGAAAGTGGTATTTGTTCACCATTTCTAAATACTTCATAAGCAGTATATGATATTCTTAAATCTTCAAATATAAAATCTTCTTTTTTTTCACTTTTCTTCTTAGTACGTCTTATTAAAGCTTTTATTCTAGCTATTAATTCATCCATAGAAAAAGGTTTAGTCATATAATCATCTGCACCATAATCAAAAGATACAACTTTATCTGTAACTTGATCTTTAGCAGTTAAGAAAATTATAGGTACATCTGAATCTTCTCTAATTCTTTTACATACTTCATAACCATTCATTTTAGGTAACATAACATCTAAAACTATTAAATCAAAATGATTATACTTAGCTGTTAAAAGTCCTTCTTTACCATCTTCTTTAATTTCTACTTCATATCCTTCAAATTTAAGTTCCATCTCTATAAGTTTTGCAATTTTTTCATCATCTTCAACTATTAGAATTTTCTCTTTCATATACATTCCTTTCCGATTAAAAATCTTTAGAACAAGATTGACATGCACTTTTAGGCACAAATCCATCATTTGCCTGAGTTGTTTCTGATATATCGATATCAGTATCTGATACTCCTTCAGGTAATTTAACTCTTAATAAATCAAGAGGTCCCATTTCTATATCTGTTTCTAATATAGCTATAGTATTAGGATGAACAATTTCTTCATATTCTTCAGTTTTAATATTAAAGAAATGTTCTACTCTAAATTTAATAGGGTCACAATGAGGCCTAATTAGTTCTAGTTCTACCTCAGGAGCAATTATTCTATTTCTAACTTGTATTTTATACTTATTTTTATCAACTCTTTCTATTACATTACCTACTAATTGATAAGTTTGTGAATATGAAGAACTTGTATTATAGTTTTGATCAAATTCATTACTTGACCCAAAATAAAATCCTGGAGAATACAGTCTATGACTTATAGTTTGAAGTTCATATAACCATTTTGGATCATATTTATAATTTCCAGAATAATATGAATCAAGAGCTTCTCTATATTGTTTAGTAACCGTTGAATTATAGTAAATACTTTTCATACGACCTTCTATTTTTAATGAATCTACTCCTGCTTCTAATATTTTTTCTATAAATTCTATTGTACATAAATCTTTTGCATTAAATATAAAAGTTCCGCCCTCATCTTCAATTATATCATGAGCTCCTGTTTCTTCATGGCCTTCAGCTATTACTTTATAATTCCATCTACAATCTTGAGCACATATTCCACGGTTAGCATCTCTAGAAGTAAAATAATTACTTAATAGACATCTTCCAGAAACAGCCATACACATAGCCCCATGTATAAATACTTCAAGCTCCATATCTGGCACTTTTTCTTTAATTTGTTTTATTTCATGTAAAGACATTTCACGTGCTAAAACTACTCTTGAAACTCCCATATCTTTATATGCTTTAACAGTCATCCAATTGGTAGCATTTGCTTGTGTGCTGACATGTATTTCCATATTAGGTGCATGTTCTCTTACTTGTTGTATTATTCCCAAATCTCCAACTATAACTGCATCAACTTTAACTTCATCTAAAAATTTTATAAATTTAGGTATATAATTTACTTCTTGATTATGAGCAAATATATTTAATGTAACGTATACCTTTTTACCAATAGAATGAGCATATTCCACAGCTTTAGTTAATTCTCTATCTGAAAAATTTGCAGACATTCCTCTCAAATTAAATCCTCTACCACCTATATATACAGCATCTGCACCAAAATGAAAAGCTTCCATTAATTTTTCCATATTTCCAGCAGGTGCTAATAATTCTGCTTTTTTTGTTATTTTTTTCAATCTTCTTCTCCTTTAAAGTACATCTTTTCCTCTTCATGAGTAGGATTTTTAAATTTTTGTATAGGTTTATCAAAAAATAATAAATTTTTTCCTATACTACCACTTCTATTTTTAGCTAATATTAATTCTATTCTAGTTAAAAGCTTATTGTTATCTTCATCAGGATTTTTCTGATTATTATAATAGTCTTTACTACTTAAAAACATAACTTGATCGGCATCTTGTTCAATAGAACCTGATTCTCTCAAATCAGATAACATCGGCGTTTTATCTTCACGACTTTCAACTCTTCTAGATAACTGAGAAAGAGCTATAATAGGGACGTTTAATTCTTTAGAAAGAAGTTTAAGTCCTCTTGAAATTTCAGAAATTTCTTGTTCTCTATTCCCTTTATTTGTTGTACCTGAAATAAGTTGTAAATAATCAATTATTATTAAATCAATATTTTTATATTTTCTTTGTAATAATCTTGCTTTATTTTTTATAGCAGTTATTGTAGGTGTAGCTGATGCATCTATATATATTTCAAGAGTAGATAAGTTTTCACGAGCTATAAGAAGTCTATTAATCATTTCTTTATTATTAAAGTCAAAGTGACTTCTTTGTATATTTTTAAGTTCTACTTCTGATTCAGCCGCTAATAATCTATTATATAATTCTTCTTCACCCATCTCTAAACTAAATATTAAAACACGTTTATTTTGTTTAGCTACATTTAATGCTATATTTAAAGAAAATGCAGTTTTACCCATAGCAGGACGTGCTGCAAGTATTAAAAGTGTTGCAGGTCTTAAACCATTTGTAATTTCATCATACCTAATAAATTTAGTTTTAGGATAATCTGCTATATGATTATTTTTATCATTTCTTTCATAATCTCTAGCAACTAATTCTGATAGTTTAATTATATCATCTCCACTAGCTTCTTCATCTATTTGACTAACAGCTACTTGAACTTCTTCTAATAAATCCGTCGAATTTTTTTTATTATCATATATACTTTTAGAAATTCCTTTTGAAACATTCAAAAGTTTACGTTTTTTAGAATATTCTTTAAATATTTCAATATATGCCTCTATATTTGCAGATGTATATGAACTCGCTACTAATTCATTCAAATATTCAATACCACCAACTATATCAAATATATTATCTTCTTTTAAACTTTCTATCAAAATATTTAAATCTAAATTAATCTTTGAATATTTATCACGTCTTTTTAAAATACTTTCATATATTAATTGATTAAAATTAAAATAAAAATCAGAACTATTAATTCTATCACTTATACTATATATTATATTAGGATCTATCAAGATAGAACCTAATATAGATTTTTCTATTTCTAAGCTATGTAAAGAATTTTCAGTTAAATCCATTTCATTCATATTAAACACCTTTAACTATTACTTTTACATTTGCTTTTACATCAGCATATAATTTAATTTCAACTATATGTTCTCCTAATGATTTAATACGTGCATCATTACCCATTTTTTTCTTATCAACTGTAATATTCAATTGTTCTTTTATAGCTTCTTCTATTTCTTTGCTACCTATTGAACCAAATAGTTTATTATCTTTCCCCATTTTAACTTCAAGAATTATAGGTTTAGATTCTAATTCTTTTTTCAAGTCATTTGCATTACTTGTTTCCTTTTCTTTTGTTTTTTCAACCTTAGCCTTTTTATTTTCTAATTTTTTTATATTTTCAGGAGTTGCAGGTATTCCTTTCTTTTGAGCATATAAAAAGTTGTTTGCATATCCATCTTTAACTTCTACTATTTCATCTTTTTTACCTACACCTTTAATTGTTTCTGTTAATATTACTTTTACTTTCATTTTTCCTCCTAAACTTCTACGGCATCAAATACACTTATTAGACGATTTTTTATATTTTCATCTAAAAAATTCGTTTCTTCTATTTTTTCTGGTATTAAATTAACATTTATTCCATATTTATCGTAAATTGCTTTTTCAATAAAGTCTATAGTGTTGGGATTATTTAAAACATTAATCAATCCCTTATTATTTACAGATATAGATATATTATTATTTTCTATATTAACACTCGTTTGATTTAAAAGACAATAAAATTTATATCTTCCTTCTTTTTCTAAATACGAAATAAACTCATTCCAATTATCTTCATTAAATTGCTTCAATGGTATATTTTTTTTCTCATTATATTTAACTACTTGTGAAACAACAATTTCTTTTTCTTTTTTTAAAATTTTATTTATTATCAAATATGAAATTAATCTTTTATCTTCTTCATTTCTAAATTTATTTAATAAATCATAAATATTAGAAATTATCTTAATTTTTAAATCAATATCAGTATCTGACATTTTTATATACCTACAAAAATCTTTAAGAAATTGATCTATCTGTATCCCATTATTCCATAATTCATCAATTTGTTCTATTATTTTTTCTTTTTTAGCTTCTTTAATATTTTCTAAAAATTCTTTATGAATCATACTAGAAACAAGGCCTAAAGCTTTTTCAGTTAATTCTAAAGTTATTTCATCCAAATGATAATAATTTGATATCACTTGCTCAAATATGGAAAATGAATCTCTGGCTGAGCCCTCTGATTTTTGGTATATCAAATTTAAAGATTCTTCATCAATTTTTATATTTTCTTTTTCAGCTACAGATTTAAGCATTTCTACTATATTTTGCTTACTTAAAGTTTTAAAATCATATCTTTGACATCTAGAAATTACTGTATCTGGGATTTTTTCTATTTCTGTAGTTGCAAGTATAAATAATATATGTTGTGGTGGTTCTTCTAATATTTTTAAAAGTGCATTAAAAGCTTCTTTAGTCAACATATGTACTTCATCAATTATATATATTTTTTTTCTGCATTTTACCGGTAGGTATCCTGTACTTTCTTTAAGATCTCTTATTTCATCTATACCACGATTAGAAGCAGCATCAATTTCAATAATATCGATTGAACTACCATTTACTATTTCTTTACAATTATCACACTCATCACAAGGAATAGAACTTGGACCATTATTTAAACAATTTATACCCTTTGCAATAAGTCTTGCAATAGTTGTTTTACCAACACCACGTGGACCATTAAAAAGATAAGCGTGAGACATTTTATTATTATCTAAACTATTTTTTATCGCTTCAACTATATGTTCTTGACCATAAAGTTGTTCAAAATTTTGTGGTCTGTATTTTCTATATAAGGTTATATTTTCCATGTTCCTCCTTTCAATTTTCTCATCATATATTAATATTAATTATACTACAAATATCTATTATTTGTCTAGCATATTGAAGTTTAAAACAACCTCATCTAAATCTTTGAATATATATTTTGCCTTTTCTTTCATTTCTTCATTCGGTTCTAAAACATCAGGTATCATTATACCATTTGCACCAGAACTATATGCAGCTCTAATCCCATTAAATGAATCTTCTAAAATTATAGTTTCACTAGGTTTAACATTAAAATAATTTATTACTTTATTAAATATTTCTGGATTAGGTTTACTTTCTTTTATATCTTCTCCTGAAATTATATATTCAAAATATTTTAAAAGATTAGTTTTTTCTAAATAAAGATTTATTTCATATCTGTTATTAGATGATGCTAGTGCAATTTTTACTTCTTTTTCTTTTAAAAATCTTAATAAATTTTCAGCACCTTTTTTTATTTTCATATTTCCATCTTCAGCTCGCTTTTTTAAAATATCCAATAATTTATTTTTAGCTATTTCAAGATTAATTTTAGGAAATAGTGTTGTAAAATATTTTACAAATGCTTTTTCATTTTGCCCTACAATTTTAGTCATATCTTCTAAATTTATATTTATTCCTTGTTCAGCTAAAATTTTAGGAAATTCATTTAAATAAATTTGTTCTGTATCAACAAGTAAACCATCCATATCAAATATTGCAAGTTTTATCATTATAAAACAACCTTTAAATTTTTCTTTTGCTCTTCTGTTAAAAAAGTTATAACTATATTTTGTCTTACATTAGGATTAAACAAACTTATATATGTTCCTTTATTTTCTTTATCTTCCATTATATAATCCCCTTTTACAAGTATATTATTAAAAGTTTGATCATTTTCTTTAAATTGATATATATATCCATATATTTTTTCAAGATTTAAAGTATCAAATATTTGAACTAATTTAGAGTCAATTTTTTTTAATTCTTTAAGTATCTTATAATCTGTTATAACATATATACAACTATTTAATCCCATAGATATAGCAAATATTGTTTTATTTATTTTTTTTAATTCATATTCTATATTTGAAGCTAATATATCTATTAAAACATCATCATAAGTTTTTTCTTTTTGCTCAAAATCATTAAAATCAATTTTATTATCTAATAAATTTCCAGAATCTTTTAATAATTTTTGTAAGCCTTTAGTAAACATTTTAGAATTATTATTATGAAAATATGATTTTTCTAAATGTTCTGCTATATAGTAAAAAAAGAAAGTTTGAAAATTTTCCACTTCATTATCTATATCTTCAAATCCTAAAAATATTTTACAAGCTTCTTTTACATCTTTATTAAATCCTTTTATAGCTTCTCTATATTCATTAAATTCTATGCCCAATAATTTAGCAATTTGATGTAATTTTTCATACTCTATTTTAAAATCAATTTCTTTTTCCATAAAATTCCTCTCTATCGTAATTATTTATTTAAAATATCTTCAATTTCATTGTATATTTCATTCATATTTTTTATAGACACTAATTCTATTGAATATAGTATACTACATATTTTCAAACATTCTATAATAGATAAATATAATCCACCGATATTAATATTACCTTTAGATTTATTTATACTCATTAAAGTTGTTTCTAAAGGTAATAAATTTAAATCTAAAATGTATTTAGGATTTAGTATACCATTTAGTTTAATTGGTATTTCATCTATAGAATATAAATCACCTATTTCAGTATCATTTATTAAAAGATCAATATTTTCTAATCTTTCAGAATCCACTCTCTTTTTAAAACTATCTCCTTTATCTAACTTAAATTTTATATTTTCTTTTATTGTGGATACATTTATTTTACGTGGATTTAATTCTTTTAAAGTATTATATATATTTTCAAAATATTCACCCATTTCTAATATTAATATATTTTTATTTTCTAAATTAATATTAAAAAATTCTAATAATTTAAGTAATGCAAATCTTTTTATATCATAAGCTTTTAAATCGAAAAAAAGATTTGGATAATATACATTTCCATCTAAATTCACATCAAAATCATAAGGTGTTAAATAAGAGGTATATATAATATCACCTTTATTTAAATATTCAATATTTAATACTTTAAAGTGGCTCTCATTTATAGTAATATCTAAATTAAATTTCTCAGATATTTTTGTTAAAATAAGTTTGTAAATATCCATATATTTATTAAAATTAAAAAATATAATTTTTTTCACTTATATCAACCCTTTCAATTCATCCTCTGTTAATTCTCTATACTCTCCTGATTTTAAATTTTTATCTAGTAAAATATTCGCTATACGTACTCTTTTTAAAAATATAACTTCATTACCAACAGCTTTAAACATTCTTTTTACTTGATGAAATTTACCTTCTGTTATCGATATATTTAATTCATTTTTTGATAATCTTTTAATTTTAGCTTTTTTACATATATAACCATCTTCAAGTTCTATATTATTTTCAACTTTATTTATATCTATATCATTTATATTTTCTTTAAGCTTAACAAAATATTCTTTTTCTACATGTTTTTTAGGAGACAGTAGGTTATGAGAAAGTTTCCCGTCATTAGTTAATAAAAGTAGACCTTCTGTATCTATATCTAATCTTCCTACAGGAAATATATTATATGTATCATAACCTTTTATTAAATCAATTACAGTCTTGTGTTTATTATCTTCTGTAGCAGATATTACATTTTGTGGTTTATTTAGCATAATATATATATATTTTCTATATTCAATACATTTATCTCTAATTTTTATAACATCTTTAATTTCATCTATATTTTTATCACTATTTTTTATTCTTTCATCATTTACAAAAACTAATCCTTGTTTTATAAGTTCTTTAACTTCTTTTCTACTTCCTATACCTGAATTAGCTAAAAATTTATCTAAACGCATTTTTTAATCCCTCACAAAAAAGGGATGTTTATACACATCCCCATTAATTTAATTGATAACTTCCTGGTTCTGATGAATTACTTTTCTCTAATAAAAAGTTTATTAAACTTCCTAATTCTTTTTTGTATTCTTCAGGCAATTTTTCCAAAGTTTGATTCTCAATTATATATTTTTTCATATTTTCTTTTTTATTTCTAAACTCTTGATTAATAGTTGATAACCTCTGACCATTTAGATCCGTTTTATCAAAATCAACAAATAGTATCTTAGAATTTTTTACAATTAATTTAAAATTTAATGTATAATCAGAGTTTTTCTGAACAACTTCATACTTACCATCATTAAGTGCGAATAAATTTAAACTTAATAACATTGAAAATATTACTAATATTTTTTTCATATCGTCCTCCTTAAGAAAAAGTATATCATATTTATTATTCTTTTTCAATCTTCAATTTTTAACGATTCAACCATATTAATTTTATTTATTTTTCTAAAACTAATTACTATAGAAATAAAAGAAAATATATATGTTAATATTGTAGTTAAAATATATGTTTTTATTGAAATATTCTCTACAAAGACAACATTTGTATTACGCATACTATATAATATACTTTTATGTAGAACTATTCCTAAAAATATTCCTAATATAGAAGCTATTATAGTAAGAATTATAGTTTCACTATATATATATTTAAAAATTTCTTTTTTTCTAAATCCTAATACTTTTATAGTTGAAATTTCCTTTTTACGTTCATTTATATTTATATCAAGTAAACTATATGTAACTATAAATGAAAGTGAGGCAGAAAATATTGTTATAAATAAAACAATATAGTTCAAACTATTACTAATCTTATTGTATACCAATTTTTGTGTATTTGTTTCATAAATGTATAAAATATCGGATAATTTAAAAAAATTACTATAATTTTTTATTTCATCATGCACTAAAACTATATTTTCTTTATATTTATACCCTAAACTTTCATAATAATTTTTAGTCATATAAATATAGTTTCCTGAAAAATTTTTAAAACTATTATGTACATTTAAAATATATTTATTATTATAATAATCTTTTACTAATATATTATCTTTAAAATTTTTATTTAATAATTCTAGAGCTCTTTGATTAATATATATACCTTTATCTTCTAGTTTAACATTATTATTGTTTTTATCTAATACTTTTATAAAATTATCAATATTATCATCAAAAATATATATATCTGTATATCTTTCTTTATTATCTATTAATATTTTAGAATATATTTTTTGAGCATATATATGTTTATTTCCTTTAAGTACTTTTTCAATATTGTTTTTATTATAATTATTACTTAAATTTATTTCAGACTTATATGGTCTTAAATATTCAAACTGATAATTTGGTATATTACTGAAAGAATCTTTTATCGCAAAAGCAAGAAAAATTAATGAAGAACATCCTGCTATTCCTATTATATTTATAATCAACTTCATTTTATATCTAAATATATTTCTTATAGTAATCTTTGTAGTAAACTTAAATTTATTCCATATATATGAAATTTTTTCAAAAAATATTTTTCCACCTTTAACAGGGGTTTTCATTTTTAATAAACTTGAAACACTTACATTAAGACTAGATTTTATAGATACATATACGGATATAAGACTAGATAAAAATGAAGCAATTAAAGAAATTATAAATAATTTAAAGCTAAATATAAACTCTAAATCATTAAATGTAGTTATAGAACCAGAATTATAGGCTGAATATATGAAACGAGGTAAATATGAAAAACCTAAAATATCACCTATTATCAATCCAATTATCGTTGGTATTAAAGCATATATTAAATATTTCATCAATATATAATTATCGCTATAACCTAAAAACCTTAAAGTACCTATATTATTTCTATCTTCTTCAATTAATCGAGTCATACTAGTTATAGTTATAAATATAACTATAAAATAAAATATTATTGGGAAAATTTTAGATATTATATTTAAACTTTCTATACCTTCTATATATGATATATATGATGCATTATCCATATATGTAGATACAATATATATATTATCTAAAGAATATATTTTATCTTTTATTTTTTTTATTTGTTCTAAATAATTATTATTTTCAAATTCAATTTTTTTTTGATTTATTTCTTTTTCTTTATTTTTCAATATTTTATATGATTTTTTTAATTCTTCTTTACCTTTATTTAATTTTTGAATATTTTTGTCGTAATTATTTATAAAATCATATTTTTCTTTAGATAATTTTTCTTCGTTTTTATTAATATCAATATTACCTATAAAAAGCTCTTCTCTCTTTTTTTCTAACTCTAAAATGTTTGTATTTATCTCATCATTTTTTAAATTTAATTCTGATAATTTTAAATTCAACTCTTTCTTATTATTTAATAAATTTTCTTTTTCTTTTATAATTTTATTTAATCCATCATTAATTTCTTCTATATATTTCTTTTTTTTATTATCTGAAAAAAATATACTTGTTGATGTATTATTTATTTTATCTAAATTTAATTTTAATTCATTTTCTTTATCATTTATTTTATTTAAACCTTCATCAATTTTATTTAATGATTCTTTTAATGAATATATTCCATAATTTAATTCTACTAAAGTATCTTTTAATTTTTTTATACCATTTTCTATATCAATACTTGCTTTTTTTATTTCTACTTTTTTGGAATATATTAATTTTTCATTTTTATCAAGCTTATTTTTCGCATCTTTTATGATTTTTTCTTTATTTAATAAATTTTTATTAATAGCATTTAACATATTTTTTTTATTATAAATCGATATTATTCCATTTTCTATTTTTTCTTTTCCATTTAAAATATTATTTTCTTCTACTAATAAAGGGCTTAATTTTTCTTTTCTAAAATTTTCTATTTTATTATAGCTATATAATTTTTGTTCGATAATATTTTTTAAATTTGTTATATCAGTATTTTTTTTAACCTTAATATATACATTTTTCAAATCATTATCTTCAAAATTAGACTGAATGGTATACGCTAGAATATCACTTCTATTTAAGCCAATATATGCTATTTCGTGATTATCTAATAATCTATGAATTGGATTTTCAAAGTATCCTGAAATTATATACTTTTTATTATCAATTATAATATATGAATTTATAGGATATAGTTTTTTTAATCGATATTCTATTATTAATTCATTTTTATTTATAGGTTTTTGTCCCTCTATTATATTTAATTTAGTTATATTTTTAGGTAAAGAAAAAAGGTTAATAACCTCTTTTTCATTTAAAAAATATTCTTTATTATATACATATTCAATATCATCTATATTCTTAATATTATTTAAAATTTCTTTATCTTTGCCATCAAAACCTAAATTATTAAATATTTTTATATCATATACATTATATTTATTATAAATATTTATTATGGTTTTATTCATAGACTCAGGCAAAATATTAAGAGCTATATATGTAGAACTACCTAGTAATGTTATCATCATTAAATAAAGAAATCTAGCTTTATTTTTTAATATTTTTCTAAGTAACTCCTTATTGATACTATTCATATCATTTACCTAATTCATGATAATAGTCATTTAATCTAAAAATTAAATTTTTAAGTCTTTCTTTAAATACTTTATTACTTTCATTTTCTAATGAAGTTTGAGAAATTTTTAGTAAAACTAAATATTTTGTTTTATCTCCTTCTGTAATTTCAACTTTATGAGCTAGTGTATATTTTTTATTATTTATAATATCTTCTACAATTTCATCTTTCATCGTTTGAATAGCACTTTCATCAAAATCTTTACCTGTAATATTTGTATTTTTCAATATTTTAGTTAAATATTTACCAACATATTCTCCCATAGAATTTTTCAATCCGTTTAAGGCATCAAGTTCTGCTTCTTTTTCTGTGAAAACTCTATCAGAAACTACAGCTAAATCATTATTATAGTCATAATATTTTTTCATAATTTCCTTAGTAGATGAACTTGTAAATATTCCTTTTAAATATTCATCTGATGATAATCTTGTTGATGCTAAAGAATTAATTGATGCAATCACGCATATTCCTAGTATTATTCTTTTCATAAATTCCCTCCTATAATATTATTGCTTTTATATTTAATATATTATTAATATTTTCTATAACTTTTATATTTTCTTCTTCATCTTTTTTATCTATTGATTTAGTGTATACAACACTTTCAATATTTAAATCTGCTTTATTTATTATTTCATAAGATATTAAAACTTCATTTATCATTCCTTTTCTATTTCTAGAAATAAGTATAACTGAAGATTTTTGTCTTAACTCCATCATCAAATCAATTATAGTATAATTTTCTTGTATTGGTATTAAAGGACTTTTTACTATTCTTATAAAAACTATGTCATATTCTAAAGAATATTGTTTTATACTTTTTCTAACATCTGATATACTTTCACCTTCATTAAATACACTTATACTAACTGAACTACAATTTTTATTTTTAGACAAAATATATTTTTCAACATCTTCTTTACCTGCATTAATATTAGTCCCAAATAAAAAATATATCTTTCCAAATTTTTCTTCTCTTTTCCTAACTATATGATGTCTTCTACAACGAGCTTCATAATTTTCTTTAGCTCCCACCATAACAATAGGATCATCTTCAAAAGCAGGTTCTCCATTAATTAACCTTTGACTCGCATAAGCATCTTTACCACATATAACACATTTAGCTTTTAATTTTGTTACACTATCAGCAATAGCCATAAGTTCAGGCATTGGAATAAATGGTACTGCTTTAAAATCAAGATCTAACCCTGCAACAATTATCCTTTTACCTCTTTTAATATATTTTTTACAAAAATCAACAACTTCTTCTCCAAAAAATTGCACTTCATCTATCCCTATAACCTCTATATATGATTTTTCTTTCATTATTTCTTCCATATCTTCAACTGATGCTACAGGATATGCATCTATACTATTCATATTATGTGAAAATATACCATTTTCTCCATATCTTTTATCTATAGAGTGTTTAAATACAATAACACTTTGCTTAGCATAATTGACACGTCTAATACGACGTATAAGTTCTTCGCTTTTACCTGAAAACATACTTCCACAAACGACTTCTAATTTTCCTACATTCTCACTACTTTTTAAAAACATTATTTCTCCTCTTTATTATTCAATTCTTCAAACATTTTTTTCATAGTTTCATTTTTCTTAACTAATTTTTTAACAGTTAAACCATCTAGTTTATCATTTGCTAATCTCAAATTATTTTCTGAAGCTAATAGTGCTGCTCTTGTCTCTTGTAAATTTTTAATACTTTTATCTATTTTTTCTATCGCTTCATTAAACTTTTTAGATGCATTTTCATAATTTTTTCCAAATTTATCTTTAAAATTTAATAAATCATTTTCAAAATTACTAATATCTATATTTTGATTTTTAATAGCATTTAATTCTTGTTTATATTTTAATACTCCTCTAGCTCCATTTCTAAGTAAACTAATTATTGAAATGAAAAATTGAGGTCTAATTACATACATTTTTTCATATTCATAAGAAACATCTACTATACCTTCGTTATACAGTTCATTTTCTTGTTCAAGTAAAGAAACAAGTATAGCATATTCGCATCTTTTTTCTTTTCTATCTTTATCTAATTCTTTAAAAAAATCTTTATTTTTTTTCTTTGTTTTTGTTTCATCATTCTGATTTTTCATTTCGAACATTATAGATAATATTTCTAATCCATTTTCATCAAATTCTCTATAAATATAGTCTCCTTTACTGCCGCTTGAAACATCATTATCTTTATCAAAATATGCATTTGGAAAAGCTGTAGATCTTAATCTGTTAAATGATACTTCACAATGTTGTTCAAGTGTTTCTCCTAACATTTTAGTAGACAATTTTGATTTTAAATCTTTATAATACTCTATAATTTCATCTTTGTTTTTTAATTCTGTTTTATATCTATCTTTTATCATTAACTCATTATTTTTAAGATTTAATATATTATTTTTTAATAAATTTATTTCTTCTTTATATTTATTTTCTACAGTTATTTTTTCAATTTCTAAATTTCTTTTAGCTTCATCATTTAAGGTATTAATTTTTGCTTCAAGATTGAATATAGTATTATTTAATTTAGATATATCTTCTTTATATAGATTTTCTATACTTATTTTTTCAATTTTCATATTATTTTCATTTAATTCTTCAAAACTTTTTAATTTTTCATTTAATTGAGTTATTACATTTTCAAGATTTGCTATTTTTTCTTTATAACTAGTTTCAAAATTTAATTTTTCAATTTCATTTTCTTTTTTTATATCATCTAATTTATTTTCTAAAATCTTTTTTTCAAGTTCTAAATTAGATTTCATTCTTTTTTCTACTTCTGCTTCAAATTCTTTATCCCTAACTTGTATTTTTATACTTGAATAAGTATTTTCATCTAAAGAAAATAAAGTATTACAATTAGGACATTTTACCTCATTCATTAACATCTCTCCTATTTTATATTTATAGTAATATTATACATTAAAAACTTAAATTATACTAGG
>CAURNT010000005.1:0-55227 GCA_963526495.1 uncultured Streptobacillus sp. | reverse complement strand
CAGGGACGCCATCATTTATTATTACGTCACAAGTCTTTTGACTTGTTTTTTTTTACCCTATATTGTATAATTAAGTAGTTAATTTTAGGAGGAAAATATGAAGAATGTATTTTTTAGTGGTATTAATGGCATAGGTATGAGTGGTTTGGCATTAATACTTAAAAATTTAGGATATTGTGTATCTGGATCAGATATAGCTGAAAAAGGTATAACTAAAACATTAAGAGATAATGGAATTGAAGTATTTATAGGTCAAAAATTAGAAAATGTTAAGGATAAAGATTATGATACTTATGTATATTCAACTGCTATTAAGGAATCAAATCCTGAGTATTCATATATGAAAGATAAAGGTATAACTATGTATAGAAGAGGAGCTCTTCTTGCAGAAATTATGAATAAATTTGATAAAGGAATAGCTGCAGCAGGAACACACGGTAAAACAACAACATCTTCACTTTTATCAGTGGTATTTTTAGATAAAAATCCATATATTGCAGTAGGTGGTATAATACCTGAAATATCATCTAATTCTAAAGTTGGAAATAGTGAATATTTTATTGCAGAAGCAGATGAAAGTGATAATACCTTCCTTTATATGAATCCTTATTATTCTATAATTACAAATATAGAAGCAGATCATTTAGATTTTCACGGTAGTTTAGAAAATATAGTTGATTCATTTAAAAAATTTGTAGATTTAACTAAGCATAAAGTTCTTGCTTGTTTTGATAATGATATACTTAAAACTTTTAGTGATGAAAAAATTATTTATTATTCTATTGATGAGAATAATAAGGATAAAGTAGAAATTTATGTAAGTAATATACAAGTAATTGATGGAATTACTTCATTTG
Source organism: uncultured Streptobacillus sp. (assembly GCA_963526495.1). Taxonomy (GTDB): domain Bacteria; phylum Fusobacteriota; class Fusobacteriia; order Fusobacteriales; family Leptotrichiaceae; genus CAURNT01. The sequence goes on along the minus strand of CAURNT010000005.1, from coordinate 54,370 downwards.
ATGTATATACTTCAGGTGAATTTGCTGGAAGATATTCATTATCAGTTCCAGGATTACATAATGTTTCTAATTCTTTACCTGTTATATATATAGCATTAAATGAAGGTGTACCTAAAACAACAATACAAGATAAATTGTTAAGTTTTAAGGGGGCAAATAGAAGATATCAAGTAATATATGATGACAAGTTTAGAATTATAGACGATTATGCACATCATCCTACTGAAATTTTAGCAACTATAAAAGCAGCAAAGATGAATGAAAAAAAAGAAGTTAATGTAATATTTGAACCACATAGATATTCAAGAACAAGTTTCTTTTTAAATGATTTTGCAAATAGTTTAAGAGAAGCAGATAATATTTATCTTCTTCCTATATATTCAGCTAGTGAAGAAAATATATATGATGTTTCTTCTGAAAAACTTGCTAAAAAAATAGGGAACCATTGTACAGTGTATGATAAAGATGAACTTATGAAAAAGTTATTTGATGAAGATAAAAATGATAAAGTATATATATTTATGGGAGCAGGATCTGTTTCTTCTCTTGCACATAGTTTTGTGGAAAGGATAAAAAATGATAGTAAATAGTAATATAGAGATGAAAGAATATTCAAACATGAAGATAGGTGGTATAGCTAAGGAATTGATATTTGTTGAAAATAAAGAAGAATTAGTTGAGATTTATAACACACGTGATAGAATATATCTTATAGGTAACGGGACAAATACTTTAATAAATGATGAATATTTAGATATATCTTTTGTAAGTTTATCTAAATTAAATAAAATAGAAGTTATAAAAAAAGAAAATGAGATAACTTTTGTTAGAGCATATTCTGGTGTTGATTTTGATAGATTTATATCATACATGGAAGAAAATGACCTTTCAGGTATAGAAAATATGTCAGGTATTCCAGGGAGTTTTGGTGGGATGACTAATATGAATGCTGGAGCTTATGGTACAGAATTATTTGATGTAGTTGAAGAAGTGGAAATATTTGAACCTGAAAATAAAATAATTAAAACATTTAAAAAATCAGAATTAAATTCAAAATATAGAACGACGGCTATAAAAGAAAATAAATGGGTGGTTATATCTACTGTTTTGAAATTAACTAAAGGATTTAATAAAGAAGCAAGTTTAGATAAGTATAATCAAAGAAAACAAAAACATCCATTAAATTTACCAAATCTTGGATCTACTTTTAAAAATCCAACAGGTAATTATGCTGCACAATTAATTTCTGATTGTGGATTAAAGGGGTATACAGTGGGTGAAGCACAAGTGTCACCAGTTCATCCTAATTTTATAACAAATATGGGGAATGCAAAATTTAAAGATGTTTTAGATGTTATAGAGCACGTTAAAAATACTGTAAAAGAAAATACAGGAATACAACTTGAAACAGAAATAATTATATTAAAATAAGGAGAGAAGTTATGAGAAAAATGTTATTAGCAATTTCATTGTTACAAGTTTTAACAGTTGCAGAAGTAAATGGGAATTTTGAGTTTTATAATAATAATAGTTATGAAATTGAAAATAAGAAGAATGAATCAAAGGTAGGATTAAAAACGAATCTTAAATTTCCTTTTTCGGAGATTGGGGCAAACGTAGAAACGAAATCTAGAAATATTTTACAAAGTATGAATGATAATTCAAATATTTATTTAAAATTTAATTATATGGATAACTATATTAAAGCAAAATATATGACAAAAGGTGAAACTGAATTAGAGGGGAATATAGGGTATGAGAAATATATAGGATATAACTTAAATGTTAAATTACCAAATAATAAAAAGAATATACAATTAAGTCATAAAATAAGCTCTAGTTATAAACCTATACCAGAGGTTGAAATAGGTGCAAATATTCTTGTTAATCATGCTATAAATAGCAATAAGTTGGATTATAAGGATTTATTATTTAATGAAGATAAAACTTTAAATAATGGAATATTATCTCATTCTTATGAATTATATGGTAAATATTTAGGTATAGAAGGATTAGAATTAGAAGCAGCTCTTTTATATCAAAATGTTATTGAAAAAGATTCAGGGAAAAAATTATATAAACCATTATGGGAACAATTATCTGAGTATAACTTAGGAGTAAAAAAATTAACATCAGAATATATAAAAAACATAGGTATTGTTTCAAAATCTATAGGAGAACTTGATAAAAAAATTCATAGTACAAAAGATATAGAACAAATACTGATTGAAGAAAAAAATACTATTACAAAAGAAATTGTAACTTTAGCTAATGAATTAGACTCTTTATTAAAAAAAGAGGAAGGTCTAAAACAAAGAATAAAAGAAATGGAAGCTGAAATAGAGTCAGAAACTGATCAAACTGAAAAACAAAGAAAACAAGAAGAATTAAAAGATAAACAAAAAGAACTTAAAGAAAATCATAAAATTGTTTTAGAAAAAAAACCAGTGCTTGTAGATAAGGTAGAAAAATTAAAAAATAAAGGTAAAGAGCTAAGAGAAAATAGGCTTGAGTTAAGTAAGGCTGAATTATTAAAAGTACAACAATTAGAATCTTTAAGAGAACAATATGAAATGTTAAATAAATATAAAGAAAAATCTAAAGAGAATTATAAAGAATATTTAGCTAAATTACAAAATCAAAAAATGGATGATAAAAAGATAAATACACATTATTTTGGAACGAAATTAATGGCTAAATATAAAGGGCTTAAAAATGGAGAATTTGATTTTGTTACAGTATTAGGTGGAATTTATTCTGAAAAGGATTCTAAATTTGACAAATATATTAAAGTAGAAACAAATGCTAAATATGAACAAATGATAAATAGAGATCTTTCTATTATTCCAGAATTTTCAGGAAAAATTAAGTTAGCTAAAACACTAGATGCTATTTTAGAACCTAAATTAGGATTAAATTTGAGATTAAGTAATAATTTGAACTTTGATAGTAAAATATCAACACCTATTAATTTTGATATTAATGGTTATAAAAGTACAGGAATAAAAACAGATTTTATTCTTAAATATAATTGGTAATAACTTGTAAAGGGGAAAGACTTGACAAGTTTGAAAGTTTAGTGTAGAATATATACTGAATTATGATGTAAAAAGAGAAAGGAAATAAAATAATGAAAAGAACATATCAACCAAATAAAAGAAAAAGAAAAATGGATCATGGATTTAGATTAAGAATGAAAACTAAAAGCGGAAGAAACGTTTTAAGTAGAAGAAGAGCAAAAGGAAGAGCGAAATTATCAGCATAACCGGTAGGATCTACACCGGTTTTTTTTTGAAAGATGGAGCAAAAAAATGGAGAAACTAAAAAAAACTAGGGATTTTAATAGGGTATATAACAAAGGAAAAAAGAAAAGTGGTAAATATTTACTTTTATTTGAAAATAAGTCAAAAGAACAAAAATTTGGTATTGTAGCTAGTAAAAAAACTGGAAATTCGGTTTATAGATCTCGTGCTAAAAGATTAATTAGAGAATCAATAAGAAATAATATAGATTTGTTTTCACTAGAAAGAGAATATATTTTTGTTATGAAAAGTATATTTAAAGATAAAATGAAAGACATTAAGTGTCAAGATATAGCAAAAGATATACGTTATATTATGAAAAAGAGTTATAAATGAAAAGAATTGCAATATTTTTAATAGAACTATATCAAAAAAAAATCTCTAAATATACAAAAAGAAATTGTAGATTTTACCCTACATGTTCAGAATATTCAAAACAGGCTATTTTAAAATATGGTTTTTTAAAGGGAAGTTTTTTATCTATAAAAAGAATTTCTAAGTGCCATCCTTTTAATCCAGGTGGATATGATCCTTTAAAATAGAGAGGAGAATTTAATGTTTGGATTTTTTAAAATACAATTTTTAGTTGACATAGTAAGTTTTATATTGAAAAATATTAGTTATATAGTGGGGAATTATGGTGTTGCTATAATTTTAACAACGGTTATAGTTAGATTACTTATGTTACCTCTTACATTGAAACAAGAGCAATCAATGAAGAGAATGAAAGAATTACAACCTAAAATAGATGAACTTAATAAAAAATATGCTAATGATAAGGCTATGTTAAATCAAAAAACTGTAGAATTATATAAAGAAGAAAAGGTGAATCCAGCAGGAGGATGTTTACCTGTAATTATACAGCTTCCTATATTTATTGCTTTATATACAGCGTTTAGAGATGGGAATATAGTTCCAGATACAGCTACATTTTTATGGTTTAAATTAAGTGCACCTGATGCGCTATTTACATTATTTGGATTTACATTTAATGCTTTACCTATATTGACGGCAGTTGTAACATTAGTTCAACAAAAAATGATGCAACCTGTAAGTACAGGTGAGGATTCTACAGCAAATAGTATGCAAAGTATGTTAGTTATGATGCCAATAATGCTGTTATTTGTTTTCTATAAACAACCTGCAGGTTTAAACTTATATTATTTTATTAACTCTATACTTTCAATAGCACAACAAACTTATGTTATGAAAAGGAGAGAAGCATAATGCAAAAATTTATTCTTAAGTCAAAGTCTAAAGATGAGTTACAGGATAAAATTAAAAATATGATAGTCTTAAATAATGATGAAATTGTAGAAATTACAGAATTAAAAAAACCTCGTAATTTATTTATATTTTCAACAGATGGTGAATATGAAGTAAAAATAGTAAAAAAAGAAATGAAATCTTCAGTTAAAAATATAAAAAGTGAAGTAAAAAATAAGGAAATAAAAAAAGATTTAAAAAAAGACTTAAAAAAAGAAGTTAAAAAAGATAAAGTTAAAGTAGTTGAAATTTCAGAAGAAAAAAAGGTTAATAATAATGATAATAAATTAATTGAGAAATTAAATATTGTTATTAAGGAATTTTTAGCTATATCTAATCTTAATGTTATAATAAAAAATATTTCATTTAATGATAAAGTATATAATGTTGAGTTAGATGGGGAAGATATTAAATATATTATAGGTGAAAAAGGAATTGCTTTATCATCTTTTGAATATTTATTAATGTCAATAGAAGACTTTAGACATATTAAGATATTTATAGATTCTAATAACTACAAAGAAAAAAGAGAAACAATTTTAAGAGAATTAGCTAATAAAACAGCAAAAACTGTTATTAAAACTCGTAGAAAAGTTAAATTAAATCCTATGACTTCAAGAGAAAGAAAAATAATACATGAAGAAATAAGTAAAATAGAAGGATTAGAAACTGTTAGTGTAGGGGTAGAACCTAAAAGATGTTTAATTATTAAATTGAAAAAGTAGATAATAAAGAGTCCGTTTGGACTCTTTTATATTAAAGGAGGTAATATGTTATTTGATACAATAGCTGCCATATCTACAGCTAAAGGAGAATCAGGTATAGGTATAGTAAGGATTTCTGGTGATCGTGCTTTTGAAATATTAGATAAAATATTTGTATCAAAATCAGGTAAAAAAGATTTAGGTAATTATAAATTAAATTATGGATATATATATGATGAAGAAATTTTAGTAGATGAGGTATTAGTATCAAGAATGAAAGGACCTAGATCATATACTACTGAAGATATAGTAGAGGTTAATTGTCATGGAGGTTATTATACTACAAAAAAAATATTAGAAGTAATTTTAAAAAATGGAGCAAGACTTGCAGAAATTGGAGAGTTTACTAAGCGTGCTTTTATGAATGGAAGAATAGATTTATCTCAAGCAGAAGCTGTAATAGATATAATACATGGTAAAACAGAAAGAGCGGTTTCTTTATCTTTAGATCAATTAAAAGGTAGTTTAAGAGATGAGATAAATAAATTTAAGGAAGCTTTTTTAGATATTACTGCTCATGTTAATGTAGTTTTAGATTATCCAGAAGAAGGTATAGATGATCCATTACCTCAAGATTTAAGAGAAAAATTAGAAGATGTTTACAAAAATGCAGATAGATTGATTAATTCATATAATAAAGGGAAAAAAATTAAAGAAGGTATAAAAACTGTAATAATAGGTAAACCTAATGTTGGTAAATCAACACTACTTAATACTTTACTTAGAGAAGAAAGAGCAATAGTTACTCATATTCCAGGTACAACTCGTGATATAATAGAAGAGGTAATAAATATTAAAGGAATACCTTTAGTTTTAATAGATACTGCAGGAATTAGAGATACAGAGGATTATGTAGAAAATATAGGAGTACAAAAATCTCTAGATTTAATAAATGATTCTGATTTAGTTTTATTAGTATTAGATTCATCAAGAGAATTAGAAGAAGAAGATATTAAAATTATTAATAAAATTAAAGAATTAGATAAAAATTATATAGTTTTAATGAATAAAATTGATTTAAATAGGAAGTTAGATATTTCACAATATGGATTGAATAATATTATAGAGATATCAGCTCAGGAAAATATTGGTATAGAAAATATGGAAGATAATATATATGAATATATTGTAGAAAAAGATGTTGAAGATAGTTCAGAAAAATTGATATTAACAAATATTAGACATAAAACGGCTCTTGAAAAAACAAAACAATCAATATTTAATATATTTGAAACTATAGATTTAGGACTTCCACTTGATTTAATATCTGTAGATTTAAAAGAAGGGTTAGATTCATTATCTGAAATAACTGGTGAAATTAGTTCAGAAGATGTCCTAGATCATATCTTTGCAAAATTTTGTGTAGGAAAATAATTTTCTCTAGACAAAAATAGATATAATGTAGTATACTAGATGTAATGAATATATACATAATTAAAGAGGTAGAATTTTGAAAAAAATATTTAGTTTAGGAATTTTTATGATGTTTGTGTATATACTTTTCATATTTATGGGAACTAACTTTTTTGAAATAAAAAATATTACAATAACAGGTAATAATAATCTAATTAAGAATGATATTGTTAAGTATTTATATAACCTTAAAGGACAGTCTATATTTAATATTAGTACAACTCAACTTAGTGCTGAGTTATTAAATGATGTAAGAGTTAGGGATGTGGAGATATCTAGAAGTTTCCCGAATACATTACGGATAAAAATAGATGAAAAAACACCTTTGGGAATAATATATATAAATAATCAATATATATATATTGATGAGTATTTAACCCCTTTTGCATATTATTCTGAAATAAAAGATAAAGAAATACCTATAATATTTTTAGAAAAAAATGATGAAGAAAATTTGAAACTTCTTTTGTCTAATTTATCTAAAAGTAAAATATATCCTTTAATATCCGAAATATACGCTATAAAAGATGGTTATACTTTAACTTTACTTGATGGAACGGATATTTATACAGATAAAGATGTTGACACTAATAAGTATGATTTAGGGTATAAGATATATACAAAAGAGAAGGAAAACAAAAATTTAGAATATTTAGAATTAAGATTTAGAGATATAGCAGTTAAATGAGAATGGAGGAAAAATGGAATATAACAATAATTTCAACGGGAATCAAAACGAATATATGGCAGGTGCCAAAATTAGCATAATAGGTGTTGGTGGAGGTGGAGGAAATGCCGTAAACCACATGATAGATAGAAAAATTGAAAGTGTTAGATATATAGCAATAAATACTGATCATCAAGATTTAGATAAGAAATCAAATGCAGATATTAAAATTTCTCTTTCACAATTAGGAGCAGGAGGTAATCCTACTATTGCAAAAGATTTAGCTGAAAAATCTAGAGATGATATAAAATCACAACTTAAAGGTCAAGATATGATATTTATAACTGCAGGAATGGGTGGAGGAACAGGAACAGGTGCTGCTCCAGTTGTAGCATCTATTGCTAAAGAATTAGGTGCTTTAACAGTAGCAGTTGTAACTCAACCATTTGATTTTGAAGGTATAAGAAGGAAAAAAAATGCTCAAGAGGGTATAGAAGAATTAAGAAAATATGTTGATGCATTGATAGTTTTACCTAATCAAAAATTACTTAAGTATAAATCAGAAAATCAAGCAGTTTCAAATATGTTTTCTAAACCAAATGAAGTATTATATAGATCAGTTAAAGGTATAGCTGAGGTTATAACTAAAGAAGGAATGATGAACATAGACTTTGCTGATGTTAGTTCTGTTATGAAAGATGCCGGAGATGCAGTAATAGGATTAGGGGAAGCGAAAGAAGGAGAAGATGTATTGATTGCAGTTAAAGATGCTGCTGAAAATCAATTATTAAATAGAAGTTTAAAAGGTGCTAAAAATGCCTTGATAAACTTAACTTTACATCCTGAAACTGATGTTACTCAATTTGAAAAAATAATGGATGAAGTTGCTAAATATTCAGGAAATCCAGATTTAAATATTATACTAGGAATAATATATGATGATACATCAAGAGATGTTAAGGTTACTATAGTTGCAACAGGTTTTGATGATGATGTTGTTGAAGAAGGACAACCAGTACCTAAATTTAGTAATGAAAATAAAATTGAAGAAGTAAATAATAATTATTCTACATTACAAGTACCAGTGTTAGATTAAAATAAATGTACCTTAGGGTACATTTTTTTTATACATATAACTTATATTAAATATATCAAAAGCTATAATGATAAAAGATTTTGCTATGTATAATAAAGTTGCTGAAATAAGGGAGTTAAATAAATAGATATAATATTATTAAGTTTACAAAGATATTATTAAATGAATTTAGTGTAGATAAAAATGATGGTTTGAAAAATTTAAAAGCTATTTTGGAATTATACAAAAAGCAAAATGGGCGAGGAATATAACTTTCTATTTAGCTTGACAAAATTAGTTATTTAGAGTATTATCTAATTAGATATATATCTAATTAGATAAAAGGAGGATTATGTTTAATGATATGTTTAAGGCTTTTTCTGATCCTATTAGGCGTGAGATATTATTACTATTGAAAAATAAAAGTATGAGTGCTGGTGAAATAGCAGAAAATTTTGAAATAACTTCAGCTACTATTTCATATCATTTATCTTTATTAAAAAAATCAGAATTAATAAGAGAAAGAAAAGTTAAAAATTTTATTTATTATGATTTGAATATGAGTGTATTTGAAGAGTTGATACTATGGTTTAATTCTTTTAAAGGAGGTTATAATGAAAAAGAATAAAAGAATAATATTAAGTACTTTATTTTGTCTTTTACCTATAATTTATGGTATTTATTTTTATAATAAATTACCTGATGTAATTCCAAGACATTTTGATTTTAGGGGTAATGTTAATGGCTACATAAATAAGAATATTTTTATTTTTGTACTTCCAATATTGTTAGCAATTATTAATATTTTTTTATGTTATATTATTAGCTTTGATCCTAAAAATAAAGATAAAAATACAAAGATTATAAACATAATGTTATTTATTCTACCTGTTTTGTTTAATGTAATTTTTATTTTAATATTATTTACTACTTTAGGTTATGGGTTTAATAAAAGTTTTGCTAATATATTTATAGGAATATTCTTTATTACTATAGGAAATTATTTGCCAAAATTTTCTCAAAATTATACTATAGGAATTAGAATTCCGTGGACTATGAATGATGAAGAAAATTGGTATAAAACACATAGATTTGCTTCTAAATTATATATTATATTAGGAATATTATTTATTTTTAGTAAATTTATACAAAATGATGATATTAGATTTTATATTACAATTATTTTATTTTCAATATTCATTTTGCCACTTGTTTATTCATATATAATTTATAAAAATAAAAAATAAATTAAAATAAAAGATCCAATGACGCGTACGATTTTAATTTAGGGATAGATATATAAGTTAGGATTTATCTTGACAAAATCAAGCTTTTAGTGTAATATATTAAGGTAAAAAACACACCTCGTTTTTTTTAGTTGTAGGGTGCTAAATAATTTTAGATTTGCAACTAAACAAAGGTGGATGAAAAAACCAAAATTTTAAGGAGGACATTATGTCAGTAATTTCAATGAAAGAATTATTAGAAGTAGGAGCACACTTTGGTCACCAAGCTAAAAGATGGAACCCTAAAATGAAACCGTATATTTATGCAGAAAGAAACGGTCTTCATATATTAGATTTACAACAAACTTTAACATCTACAGAGAAAGCTTATGAATTTGTAAGAGAAATAGCTTCAGAAGGTGGAAAAGTATTATTCGTAGGAACTAAAAAACAAGCTCAAGAAGCAATGAAAGAAGAAGCTGAAAGAAGTGGTGGATTCTATGTTAACCAAAGATGGTTAGGAGGACTTTTAACTAACCTTGAAACTATCAAAAAAAGAGTTAAGAAATTAAAAGAATTAGAAGCAATGGATGCTGATGGAACTTTAGATACAGCATATACTAAAAAAGAAGCAGCTCTTTTAAGAAAAGAAATGGCTAAACTTCAAAAAAATGTTGGTGGAATTAAAGAAATGGAAAAATTACCAGCAGCATTATTCGTAGTAGATATTAAAAAAGAATTCTTAGCTTTAGAAGAAGCAGCTAAACTTGGTATACCAGTTATAGCTTTAATAGATAGTAACGTAGATCCAGATTTAGTAACTTACAGAATACCTGCAAATGATGATGCTATAAGATCAATAAAATTATTTGCAAGAGTAATTTCTAATGCAGTAGTTGAAGCAAATGGAGGACAAGAAGAATTTGCTACTTCTGATTTAGAAACAGCAGAAGTTTTAGAAGAAAATTTCGTAGTTGAAAAAGAAGAATTAGAATAATAGAAAGTGGAGGTTATTAAAATGGCAGTATCTGCAGCAGCAATAAAAGAATTAAGAGAAAGAACAGGAGCAGGAATGCTTGACTGTAAAAAAGCTTTAGAAGCAAATGATGCTAATATTGAAAAATCAATAGACTGGTTAAGAGAAAAAGGTATAGCTAAAGCAGCTAAAAAATCAGGAAGAGTAGCAGCAGAAGGATTAGTATTTGGTGGAGAACATGGAAATGTTGGTGTTATCTTAGAATTTAATTCAGAAACTGATTTCGTTGCTAAAAATGCTGATTTCGTTGCATTTGGAAATACTTTAGTTGAATTAGCTTTAGATAAAAAACCATCTACAGTAGAAGAGTTAAAAGCTTTACCTTTAAATGGTGGAACTGTAGAATCTGAATTAACAGAATTAATAGCTAAAATAGGAGAAAACTTAAACATTAGAAGATTAGCTTTAGTTGAAACTGAAGGATTTGTAGTTAACTACATTCACTTAGGTGGAAAAATTGGAGTTTTAGTTAATGTTAAAGGTGAAAGAACAGATGAAAATGTAGAAAAAGCTCATGGAGTAGCTATGCATATAGCAGCTATGGATCCTTCTTACTTAAGAAGAGAAGAAGTAACAGCTGATGATTTAGAAAGAGAAAAAGAAATTGCTAGACATCAGTTAGAACAAGAAGGAAAACCAGCAGCTATAATTGAAAAAATATTAGATGGTAAGATGAGAAAATTCTATGAAGAAAATACATTACTTGAACAAAAATATGTAAGAGACGATAAAGTTTCTATTAAAGAATTTATGGCACCAGCTGAAATAATTTCATTCTTTAGATTTAAAGTTGGAGAAGGAATAGAAAAAGAAGAAACAGACTTTGCAGCAGAAGTTGCAGCACAAATAGCAAGTTCAAAATAAATAGATATATTGGAAAGAGTTTAATGTTATTAAACTCTTTCTTAATAAATGGAGGAATTTAATGTTAAAGTATAAAAGAATATTACTTAAATTAAGTGGGGAAGCACTTGCAGGAAATAAGAATTTTGGATACTCTGATGAGGTTTTAGATAGTTTTGCTAAACAAATAAAACAAATACATTCTCAAGGGGCAGAACTTGCTATAGTTATAGGGGGAGGAAATATATTTAGAGGGAAACTTGGTGAAAAAGCAGGAATGGATAGATCAACAGGTGATACTATGGGTATGCTTGCTACGGTTATGAATGCACTTGCACTTCAAACAATGATAGAAAAATATGGAGTTCCGACAAGAGTTTTAACAGCTATATCTATGCCACAAGTTGCAGAACCATATATTAGAAGAAGAGCAATAAGACATTTAGAAAAAGGAAGAGTTGTAATATTTGCCGCAGGTGTTGGAAGTCCATATTTTACAACTGATTCAGGTGGAGCATTAAGAGCTATAGAAATAAATGCTGATGTATTAGCTAAAGGAACTAAGGTTGATGGTATCTATGATAAAGATCCTGCTAAATATGATGATGCAATTAAGTATGAAAATATTACATTTACTGAAGCATTAACTCAAAATTTACAAGTAATGGATGCTACAGCACTTTCTTTATGTAGAGAAAATAATATGCCAGTAGTTGTATTTAATGCCTTAAAAGAAGGGAATATGAATAAACTTGTAAATGGAGAAAATATAGGAACAAAAGTATATAATAAATAAAGAGGGAGTAAATATGCTAGATGAATTATTATTGGAATTAGAAGAAAAAATGGGGAAAACTTTAGAAAGTACAAAAAATCAATTTTTACATATTAGAGCAGGTCGTGCTAATGTTTCAATGATAGATGGTGTTACTGTTGATTATTATGGTCAAATGTCACCTTTAAATCAAGTTGGGACAGTATCAGCTCCTGAAGCTAGATTACTTGTTATAGATCCTTGGGATAAATCTTTAATACCAACTATAGAAAAAGCTATACTTGCAGCAAATATAGGGTTCACACCTTCAAATGATGGTAAAATTATCAGACTTGTAGTACCTGAACTTACAGAAGAAAGAAGAAAAGAATATGTAAAACTTGCTAAAAAAGAAGCAGAAGAAGGAAAAGTAGCTGCAAGAAATATTAGAAAAGATTTTAATAATAAAGTTAGAAAATTAGAAAAAGATTCAGAAATAACTGAAGATGAATTAAAACAAACTGAAGATAAAATACAAAAATTAACTGATAAAATAATAGCTTCTATTGATGAATTGTTAAATAAAAAAGAAAAAGAATTATTAAGTATATAGTATGTTTAATAGATTCATTAATTTTTTTAGAGTAAAAAAACAAATATCAATAGATTTAGGTACCTCTAATATTTTGTTTTATGATAAACAAAAAGGTAAGATAGTTCTTAATGAACCATCAGTTATAGTTATAGATAAAAAAACTCGTGAAGTAGTTGCAGTGGGGCAGGAAGCAAGAAGTATGTTAGGGAAAAATCCTGATAGTATAGAAGTTATAAAACCTCTTAGAGATGGTGTTATATCAGATCTTGATTCAACTCGTCTTATGCTCTCAATATTTATGAAAAAACTTTATGGATATTCGTTATTTAAACCGGAAGTGATAATCTGTGTTCCTATTGAAGTAACAACTGTAGAAAAACGTGCTTTATTTAATTCTATAGATGATGCTAAAAGAATGTTTTTAATAGAAGAAGGGCGTGCAGCTCTTATGGGAACAGGTATAGATATATCACATCCTAATGGGAATATAGTAATAGATATAGGAGGAGGTTCTACTGATATTGCAATATTATCCCTTGATGAAATAGTTGTATCAAAATCTATAAGAATAGCGGGTAATAGATTAGATGAAGATATAGTTAAGTATGTTAAGAATAATCTTGGTATAAATATAGGGGAAAAAACTGCAGAAAATATAAAAAAAGAATTAGCTACTGCTATAAAAGTTCCAGAATCAGAGAATAAAAATATGATAATAAAGGGATTAGATATTTTAACTAAAAGTCCAGTTGAAAGAAAAATATCTTCTAATGAAGTTCAAGAAGCTATAATATCTTCTCTTAAAGATATATTATCATCTGTTAGAGAGGTTTTAGGTAAATGTCCTCCGGAATTATCATCAGATATATTGGATAATGGAATAATATTAACTGGTGGAGGTTCTTTAATTAAAAGTTTTGACAAACTGATAGAAAATAGTGTTAATGTTAAGGTTAATATTCCTGAAAATCCTTTAGATTCAGTTGTTATTGGTGGAGCTTATGCTTTTAATAACAAAAAATTATTAGCCACATTATTAGTAAAGGAAAATTAAAATGGAAATATATGGAAATAATCATTCTGTATTTGCGCTATATTATCAATTGGTACTTGTTACTAAAAATAGAATGCCGATATTTAATGATGAGATAGTAAATTTTAATATAGAAAAATTTAAACAATTATCTAAACCTTATTTAATAGAGATTTATGATTATAGCTACGAAGCAGATCATATGCATATAAAGTTTAAAGCACACCCTAAAAGTGAAATTTCTAAGTTTATTAATGCTTATAAAAGTTCGACTTCTAGATTAATAAAAAAAGAATTTAAAAATGTAGAGGCAGAAGATGGTTTATGGGAAAAAACTTATTTTTTAATAACAGAAGGTGTTCCTAGTAAGGATATGATAATGCATTATATTAAAACTAAGATAAAATGTGATATAGTAGATCATAATTGCGATGTATGCCATTGTAATCATGATCATGAATAGTTGAGGACTTAAGTCCTCTTTTTATTTTTTTTAAATTTTGCTATACTATAAATATGGAGGTGTATGTGGTTAAGAATATGAAAGTAGGTGTAGTAGCTGAATTTAATCCATTTCATAATGGACATCAATATCAAATAGATAAGATAAATGAAATGAATCCTATAATTAAAATTGCAGTTGTTAGTGGTAATTTTGTGCAAAGAGGAGAACTTTCAATTTTAAATAAGTTTGAAAAGGCATTTATTGCTGTAGAGAATGGATATGATTTAGTAGTTGAACTTCCTTGTTATTATTCTATACAAAATGCAGAAGTTTTTGGTATTTTTTCAACTAAAATATTAGAAAAACTTGGTGTTGAACTTCAGGTTTTTGGTGTAGAAAATGATGATTTAAAAACATTTGTTAAAGTTATAGAATTACAAAAAACTGAAACATATTCATTAAAATTAAAAGAATTACAAAAAAAAGGTTTTAGTTATACAAGTTCTCACCAAAAAATATTGGAGGAATTAGGGTATGAAAATTGGTATAAATCTAATAACATATTAGCAATATCATATATTAAATCTATAATAGAAAATTCTATGAAATTGAAATATTATCCTATTAAAAGAAAAAATGTAGATTATAATGATGATAAAATATTAGGTAATATAGCCTCGGCTAGTTTTATTAGAGAAAATTATAATAAACAAGATGTTAATAAATTGATACCGAGTAACACAAAAGAAGTTTTAGAAAGTAAAAATATTGATTTTGAAAATATTGAAGATAGAATTTTTGAACTTTTTAAATATATGTTCAATGTTAAATCAAAGAATGAAATAATAAAAGTATATGATTATAATGATAGTATATATAATAGGATACAAAAAAATTTAGTAGCAAACAGTAGTAAAGAATTTTTTAGAAAAATAGTTTCTAGAAATATTAGTAAAAATAGAGTAAAAAGGCTAATTTTAAATCTTTTGCTCGATATACAAAATGAGGATATAGATAAAGAAGCTGATATTGAATATATTAGAGTTCTAGCTATGAATAATAATGGAAGGAATTATATTAAATATCTTAAAGAAAAAAATATTAATATATTTGTTAATTGGAAAGATATAGAAAAAAATTATGTAAGTCATAAGATAAAAATTGAGAAGAATGCTTTTTTATTATATGAATTATTAAAAAAAGAAAAGGAAAAATTAAATGTAATATATTTGAAAGGGGAGAATTGATGTTTGGGTTGACAAAGTTTTTTATAAATAAAATAGAAGTTTATAAAAGAGTTACTTTAGAAAAATCTCTTAATGATGTAACTAAAAGTAAAAATAGATTTATATGTGGTAAATATTCTCCTAAATCATTTGATATGGAGTATAGTGAAATTGAGTATAAATCAGATGATATACATTTATTTGGATGGTATATACCAGTTGAGGGTGCAACTAAAACTATAATTATATCTCATGGTAGAAATAATAATAGGATATTTAGTTTGAAATTTTTACAACTTTTTAAAGATATGCAACTTGATGAAAAGTATAATATATTTTTACCAGATTTAAGAAATTCGGGTAAATCTGATGAAGCGAGAACAGCATTTGGTTATTATTTTGCAAGGGATATATTTAATACTATAAAGATGTTAAAAGAAAAATTTAATACTAAAAATTTTATACTTTATGGATTTTCTCAAGGAGGTATGGGTTCTGCATTAGTTCCTTATTTATATAAAGAAGAATTAAAAAATGAAGAGATCTGTATAGAAAAATTAATACTTGATTCTCCGGTATCAAATGTAAAACAGATACTTCTTATAAATTCAAAAATTGGAAAAATTAAAATACCTAGATTTTTTGTAGAATATATACATTCTATATTTAATTATAGAATAGATAATATGTTATCTAAATTAAGATTATCAGAAATTTTAGGATTAGTCCCTACATTAATATTACAATCAGAAAAAGATGAAGCAACCCCATATAGTATAGTTAAATCTGAATATGAAAAGCTAAAAAATAAAATACTAGATAATAAAGATATTATTAAACCTCAGTTTAAAGCCTTTAGAAAAGGTCAACACGTTAGAATATATCTTCAATATAAGTGGGAGTATACAAATTCAATTCAAAATTTTTTGAATTTTAAGTAAAATATGTTAAAATATAATGTAATAAATTAAATAATAAAGGAGACTACATGAATAAAAAATTAAATAAAGCAACATATATTTTTTATGGTCTAGGTGTTGGTTATTTCATGTTAGATCAAATATTTAATCAGTGGGTGCAATA
This sequence comes from uncultured Streptobacillus sp., assembly GCA_963526495.1. Classification (GTDB taxonomy): domain Bacteria; phylum Fusobacteriota; class Fusobacteriia; order Fusobacteriales; family Leptotrichiaceae; genus CAURNT01. The sequence goes on along the minus strand of CAURNT010000005.1, from coordinate 37,642 downwards.
TTTTTATTTGCCTTCATCAACTACGATAGAAAAGTATGGAATTAAACCTATAATTCCAGTTTCTATGCTTGTTATCGCTTTCCTTATAATGCGTTTAGTTGATGCTTTTACAGATCCTTTAGTAGGATATCTATCTGATAACTCTAAATCTAGGTTAGGAAGAAGATCTGTATATATGTTAGTTGGATTACTACCCTTAGTATTTTCAACAATACTATTTTTTGTTCCTATAAGTAATTCTGTGATAATTTCAACTATATATTTATCGGTTGTAGGTAGTGTGTATTTTACAGGATATACTTTAGTAGGAGGTCCATATAATGCTCTTCTTGCAGATTTATCTTCAAGTAAAAGTGAAAGATTAAATCTTTCAACTATACAATCAGTTTTTAGATTGATTTTTACAGCTATACCTTTAATATTTAGTTCATTAGTATTAGATATTTTAATAAAAAAAGGTTATAGTTTTGATACGGCTATGCGTATTATGGTAACAATATTTTCTGTTATTTCAGGAATATTGGTACTTGTTTCTGTGTTTGGTATTAAGGAAAATAAGAATGCAAATAGAGTAGAAAATCAAGAACATATAAAATTTTCAACATCTGTTTCGTATTTGAGAAATAAAGAAATATTATTATATTTTATAGGATTTTTCTTTTTCTTTTCAGGATTTAATATAATACGTAATTCTATAATATATTATGTTACTGGAATATTAGGACAACCTGAAAAGGCTTCTATGATACCAACAGCTCTGCTTTTCTTAGTATCAGCTATATTTTTCCCAATTACTAAAAAATTGTGTGAAAAATATGAATATAGACAAGTTATGTTATTAGATTTATTATTAATATTTGTCGGAGTAGTTTTATTAATACTACTAGGAGAAAAAAATATATACATATTCTATTTCTCTTTTGTTGTAGTTGGTATGGGTGTAAGTGGTTCTGCCTTTATATTCCCACCTGCAATGTTAAGTGAAATATCTAATAAAATATATGAAAAAGATAAGTTAAGAATTGAAGGAATGATGTTTGGAATACAAGGATTATTTTTAAAACTTGCTATGCTTATTCAAATTGTTACAACAACACTACTATTAACTTTAGGTACAAATAATGGTGGTGCTACTAAATATGGTATACTAGCAACATTATTTGTTGCATTAATCTTTTTAGTTATATCATTTATTTGTTATTATTTAAAAAAAAGTGAAATATAGGAGGAATTTATGGAAATTTTAGAATTAAAAGAAATTTCAAAAAACATTAGAAGAAATATTGTAGAAATGGTATATCATGCAAAATCTGGGCATCCTGGAGGGTCACTTTCTATAGCAGATTTATTAACAGTTCTATATTTTGAAGAAATGAAATTAGATCCATCTGATGCAAGATCACCTAAAAGAGATAGATTTGTATTATCAAAAGGGCATGCAGCTCCTGCAATATATGCTACTTTAATGGAAAAGGGCTATGTTGATAAAGCTTTAGTTACAGAACTTAGAAAATTCGGCTCACCTCTTCAAGGACATCCTGATCTTAAAAAACTACCAGGAATAGATATGTCTACAGGGTCTTTAGGACAAGGATTATCTGCAGCTCAAGGTATGGCAATATCAGCTAAAATTTCAAATGACGATTTCAGAGTATATGCTATATTAGGTGATGGAGAATTACAAGAAGGTCAAGTATGGGAAGCGTTTATGTCTGCACCTCATTTTGGATTAGATAATTTAGTTGCTATAGTTGATTCAAACGATTTACAAATAGATGGGAATGTATCAAAAGTTATGCCAGTTGAACCATTAACTGATAAATTTAAAGCATTTAATTGGCATGTAATTAATATTGATGGTCATAATTTTGAAGAAATTAGAAAAGCTTTAGAAGAAGCTCGTAATACTAAGGGTAAACCAACAGTTATTATAGCAAAAACAGTTAAAGGTAAAGGTGTTTCATTTATGGAAAATAATGCAGGTTGGCATGGTAAAGCACCTAATAAAGAAGAATTTGAAAAAGCTATGGAAGAATTAAAATAGGAGGATAATATGAAAGCTACAAGACAAGCCTATGGAGAGGCATTAGTAAAATTAGGTAAAGAAAACGATAAGGTTGTAGTATTAGAGGCTGATTTATCTAAATCAACTATGACAACTTTTTTCCAAAAAGAATTTCCAGAAAGACATATAAATGTAGGGATAGCAGAAGCTAATTTAATAGGAACAGCAGCAGGGCTTGCAACTACTGGTAAAATACCATTTGCATCAACTTTTGCTATGTTTGCAGCAGGGCGTGCTTTTGATCAAATAAGAAATTCAGTTGCATATCCTAAATTGAATGTTAAAATTTGTCCTACACATGCAGGTATATCTTTAGGAGAAGATGGAGGATCACATCAATCAGTTGAAGATATAGCATTAATGCGTGCAATACCTGGTATGGTAGTTTTACAACCAGCAGATGCAACAGAAACAGAAAAAATTATTTTTGCAGCAGCTAAATATGAAGGGCCTGTTTATGTAAGACTTGGAAGATTACCAGTTGCTGATATATATACAGAAGATTATAATTTTGAAATAGGGAAAGCAAGTACATTAACTCAAGGTAATGATGTTGCTATTATTGCAACAGGTCTTTTAGTTGGTGAAGCTTTAAAAGCACAAGAAATATTAAAGGAAAAAGGTATAAATGTAAGAGTAATAAATATGTCTACAATTAAACCTTTAGATGAGGAAGTAGTTTTAAAAGCTGCACGTGAATGTAAATTAGTAATAACTAGTGAAGAACATTCAATTATAGGTGGACTTGGAAGTGCAGTTAGTGAATATCTTTCATCAGTAAATCCAGTTAAAGTTATTAGACACGGTATAAATGATGTATTTGGTCAAAGTGCTGATGGAAATGTTATGTTAGATAAATACGGTTTAAGAGCTGATAATTTAGTGGAACTAGTTCTTAAAAACATATAGTTTCAGGAGGAAAAATGTTGAAAAAAATATTAATAGGGGTTTGGGATAATATAAAAACAGAATTGGGTACTTTTTTTGCTTCGTTGATATCATTAGTTTTAATATTTACACTAATAAATATGTTTTTATTCGGAGCTATAAATCTTAATATATATAGAATAAAGGCTGAAAACTCAAATCAAGCTATAATATATGTAGAAAATTTAGACGATGATAAAAGAGCAGAATTTGAAAATAAGGTTAAAAATATAGAAGGTATATCAGAAATACAGTATGTATCTAAACAAACTGCACTTGACAATATTTCTAAAGAATTAAATGTTGATTTAAATGGTGATGATAATCCTTTAGAAGATTCATATTTCGTATTTATTAAAAAAGGAGCAAATGTAGATAATTTAAGAGTAGATTTAGAATCTTTAAGTGAGATAACTTCAATGGATTTAAGAGAAGATGTAATAACTAAAACTTTTAATTTTAGTAATGGATTAGATTCATTTATTAAATATGCAAGTGTTTCTTTAGCGATATTTGCATTTATAATGATATACACTATATCTATATCAAATGTTAAAACAAGAAAAACAGAAATATATAGTAATTTAATAAAGGGAAATTCTAAGTTATTTATTAGAACAACATTCTTTATTGAATCAGTTATTAATATTTTAATATCTGGAGGTCTAAGTTACTTAGCTTATACGTATATAAGAACAAATGCCATAGGATTAGTTCAAACGGTTTTTGGGGAAGATGTACAAATAGCACCTATGAATCAAGAAATTCAAGTTTTATTAGTAGTTATACTTTTAACTATATTTCTTTCTTTGATAATTAATTATATCTTATTAGGTAAGTATTTTAGAATATCTTATTATGAAAAATTATATAAATTAGAAGCTAAAGAACTAGAAGAGGCTTTTGAACAAGTAGAAGAAATAGAATCTAAAGAAGAAAATGAAATTAAAGAAGAAGTTGAAGAATCTAATAAATTAACAGAAATTGAAAAATTAAAAAATATGATACATTCAAATAATGATATGAGTGAATTTGAAGAAACAGGTAAGGAGGATTAAAATGAAGAAAAGTATACTAATTTTAAGTATATTCTCATTACTCTCTTTTTCAAATTCTACAAGCATAGAAAAAAATCAAAGGAGAATTACACAAATTGATTCTCAAGTTAAAGAAAATACTAATAAAATTAATACTAATAATACAAAAATTAGTACAGCACAAAAGGATGAAGCTTTGGCTAAAAAAGAAGTTGCAAATCTTAATGTCTTAATAAGTAAATTACAAAAAGAATTTGATGATATAGAAGCACAATATGTTCTTCTTTTACAAAGTATAGGAAAGAGTACGAAAGAAATAAATGAAAGTATTATAAAGATAGAAGATAGTAATCAAAAAATTACAGAAGGTAAGACTAGTTATAAAAATAAAATAAAAGTTTGGAATAAAGTTATAAACTCTAATGTTTTGACTAAATCTTTAAATACAGCACAAAATACTAAAAAACAACATGATTTAAATAAAATATTAGGGCAAGAACAAACTAAAATTAAAAATATAGAGTCATATAAATCACAAGTTGAAGTACATAAAAAAAATGAAGAAAAAGCTAAAAATGAAAAAGAAATAAAAGCAAAAGCTGTAGAAAAAACTAAGAAAGAATTAGAAGCTAAGAGAACAGAGTTGAGAGTTGCTAAAGATAAAAAAGATAAGGCAGTTAAAAATTTACAATATATTCAAAGTTCGCTTAAAAACGAAAATAAAAAAATTGAAAAAACAAATAATAATTTAATTGCTGAGAAAAAAAGACTAAATCAACAAATTAGTGCAATTATAGCAGCTGCTAAGAAAAGAGAAGAAGAAGCAAGAAGAAGAGCTGAACAAGCTGCTAAAGCAAATGCAGCTAAAAATAATACAAATACAAGTTCTAAAACTTCAACTACTACAACACCAAAAGAAGTAGAAGTAGTTAGAGGTACAGGACAGTTTATAATGCCTATAAATGGAACTATAGTAGTTCATTATGGACAAGAAAAGAGTCCAGGTCTTGTAAGTAAAGGTATAGAAATTAGAGGAAGTTTAGGTCAAAGTGTTAAAGCATCTGATACTGGAAGTGTACTTTATTCAGGGTCATTAAAAGGATTAGGAGCAGTAATAATGATAGATCATGGTAATTTTATAACGGTTTATGGAAATCTTGCTTCAGTAAAAGTTGCAAGTGGGACAAAGGTAACTAAAGGACAAGTTATAGGTACTTTAGGAAGAGAAAGTATAACAAAAGAACCAAATCTATACTTTGAAGTTAGAAAAGGTGTAAATTACGTAAATCCAGCTAGTTATTTATAAGGAGGATAAAAATGGATTATATGAGCAAATATAATGAGTGGTTAAATTATGAAGGGTTAGATCAAGATTTAAGAAAACAATTAGTAGAAATGGCAAATGATAGTTCTGAAATTGAAGATAGATTTTATCAAGAATTAGAATTTGGAACAGCAGGGTTAAGAGGAAAACTTGGTGCAGGAACTAATAGAATGAATAAATATGTAATAGCTCGTGCAACTCAAGCTTTGGCTAATGTTATTAAAAGTTTTGGACAAGAAGCTATGGATAAAGGTGTTGCTTTTGCACATGATTGTAGAATTTTTTCACCAGAATTTGCAGAACTTGCAGCTTTAGTAATGGCAAGCAATGGAATTAAAGCTTATCTTTTTGAAAGCTTAAGACCAACACCAGAGCTTTCATATACTATTAGATATTATAAATGTATATCTGGAATAAATATAACAGCAAGTCACAATCCTAAAGATTATAACGGATATAAAGTTTATTGGGAAGAAGGTTCACAAATTAAATCAAATATTTCAGATGCAGTTTTCAATGAAATAGCTAAACTTGATATATTTGCTTCTTATGTAAACCTAACTCGTGAAGAAGCAATAGAAAAAGGATTACTTCAAATAATAGGTAAAGAAGTAGATGAAGCTTTCTATACTGAGGTTATGAATACTTCTTTAAGAACAAGTGATGAGCTAGATATGAGTATTAAACTTGTATATACTCCATTAAATGGAGCTGGTAATATACCTGTAAGAACTGTTCTTGAAAGAAAAGGATATAAAAATGTATATGTAGTTAAAGAACAAGAATTACCTGATGGAACTTTCCCAACACTTGTTTATCCTAATCCAGAAGATTTAAAAGCATTTGAATATTCTGAAAAATTAGCACATAGTGTTGATGCAGATATTTTAATTGCAACAGATCCAGATTGTGATAGATTAGCAGTTGAAGTAATGCATAACGGTAAAGTAGTTGCATTAAATGGAAACCAAACAGGAGTTCTTTTAATAAACTATATAGTTTCAACTATGCAAGAAAAAAATATATTCCCAAGTAATCCAGTTATAGTTAAATCTATAGTTACAGGAGAAATGGGACAAGCAGTGGCTCAAAAATATGATATAGAAGTTATAAATGTATTAACAGGATTTAAGAATATTTGTGCTATAGCTAATCAATATGAAGTTTCAAAAGAAAAAAACTATATCTTTGGATATGAAGAAAGTATAGGATATAATATAGGGACATTCTTGAGAGATAAAGATGGAGTAAGTTCTTCTCTTATTTTAACTGAGATGGCAGCTTACTATAAAAAACACGGTAAAACTTTAATAGATGTTTTAAATGAATTATTTGAAGAATATGGATATTATAAAGAAAAAGGAATTTCAGTTGTTCTTGAAGGATTAGAAGGTCAAAAAAGAATTAAGAGAATGATGGTAGAATTTAGAAATATATTCCCAAGAGAAATAAAAGGAACTAAACTTGTTGAAATAACAGATTATAATATACAAGAAAAAACAAATTTAATTACTGGAGAAAAATCAAAGATTGATATAGAAAAAACAGATGCAATTAAATTTGCATATGAAGATGGAAGTTGGTATACATTAAGACCATCAGGAACTGAACCAAAAATTAAATTATACATTTATGTAAAAGATGATGTTGAATCAGTTTCAAAAGAAAAATTAGAAGTATTTGAAAAAGAAGTATTAGAAATTTTATACAGTATTAAATAGACAATATAAAAAGGAGCTGCTAAGAAGTATTATTTTCTTTGGCAGTTCCTTTTTTTATTAAAATACAAAACCTAAACTTAAACCATTTCTTATAAAGAAACCATCTATATCTACACCTTTAAATGATATAGGTATAAGAAGATGATATCCTATTTTAATGTTATTGGTAGGATAAATATACATATTAGTTCCAAATTTAAAGTAATTTTTAGAAATATCCCAACGTGAAACACCTGTTTTTTCTTCTTTTTCAAAAGTATTTTCTATATCATCAATTAAATATTTAGAATATTTAGAAATATCGATAGAACTACCAGCTGGTATATTATCAAATTCTTCGTTACCAGTTTTAGGTGCGTTTTTTGATTTTATAAGTAATCCATTTTTATCACGTTTAAAGACCATTAGTTTTATAGGTTCAGGTTCTTTATTTATACCATTTTTATTAACATATCTTGTAGCTGAAACATCTTTATAATCTATATATCTATAAAGCCCTTCCCAACCTAAGAAAACATTAGATTCTAACCAACTCGTTAAATTATTTTTAATATTTATATCAAATTTTGGAGTTAATATATGTCTTGTATAATCTATATTAGTTTTGGTAATATATTCTACAGAATTTTCCATAGTTCCAGGAAATTCTTTACTTTGAGAAGGTCTAGTATGAGGATGTATCCAAGTTTTACCATCTATAGTTCCAGCATTATGGTAGAAATATTTTAAGTAATCAGTTTCTATACTATCAAAATGTATATTATCTTGAATATACCCTAAACTTATTCCCATATCTATATTATTATTAATATAGTTAAATTGAGTATTTATAATATTTTGATTTAAAATACTATTAGTGTTAATTTTAGTATCAAATCTATATCTTTTATGTAAAAATTCTCTATCTCCAATAGTATTAACTATATAATTAAGAAAATGTGGTTTATATAAATCTGTTAAAGGAGAAGTCCATTTTTCTCTATTTATAATATATTTACCTTCAATATTTTCTTTATCTATATATTTCCTATTTTTAAAATCTATTTTTAAATTAATATTTTTAGTTTTTAGTTCACTATTTATTTCAAACCCTTTAGAAATTTTTGGCTTTTCATTTGATATAGTATATTTATCATTACCATTTAAAGCTTCATTTAAATCTTTTAAATAGGTATTTAAAAGTAATTTTGAGAAATCTTTATCTCTAAATCTTGATTCACTTTGATTTATTTGTAACCCAGCATACATATCAAAAGCACTTAATGTTTCTGATTCATTTATTAATTTTAATAATAGAGGGTTAGGATTATTGCTTGATAGTAAATCTCTAAATATACTCATAGCCCCTTTAGCTAATGAAATAAAGCCTTCCTTTCTACCTATTTTTTGAATTAAAGAAGATAAGTCATTAAATAAAGGATTAAATTCAGCATGCACTGCTGCACGTCTTGAATCATGCCATACTGTAATTTGATTTTTATCTAATTTAGAACTTCCTAATAATTTGACTTTATTAGGATCATCTTCATAAATTTTAGGTATAATAGGTTTAGATGGTGTAGTATTAGGTTTATCTTTTTTTGGTGCATTAGGATCTTCTCCAACTATTACATCACCTTCTTCAAGTTGACCTTTTCTAAAATTAACATTTGCATCACTATCTTCATAAGGAATTTTAGGTAGGAAAGTACCCATATATGGTCTAAATTCTCTAGGGATATAGTGTGTGGCATAAAAATCAGAAACTGGATTTTTCCATTCATCATCTTCATCTAAATGGCTTAAAAATTCATAACCTAAAGAATTAACTAATTTATCCCAACCTCCATTTTTATTAGACATTAAATCATTAATTTCTTTATCAAGTTTTGAAAAATCACCTTTAAATAATTCACGAACTCCAGCTTTAAATACCTCCCAACCATTATTTTTATGTTTTTTATAGACTAAATGTTTAAATTCATCAGATATTCTTGAAAGAGCACTATCTTTATCAAAAGTAGAAGTAACTTTTTCTATACCAATATTTATTGCTTTATCTAAAAATGTTTGACCGTAAAGAGCTCCAGTATATTCTCCAACTGCTCTTATACTACCATTTAAACCAGTTAGAGTTCCTTTTTTAATATCTCTTTTTCCTATATATCTATAAGCAGCATATCCATCTTTACCTAAAATAGTTTTATCTTTATTGTATTCTTTATCAAGCTCAAGTTCACCTATTTCCCATTTTTTAAAATATTCAATTTTATAATTTCCTGGTGCCATAGCTCTAATATCTTTTTTAAAATCATTAAAAACTCTATTTTGATTATTATCACCTATTAAATATTTTGCAGAAACTGTTAAGTTTATATTATCATTAATATTAAAATTAAGACTTACTCCTGGTTTAAAACTATATTTATCATGATTTAATATAGTACCTTGATATTCTAAATCTACTATTGGTGAAATTATAGTATTTAAAGGAGTTATTGAGCTAGAAAGATCAAGTTGCCCATTCTTTTTAGGATCTCTATAACCATTTTCTGAAAATCTATTCATACCAGGAGTTCCATTTTCATAACCAATAAAATACATAGTTGAATCAAGTTTTATAGGTTTTGTATTTACTTTAGCATACATGTAAGATCTATTAATATCAAAAAGTGAAAAATCTTGATCAATTCTATGAGGTCTACCTTTTATCATAAGGCCAAATTCAGCATTATCATCATTTTCTTTTAATTTAATTTTTGCATCAAGTAAAGTTTTATCTATAGTTACACCTCTTGAAACATATCTTTTTGAAAGTTCTATATCTTGATCTGTGCCACTTGGAACATATATAGGTTTCTTTTTATTAGGACTATTTGTATCAAAATCCCAAGTTAGAGTTGATTTAGGACTTGGAGTTCTTGATTCAACTTTAAAACTTGGTATTTGTGGATCTGATTCATCAAATGTATTTTCACGTGGTAAAGCTACATTTAATACATTTGGTAAATGATTAAATCCATAAGCTATACCATCTCCACCCCAAGCAGCACTACCTCCAACATTAATTTCAGTGTTTATATCTAAACTATGACTTAGATAAGAAATTAATGAAAGAAGTAGCAGATATTTATATTTTTTCATTATAAAATCTCCTTTAAATTTTTGATATTTGTAAGTATTTTAACATTTTACAAATAAAGTTTCAATAGATTTTGTTTTATTATATACTTTTAAGTTAAATTGGTGTATAATAATATGAGTAAATAAAAAAAGGTGAGGTAACTATGAAGAGATTTTTTGTGATTTTTATAAGTTTTATCCTACTCTTTTCTTGTAGACAAAGTCCAGAAGGAGTGGTAAATAAATTTTTAGGTGAAATTAAGCAATATGAGTTAGAAAAATCTAAAAAGTATTTGATGAATCCAGAATTATTAGATTCTGCTTTAATTAAATCAGATAATGAATCTAAACAAATGTTTATAGAAGCCTTATTTTCAAATATGGATTATAAAGTAAAAAATAGCACAACAAGAGAAGATGGTAATGTTGTAGTAAATGTAAGTATAACAAATATAGATGTAGCAAATATATTTAATTTGGTATATAAAGATATATTTAGAAAAACTTTCAATGGGGAAAAAGATATAAATATATCAGAATCATTGTCAAATATATTAAAAAAACCAAATCTACCTAAAAAAACAATATTAAGTCAGTTTTTGATGGAAAAGAGTGGGGATAGTTATAAAATAATATTAAGAAAAGAAAATATTGATGATATATTTGGATCATATTTTTCAACATTAACAAATATGAATGGAGTATAAAATGGTATTACGTGGAATAAGTAAAAGTTTAAAATTTGAGATATTAGATACAACAGAATTAGTTAAAGAAGTTTTTGAAAGGGTAAAACCCAATTTAATTTATTCTGAAAGAATAGCAAAAATGACAACATTAGCCGCAATATTAGCGCAAGATATTAAATCAAGTAATACTCGTTCAAGTATTACATTAAAAACTGAAGGAGCACTACAAAGTATAATAGCTAAAACAAGTGCAAATGCAAATGTTGCAGTGAAAGTAAATATAGATGAAGAAAAACATAATAAACTTTTAGAAGCTATAAAAAATGATGATAAAGAAGAAATTAATAAGCTGTTTTCTTTAAATGATGGCACATTACAAATTATGATAGATTATGGTTTGAAAAATCCATATAATTCTATATTTAAAATTAAAGATAATTTATTAGAGCTTGCAATGAATGATTATTATGAAAAATCAACGCAGACTAAATCAATATTAATTACTTCTGTTAGTTATGATGAAAATACAAACTTTTCTAAAAGTTCAGGTTTATTGATACAATTATTACCTAATGGAGATGAAGAAGTGTTTAACTTTATTTTAGAAAAATTAAATAGATTGACTTCTATAACTAAAATGTTAGAACATAATTTTTCTCTTGAAAGAATAGCACATTTAATATTTGAAAATGATATAGAATTATTTGAGAATGAGAATAAGTATAAAGGACTTCCTTATGATAAATTACCTAAAATAGAGGATATTAAAATACTTGATACAAATGAAATTAAATTTGAATGTGATTGTAGTAGATCATATATGGGAAGAGCTTTAATTAATTCAGTTTCTAATAAAGAATTAGAAGAAATGATAAAAGAAGATGGTAATATAGAGATAGTTTGTAGTTTTTGTGGAGAAAAATATATATTTAATAATATAGAAGAGGTACTTAAATATGAATAATGAATTTCAATATATTAACTTAGATGGAAGATATATATTTAAAATTATAGGTAAAGCGACTATGAAAAATGCTAAAATTTTATCAGATTATATAGACAATATATTTAATGATATTAAGACTTTAAGTTTTGAAATGTCACAATTAGAATATATGGACTCAACTTTTTTGGGTTTAGTAGCTAAATTAGTAGTAGACCTAAAAACTAAAAAATCTGAAAAATTTGTTATACTTAATCCAAGTTTAGAAGCACAAACTTTATTAAAACAAACTGGTATTGATAAATTTTGTGATGTTATAAATGAAGATATTGATTTATTAAGTATAAAAAAAATTGAAGGTGAAGATACATCTAATATGAAAGAAAAATCTAAATATATTTTAGAAATGCATGAAGTATTAATGAATCTTAATGAAAAAAATAAAATAACATTTAAACCAGTAGTAGATGCTATGAAAAAGGTGATAGATTAATGAAAATTGCAGTTATTTATGGTGGAATATCAAGTGAAAGAGAAGTTTCTATAAATACAGGTAAGGAGATAATTAATAATCTTGATAAATCTAAATATGAAGTTATAGGATTAGAATTGAAAAAAGCAGAAGATATATTTAAATTAAGGGATATGAATGTTGATTTTGTATATATTGCTTTACATGGTATATTTGGAGAAGATGGAAGAGTACAAGCTATATTAGATAGTATGAATATACCATATTCAGGATGTGGCGTTTTATCAAGTGCAATGTCTATGGATAAGAATATTTCTAAGTTAATAGTTAAAAATAGTGGTGTAAGAGTTATTGATGGTATAAGTGTAAGAAAAGGGGATAAAATAAACTTTTCAGACTTAAATCTTGGAGATAAAGTAATACTTAAACCTAATAGTGGAGGATCTAGTATAGGTATTAATTTTGCTACTAATCAAGAAGAATTTGAAAAGGCTCTTAATGAAATATTTTTGATAGATGATGAAGCTTTAGTTGAAAGAATAATGAAAGGTATAGAAATATCTGTTCCTATTATTAAAGGAGAGGTATTTCCAACTATTTTAATAGAACCACTTAAAGATACTTTCTTTGATTATAAATCAAAATATGAAAATGGTGGAGCACTTGAGTATGTTCATGAATTTGAAAAAGAATTACAAAATGAAATAGATGATTTCACAAGAAAAGTATATAAATCGTTAAAGTGTAAAGGTTATGCAAGGGTAGACTATATTTTAGTAGATAATAGGGCCTATTTCTTAGAAATTAATACTTTACCAGGTATGACTAAAAATTCATTATTACCTAAATCAACTTTAAGTAAAGGTTATAGTTACACTCAAACTTTAGATCTTTTAATAGAGGCATCAACTAATGATTAGAAAATTTGATAAATTAGATTTAATGTTTATACTATCTATTATAGTAATTGCTTGTATTGTATATTTTACAAATATATATTATTTGCTTCAACCTATAGGAATATTGATAGCTTATGCTTTAATAATGACATTAAGAAATGTTTTCAAATCATATATAGCATATTTTTTAGGAGATAAGGAAATATTGTATTATAAGACATCTAGTCTTAATCCTTTAAGACAAGTTAGAAAACAAGATGCCTTATTTTTAATAATTTTTTTAATTATTCGTTTTCCTATAATAATATTTCCACAAAATAGATTAAACTATAACTTTAAAACTTCTAAAAATGCAGATAGAGCAAGAATATTAATAACATTAGCTAATTTTGTTGTGTATATTTTATTAATTATCTTATCTTTATTAGCTAGTAAATATATAGGTTTAATAATATCGGATAGAATACTAATTAGTAAATTAATAAATATATTTTTAAGAATATTTTTTATGAGTTTATCTTTATTACTTATTGAACTTTTGCCCATAGGCTTATCTTCAGATTTATCTAATTTAATATTATTTTATTCTGACCTAGATCTTCAAAGAATTTTATTAAGACTTAATAATTATTACTACATAATATTATTTGCATATATATATTTCTTAGACAGATTTAATATATTTACAGGAATAACAAAAGCTATATTTTCTTGGTTTGGAATTAGATGAAAACAGTAGATAGAGAGTTAACTGTAGAGTTTATAGAAAAAAAATCTAAATTTTTAGGTCATATTAAACCTGTAAATACTGTTAAAGAAGCACAAGAATATATAGAGTATATAAATACTATACATCCAGATGCTACTCATAATGTATATGCCTATAAAGTTATAGAAAATGGACAGGAATACTTTAAGTATAATGATTGTGGAGAACCTTTAAATACAGCAGGTAAACCTATGGCTGAAATAATAACAAGATTAGATGTTTTTAATGTTGTAATAGTAGCAACTAGATATTTTGGTGGAATTAAATTAGGTGCAGGTGGTTTAATTAGAAATTATGCTAAATGTGCAAAACTTGCAATAAATGAAGCAGGTATAGTAGAATATGTTGAAAAAAATATATATTTATTAGATTATGATTATTCAAAATCTAAGGAAATTGATATTTTCTTTGAAAAAAATAATATAGAAGTATTAGAAAAAATGTATAATGAACGTGTAAGTGTAAAAATTTTAGTAAATAATGAATTTGTAGATGTTTTAGAAAAAATGAATGATATAATAATAATTAAATTATGATAGGAGGTAATAATGATAGTAGCAATAGTAGGAAGACCTAATGTTGGGAAATCTACACTTTTTAACAAGTTGATAGGAGATAGATTATCTATAGTTAAAAATGAAGAAGGTGTTACTCGTGATAGATTATATAGAGAAACAGAATGGTCTGGGAAAAAATTTCTATTAGTAGATACTGGAGGACTTGAACCACGTAGTAATGACTATATAATGCAAAAAGTAAAAGATCAAGCCAAAGTTGCAATAGATGAAGCAGATTCAATAATATTTCTTGTAGATGGAAAAGCTGGAATAACAGCAGTTGATGAAGATATTGCAAGTATATTGAGAAAGCAAAATAAAAAAGTAGTAGTAGCTGTTAATAAAATAGATAATTATATGAAAGAAAAAGATAATATGTTTGAATTTTATTCATTAGGATTTGAAGATGTTATAGCAATATCAGCTGAACATAAAGTTAATCTTGGTGATCTTTTAGATGCAGCTGTGGATAAATTTCCTGTTAATTATGAAAAACAAGAAGAAGAAGGATTAGCAATAGCAGTTCTAGGAAGACCTAATGCAGGTAAATCTTCTTTTGTAAATAAGATACTTAATAAAGAAAGAAACATAGTAAGTGATATAGCAGGAACTACTCGTGATTCTATAGATTCAAGTTTTAGATATAATGGAGATGTATATACAATAATAGATACAGCTGGAATTAGAAAAAAATCAAAAGTTGAAGATGATATAGAGTATTATTCAGTATTAAGAGCTATTAAAGCTATACAAAGAGCTAATGTTTGTGTTCTTATGCTTGATGCAACTGAACTTTTAACAGAACAAGATAAAAGAATAGCGGGTTTAATATATGAAGAGAGAAAACCTATAATAATAGCTATTAATAAATGGGATTTAATAGAAAAAGATAATAAAACTGTTAAGGAATTTACAGATCTTGTAAAAGCAGATCTTCCATTTTTAGATTATGCTCCGATAGTTACAATATCAGCTTTAACTGGTAAAAGAACTATAAATATAATAGATCAAGTTAAATATATAGATGAAGAATATAATAAGAAAATATCAACAGGATTATTAAATCAAGTATTAGAAGAATTAATGGCTAAAAATCCTGTGCCTACTAGAAAAGGTAGAGCTGTTAAAATTAATTATGGTACACAAATAGGACAAGCACCACCTAGATTTGTATTTTTCGCTAATAACCCAGATTTAGTACATTTTTCATATAAGAGATATATAGAAAATAATTTAAGAGAATATTTTGGGTTTGAAGGATGTCCAATAGATATAGTATTTAATAAAAAATCATAGAATTAAAGGATTATTTCAATATAGAGATAATCCTTTTTTATAACACCTTAAATATATTTTGATTATAAAAGTATTTTGTATAAAAATATTTTTTATTTACAAATAAAAAAAATATTAGTATAATCAATAAGTTAACATTAAATTATGGAGGTAATAATGAAAAAAATAGTAATAGTAGGATTTGTATTAATGTTTTTAACAAGTAAAATTAAGATACATAATTTATTTTTTATACTAACATATTTGATATATATATTATCGTTTAAAATGTTAGGTGTTAGTGTACATATGTTACAAGTTATTGGGTATATACCATTAACTATTATTAATAATTTTCCTACTATAGAATTTTTGGGTATATATACAAATTATCAAGTTATATTTTCTCAAGTTTTATTATTGTTAATTTTATTCGGAATGAATATATTTATGAAAAAACATAAAAATTAGATAAAATTTTATTTATATAAAAAATTAAATATAGTATAATAAAAATAAAAAAGAGGATGATTTTATGATAGGAGAATTAAGAAGTTTAAATTTAAAATTAAAAATTAAAATAATACTATGTATATTTTTAATATATATATTTTCTAATTTTATAGGTTCAATTATTGAAGTAATTAATGTTGTTATTAGTAAAAATTCATATATTAATTTAATACATGTTATGTTTTATACAAATTTAATTTTTTTAATATTATTTATAATTTTATTTAAAATAATTAAAATTAAAATTTTTAGATATTCATTAAAAAATATATCAAAAAAAGAATTAAAAGTATTAGTGAAAATTGCTTTACTAACCACTTTATTTTCAATTATTTTATCTAATTTTGTTAGTTATTTTAATTTGATACCTAAAAATCAAAATATTATAGAAAATATTGCTAAAAATACAAATACTTTGATATTGTTTTTATCATTAGTAATATTTGCACCTATATCTGAAGAATTAATATTTAGATATACTATATTTGGATTTAGTAAAAATAAAGTTATAGGTTCTGTAGTATCAAGTGTACTATTTTCTTTAGCACATGTATTATATGATTTTAATATATCTTCTTTCTTTATATATTTTTCTATGGGTTTATTATTAAGTTATATATATATAAAAACAAAGTCAGTAGAAGGAAGTATATTTGCTCATTTTATAAATAATCTTATATCTTTTATCCAATTGATATTTTAGAGGAGTAGTTTATGTTGTTGTATATTAGAAAAATTTTATTAGAATTAAAAGATGAGAAATATAGAGAATTTACACTTAAACTTATACCTAATATAGAAGAAAATAAGGTTATAGGAGTGAGAACTCCTAAATTAAGGGAAATTGTAAAAAAAGAATTAAAAAATATTGAAAGTAAAGAAAAATATCTTAATCAATTAACAGAATTTAAATATTTTGAAGAATATAATATATATATGTATATATTAGAAAAGGAAAAAGATTTAGAAAAGGCTATATATAGAATAAAAGAAATATTACCTTTTATAGATAATTGGGCTACCTGTGATATATCAGCGCCTAAAGTATTTAAAAAATATCCTAAAGAGGTTTATAGATTTGCTAAAGAATGTATAAATAGTGATAAACCATATATTAAAAGATATGGTAGAGGACTACTTTTATCTAATAGATTATATGATTATACAGATTTAGTAATAAATTCAGAAGATAATGATGAATATTATGTAAAAATGGTTAAATCTTGGTATTTGAGTATGGCTTTAGTATATAATTATGAAAAAACTATTAAATATTTTGAAGAGAAAAAAATAGATAAATGGGTACATAATAAAGCATTGCAAAAGGCTATAGAAAGTAGACAAATAGATATAAATGTAAAAGAATATTTAAGGAAATTAAAATTGCACCATTAACTAAGTTAGTGGTGCAATTTTATTACCATTTCCAATACATATTCATAGAAATAGCTAATTTATTTAAACTATCATAAGACATATTCATATTTAATTTACTTTTGTTATTTATTAGATATTCTAATCCAAGTAAATATTCAAAATTATGTTTTTCTATACTTTTACCTTTAGAGGTATATTCTATTCCTAATAATTCAGTATTTAATTCAATATTAGAATTAATTGTATTAGTATATTTGAAACTATTTAACAGAGAAATATTATTAGTTATAGGGCTATTGATATTTGCTCCTATTCCTAATGTGGTTTTAACAAAAGTTTTAGATTTTACTTTTGTTATATAGTCTTTAAGTTCTTCTTTATTTGATTTTTCCTCTATATCGTTTAATTTTAGTATAGATGTATTATGAGTTGCAAAAAGACTTAATTTATTATTCCAAATATTTATATCATGTATTAAAATATTTCCAATGTTAAATAATAAAGAATTGAAATTAGATGTAACTTCATCACCGTTAATTTTTCTATTTAAGTTAGTGTTTATAAAACTAAAATCAAATGATGTATTTAATTTAGTGTTTGATATTTTAAAATCTTTTTCTATACCAATATTATACATATTTGATAATATTTTATCTCCTTTAATTTTTTTATCTATATCAAAAGTGTAGTTTTGATTATAGTATCCACCATAAATATTAAAAATTTTCCCTGAAAATCCTTTAACAGTTTGAGAAAAAGAATTAAAATTAGAATTTTTAAATATATTAGTAGATAAGAAAGTTGATAATTTAACTTGATTATCTAAATTTCCTATTCTTGAATTAATTTCATTACTTTTAATTGTATTATTAAAATCAAATATACTTGCTATATAGCTTGGATAAATATCTGTAAATACTTCTTTTTCAGTTTCTTTTTTATCTTCGTATTTTGTAATCATATTAGCCATTTTAATAGTAGGTAATTCTCTTTCATCTTCAAAATTATAATAAAAACTTCTATCATAATAGTTATCGAAAAATTTTCTTCTATTAATATCGTATGACGGTATATTTCTAAGTTCTGATTCACTTAAATTTTCAAGTGTTGAATTTTCTTTAAATTTAACCTTATATCTTTGATTTCCTATTTCTTCTAAATCAATAAATAAATTGTTTAATGATGTATTTTTAATATTATATCCATTTTTAGAAATTATAGGTATTAATTCTTTTGTTAAAATAGATGGATCTGTGAAATATAGTTCTAATTTTCCAATAGAATTAAATTTATCAGTATTTAAAGTTTTACCTGCAACTATTGTTAAGTTAGAATCTTTTAATCCTATATATTCTTTTATAGTTGTATTATCAGTTATAGTTACCTTACCTGAAGATATTATATTATTTTTTATATCTATATTTCCGTTGAAATCCTTAGAACTTATACGTAATATTGAGTTTTTTGAAACCAAATATCTAGACATACTATTATTTGCTAATACTAATGTTCCATCTAATATTTCAGTATCCGTTGTATAATTTTGTTTTCCACTAAGTGTTATTTGTCCTTTCCCTGCTTTTCTCAAACCTGCTTGTTTTATATTTGCATAAAAATTTCTTTCGCTATCAATTACACGTGGTACACGATATTGATATTTTTTTATTTCAGGATATGATTTACTAAATTGTGCGTTATATTCAATTATATCACTGTCTAAACTATTCCCATCTCCTTCTAAACCTGATGATATATCATTTTCCCATTTAGCTATTGTTCCATTTGGTATATCAAGATAAAAGAAAATGTTACCTTTTTTATCATAAATCTTCTCATACATTCCATTAAAGTATTTACTTTCTTCAATAAGTCCTGCATTAAGATTAGAAATTCCCTTCATAGCTTTATTGTAATTAACAACTCCCCAACCTGTAAGATTTGATAAATAACCACTATCATCTCTATCTGCTGTTGTAAGAATTATTTGTTTTATCTGTGTATAAGTTAAAAATGGATATCTTTCTTTTAGATCGTATGCAAGTTTAGCAATACGAGATGCAGAAAAACTTGAACCAATCCTATATTCATTTTCTTTAATATATCCGTTAGTTGATACGGTATTTGCTCTTTGAAGTAAAGGTTTTGTATCATAAGTTATTTTTCCATTGTTATCAATATATTTAGGTTCGTAATAATTTTTTTCCTTGATATTGTCTGTTTTTTCAATGATTTTGTATATATTAACAAAGTTATTTTTATTGTTCTCGGGTATTATATCTTCTGGAAATATATTTTTAGCAAATATTACTTCACTTCTTGCCATTTTTTGTAATTCTGGGGACATAATTTGATAATTAAGTGCTGATTCATTAGGTGTCCAGAAATTATTTAATCCTATTTCACCATTTCCAATAGATACAATCTTTAATTGCTTATTATCTCTATATTTATCATAAAAAATTAAATTAGAGTAATTTGCTATATCTGCTATATAGTCTTTAGAGTTAGCTATATTATTTATATATATTTGTGTATTAGTAAGTTTTGCAAAATTATTTGTAAATCTTTTTTGAACTCCAAATGATAAATTAAGTATCCCTTCTACATTAACCATAGAATCTAAATCTTTATTACTATACATAAATATATTATTTTTATAGGTTGTATTATCTGGTTTAAATTCTCCTAAATAAGGATTAGATAATAAAAATGATTTAAGAACTAATTTAGAATGAAGTTCACTATCTGAATTTATTTTTCTTCCAACATTTTTAGGTATAGTTACATTAGCATATTTTCTGTATTCTTCTATTGGCAATGTAGGTGAAATTTCAAAAATATGTACTTTATTTTCATTAACCTTATATACATCTTTTGATTTAATTGTTTCAAAATCTATATTAATATCTGAAGAATTAACTTTATCAATAGTCTTGCTTTTAATATGTCCTGATACATCATCTGTATATTTAAGTGAATTAGAATTTGAAGTAGGCTTAGTATATCCTGATTCATTTAGCATATCTTGTGTAATAATATCATTAGTAGTTGTGCTACTATTTTTAAATATATATGCAACTTTTTCTTCATTTGTTAAATTAGAAAAATTATTATTTTTATTATCTAAACTATTACAAGAAATTAATGTAATTAAAATTAAAATTATTTGTATTTTTTTCATTTTTTTATTTTTTTACCTTCTTTCAATTTTATTATTTGAAAATCATTTAATTATATCATTTTTTAAAAATTATAGAAAGCTAAAATGGTTAATTTTTTCATTAAAATTATAATTAATTATCATATTATTTTTTTTGATATATAATTTTTGAAATATTTTTTCAAAATATATTTATATTTAATTTTGTTCAATTTGATTTAAAATAATAAAAAATGAGGTATAATATTAGTGAAAAAGATATTTATATTTTGGAGGTATTATTATGCAAACTTTACAAATTATTTTAATTTTTGCAATATTTTTTGCAGGAGCATATTTGATGATGACAAAAAAATTGCCGGCAATATTAGCTTTACCAATTATGGGAATACTTATTGCAGCAATAGCTGGAGTACCTTTTAAATCAGATAATCCTGAAATTAATTCAATAATGGATTTTGTAATAGCTAAGGGAGGAATTAAGCTTGCTAGTACAATAATAGTTACTATTTATGGTGCGATATTTGCTAAAATTATTCAAAAAAAAGGAATTTCTGATTCGATAATTAAAAGAGCAGCAGAACTTGCAGGAGATAAACCTACAATAATTGCTATAGCTATAACTGCTGCTATAGCGATAATTTTCACAGCCATGAGTGGAGCTGGTGCGGTAATAATGGTGTCTCAAATTGCAATTCCGATATTTCTTGCATCAGGTATTGAATCTTTAGTTGCATCTTGTTTAATATTATTTGGTCTAAATATTGGATTAATATTTAATGTTTCTTTGTATCAAATATTTATAGATAGTATAGGAATGGATATAGAAACAATTAAATCTTATTCAATAGTAATGGGAATAGTTTCTACGATTATAACATTAATATACATCTACTTTAATGTTTATAGAAAAGGATTGAAAGGTACTAGAAAATCTTGGTGTGCAAATGTATGTAAAAATAATGATGTTAATATATTTGCATTATTTACACCAATTTTACCTATTGTATTAGTATTTTTCTTGAAATGGAATCCTGATACAGCATTAATTTTATCAATAATAATAACTGCATTAATAGTAAGACCTATGGAAATAGTACAAGATTTATCTAGTTCTGTTGTAGAAGGGATTAAAGATGTTGCTGGAGTTATAGGATTAATGATAGGAATAGGAATACTTTTAAATGCTGTATCTGCACCACAATCAGTAGAATTAATAAAACCAGTTATATCATTTATAACACCAACTAACCCAATTATGTATATATTAATATTTACAATACTTTCACCTCTTGCTTTGTATAGAGGACCATTAAATATGTTTGGATTAGGTTCAGGAATAGCAAAAATATTACTTTTATCTGGACTAAGCATACCTGTAGTTGGAATGGCGTTAAAGAGTACAAGTATGGTTCAAACAGTAACAGATCCAACTAACACACAAAATGTAATAATAGCAGGATTTGCTAAAGTTGATGTTAATGATATATTGAAATCAACATTACCATATACTATGCTTATGACATTAGGAATACTAATATATTCAGCAATAACATTATTTTAATTAAGGGGAAATTATGGAAACTAGAAAAGTAAGAATAGGAATAGATGTTGGAGGTACGTTTACAGATGCAGTTGTTGTAGATAATACAACATTTGAAGTAATAGCTAAAACAAAGGTTCCAACTACTCATAACTCCAAACAAGGAGTTTCAGAAGGAATAATTTTAGCAATAAATAAAGTTCTTGAAGAAAATAATATTTCTACGGAAGATATAGTTTTTATAGCTCATGGTACAACTCAAGCTACAAATGCATTACTTGAAGGGGATGTTGCTAAAGTTGGTATTATAGGTATGGGTAAAGGTATAGAAGCGAGTCGTTCAAAAAATGAAACTATAGTAGGTAATATTGAATTATCTAGTGATAAATATTTATATACTCAACATAGATTTATTGATTCAAGCAATATAGTTGAAGATAATGTAATAGATGTTATAAATCAATTAAAACAAGAGGGTTCTAAAATTATAGTTGCTTCAGAGAGTTATTCAGTAGATAATCCAGTTAATGAAAAAAGAATAATTGAAATAGCAAATTCTATGGGTGTACTTGCAACTGGTGGATATGAAATTTCTCAATTATATGGTCTTCAAGCTAGAACAAGAACAGCAGCAGTTAATGCTTCTCTTATACCAACTATGTTAGAAACTGCGAATATGACAGAAACTGCAGTTAAGGATGCAGGAATAAAAAAACAACTTATGATAATGCGGTGTGATGGTGGAGTAATGAGTGTAGATGAAGTTAGAAAAAGACCTATATTAACTATGTTATCTGGACTTGCTGCTGGAGTTGCTGGAGCTTTGATGTATGAAAAAATTACAGATGGAATATTTTTAGAAGTTGGAGGAACATCTACTGATATATCAGCTATTAAAGAAGGAAAAGTAATGATAAAGAATGCAGAAATTGGAGGGAAAAAACTTTATCTAACTTCTTTAGACGTAAGAACATTAGGTATAGCTGGTGGAAGTATGATAGTTATAGAAAATGGTAAAATTTCTGATGTTGGACCAAGATCAGCTCATATTGCAGAAAAAGAATATGAAGTATTTGTATCTCCAGAAAGAATAAAAAATCCTAAGATAGAATTAATAGCACCTAAAATGGATGATAAGAAAAATTATGCTATAGTTAGTTGTGATGATGGAGAAAGTTTTGCTTTGACTCTTGCGGGAGCTGCAAATATTTTAGGTTATGTTCCAGATGATGATTATGCAAAAGGTAATATTGAATCTGCTAGACTTGCATGGTCTGCACTTGCAGAATATACAGGAGAAAAGGTAGAGGTTCTTTGTGAAAAAGCTCTACAAATTGCTTGTAATAAAGTTAAAGCTATAGTTGATAGTTTAATAGATGATTATAATTTAAATAAAAATATAATATATTTAGTTGGTGGTGGAGGTTCAGCTTCTATAATTACTCCGTATTTAAGTAAGCTTACAGGAGTGAGATTTAAAATAGCTAAAAATGCTCCATATATATCAACTATTGGAGTTTCACTAGCTTTACTTAGAGAACAAATAGAGAGAAATATATCTAATCCAACAGAAGAAGACATAAAAAAAATTAGACATGATTGTAGTGAAATGATTATTAAATCAGGAGCAGATCCTAAAACTATAGAGATTACAATAGAAATAGATTCTAAAAAGAATATTTTAAGAGGAATTGCAACAGCGGCTACTGAACTTAGAACAAAGGACAGAAGTGCTAAAACTTTAACACAATTAGAATTAAAAGAGAAATTATTGGAGTTAAATAAAGAAAATAATGTAGATATTAAGCATATTGCAACTACTGGAAAATGGAATATATTTGAATTATCAAATATAACTTCATCATTTTTTGGATTAATTAAAAGTAAAAAAACTACTACATGTGTAATAGATGACGAAGGTGTTATTAGATTACAAAAACAAAAAGCTAAGGTTCTTTACTGTAAAAAAGAAGAGATTGATATGTATATAGATAGGTTTATAGACTCTATGACAATTTATTCTGATGCAAATGAAACTCTACCAAATACTTTTGTTTATTTTGGACAAAAATCGGTAGATTTAAGTAGTATAACAACAAAAGAACAAATGTTATCTATATTAAATATGGAAATAGAATATTTAGATGGCATGGAAAATATTTTAATAATATGTTCTAAGGATTAGATATGATAAGTGATGATGTAATTTATTTTTTAGAGTTGAAACAGGATTTGGTTTTTAGAAAAATTAATAGAAAAGATTATATGTATTATATAGAAAATTGTAAATCTTTTGCATCAAAAATATATGAAATGTATAAAGATGAAGATATAGTTTCTATACTTAAAAATCATGGATTTGAAATTGTTGAAATATATGATGATGAAAATAAAAAATCACCATATGTTTTGTATTCAGAAATAATATTTTTTGATAAAAATAGAAAAATAAATATATATATAAATGATTTAAAGAAAAAATTAGATTTAATTTCAGAAGATATAAAGGATATAGATTTAAATTTTTTGAAAAATTTATGTATAGCACATGAATTTTATCATTTTTTAGAAATTGAATACGATATTTATATACAAAAATATCTAAAAAAAGTAAAAGGAATACTTTTTAAATCTAAAGTTAATACTTGTAGTGAAATATGTGCAATAGAATTTTCTAAATTGTTTACAAATTCTAAAGTTAATCCCAAATACATGGATTATATAAGTTTGATAAAAAGTGGTTATATTGATTATACGTATTTAAAGGAGGCTGAAAATGAACTATATAACATATGCAAATAAAATTATACCAATTTTGGGAGAATATGATACGGTTGTAGTAGGTGGAGGAACATCGGGAGCCTCTGCGGCTATAAGTGCAGCAAATGAAGGTAATAAGGTATTAATTATAGAAAAAAGTATTTTTTTAGGAGGAGCTAGTGTTAATGCCTTAGTAAATCCTATTATGGAATCTTTTGTACCACATAATGATAATTTTTATTTAATAGAAGAAGAATTGAAAAAGTTGAATTTAACTACTAGAGACGGAATAACTGAATATCTTTATTCTACACCAGAAAATAAAAGTTATGTATTAGAAAAATTATTTAAAGGTGATATATTATATGATGCTACTTTAGTTGATGTTATATTACATGATAAAAAGATTAACTATGTTATTGTAACTACAGTTGAAGGTATAGGTGCAGTTAAATCAAAACAATTTATAGATGCTACAGGTGATGCGTTATTATCAAGATTAGCAGGAGTTAAAACTAATAGTGGAGATTCTGAAGGAAATAATCAAATGAGTTCTTTAAGATTTGAAATGGGGGGAATTGATATAAATAAATTTAGAGATTATGTTTTAAATTTAAATGAAAAATTCTCTAAGTTGATAACGGGTGATTTTTTTGAAGCTGCTATGGTAAAAGGAAAAGGGTTTAAACTTGAACCTTTATTCATACAAGGAGTTGAAAAAGGGTTACTTAAAGAAGAAGATTTGATATATTTTCAATGTTTTTCTATTCCAGATGCTAAAGGGTGTATGACATTTAATTGTCCTCATCTTGAAATAATGAAAAAGAATACTAATTCTTTAATTAGATCAAAAGCAATATTATATGGTAAAGAAAAAATACAAAGATTAATAAAATTTTTAAAAGAAATGATGCCGGGGTTTGAAAATTCATATTTAATTAGAATAGCAAATAGCTTAGGAATTCGTGAATCTTATAGAATAGTAGGGAAATATACTTTAATTGAAGAAGATTATATAAATCGGAGAAAATTTGAAGATTCAGTTGCTAAAGCGGATTGGTATATAGATGTTCATTCTAGTAAAGGATTAGTACATATGGAAAAGTATAAAAAAGGTGAGTATTATGACATTCCATATAGATGTCTAATTAATGATGTTGTTGATAATATGGTAACAATAGGAAGATGTATTTCTACAACTTTTTTAGTTCAAGCTAGTATTAGAGTTCAAGCAACTTTAATTGATATGGGAGATAGTGTAGGTAAAATATGTGCTAAGGCTTTAAATAATAATATAGAATTATCTAATTATATACATAAAGATTAAATTTTATAGATAGTAATAATATGATTTAAGCATTTTATTACTATCTTTTTTATTATTCCAATAAAAACAAAAAAATGTTTTGTTATTATTTTAAAAAGGTTTCTAAATGTTTTTAAGTTTAAATAAATAATTTATTTTTGGTAAATATTTGGATTTTTTTGGAAAAGTATTGACTTTTTTGGAATTATAAGTATTAATATATTGAAGATAAATTTTTTTAAAAGGAGTTTGTTATATGAGTGAAGAATTATTACCTGGGATTAGATTAAAAAAAGGTGATGTAGCAGAAAGAGTTCTTGTTGTTGGTGATCCATTTAGAGCTGAAATGCTTGCAAATAGACTTGATAATATGAAATGTCTTGCTAAAGGACGTGAATATTGGACTTATAGTGGTACATATAAAGGAGTACCTGTAAATATATCATCTCATGGAGTTGGTGCTAGTGGTGCGATGCTTTCATTTATTTCGTTAATTAAAGGTGGAGCTAAATTATTGCTTAGACTTGGTACTTGCGGTTCATTAAGTTCAAAAGTTAAGACAGGAGATATCATAGTTCCTACAGCAGCAGCTAAAGAAGAAGGAGTAAGTAATATATATGTTCCTGAATCATTTCCAGCTATAGCTGATTTTGATTGTGTTTCAGAATTAGCTAGATCTGCTAAAGAACAAAATATAAAAGTACATACAGGAGTTATAGTTACTCAAGGTGCTTTTTATGGAGGACTTTTAGAAACTAATACAGAACTTCAAGCAAAAGCTGGAGCAATAGGACTTGAAATGGAAGTTTCAGCCCTGTTTACAGCAGCATCTCTTTATAAAATTAAAGCAGGTGCTATACTTGCAGTTGATGGAAATGCTTTAGCTGTACTTGATAGTGCAGAAGATAATGATCCAGATCCAGAATTGTTAAATAAAACTGTTCAAACTTGTGCAGATGTAGTATTTGAAGCATTAATAAATATTAATATTTAATAGAATTAGAAGGGAGTCCAATTTATTATGGAAAAAAAATTAAGTTTTTGGGAGTTGTTTTTAGTAGGTGTCGGACAAATTATAGGGTCTGGGATAATGGTTCTACTTTGTATTGCTATGGGTATGACAGGTAAAGGAGTTGCTGTTTCATTTTTAATAGCTGCTGTTATAGTAGTTATACCTTTAATACCATTAGCTGCACTTGGTTCTGCAATACCTAATGCAGGTGGTATGTATTCTTATGTTAGAGATTTAGTCGGTAGAAAAACAAGTTTCTTTTATGTTGCTTTATTAGTATTTGGACAATTTGTTCTTGCACAATATGCTATTGGTTTTGCACAATATGCACAACAACTATGGCCAAATATTAATGTTAATTTAATAGCTGGAGCTTGTATGACTTTTGTATTTATAATAAACTTAGTTGGTATTAAAACATCAGTTTTAATTCAAAGAGCAGTTGTTGTTGTATTACTTGCTTCATTATTTGCCTTTGTTTCATTTGGATTACCTCAAGTACAAGATTTTGGTTCTTTCTTTGAAATAGGAAATGTATTACCTAATGGTCTTGGACAATTTATAGCAGCATCAGTATTAGTTAGATATGCAATGATAGGTGGAGAGTTTTTATCAGAATTTGGAGGAAATGCAAAAAATCCTGGTAGAGATATACCAGTAGCAATGATAAGCTCAACAGTTATTGTTTCAATTTTATACTTCCTAATAGCTTTAGTTGCAGCAGGAACTTTACCACTTGATGAAGTTGCTTATAAAAATTTAGGAGTTGTTGCAAAAGCTATATTACCTAATTGGATGTATTTAGTATTCATTATAGGTGGAGGAATGTGTGCCTTATTATCATCATTAAATGCAGTGTTTGCTTGGGCACCAAATGGTATAAAACAAGCAATCAAAGATGGTTGGTTCCCTGAAAAATTTGCTCAAGAAAATAAGAAATTTGGAACACCTCATTGGTTATTATTGATGTATTATTTAGTAGGTATGTACCCAATTTTATTAGGACAAGAAATTAAGGCTGTATCAGTTATAGGAGCAAATGTTGGTTTAATATTTGCAATATTCCCTGTAATGGCAATAGCATTCTTAGAAAAGAAAAATCCTGAAGCTTATAAAAATGCTCAATTTAAATTACCTAGATGGGCTTCAATATTATTACCTATTATAAGTGCTTGTATATATATTATAGCTATATATTCAAGTTGGGATTATATGAAAGAACAAGGTGCAATAATACCTATTATAGTATTTTGTTTATTGGTTATTATATATGCATTCTTAAGAGAAGGTCATGTAAAGAAAGTGTTAGATGCTAAAAAAAATAAATAATAAAACAATTATAATGTTTTAGGAGAAAATATATATGGAAAGAAAAGATTATAACCTTCCTTTTATGTTAACTTATGAAAATATTGCATGGTTTTATGAAGAAGGTTTTGTAAAAATATTAGATAGAAGAATTTATCCAGAAAGAGTTGAATTTGTAACTTGTAGTAAACATGAAGAAGTAGCTCAAGCTGTAGCAGATATGGTTACACAAAGTGCAGGACCTTATACAGCTGTTGGAATGGGTATGGCACTTGCTGCTTATGAGTGTCGTAATTTAGATAAAGATGCTCAAATAGAATATCTTAAGAAAGCTAGTTATACATTAAGTCATGCTAGACCGACTACTGCAAATAGAATGGAAAAAATAACAAATTCTTGCTTAAATGTTGCAATAGAAGCTCTTGAAAAAGGTCAAATTACTTATGAAGCGATAAAAAATGATACTATTGCTTCTTTAAATAGAAGATATAGTATTATGGAAGAAGTTGCAGTTCATCTTGCTAGTCAAATAAAAGATGGAGATAAAGTATTGACTCAATGTTTTGGTGAAACTATAATAGGTATGTTAATTAGAGTCTTAAAAAGGGAACATAAAGATAATGTTAAATTTTATTGTGCAGAAACTCGTCCTTATTTTCAAGGTGCGAGATTAACTGCAACATGTTTTGCTGAAATGGGATTTGATACTACAGTTATTTCAGATAATATGGTTGCTTATACTATGAAATATATAGGTATTAACGTATTTACTTCAGCAGCTGATACAATTACACGAGCAGGATATATAGCTAATAAAGTTGGAACATTCCAGATAGCTATACTTGCTAAAGAGTTTGGTGTTCCGTATTTTGTTACAGGTATACCTGATGTTGATAAATTTACTGAAGAAGATATAAAGATAGAACTAAGAGATCCAAGTTTAGTATTAGGAAATCATACACATAAAAATACAAAAGCTATTTATCCATCATTTGATATAACTCCTCCTCATTTAATATGTGGTGTTGTAACTGATAAAGGAATATATTCAGCTTATGACTTAAACAGTTACTTCAAAAATGAAGTTAAGAGATTTTATTAATAAGGAGATAAAAAATGAATGTTAAAGAAATGATAGTTGAAGCAGGAAGAAAAATGTATAATACTGGGCTTGTGGCAGGTACGAGTGGAAATATTAGTATGCGTAATCCTGATAAAGAAGATAGCTTTTTTATAACACCAAGTAGTATGGCATACGATCAAATACAAGAACATGATATAGTTGAAATAAATTCAAAAGGAGAACCGTATATAAAAGGGTTAAGACCATCTTCTGAATGGCAAATGCACGTTTGTGTTTATGAAAGATTTAAAAAATATAATGCAATTGTTCATACTCATTCAACATTTGCTACATCATTTGCTGTTACACATGAAGATATACCTTTAATTTTGATAGAAATGAGACCATATTTAGGTGGAGATTTACATGTAGCACCTTATAGACCTGCAGGAAGCAAAGAATTAGGTGAAGTTATTTTACCATATTTAGAAGATAGAAATTCGTGTTTACTTGCAAATCATGGTACAATAAGTTGTGGAGAAACACTTGAAGATGCCTTTATGGCAGCTGAATATGTAGAAGATGCAGCAAAAATTTATTATTATGCCAAAACTTCAGGTACTCCAGTTATTATAAAATAAAGAGAGGTATGTAAATGATCAAGGTAGTAAGACAAAATAAAATTCTTGAATATTTAGATATAAATGGAAGTTTATCAATATCAACTATTGCAAAAGAGTTAGATTGTAGTGAAGAAACTATAAGAAAAGATTTAATTGAACTTGAAAAAGAATCAAAGCTTGTTAGAACACATGGAGGGGCATATATAGAGTATAAGTATCATCATGGATTCTCATTGAATATACGTGAAACATTACTGAAAAATGAAAAAATATATATAGCTAATAAAGCTATAGATATAATAAAAGAAAGAGATACTATAATGTTAGATTCTAGTACTACATGTATAGAACTTGCAAAAAAAATTATTGATTCTAAAATTATAGTTACTATAATTACTAATTCATTGCAAATAGCAAATCTTTGTGAGATGTCAGAAACAGTTAAGTTTATACTTATAGGAGGAAATTTTAGAAAAAAGAATAAATCTTTTGTAGGTTATTTAGCAACTGAAACTTTATCTGCTTATCATGCAGATATCTCCTTTGTAAGTTATCCCTCTATAAATATGGAGTTTGGATTTGGTGATAATAAATTAGAAGAATTAAAAATAAGGGATTTAATGTTAAAACATTCTAAGAAAAAAGTTTTACTACTTGATCATACTAAGTTTGATGATAATGATTCAATAGTATTTTCAAAAATGGAGCCTGTTGATTTAATAGTTACAGATAAGAAACTTAGTAAAAAATGGGAGGACTTCTTAAAAAAGGAGAATATAAATGTTAGATTTTAATTATCAAAATAGTGCTAAAATAATATTTGGATTAGATTCTATAAACAAGTTAGAAAATGAATTGAAAGAAAATAATGTTAAAAATTTATTAATTCTTAGTAGTGGAGATTTTATTAAGGATTTAGGTATATATGATAAAGTTATAGAAGTATGTAATAAATTGAATGTGACTTATGTATATAATAATTCTGTCCTACCTAATCCAAAAGTAGAGTTAATAAGAGATTTAATAAAACAAAATAAAGACAAATGTATAGATTTAATTTTGGCTATAGGTGGAGGTTCAGTAATAGATAGTGCTAAAGCTATATCAGTAGGATTAGAAAGTGATTTAGATATTTGGAATTTTTTTGAAAAAGGACTTGAAATAAAGAAAACAACACCTATAGGTGTTATTTCTACTATACCTTCAAGTGGCTCTGAAACTTCTAATTGCTCTATAGTTTCAAATGGAGAATTTAAATTAGGAATAGAAACAGATTTAATTATACCTAAATTTGCAATTATTAATCCTGAATATACATTAAGTTTACCTAAATATCAAACAAGTGTTGGCTTATGTGATATTTCTACTCATTTAATAGAAAGATATTATAGTGATATTGAATATACTGATACAACAGATTATATGATAGAAGGACTTTTAAAAGCTTTGATACTTAATTCATATAGATTAATTAATAATCCAAGTGATATAAATGCGAGAAGTGAAGTCTTCCTTATGTCTATATTTGCACATAATAATATATTAGATTCAGGAAGAATGGCTGATTGGGCTTCACATAGAATAGAACATGAAATTAGTGCAGAATATGGTATAACTCATGGAGAAGGAATGGCAGTAGTTTTAGTTGCGTATACTAAATATTTAGCAACAAGAAAACCAAATAAATTAGCACAACTTGCAAATCGTTTATTTAATATAGATTATGCAAATCATTCTAAAGAAGAAATGGCTTTAATACTAGCAGAAAATTTAGAAAAGTTTTATATAGATTTAGGCCTTAGAACAAGACTTTCAAAATTTAATATAGATGATTCTAATTTTGAAAAAATGGCATTAAGAGCTACAAAAAATGATACTTGTAAAATAGGACATTATATAGGACTTGATTCTAAAGAAATTATTGAAGTTTTAAATATTGCTTTATAAATATATCTAGATAAAATTTGCTTTTTAAAATGGACTTTATATCTTTAAATAAAGGTATAAAGTCTATTTGTTTTTTAAATAATCATTAATTAATATTATATTTAAACACTTGACTATTAATAATGGGGAGGTATAATTAAATTGAAAGGAGTTGTATATTATGAGAAAATTTTTAATTTTATTTAGTATAATTTTAAGTATACAAACATTTAGTGAGGGTAATTATATCACAATAAAACCATCAAAACAATCAGAAGAAAAAAATAAAGTTTCAAAAATAGATGATACAGGTAATGATTATATTAATATTGGAACTAATGAAGTATCTGAAAATATAGGGGTATATGATACTACTGTAGTAGGTAGTAATAATTTTGTTAAAAGTTATTACTATAATTTAAAAAAAACTAATGATTTAGATGAGTTTCATATTTCTTCAACTACTGTTTTAGGAATGAAAAATACAACAAATGATGGAATTGTTGTAGGAAATGAAAATACGGTATTAGGTGGTGGAGTTTCTATAGGTACGGGTAATAAGGTTTTAAATGATAGAGCATTTGCCATAGGACAATATTCACAAGCAAAACAATATGACTCAATAGCTGTGGGATTTGCTGCAAAAGCTTTTAAATCATCGGCTCAAGCTATAGGTTCTTATAGTGAAGCTCGTGGAGTAGGTTCAATTTCTTTAGGGAATAGTGCGATTTCAGAGGGAACTGGAGTAGCGTTAGGATATAATTCAAAAGCAACACGTTCTAGTAGAGAGTCAGCATATATATTAGATTCAGAATTTAAAGATTTGAAAAATTCTGATGTAATAGCTAAATTTGTTAATAAAGAAGAAAGGGTTAAAGAAATTTTTAATGAATTAGAAAGTTTAAAAGGAGATAAAGAAAAATATAATGAATATATTCTTACAATAAATAATAGAGATAGTATGAAAATAAAAGCTAATGAAAAATTAGCTGAAATATATGAGGCTGAAAGAGATAAACAAAGTGAAGAAGAAATTAATGCGTTGAAAGATGAATATAAAAAATTAAAAGAACAATATAAAGAAATTGAAGATAAAGAAACTGAAATATATTTAAAAAATATAAAAGGAAATAAGAATATCGATAAAATTAAAAATTTAACTTCAGAGTATTGGAATATTATAGGTAAATATACATCAAGTTTGGGTGCAGTATCTGTTGGAAATGAAGATAAAGGAGAAACAAGACAGATAATAAATGTTGCAGGTGGAAGTAAAGATACAGATGCTGTAAATGTTTCTCAATTAAAAGCTATAACACTTAATGTTGAGGGTAATAATGAAACTAAAGCTAAAATTAAATTATCTGAAAATAAATTTATTATTAAAGGTGTAGAAAATGAAATTTATACTAAAGTTGATGATGAAGGAGTGCATATAGGATTATCAGAAAGTATTAAAAATAAATTTGATGAAAATACTAAAAATTCAAAAATGGCAATAAGTGGTATATCAAATTCAATAGCTATTTCTAATTTACCACAAGTTAGTGAGAATAATAAGTATTCTATTTCGGCTGCTTATGGATATTATGGTAAAAATATTTCTTTGGCTATAGGTTTTTCAGGTAGAACTAATAATAAAAATTTAATATATAAATTAAGTGGTTCGGTTAATAATGAATTAAATGTTGGATTCGGAGGAGGATTAAGTTATCAATTTGGTGATATTGATAATACTTCTAATATTGAAAAAAGATTAGATAAACTTGAAAAAGAAAATCAAGAGTTAAGAGAGTTTATAAAACAAAATTTAAAGAAATAGTATACAAAAATATTAAATAATATTTTGATATAAAAGATTAATCTTATAACTATATTTACAATGTTAAAAAAAAGTGATAGTATATTAATATATCAATTAAAGGAGAATTTAAAATGAAAAAATTATTATTGTTAATATCATTGTTAGGAATGAGTGCTTTTGGTGGAGTTAAACCATATAAAGTATTAGGGCATGTTACATATAATAAGGGTAATTTAATTACAACAGGTCTTGAAGGACAACAATATTCTACATTTGGAATTACAGATAAGGTTTATGGTAAGGTTGGAGTTGGATTAGAAGCTGGCGCAGTAGTATCTATTGAAAATAAAAAGGTTGATACTGGATATGTAGGGCCTGTGGGTTCTATTGAAGTTGGGTATAAGGTAAATGATGATTTAAATGTTTACGGAGGGGTAAATGCAGGTTTACCAATTAGTTTTCATTATAAAGCAAAAACTTTTAGTATTAAATATGATATAACAGGAAGAGCATATGTAGGAACAGAATATAAAGGGTTTACAGCAGAAATTGGTGGTGGATACCCTGGATATGCAAGATTAGGGTTAGGTTATAGTTTTTAATATAAAAATATAGTTGTTAAAGAAAGGTAAAATATAATGAAAAAAATTTTATTCTTACTAATTTTAATGTTATCTTTTGTTAGCTTTTCGGTAGACTATAATAATTTGATTAGAGAAACCTTACCACAAAATGATGGATATGCTTCTTTAAATGGAGGAGTTAGTGGTGGAGCTAATGCAGATAGTAAAAATATTTATAGAGTTAAAACTAAGAAAGAGTTATTAAATGCTTTGGGAAGCATAGGTAATAATGTTGAAAAAATAATAGTTATAGAAAATGATATAGATTTTACTATTGATAGTAATGGAAATAAATTAGATGTAAGTAATTATGAAGTTTCTGGATATAATTTGAAAGATTATTTGAAAGAATATAATCCTGATTCTTGGGGGAAAAATAAAATATCTGGAAACTTAGAAGAATTAAGAAAAAAATCTTCTAAAAATCAAGAAAAGGATGTAGTTATAGATATACCAAGTAATACGACTATAGTAGGACTTGAAAATGTTAAATTAATTGGAGTTAATTTTAGGATTTCTACGAATAATATAATAATAAGAAATATACATTTCATAACTCCATTAGATTTATTTCCACAATGGGATCCTTTTGATGATAAAACTGGTAACTGGAATTCTCAATATGATAGTATAACTATAAAAGGTGGAAATAATATTTGGATAGATCATTGTATATTTGAAGATTCTAAAACAGAAGAAATTAAATATTTTGGAAGAAAATATGAGCAACATGATGGATTAGTTGATATAACAGATGGTGCAGATAATATAACGGTATCATATAATATATTTAGAAATCATAATAAAACTATGTTGATAGGATCTAGTGATAATAAAAAAAGTGATGATGGTAAATTAAAGGTTACGTTACATCATAACTATTTCTATAACATAGTTCAAAGGGGACCTAGAGTTAGATATGGTTTAATACATATATATAATAATTATTATAAAAATGATAATAGAAATCCTGATTATAAATATTCTCTAGGTGTAGGATATAATTCAAAAATATATGCAGAAAATAATGTTGTAGATTTAGAAAATAAAGGATATGAATCATTTGTTAAAGTATTTAATGGTAAGTATATAACTTTAATTAATAATTTGGTAAATGGTAAAATTGAAAATGTATATAAAAACTATGAAAGTTTAGATATACAAGCACCTAGTTTATATAATAAAATGGATAATGTAAATAATGTTAAAGATAATGTGTCAAATAATGCAGGAATTTTTAAATAATGTATTAAAGAGAATTTGAATGAAAGTTTAAATTCTCTTTTTATATAATAAAAAATTGAAAGCCAAATAATTTTTTATAAAAATAAATATTTTAATTTAGGAAATTATTAGGTATAATAAGGGTGATTTAATTACAACAGGTCTTGAAGGACAACAATATTCTACATTTGGAATTACAGATAAGGTTTATGGTAAGGTTGGAGTTGGATTAGAAGCTGGAGCAGTAGTATCTATTGAAAATAAAAAGGTTGAAACTGGATATGCAAGATTAGGGTTAGGTAATAATAAATTAGGATGTGTAAAATAAGATTAGATGAATAAATATAAAATTAAAGAAAACTATAAAATTGATTATGATAGGTTAATAAAATATGGATTTAATGATAAATTAGAATATAGAGAATATATAATGAATAATGAATTTGAAGTTATTGTTAGAATAGAAGATAATTCATTTTTAATAGATGTATATGATGAATTTGATGAAAAGTATCTTCCGTTTTATATCTCTAATTTTGAAGGCGAAATATTATCAGAGGTAAATAAAAATGTGGAAAATATAATTGATGCTATATATTTAAATTGTTTTGTTGTAAACACACTAAAAAATGATGTTATTAATTATGTAAGTAATAAATATAGTGCAAAACTTGAAAGACCTTTTAAAAAACATTCTGATTATATTACAATAAAAAATTATAAAAATAAATGGTTTGGAATTATAGTAAATATTGAGTACGCTAAATTGGGATTAAATAAAGTTGGAAAATGTGATGTTATCAATTTAAAAAATGATGATGTAGATAATATAATTGATAATGAATATATTTTTAAAGCCTATCATATGAATAAAAAATATTGGATTTCTATTATTTTGACTAATAATAATGATTTAGAAAAAGTGAAAAAATTAATAGATAAAAGCTATGAATTAATTAAGGATTGACGATTTTAAATTTGTCAATCCTTTTTGTTTGAATTTAGGTTTTATTTATGTTGATTGGCATAAGTATATAAAGAGATACTAAAATTTGTAATCATTTGTTTTGTAATATTGTAATAACCTTTTAAAGTTACTGAAAGCAACAACTATTAAACGGTAGGATCATTAATAGCAGTATGTATATGTAAGAATTTAATTATTATAAATTCAATATAAAGAAGAAACAAATACTTTTAAGATAGTTTCACAAATATTATTTGAAAGTAGAGAAATACTATTTTCATTAATTTTACCTAAAACTAAACTATTAATAATACTATATTCATTTAATTAATTCGTTATAATTTAATAATATTAAATCATCAATTACACCTATATTTTTAATTTAAGACATAATCATTTTTATTTATACTAATGTATTGTTATATTTATTTGATATTTTTTTATTATAAAATAAAAAAAACCGTTGACAACTGTCGGGGGGGGGGTGCTAAAATTGTTATAAGTAAAAATGGTAATAAAATAATTTTTATAGATAAAAAATTAAATTTTTTTGTATAATCTAAAAAATAATGATTAGTGAGGTAATAATTGATGGAAAAAAATAAATTAATAATGTTAGGATTAGTATTATTTTGTTTAAATTCTGAAGCTGC
>CAURNT010000004.1:0-60125 GCA_963526495.1 uncultured Streptobacillus sp. | reverse complement strand
ACAAATTAAAAAGATATATTTAATAAGCTGCAATTTTTATTGCAGTTTTTTTGTTTATAAACTATCAAAACAAGGTTGTATATAAATTTTTTATCTCTTTCGATTATTTCTATATTATCGTAAATATTTAAAATAAAATAATAACATATGTATTGATTTTTTTAAAAAACGAGATATTATTTATTATATTAAAGTTGTTAATATTTAAGGGGTAGATTATAAAAATGGAATTAAATTTTGATATAAATGAATTATATAAAGAATATATAAAATTTGAATCAGAATTAATTGTAAATATTTTAGAAAAATATAGTGGAGAAAAAAGGTATATACTTTATTTTATGTTGCTAAGAACAATAAAAA
This sequence comes from uncultured Streptobacillus sp., assembly GCA_963526495.1. Classification (GTDB taxonomy): domain Bacteria; phylum Fusobacteriota; class Fusobacteriia; order Fusobacteriales; family Leptotrichiaceae; genus CAURNT01. The sequence goes on along the minus strand of CAURNT010000004.1, from coordinate 59,762 downwards.
TTTTTGATATGCAAAATGAATATGAATATATAGTTTCAAATCTATTAAGATTAAAAGATATAAGAAAAAAACTAATAGAGATAAAAAGGAAATAATTTTAAAAATAAAAAAATTAAAAGATAGTATTTTAAAAGGCAGGGAGTTAGAAAAGTTATATATAGAATGGGATCAATCATTAATTAATTATGTTTATTCATTAAAAGATATTCCGTATTCAACAAAATACGATATTTTAAAAAATCTTATGCATATTCAAATTAATAGATTTTATGGAGTAGATAGAAATTTAGAAGAAGAGATATTAGAAGTTATATTTATACTTTTGAAATTTGTAATAAATAATAAATGTGATGAAAAGAGTGATAAAGATGAGCATATAATTTAAATTTTGATAAATTTATTTTTAAAGGAGAAATAGATGCAAAAAAATATATTAAAGTTGATAGACAAAAAGATTTTTGTTATATTAGTTATTTTTAGAATTATTTTAAGTTTACATAATGGAGTAATATCATTTTTGATGAAAGTTATTTTAGATGAAATATTTAATAAAAATATTAAAATTATAAATACAATATTTTTAATTATAATAGTTATAACAATATTTCATGCTTATATTTATTATATATATGGTATTAGTCTTGAAAAAATGAAAAATAAATTGATGGAAAATATTACTTTTAATATTGTAAATAAATATTTGAGAGATACTAATGACGATTTTAATTTAGGTAATTTTACTACCTTAATTAATGAAGATGTGTATAACTTAAGTGATTATTTAATGTATGGATTTTTCCCTATATTAGATTTTTCTATTATGCTAATAGTAGGCTTTGTATATATTTTATTTTTTTCATTTAAAGCCTTTTTCCTATATCTATTTATAGGGTTAATATTTTTATACTATTCAAAGAAAAACTATAATATAGCATATGTTCAAAATGTAGGGTATTACGAAAAAGAAGATAGACATAAGGCTTATTTTGAAAGTATTATAAAAAATATACCTATTTTTCAAGTATATAATATTTTAAAATGGGCATTGGTAAAACATGAGCTTATTTACAAAGAAAAAATGAAAGAATATGATAGTGTAGCTTCTTCTATTTCAAAAATTGATAGTTTTTTTACAAGTGGAATATATTTTGTGCAGATACTTACATTTATTCTAGGTATGTATTTAGTATTTGTTAAAGAATTAACTTTACCTGAAATGGTATCTATATGGAATATAGGGGTGGGTTCAATAATTTATGTATTTATAGATCTTTTCCCTATAGTAAATTATATGATTATTCAAAAAACTTCCATAGAAAGAATAGAAAAACATATATTTTTAAAAGATGAAAATTATATAGAAAATATATGTTTTAGTGATGATGTAGATGGGATAAAAGGAGAAAATATTAATTTTTTATATGATGATAAAAATGTTTTAGAAAATTTATCATTTAATTTTCCAAATAAAAGTATCTCGTATATATTAGGTAAAAATGGAAGTGGTAAAAGTACTTTACTTAAATTACTCTTAAATGAATTAAAATTAAATAGTGGTAAAATATATACGAATATACATGATTTAAAATTTGTATTTGTTAGTCAAAAAAATACTTTATTTACTGCAAGTATATATGAAAATATATGTTTAAGTAGAAGAATATCAAAAGAAAAATTAGAATATATTTTACAAAAACTAAATTTAATAGAAGTTATATATAAATTACCTAATGGATTAAATAGTATATATAATGAGGAGGTAAATTTTTCTGGTGGAGAAATTAGAAGAATTGCAATAGCTAGAGCTATATTAAATGATTTTGACTATATTTTACTTGATGAGCCTTTTTCAGATTTAGATAAAGTAAACCAAGATTTACTGATGGATTATCTATTAGAATTAAAAAAAGAAAAAGGAATAATAATTATTACACATACTACAGATATGATATTAGAAAGTGATAATGTTTTAAGGTTAGGTGATAGTAAATGAAAAATATTATTAAATTATGTAGAGAAATCAAAGTGTATTATATATGGAATATAGCTATAATATTTGCTATTTTAGAATTTTTAATAGCAAGAGGAATAATTAAATTAGAAGAAAATTTTAACAGTAAAAATATATCTATTCTTTTATTATTGATATTATTTTTATCTTTAATAGGATATTATTTAAATAAAAAAATATATTTAAAAGAAAAGGAATACAAGCAAAAGATAAATTCTTATATATTGACTTCCCTTACTAAAAAAGAATATATGAAAATTGATGAGGGTTTAGATGGAGAAATAATGACACTTTTAATATCTGATAGTGATATAGTTTCTAAGGCGTATATATCTGATTTAACAAAAATAGTTATAGGAATATTATCTTTTATTGCAGCAACTGTATTTGGATTTTTAACTTCTATTAGTCTTACTGTATTTTCATTAATTTTATGTCCGATGTCTTTATTAATATTTAAATATATTTCAGATAATATAGAAAAATCATGGAAATTAAGACAAGAAAGCAAAGAGAATAGTCAACAAATATTGAAGGAAATATTTGAAAATAAATCATTTCTAAAGATACTTAAAAGTGAAAATTTTGCAATAAAATTACTTAAAGATAGATATATTAAATTTTTAGATAGTAATTATGAAAATTCAAAACTTCAATGGAAGCTTTATACACTATCTATGTTATCGGGTCTTTTATTTGATAGTTTAAATTTAATGTTTAGTTTTTACCTTATATTAAATAATAAATTAACGATAGGTGGATTTATAGGATTTAGTTTACTTATTAGAAATTTTACCTGGATATTTTATGAACTTCCTAATAATTTAGTGAAAATAAAACAGGCTTATGTATCATTTAAAAGAATAAATGAGTTTACCTATATTGAAAATAGAGACAAATTTGAAGTAAATAATATATTCAGTATTAAATTAGAAAACATTTCTTTTTCATATATTGAAGGAGAAGAAGTTTTAAAAGATATATCTTTTGAGATAAATAAAGAAAATTCCAAAATATCAATATTGGGTAAATCAGGAACAGGCAAAAGTACACTTTTAAAAATTCTTTTGGGAATGTATAAACCTAATAAAGGTAAAATATTTATTAATGATAAAGAAGTAGACCTACTTCCTAAGAATATTTTTAACTACGTTCCTCAAAAAATAGAACTTTTTTCTTTTTCAATTAAAGAAAATATATTAATGGGTAGAGATGTATCTGAAGAGAAATTGAATGAAATAATAGAAAAAACAAATTTAAAAGAATTTATAAAAGAAAAAGGATTAGATTATGAAATAAAACTGAATGAAGAGATAGGTTTATCTTCAGGTCAAATTCAAAAAATAGGTTTGGCAAGAGCATTAGTAGAAGATAAAATATTATTATTAGATGAACCTTTTGCTAATGTAGATGATGAAACAGAAAATAAATTATCAGAGTTTTTATATAAAATTAATTTACCAGTAATACTAATTTCTCATAGAGGAAGCAAGTTTATAGATAAATCTAAAAATATATATTTAAAATAATAGTAGTAAAGTTTAAAAATTGTGATTTTTATATTTATTGTTTGTGATGATATAAATTATAAAAAAGTATCTAAAGAATATACTCTTTAAAACTATATACAAATGATGGTTTTAAAGTTATAAAATTAGATACTTTTTATTATTATTCATTAAATTTATAGAATTAACGATTTTTTTACTAATTTAAATAGTTTATTAATTTATTTTCTATATATTTTATAAATCAACTTTTTCTTTAAGTAAATATCCTGATATATAGCATAAGATTAATCCTATAATTATACATATTAAATTTAGTAGTATTGTACTATTTAATAAATAAAAATCGTAATTAAAGATACCTACTAAACTTAATGATATAGTTAAAAATATGCTAGCTGATGTTGCTTTTGAACTATTAAATAATATTTTAGATATAACAATAACTAGGTAAATTAAAGATATAAAACAAAAAATTGTTACACTAGTTGATAGTATTACTGTAATACCTAATTTTAATGTATCTATTTTTAATAATTCTAATAGTGTGTTATTGTTAAATACAACTGTAGCTAAAGCAGAAATATATATAAGGCTGTTATATATAGTAGAATATATCACCTTAGATAATACAATATTAAATTTTTTAATAGGAAGGCTAAATATGAAATATCTTTCATTTGAATAAAAATCTTTAATCATTATAGATAAACTACGAGTAAATACAAATATATTGAAGAAAATTAATAGGCTTGTAAATGAAGATATAAATAAAATGCTTGAGTCTGGTTTAAAAATATGTGGATATACTAAACATAATAAGAAAGACATTAAAATATGTAATGCCATAGTCTTGCCATCTTTTTTAAATAAATATTTTAAAAATTTAATCATGATTTTTACCTCCAAAATATTCTAAATATAGATCTTCGACAGAAATATTTTTATTTATTCTAATGTCTTCTACATTATAAATCTTATCAATATTAGCATCTTTTAAAAACATTACTTGATCAAAAATATGTTCTATATCCTTAATTAAATGAGTAGATATTATAGCAGTTGATTCATCAGAAATATTTTCTATAATTAATTTTAATATTTCATTTCTTGTAACTATATCAACACCTGCTATTGGTTCATCTAATATATATATTTTTGCATCTCTTGATAGTATTAATATTAAATTTAATTTTTCTATATTTCCTTTAGATAAATTTTTAATTTTATCTTTTAGATTTAGATTCAATTTATTTATTAAATTTTCAAACTTTTTATCATTGAAATCTGTATAGAAAAATTTAAAGTAATTTCTTGCTTCATTTATACTAAGATCTTTATCTATAAAAGGAGCATCTGGTAAAAAACTAATATATTTATTTGTTTCTTCTGATTTTTTTTTATTGTTTATATAAATTTCCCCACTATCTTCTTTAGTTATATTTAAAAGTATTTTCATTAATGTAGTTTTACCACTACCATTAGGACCAAGTAATCCTATTATTTTACCTTTTTCAATATTTAAATTAATATTATCTAATATTATTTTATTTCTATATTTCTTATTTAAATTTTTAATATTAATCATTATTATAAACCTCCTTTATACATTCTATAGTCTCATCTAATGAATATCCTAGTTCTTTCATATTAGATAGAAAATCTTGTATTGATTCATTTAATAAATCTTTTTTAATTTTTTTAATTAAACTATCATCTTCTGTTACAAAATAACCTATTCCTCTTTTGAGAACAATGATATTTTCATTTTCTAATTCTTTATAACTATTTAATACAGTGTTTTGATTTACTGTAAATTTATTAGCTATTTCTCTTACTGATTCAATTTTATCTCCTAAAGAATATTCTTTATTAATTATGCTTTTTAATATAGTATCTTTTATTTGGAGATATATTGGTTTTTTATTATTAAATTGCATACGATCCTCCTTACTGTTATAGGCATATAGTACACCATAATAAAGCTGTTGTCAAGTGAAAAATTAAATTAACACTAAAAAAATTAATTATAAATATCCCCTTTTTATATACAATTTAGATATAACTAGGACTGATTATGGTTATAAAAAAACTCTTGCAAAGTCCTTATTTTTCTTGTAAAATTAAGAAAAAATAATTACTTATTAGGAGGAAAAATGAAAAATATAAAAAAAGTTTTTGCAGTAGTTGCAACTTTAGGTATAATGGTTGCATGTTCAACAGTTTCTACAACAGAGGGGAAAGAAGTATTTTATCATTCTAAATCAGGATATACTCATTCTCATTTAACTTTAAAACAAGATGATTCATCAACTTATGATGTTGATTTAGAATTTGAAGGAAAAGATTTAGATTTTGAAGTGAAAAAAGTTGCTGATAATAAATTTGAAGGAGAAGGAGCTGTAGTAGAATTTTTAAATAATAATGAAGTTAGAATTACTATAGATGGAAAGGTTATAGAATTCTTTATGCTAGATGGACATGAAGGTCATGGACATGGGCATGAACATCACCATAATCATTAAAAAACTTTAAAAGCGTGTTTTTAACACGTTTTTTTATTTAAAACAAAATAAAAGTTAAAAAATTAACAATTAACTATTTACTTTTTAAAGTTTATATGGTATACTGAATTCATGAAAGATAAAAAATTCACTTAGTGAATGGTTTGGAGGAAACATGGTTAAAGACATTGAAAGTTTAAGAGAAATGATGGGGAGAGTAAGAGAGGCGCAAGCTAAGTATTCAACATATACTCAAGAGCAAGTTGATAAAATATTTAGAAAAGTTGCTCAAACAATAAATGATAAAAGAATACTTTTAGCTACTATGGCAGTTGAAGAAACTGGTATGGGATTAATAGAAGATAAAGTTATTAAAAATCACTTTGCTTCAGAATATATATACAACAAGTATAAAGATGAAAAAACTTGTGGAGTTTTAGAAGAAGATAAATCTTATGGAGTTAAAAAAGTTGCAACTCCAATAGGTGTTATAGCCGGAGTTATTCCAACAACAAATCCAACATCTACTGCTATATTTAAGATATTACTTGCATTAAAAACAAGAAATGCGATTATAATATCACCGCATCCAAGAGCTAAGAACTCTACAATATATGCAGCTAGACTTGCTATGGAAGTTGCTAAAAAATATGGAGCTCCAGATGATATAATATCATGGATAGATGAACCTAGTATGGAACTTTCAAGAGAATTAATGGCAGAAGTTGACTTGATTTTAGCAACTGGAGGACCTGGTATGGTTAAGAGTGCTTATTCATCAGGAACACCTGCAATAGGAGTTGGAGCAGGTAATACACCAGTTATTATAGATGAAAGTGCTGATATTAAAATGACAGTAAACTATATTTTATTATCAAAAACATTTGATAATGGGGTTATATGTGCATCAGAACAAGCAGTAATATTACCTGAATCTAAATATGATATAATTAAAAAAGAATTTATAGATAGAGGGGCTTATGTATTAGCTAAAGATGAAATACAAAAAGTAAGAGATGTAATGTTTGTAAATGGTGGATTAAATGCAGATATAGTTGGTCAAAGTGCATATAAAATAGCTAAAATGGCAGGACTTAATATACCTGAATCTTCAAGAGTATTAATAGGAGAAGTAGATGATTATAGTGATGCTGAAGCATTTGCTCATGAAAAATTATCACCAATTTTAGCAATGTATAAAGCTAAAAACTTTAAAGAACAAATGGATATAGCTAAAGCTTTAGTAGAACTTGGAGGGCTTGGACATACTTCATGTATCTATATAGATCTTGCAGAACAAGAAAAAATAGATCAATTTGGAAGAGAAATGAAAACAGGAAGAACATTAGTTAATATGCCAGCTTCACTTGGTGCAATAGGAGATGTATTTAACTTCAAATTAGAACCATCATTGACTTTAGGTTGTGGTTCTTGGGGAGGAAACTCAGTATCAGAAAATGTTGGAGTTAAGCATTTATTAAATATTAAAACAGTTGCAGAAAGAAGGGAAAATATGTTGTGGTTTAAAGTTCCTGAAAAAGTATATTTCAAATATGGTTCATTACCAACTGCTTTAGAAGAATTAAAAGGAGAACATAAAAAAGCGTTTATAGTTACAGATATGACTTTAGCAGAACTTGGATATACAAATCATATAACTCGTGTTTTAGATGAAATAGGAATAGATTATAGAATATTCTCAGGAGTAGGAGTTGACCCAACATTAAGTTCAACAGAAGCAGGAGCTGCTGCTATGCGTGAATATAATCCTGATGTAATTATAGCACTTGGTGGAGGATCTGCTATGGATGCTGCTAAGATTATGTGGGTTCTATATGAATATCCAAATATTAGATTTAAAGATTTAGCAATGAGATTTATGGATATACGTAAGAGAATATTCGCATTCCCTAAAATGGGTATAAAAGCTAAATTTATTGCTGTTGCAACATCAGCTGGTACAGGATCTGAAGTAACACCATTCTCAGTTATTACAGATGATGCTACTGGAGTTAAATACCCATTAGCAGATTATGAATTAACACCAGATGTTGCTATAAATGATCCAGAATTAATGTTAACTATGCCAAAAGGATTAACAGTTGCATCAGGTATAGATGTATTTACACATGCTATTGAATCTTATGTTTCAATATTAGCAACAGAGTATACTAAACCTTATTCATTAGAAGCTATGAAGATAGTTCTTCAATTCTTACCAGAATCAGTTGATGGTGGAGCAAGTGCAAGAAAAGCTAAAGAAAAGATGGCTAATGCTTCTTGTATAGCAGGTATGGCATTTGCTAATGCTTTCCTTGGAATATGTCATTCATTAGCACATAAATTAGGAGGTAAATTCCATGTTCCTCACGGTATAGCTAATGCTTTATTACTTGAAGAAGTAATAAGATTTAATGCTGAAGATGCACCAACTAAGATGGGAGTATTCCCTCAATATAGATATCCTGATGCGATAAACAGATATGCAAAAGCAGCTGATTTCTTAGGATTAACTAAACCAGGACAAAGTAGAGAAGAAAAAGTTGAAGAATTTATTAAAGCATTAAATGAATTAAAAGATAAGATAGGAATACCTAGAAGTATAAGAGAATGGGGAGTACCTGAAAAAGATTTCTTAGAAGCAGTTGATGAATTAGCTGTAGATGCATTTGATGATCAATGTACACCAGCTAACCCTAGATATCCATTAATTTCTGAATTAAAAGAAATTTACTTAAAATCTTATTATGGAAGAGAAGAGTATAAGAAAAAATTTGGTTCTAAAAAATCAAAAGGTAATAAATAAATTATCCTAAATAATATTATATAGTTAAAATATTGAGAGTAGACTTTAAAAAGTTTACTCTTTTTATTATTGAATTAAATAAAAATTATTAGGGAACTTATTAATGTCATGACATTAAATTTGTTCCCCAATTTTAATTTATTTATATTATTTTAATTATTGAATTGACTATAATATAGTTCTGAATAGAAACCATTTTTTTCTAATAATTCATAATGATTTCCTTGTTCAATTATATTACCATCTTTAACTACAAGTATGGTATCAGCATTTTTTATAGTAGATAATCTATGAGCAATAACAAAAGTTGTTTTTCCTTTCATTAATTTATTCATAGCTTCTTGTATTAAAACTTCAGTTCTTGTATCAACGCTTGAAGTTGCTTCATCTAATATAAGGATGGGTTTATCTGCCAATAATGCACGAGCTATAGTGAGTAATTGTCTTTGACCTTGTGAAATATTAGAAGAGTCTTCGCTAAGTATCATATTATATCCTCCAGGTAGAGTTTCTATAAAATGATGTACTTGAGCAAGTTTGGCAGCATTTATTACTTCTTCATCTGTAGCATCTAGTTTACCATAACGTAAATTTTCCATTACAGTTCCATTAAATAACCAAGTATCTTGTAATACCATAGTAAAATATTTTCTCAAGTCGTGTTTATCAATTTTAGATATATCGTTACCATCTATTAGTATACGTCCACCATTTAATTCATAAAATCTCATTAATAGTTTTACTATAGTAGTTTTACCAGCACCAGTTGGTCCAACAATGGCAATCATTTTTCCACTTTCTATATTAGAATTAAAATCATTAATTACAATTTTATCTTTTGTATATCCAAATTTAACATTTTCAAAATTTACATTAGATTTCATTTCTTTTATTTTTATTGGATTTTCAATTATTTTTTCATCTTCACTATCCAAAAATTCATATATTCTTTCTATAGAAGCTATCATATTTTGAACCGTAGCCATAATTTGTGCTATTTGTCCTAATGGATGTGTAAAGTTTCTAATATATTGTATAAATGCTTGAATATCACCTATTTGGATACTACCGTTTGCAACAAGTATAGATCCTAAAAACACTATACCGATATATACTATGTTATTTATAAAGTTAACTATAGGAAACATAAGTCCTGATATAAATTGTGATTTCCAAAATACAGTTGCAAGTTTTTTGTCTTTAACTTTAAAAGTTTCTATATTTTTATCTATATGATTGAATGCAGTTATAATACTTTGATTATTATAGCTTTCTTCAACATCAGCATTAACTTGAGCTAGAAATTCTTGTTGTTCTATAAAATATTTTTGACTAAATTTTGTAAGAGAACCAAGTAAAATCCCAGAAAGAGGTATAATACAAAGTGTTACGAGTGTCATAGGGATATTTATAGAAAACATTATAATTATTATACCTATTATAGAAATAACACTAGTTATTATTTGTGAAAAACTTTGATTAAGTGATTGACCAAAAGTATCAACATCATTTGTTATGGTAGATAGGATTTCACCTACTTGTTTTTGTTCAAAATAACCCATTGGTAAAGTGTTTATTTTTTTACTTATATTTTTTCTAAGTTTATACGTCATTTTTTGAGAAACATTACTCAATATCCAACCTTGTAAAAAACTAAATAAAGTAGCAAATATGTATAATACTAAGGTTAATATTAATATTTGTTTTATTTTATAAAAATCTATAGAGCCATTTTGTGTTATTTTATTTATGATTCCTTTAAAAATTTCGGTAGTAGCTTTACCTAAAATTTTAGGACCGTAAATGCTAAATATAGTACTAAGTATGGAAAAGATAATAATTAAAATAGATTCTAAAGTATATTCTTTAAAAATTTGTAATATTACTCTTTTAAGAGTTCCTTTGAAATCTTTTGTTTTTTTCATTTTAATCTACCTCCCCTATGTTAAGTTGACTTTTAGCTATTTGTATGTAAGTATCACAATTTTTTATAAGTTCTTCATGCCTACCTATTCCTATTATTTCTCCTTCATCAAGAACTATAATTTTATCAGCGTCAAGTATAGTAGATATACGTTGTGCTACTATAATTTTAGTGCTATCTTTCATATTTTCTTTTATTTTATTACGAATTATTAAATCAGTTTTAGGATCTAATGCTGAGAAGCTGTCATCAAATAACACTATTTTAGGATTTTTTGCTAAAGCTCTAGCTATAGATATTCTTTGTTTTTGTCCACCTGATAAATTTGTTCCCCCTTGTGCTACTTCACTTTCGAATCCTTTTTCTTTTTCAGATATAAAATTCATTGACTGAGAAATATTGGCTGCTTTAATCATATATTCATCAGATATATATGTATTGTCATATTTTATGTTTGATGATATATTTCCTTTAAAAAGAGAACCTTTTTGTGGAATATATCCTAATATGTTTCTTAAATCTTCAAGTTTCATATCTTTTATATTTATATCATCTATCAATATTTCTCCCTCTTTAGTATCAAAGAATCTTTCTATAAGATTTATTATAGTAGATTTTCCACTACCAGTACTCCCTATAATTGCGACAGTTTCTCCAGGATTTACTGTAAATGATATGTTTTTAAGCACTAATTCTTGAGCATCTTTGAAATAAAAGTTTACATTTTTAAATTCTAACTTACCTTTTATATTTTTTGTATCAATATTAACAGGATTGTTACTATCTGATATTGTTATTTCTTGATTTAGAACTTCTTCAACACGATTAGAAGCTACTAAAGCACGAGGAAACATCATCATAACCATAACTAATAATAAAAATGACATGATTATAAACATAGCATAAGATATAAATGCTATAAGATCTCCTACTTGAAGTATACCTAAATCAATTTTTTTAGCACCAAACCATGATATTATAATACTTGTAGCATTCATTATAATCATAATAGCAGGGAAGAATATTGAAATAGTTCTATTTATGAAAACTTGATTGTTATATAATTTAATATTTTCTATATTAAATCTATTTTCTTCATATTTTTCTCTTGTGAATACTCTTATTACAGGGACACCAGTTATTAATTCACGACTTATTAAATTAATTTTATCTATAAGTTTTTGAGATATTTTAAATTTGGGTAAAACTAATGTAATAAGTATTGCTATTACCATTAAAAGAACTCCAATACTTAGTGCAACTATCCATGACATATTTGAATTAATATTTAATATTTTATTTATTCCTATAAAAGCCATAATAGGAGAGTATATAGCAAGTATTAATATCATGTTTGTAGTTAATTGTATTTGTTGGATATCATTTGTACTACGAGTTATTAGTGAAGCAGTTGAGAAATTAGACATATCTTCTTTAGAAAAATTTAATATTTTTTTATATAAACTATTTCTTAAATTAGAACCTATTTTTGAAGCTATAAAACTTGCAATAAAACTTCCTAGTATACTAGAAATTGCCCCTATTAATGTATATGCTAACATTTTATACCCTATTGATAAAATATATTTATTTCTAATTTTATCAATGTTTATATTATTTTTTTCATATTCTGTTTTAACAAAATTAGCTCCTATTGTCTTTTTATACATATCAGCATTTTTAGATAATTTTTTCATTACAAGTTCTCTTTGAGATAATGCAGATTTTTTATCTAAATTATTTGAATTAACATTAAATTTATCAAGGAAACTAATAGTTGTACTTATATCTTCAAGTATAGGGTTTAACCTATTTATTTCATCTTTACTTAATTTTTTAACCTCATATCTATTATCTTTTAATTCATAACTATTATTTAGTATAGTTATTTCATCTTCAGTCATAAATTGTTTTAATTTTTCATAAGTTTCTTTACTATATATATTAGATATAGAGTTTTCTATACCATTTTGTTGTATTCCTGTATTTATTAAATTACTTGTATATCCTGGTAGTTGTAATTCAGAATATGCTCTAAAAATATATATAATTACTATTAAAAAAATAAAAAATATATATTTTTTCATATATTTAAATATGTTCATTTTCATCCTCCTTTATTGTTTTTATTACGATAGAATTTGTTTTATCAATTAGTTTTAGTAATTCTAATTTTTCAATTTCATCAAAATTATTCCATATTTTTTCAAAGAAATCATTAAAAAATTTATATTGTTTACTTAAATATTCATCACCTTTATTTGTTATATTAATGTTATATTTTCTTTTATCATTTTTATCTTTATTAATTTCTATGAAACCTTTATTAGATAATTCATTAATTGAAACAGTTATTCTTGGACGAGAAAGATCAAGACTTTTAGCTATTTCATTGGCAGAAATGTATTCATTTTCCTTTAAAATATTTAAAATTCTAAAATCTAATTTATTTAATTTTAATTTTTTTTGTTTAAAATACCTATTTAGATTTTTATCTAAATCCATCCAAGATTTATTAAAATCTTTATAATTTATATCCATGTTACCTCCTTATGTTAATACTATTAACTATTTAGTTAATAGTATAAACTAATTTTAATTAAAAGTCAAATAAAAAATAGAAGTATATTTATACTTCTATGCTTTTAAAATTGTTAAAAGTTACATTTCCGAATTTATTTGTTCTCTTAACATTACTTCTTTCAGTGTAATCTATAATTTTTCTACCTTCACCTTTAGAATGAATAGCAGCAAGACGAGCTGCATAATATATTGTATCATCATCTACTTTATTTTTATTAGTTATTATAATTACATGACTTCCAGGAATATCTCTTACATGCAACCATATATCATGATTTTTTGCTTTTTCAAAAGTTAGATGATTATTTTCAGTATGATTTCTACCTACAAAAATTTCATAACCATTGTAAATATATTTTAATAGTTCTCTTTTTTTAACTTTTTTATTTTTTTTATCTATTTTTGTTTTAATATCTAATTCATTTTCTATTTCTTCTAAACCTAAATATTCATTTTCATTGTTTAAAAAGTTTAGTGTTTCTTCTAAATATTTTTGTTCTTCTAATATTTTTATTTTTCTATCATTAGCAACTTCTAAACTTTTTTTACCTTTTCTATATTTTTTATAGTATAAATTTAGGTTATCACTAGGGGATTTTTTAGTATCTAAATTTATTAAAATATTTTCGTTTTTATTATAGTCAAATACTTCAATTTTATCCATTCTAGGTTTTATTAGATAAATATATGAAGCAAGAAGATCTCCTAAATATCTATATTCTTCAAAGTTTGAATCTTTAATTATATCTTTTTCTATATTTTCAAGTATTTTATTATTCTTTTTTATTTTATTTAAAAGATATTTTTCAATATTTCTTTTTTTATCTCTTATAGAGCTAGTATTAATATATTCTTCAAAGTATGAATTTATAGCCTCATTTAAACTATTATATTCATTAATTTCATAATTATTAAATTTAGAAAATTTATTGTAGCTTAAATATACACTATCATTATTTTTAAATATATAACCTTTATATGATGAAGAAAGTTGTATTCTCTTATCAATATTGCTATATGTATCATTAGCAAATATATTTCCTATTCCTTTTATTTTATCTATCATTTCTTTCGAAGATTCAAATATTGATGTGAAATCTAGTTCCTTTTTAGTTGTTTTAAAATATTCATATTTTGAATTTATAGCGTAAAATCTTTTGTTTTCTATACTTACATTATTGTTAAATATATTAATGATTTTAAAATTATTATCTAATAAAAATAAATTAGAATGTTTTCCCATCACTTCAAATATTAAATAATTAATATCCATTTCTCCTGTAATATTAATTCTTTTAAATTTAAAAGATATAATTCTATCGTAATTTAATAATTGAATATCATCTAATTGACTATGATCTAAATATTTTTTTAAAGATAAAATAAAACTAGAAGATATGTTAATGTTTTCATCTTTTTGATTTTTAATATATACGATTGATTGATTATCTTTTATTTGAAAAAACAAATTTTTTTTAGGGAATATTAAAGAAAATGAATGATTATCATATTGCATAATCTTGTTAACTTTAAAGTTTATAATCTCTTGTTTTAACTCTTCTATAAGAAATTTAAGACCTATAGTATCAAAATATATCATTATTATCCTTTCTTAATTCCTAGTACATAGTGAGCTTGATCACGAGTAAGTAATTTTTCGTGCTCATTTAATTTGATTCTTATAGAATTTGTATGTATATCTATTATTTCAATTATAGTTTTAAGTTGTATTCCAATTTCAGATAGTGCAAGCCTTATAACACTATTACCTTTTACTTCACTAACTTCAATTACATCTCCTTTTGAAAATGTATTAATAGATTCAGGTTCTAAGTTAAGTTTTAATGATTTCATATTATTTAGTATTTCTTCAAATGTATCTATAAATTCTAATAATTTATTTTCAGGAATATTTTTAGTAACTTTTTCAAGTGTTGTTGTATGAAAATTACCATGATAATTGAATGCTACTAATCCTTTTTTATTAAGGTTTACATAAACTTTTCTTTTATCAGATTTAGATCTAACACGATTTAAAAACTTTTTTTCTTCTAATTTATTTACAGCTGTAGAAGTAGTTCCCATAGTTATTCCTAATCTTTGAGATAAATCTTTTATTGTTATTTTTTCAAGGCCGATACATTCTATTATATGCAACTCAGTGGTAGTAAGACATTTTATAGCTTGACTTAAATTTATTTCTTCCATTTTATAATAAGTTTTATAGAAATTATCTATAATTAGTTCCATTTTTTCGTACATGTTATTTTTCCTCGTTTAGTAAAGAATTAACTTTTTCAGAATAGTTTCCTGAAAAAACGTATGAACCAGCAACTAAAATATTAGCTCCAGCTTCTATTACAAGTTTTGCAGTTTCATTATTTATTCCACCATCTACTTGTATATCTATGTGTGGGAATTTATTTCTTACTTTTCTAATTTTTTCTATCATTTGATTTAAAAATTTTTGTCCACCAAAACCTGGGTTTACAGTCATTATTAATATTAAATCAAGTTTTTCATATATATTATCAAGAAAAGCAATATCAGTTGCAGGATTTATTGCAACACCAGCTTTTAAACCTCTTGCTTTTATTAGTTGAAGTGCTCTATCAAGATGTTTAGTAGCCTCAACATGTATACTTATACTTTGAACTCCTGCATCAGCCATAGTATCTATATACCATTCTGGATTTTCTATCATTAAATGTGCATCAAAGTATAGGTTTGAATCTTTTCTTATAGCTTTTACTATATCTGCTCCAAAACTAATATTTGGAACAAAATTACCATCCATTACATCTAAGTGTAACCATTTAGCTTTAGTATTTTCTATTGCTTTTACTTCTTCTTTTAGTTTAGAAAAATCAGCTGCTAATAATGATGGTGCGATTATTATTTCTTTTTTCATATATATCTCCTTCATTTCATGTTTTTTATTATTAAATTGTAAAAATCATATCTTGTTTTATTTATATTTTCTTTAACATTGCAATTTGGTTCTGTAATATGTGAACAATTCTTAAATTTACATTCAATTGATAGTTCATTTATTTCAGGAAAATATTCTTTTATTTCGAGTATATCATTTAATTTAGGGAATTCTATACTAGAAAAACCAGGAGTATCTATTATAAATCCATCAAGAAAAGGTAAAAATCTAGTATCGACGGTAGTATTTCTACCTTTTTTAGTTTTTTGACTAACTTCATTTGTTTTTAAAGTATTACTACCAATTATATTATTTATTAATGTAGATTTACCAACACCACTTGGACCTGAAATTATAACATCTTTATGTTTTATAAAGTTTTTAAATTCTTCTATATCTTTATTTTTAGTTGAAATGAAAAATAAATTTAAATAAGGAAAATTATTTTCAAGAAAAACTTTTAAATTCTCTTTTTCATTAGTGTTTAAAAGATCTGATTTTGTTATAACTAATATAGGATTTAAATTATTTTTATGAATTTTAAGTAAACTTTTTTGAAATGCAATTATATCAAAATCGGGTTCTTTGGCTGAGAAAAATAGAGCTATATAATCTATATTTGATATTAAAGGTCTATCGATAAAGTTTTTTCTTTCTTTTATTGTTTCTATAACATTAAGCTCATCATCAAATTCTACGATATCTCCTATAATGCAATTATCTTTTCTATTTTTTATTTTTAAATTTCCCCTAAGTTTAGCTTGTATTAAAGAATTTTCAAAATCATTTATATTTTTAAATGCTGTAAAGGGGTAAATAAAATATACCCCTTTAATTTTTCTTATCACTTTCCCACACTTAATCATTAATTTCCCCCATTTTTCTTTTCTAAATCTTTTAATGTTTCGTTTAGGATATTTTCTATATTTTTATTTTCTTCAGTATCTTTAGGTTTTTCATTTGTTTTTTCTTCTTGTATTATATCATCTATAGATTTATTAACTTCTATACCTGTATTTAAAACAATACTTATATTTGTATTCTTATTTACACGACTTCCAGGTAATGGATTAGTTGCTATTATTGCATTTTGTGGGAATGAAGGATCTTTAGCATCACTTATTAGATTTATCTTTAATCCTATTTGAGCTAATATTTTTGTTGCTTCATTTTTATCTAATCCGATTAAATTAGGCATAGTTGTATTATCTATTAATGATTTAGAAGAAACAAGTAAAGATATTTTAGTTGTAATTCCGACTTTTTTACCAGCTTTTGGATATACTGCAAGAACAGTATCTTCTGGAATATTATTAGTTGGCATATAGTCTATTCTTTGAATATCTATATTTAGGTCATCAAGATATCTTCTAGCTTCTATTAAAGTTTTACCTGCAAGTTCAGGAATTTCTTGACTATCACTTTTATTTACCCATAATTTAACTTCTCTATTTACTTTAACTACAGAATTTTCTTTAGGATCTTGTAAAAAAGTGAAATTTTCATTAACATCACCTGATTTAGAATATATTATATGATATTTTAATCTTGCTTTTTTAGCTAGATTTATAGCATCTTTTTCATTCATAAATAGTAGATTAGGTACCACAGTTTCTTTTTTATTATAGAAATGAGATACAAATGTTGCTCTACCTAAGGTTATGATTATTAGTAAAGAAATAACATATATTATATATTTTTGTCTCTTGTTCATTTTTTACCTCTTAACTTTTATTTATTATATAATTATATCATATTATTGGACTTTGATTCAAATTTTTCTTAAAAGTTGTTTCGTGTAGATGTAAATATAAAAAATGCACCTTAAAACTAATTGTTATGTTTAGTTTTTTGGTACATATTTTTATAAAGAATTATTATCTTTTTTATTTTTGTTCTAATTTTTCAATTCGATTTAATAATTGTTTAATTGTTTCGTTTAAATTATTTATTTCAGATTTAAGTAACTTAACTTCGTTTGTTTCTTTTATTTCTTCTTTTTCTTTAAAAGTATATCCAATACCTGCTGAAAATCCTACATTAGCTTTTGATGTTAATGATGTATTTATATTATATCTAACATTCCCTTCAGTACCACTAACACCTAATGCATAAGAAGTTTGTCCCATATACATACCAACAGATGCACCTAAACTTATTCCTTTTCCTGTAGGTTGAGGTAATGCTGCCATTGCCATAGCAGAAGAAATACCTGCATTTGCTTTTACTTCAGTCATAGAAAAAGCATTAAATTTAGAAATTAAAGAATTTTCTAACCCTTTAAGTTGTGAAACATTTACTGCATCGTGATCATTTACACCATCTGCAAGACCTACAATTTTTCTGTAAAATGGTTTTTCGGGTTGGTTTGCGATTGCGATATCTGGATCTTTATATGCTACAGATATTGTATTTTCTTCTAATGATACTGCACCATAACCTAATGCTACTGATTTATTATGAATAGTTCTAGCTCCGTACCCTAATGCTTGTGAATAATCGGCTTCTGTTCTAGAAGAATACCCAATAGCAAGTGATTTTACTCCTTCAGCAATTGCTCTGGATCCTAAAGAAATTGCACCCTCCTTAAAAGACATAGCTCCTGAACCTAATGCTATTGTATTTACTTCTTCAGCTCTACTAGAATCCCCTAATGATATTGCATATTTCTTTAAAGCTTTTGAACTCCCTCCAATAGCTACAGTACGATTCTCCAATGCTTCTGAGTCAATACCGATACTTACAGCTTCCCAACCTTTTGCTTTACTTCTAATACCTACTGCAACAGATTCCATATTTTCAGAAACACTATCTTTTCCTATAGCTAGACCATCTATACTACCACTAGTATCTCCTTCGGGAATAGTAGCCCATGTAATGCTACTGGTTAACACTAAACTTAAAATACTTAATTTTGTAATTTTTTTTGAAACTCTCATATTCATATACCTCCATTTTAGTTTATTTATCTACAAATATATTAATACAAATAAAAAGTAGCTAGCGAAAATTTTAAATGAAAATAGAATATTTACAAGTATATAACCTAAATTTAATTGTTTGTTTAAAACTTGAGATACTATATTTCGTGAATACTAAATTGTTCTTCTTTTTTATCAAATCTTAATTCATAAGTTTTTTCAGGTTCTATATTTACATTTATTTTCATAGGGCCCCAAACTGTAGTTACCCTTTTATGTAATATACCAGGTCTAGTTGTAGTTGCTCTTACTGTTAATTCTCTATCACCAGGTTTTAAATATATACCATATTTCATTCCTTCTACAAATACAGAAGAGCTCTCATTATCATCTACTTTTAAAATCTCTATTGTTTGACTTGTTATTCCAATAGATTTATTTTTAGTAAATAATTTAGAAGCTCCAGGATTTTCTTGTAAAAATTTATTTGAATTCTTATTAGTAAAATATTTAGATAAAAGTGTACCTCCTATTCCAACTATAATTACTGCAGCAATGTAATAAAACATTATGTTTTTATCCATTTTTATTTCTCCTTTCTATTAATTTCAATTTTTATTGCTTTTTGTTTTTTGCCAATAACACCAATTTCATTTAATAAATCATTGTATTGATTAGAAGATAAAAAATCACAATCTAATTCTTCTTTTTTACCATCTTTATCTATTAAAGTTAATTCTTGACCGGAATCACCAGAAACAGCTTTTATACTATAAAAGTTTATATCAAATTCTTTTTTCTTTCCTTTGTATAAATAGATTAACATATTATTATCTATTATTATTTTTGTTTTTATATAGGAATATATCATATATAAAGAAAGAAGTATAAATATACCCAAAACAATATATATTATATTCCAATTGACATTAAAAATATCAAGTAGTACAGATATAAAAAGTCCTAAAAATATAGTTGATAGTATATTGAATAAAATTGTGTACCATTTTATGTTGTATTCTTTCATAATTATCTCCTTTTTTAATTTTAATTAGATAATACTTTTATAGGTTGTAAAAAAATATAGTTATTAAAGTTTTTTATTTATATTAGAAAATTTAACAGAATTAGGTCCAAATTTATTGTTAATTTCAAACATAACCTTATCGATTTTTTTAATTTTTTCATATTCATCTTTTTCTTCAAAAAGTGATATTTGATCATTTGTACCTTCTTCGATTAAATTAATGGCACGAATAGTTAAGGCTCTTATTGGTTTATTCCATTTATATTTTTTAAATAAATCCATAGCAGTATTAGTTATAATTAAAGAACTAGATGTTATTGTTGGAAGTTCACATTGTAATTGTTTATCATTAAATTGATTATCTCGGATTACGATTTGAATATTTTTGGCTTCCAATCTATGTTTTTTAAGTTTGTTTGAAATTTCATAAGTTAGATTTTGAAAAGCACTTCTAATATCATTTATTTTTGTTAAATCATTACGAAAAGTCTTTCCATTTCCTATACTTTTAGGACTTGCTATATACATATTAGCATCTACTATTTCATCATCTATACCATTAACTCTTTTCCAAAGTATTCTTCCGTGTTTTCCAAGTTTTTGTTCCAATAATGAAATATCACAATTTGCAAGCTCACCTATAGTTTTTAAATTCATTTCTTCTAGTATTTTAAAAGTTGATTTACCTACACCTATTATTTCATTTGTAACAAGTGGCCATACTATATTTTTAAAATTTTCTTTTGATATATATGTTATGGCATCTGGTTTTTTAAGATCACTTCCTAATTTTGCAAAAGTTTTAGTAAAACTAACTCCTATACTTACTGTAACTCCAATTTCTTTTTTCACTCTTTCTTTAATTTCTTCAGCAATATTTTCTACATTACCAAATAATTTTAAAGAACCTGTTACATCTAACCAGCATTCATCAAGACCAAAAGGCTCTACTTGATCTGTGTATGAATAATATATATTTTGAATTAGTTTTGAATATTTTTTATATTCCTCATATTGTGGTGGAACTATAATAAGATTTGGACATTTTTTCTTAGCTTGCCATACAGTTTCAGCAGTTTTAACTCCAAATTTTTTAGCTTCATAAGATTTTGCAAGAACAATTCCGTGTCTATCATCTTCAGAACCACATACTGCAACTGGAAGCCCTTTAAGATTAGGGTTTAACATAATTTCAATAGAAGCAAAAAAATTATTAACATCAATGTGTAAAATAGTCCTATCCATATAACCTCCTGTAACAATTATACACTGTTTTATATTTTTCTTCAATATTTAGTTTGTCAAATTTTTTAATAATTAGTATAATATTTATATATAGATGAAAGGGGAATTATGAATTTAATACAATTTAATAATGTTTATAAACAATATACAGGAGAATATATATTAAAAAATGTTACATTTAGTATAAATGATGGAGATAAAATAGGAATGATTGGGTTAAATGGTGCGGGTAAATCAAGTATTATTAAAATAATACTAGGTCAAGAAAATCATGATGGTTCTATAGAAAATATTAATGAAAAAGGTAGTGTTTTTGTTAATCCTAATATGAAAATAGGATATTTATCACAAATACATAAATTTGATTCTGAGAATAATAGTGTATATGAAGAATTGCTAAGTGTTTTTTCTGAACAAAGAAATATATTACATGATATAGAAAAAATAAGTTTAAGAATGGCAATAGAAGAAAATGTAGATAATTTAATGGAAGAATATAATAGTCTTAATGAAAAATATGAGGCTATGGATGGATATAATATGGAATACAAGATAAAACAAGTAATGCAAGGTCTTGAATTAAATGATTTTAAGGAAAGTCAAATTAAATCTTTATCTGGAGGAGAAAAAACTCGTGTAACACTTGCTAAGTTATTATTAGAAGAACCAGATTTACTGATACTAGATGAGCCTACTAACCATTTAGATATATTATCTATTGAATGGTTGGAGGAATATTTGAAAAAATATGGTAAATCTTTTTTACTTGTTTCTCATGATAGAATATTTCTTGATTCAGTATGTAATAAAATATATGAATTAGAAAGAGGAAAAGTTGAACAATATAATGGTAATTTTTCTGATTTTGTAATCCAAAAAGAATTGATTTTAAAAGGTGAAATAAAGCGTTTTGAAAAAGAAACTGAAAAAATAAAAAAGATGGAGGAATATATAACAAGATTTAAAGCAGGAATAAAAGCAAAGCAAGCAAGAGGTAGACAAAAGATACTCGATAGATTAAATAGAATGGATGATCCAGTATTTAATCCAAATAGAATGAAACTTAAATTTGATATATCATCAAGTTCAGCAGATAGAGTTTTAAGTGTGAAAAATCTTTCTAAAAGTTTTGATGGTAAAAAAGTATTAAATAATATTTCATTTGATATGTATAAGGGGGATAAAGTTGGAATAATAGGTAAAAATGGTATAGGAAAATCTACTCTATTAAAAATACTTATGGGTATAAAAAATCAAGATGATGGTGAATTTAAATTTGGAGAAAGAGTAAAGTTGGGATATTATGATCAAGATCATCAAAATTTATTTCCTGAAAACAATATACTACAAGAAATAAATACATCTTTAAATTATACAGAAGAATATTTAAGAAGTAAGGCAGCGAGCTTTCTTTTTGTTGGAGATGATGTTTTAAAACCTGTTTCAAAACTTTCTGGTGGAGAAAAAGTAAGACTTTCTTTATTAAAACTTTCTGAACAAAAAGGAAATCTTTTATTATTAGATGAGCCCACTAACCATTTAGATATATATTCAATAGAAGTTCTAGAAGATGCTTTAATAGATTATGAAGGTTCTTTATTATTAGTATCTCATAATAGACATTTTATAAATTCTATATGTAATAAAATATATTATTTATCAGAAGATGGTCTTGAAGAATTTAAAGGAAATTTTGATGAGTATAAGATGAAAATATCTGAAAAAGAATTATATAATAATAAAAATAAAGAAGAATCTGATTATTTTAAACGTAAAGAAGAAAAAAAACTTGAAAGTTCAAGAAAAAAAGAGTTAGAGAAAATAGAAAAAACCATAGAAGAAATAGGAATAAGAATAGAAAAATTAAATTTAAATATGGATGAAGCAGGAAAGAAAAATGATTTAGGTTTAATGCTTGAAATTCAGAAAGAATTAGATGATTTAAAAATATTAGAAGATGAACTTTTAGAAAAATGGACAAATTTTTCTGATTAAATTGTAATTAGATTTGTTAAGTGATATAATTAATATAAACTAAGAAATGAAAAGAGGGTTTTAAATGAAAAAACTTGATTGTTTATCAAACCTTATAGGTAGGAAAATAGATATATTAGATTATGATTTTAAAGTTACGATGGATTCTAGAAAAGCAGATAAAAACACACTATTTTTTGCTATAAATAAAGGGAATGAGTATGCAAAAGAAGCTGAAAATAAAGGTGCTTTTGTAATTTATGATAATAAAAATATAGAAATAAAAAATGGATTTTTAGTAGAAAATACAATTAAATTTATGCAAGAATTTGCAAAAGAGTATAGAGATAAAAAAGATTTTGTGGTTATAGGTATAACAGGGTCTAATGGTAAAACTACTGTTAAAGATATACTTTACTCTGTTCTTGTTGATAAAGGTGAAAAAGTTTATAAAACACAAGGTAATTACAATAATCATATAGGTATGCCTTATACTATACTTTCAGCTAAAGATGAAGATAAATACCTTTTACTTGAGATGGGGATGTCGGCTTTAGGAGAAATAGATTTACTTGCAAGTATAGCAAAACCTGATTATTCGATAATAACGAATATAGGTCAATCACATCTTGAATATCTAAAAACAGAAGAAAATGTATTCAAGGCAAAAAGTGAAATAATAAAACATACTAAAAAAATTGTTTTTGTAAATGGAGAAGATAAATATTTATCTACTCTAAAGGGAGAAAATATATTTAAAGTAATAAAAGAATATACTAAAACAAATTTATTTGGGGAACATAATCAAGTAAATATTTCTATAGTTAAGAGTTTATTAGAAAAAATAGGATATAAAGATTTAAATTTTGGGAATATTAGACTTACTTCTGGTAGGTATCAAGAAATTGAAGGTAAATATAGATATATAAATGATGCATATAATGCTTCGCCTCTTTCTATGAGTGCATCAATTTTAACTTTTTCTGAAATGTATAATGAAGATTATAAAATAATTGTTTTAGGAGATATGCTTGAATTAGGGGATAATGAAATAAAATTCCATGAAGATATATCATATGATTTGGATAAGGCAAAATATGATAGATTATATTTATATGGTCCTAGAATGAAATGTTTATATAAAAAATTAAAAGATTTAGAATACTTAAATGTATATTGGTTTGAAGATAAGGAAGAAATAAAGAAAGATATAAATAATATAAAAGTTAATAAAAAAATAACAATTCTATTAAAAGGTTCTAGGGGAATGCGTATGGAAGAAGTTATGGAAGGGATTGATTAATGTTATATTTAATTCAAAGTTTATTTTTAGATAAGTTACCTTATTTAAGAGTTTTTAAGTCAATAGCGATAAGAATGGGAATTGCTTTTTTTATCTCATTTATATTTATGTTAGTGTTAGGTAAACCGTTTATAAAATGGTTAAAGAAGAAAAAATTTGGAGACAGTATAAGAGAAGATGGACCTGATACACATTTTTCAAAAGCAGGGACACCTACTATGGGTGGATTATTAATAATAACTTCTATGTTATTTTCTATGATTATAACAGGTAACTTTAATAATAAGTTTACTATATTTTTATTCTTTATGACTATAATATTTTCAACTATAGGGTTATATGATGATTATTTAAAGTTAACTCAGAGTAAAAAAGGTCTTTCAAGTAAGAAAAAATTAATAGCACAAACAATTATGACTTTTATAGTATTTGCTTTTGTCTATATTGGTGGATTGGTTAATGATACGATAGATTTTTCAATAATTAATCCTTTTATTAAGAATTCATATATATATTTAGGACCAATCTTATTCTTTATATTTATGTTCTTTATTATAGTTGGGACATCAAATGCTGTTAATTTAACAGATGGATTAGATGGTTTATCTGGAACTCAGATTATAGTTGTAAGTACAACACTTATGTTTGTGGCATATACTGTTGGACAATATAACTGGGCTGAATATATAAATGTATATTATGTAAGAGATGCAGGAGAAATAGCAGTATTCTTAGCTTCTCTTGTAGGTGGAGTTATGGGATTTGTTTGGTATAATTTTTATCCAGCTCAAATGTTTATGGGAGATGTAGGTTCTTTAACGATTGGAGGTTTATTAGGTACAATATTTATATTAATAAAACAAGAATTATTATTACCTATAATGGGATTAATATTTATAGCAGAAGCACTTTCAGTAATTATACAAGTTTATTCATATAGAAAATATAAGAAAAGAGTATTTTTAATGGCTCCTATACATCATCATTTTGAAAAAATGGGATTGCCTGAAAGTAAAATAACAATAAGATTTTTCATAGTTACTATAATAACGTGTATAATAGCTTTAATGATTTTAAAAATTAGATAGGGGATGTATTTATGATTATAGTATTTGGTGCAGGAATAAGTGGTTTAGGAGCTGTTAAGCTTTTAGAATCAAAAGGCAAAGAAGTGGCTTTAATAGATGATAAAGTTTCTAAATTAAAAACTGAAGATGGACTACGTTTTATAGAAGAAAAAGAAATAGAGTATATAGTTAAATCTCCTGGAATTTCTTTTAAATCTAAATTAATAACTAAAGCTATGGAAAAAAATATACCTATATATTCAGAAATAGATATAGCTTATGAGTATATGGATAAAAATATAGAGATAATAGCATTTACAGGAACGAATGGTAAAACTACGACTTGTACTAAAACTTATGAATTATTTAAAAAAGCTGGTTTTAGAGTTGAACTTGGTGGAAATGTTGGTAAATCTTACGCTGAAATAGTTTATGAAAATAAAGAATTAGATTATATTGTTTTAGAATTAAGTAGTTATCAGTTAGAACATAGTCCAAAAATCAAACCTAAAATTGCCGGAATAATAAATTTAACACCTGATCATTTAAGTAGATATGATAGTATAGAGGATTATTATTTAACTAAATTTAATATTTTTAGAAATCAAGATAAAAAAGATTATGTTATAGTAAATATGGAAGATAATAATTTTATATCTCTATCAGATAAGGTTAAAGACAGTGAAAATTATACAAAACCTAAAAGACTTTTTGTAAGTAAACAGGATAAAGGTAATATATTTATTCATGAAACAGATATATATATTATGAAAGATTTATCATCTAGATATAATCCTAAATTTAATATACATCAACAGGCTGAAGTTTTGATGAATAAAGATGAAATAAGTCTTAAAGGTGAACATAATTTAGAAAACACACTTTTCATAATAGCAGCAGCTAAAATTTGTAATATACCTAATAAAGTTATAAAAAATTTTTTAGTTGAAACAAAAAGTATAGAACATAGAATGGAAGAGTTCTTTAAGATATCAGAAAGTATATTTGTTAATGATTCAAAAGGAACTAATGTAGATTCTACAATAAAAGCTATTAATTCATATAAAGAAGATGTGTGTTTAATATGTGGAGGAGAAGATAAAAAAGTTCCTTTAGAAGAATTAGCTAAATCTATAAAAAATAAAGTTGAATTTACTTTTATTTATGGAGAAAATAGATTTCTTATTGAAAACGAATTAAAAAAAGTAGGGTATAATAAATATAAATTATTTGAAACAGTGGATGAATGCATAGATAATATAAAAGAAAGTTATAAATTTGATATTAAAAGATATTTTCTATTTTCACCAGCTACTTCAAGTTTTGATCAATTTGCTAATTTTGAAAAAAGAGGTGAATATTTTAAAAATATAGTATTTAAAAAGTTGGGGGATATTAATGTATAAATTTTTGAAAATATCAGATAGAAAAGGATTGATAACATACTTTTTAGTTTGTATAATTGCTTTATCTTTTATAGGGATTTTAAATCAATATAGTTTAAGTGTTCCTGAAGATTTAAAAAATTCTTTAGGAATAACTTTTTATTGGACAGCAATGAAACATTTTGTATTTATTATTTTTGGACTTGGTTTATTATTTTTTATTTTGATATCAAAGTTAGATTTGCTTGATAAAATTCTTAATAACGATATAATTCTTTTTTTATTTTTATTGATTAGTATAGGGTCAGTTGTTACAGTTCCATTTCTTGGGAAACGGGTAAATGGAGCAAGAAGATGGTATGATTTAAAATTTTTCAACTTTCAACCTTCAGAATTTTTGAAAATATTTATTATACTTTTTGTAGCTTTTTTAATACAATATATGTATGTTACAATTAAAAAGAATAGTACAATTTATATTTTTTCTATTTTTAAAGTAACAAAAATTGGACGTGCATATTTTTTATCATTTGTTATTGTACTTACACTTTGTGTATTCATATATCTTTCTCACGCTTTGTCTTCAGCGTTGCAAATAATTTTGATATTTTTGGTTATGTATTCTTTTTATGATGCAATACCATATATTTATGTATCTTTGACAACAATATTTGTAGGATTAGCAGGAGTTGTAGGTATATTAAGTACGGCTTATAGAAGGGATAGATTAGGATTAACAGAACAAGCTCAACTTTCTTTAAAATCAATAGCAAGAGGTGGTATAAGAGGCGCTGGATATCAGGAAGGACTTTCACGTAATTTTTATCTTCCTGAAGTTCAAACAGATTATGTATTTGCCGGATTTGCTGAAGAATGGGGATTTATTGGATTTATTTTTATTTTATTTCTAATTTTATTTTTAGTTTTATTACTATTTTATGCAAGTAATTTTACAAAAACTATATTTGAAAAAATGGTTTTAATAGGAACGGCAGTAATGATATTAAATCAAACTATATTACACATGTTGATAAATTTATCTTTAGCACCATCAACAGGTGTTACATTACCTTTCTTAAGTTATGGAGGTACGTCTACAGGAGTTCTATTCATTATGCTTGCTATTTGTTTAAGTATAATGTTAAAATTTAATGATTATTTGGAGGTTTAAATATGAGTAAAATATTAATAACAACAGGAGGGACAGGAGGGCATATATATCCTGCACTTTCTGTAGCAGATAAATTAAAAGAAAAAGGTCATGATATTGTATTTATAGGGACAAAACATAGAATGGAAAAGGATTTAATACCTAATAAAGGTTATAAATTTTATGGTTTAGATGTTATACCTATAAAATCTATATCAGGAATGTTAAAACTTTTAAAAAGTATATTTGATGCAAGAAATATACTTAAGGAAGAAAATGTAGATTATGTTATAGGATTTGGGAACTATATTTCTATTCCCTCTTTAATTGCAGCTAAAACTTTGAATAAAAAAATATATTTACAAGAACAAAATGTCAGTATGGGTCAAGCTAATAGATGGTTTTTCCCTTATGCAGAAAAAGTGTTTTTGGCTTTTTCTGAAACTCTTAGAAGTGTTGGAGATAAGTATAAAAATAAATTTGTGGTTACTGGAAATCCTTTGAGAAATGAATTTTATCAAATTTCAAAAGAGGATGCACGTAAGTCATTGAATATCCCTCAGGATTCTAAAGTCTTAGTTGTTATGGGTGGTTCACTTGGTGCAAAAAATATAAATGAAGCAGTGAAGAAAAAGATAGATTTATTTGAAGGAAATAAAATAATATATTGGGCAACGGGTAAAGAATTATATAAATACTATGTTAACGAAGTAGATGAGGGAGAAAATGTAGTAGTTGTACCATATTTTGAAGATTCGTATAATATAATGGCAGCTGCAGATTTACTTTTATGTCGTGCGGGAGCCTCTACAATATCTGAAGTTATAGAACTTGAAAAGCCTACTATACTGATTCCGTATAATTATGTGGGACAAAAAGAAAATTCTGAAATATTAGAAGGTATAAATGCAAGTAAAGTATATACAAATGAAGAAGTTGATATTGCGGTAGAAGATGCTATTAAATTATTAGATGATAAAAATATGTTAGAATTTATGAGTGAAAATATTAAAGAAATTAAACCAGGAAATGCTGTAGATAATATATCTAAGTATTTTGAATAAAATCAGGAGTTTTAATACTCTTGATTTTTTGAATAATCAAGGAGGCGTATGAGAAGGTTAATAATAATGTTTTTTATTAGTTTATTAGTAGCGTGTAGTAGTGTTGAAAATAATGCTAAAGACCACTCTAGTTTACAAGAACCTGAGAAAAAAGTTGAAATATTTGTAGAAGATAATCCTGAAAATCAAGTGTATATATTTGAAAGTATGGTAAATAAGGAAACTTTAGATAAAATAAAAGTATTAAATGGTGCGACTGTTAATAATATATCTAAAGCCACGGAAGGTAGTGCAACTAAAGACCATGCTGAAAAAGTTGTAAAAGCTTTTGCTGACACTAATTTAGATTTTAAATTAAATAGTAAGGATGAATTAGATGGAAGAAGAATTAAAGTAAATATAGCTTCTTTTGAAGATTATGATGAAAGATATGATGCCAAGGGGATAATAAATATGTCTTATGGGTATACGGTATATAGTAATAGAATGAAAGGATTAAATAGTGATTCTATATACTTTGATAAACCTTTAAATGATAATTTTTCAAATGAGTATGATTATTTTATAGATGAATTTTCAAACGCATTATTTGATACGGATTATAATAAAAATAATCAATTAAAGGTAAAATCGTTAGGAAATGAAGGAGATGAAGATATAGAGGATTATTTTACTACTAGTATAGCTCATACACTTTATCAAGTTTTATCTCCAGAAATGCAAAAATTAGCGAGAAGTGAAGTAATACAAGTAAAAAATATGTATAATCCTAGTGGACCTCTTAAGCTTCGTTTAAACAGCATAACAAGATTAGGCTATGAAGATAATCATGTGACACTTGAAAATGGGAATAAATATTATGAAGTAGAAAATGAAAGATATAATTCTAAACCATTTTTACTTAGATCAAATACTGTTGTAGATGCTGGATTTATAGGAGATGAAACTGGTTCTAGTTTTGCTGCCCCACATATAACAAGGCTTGCTTATGAAATAAAAAGAAAATATCCATTTTTGACGTATAATCAAGTTAAACAAGTTATTCTTACAACTACAGATAGTGATGGAAGTGGATATTTAAGTGATAAAATAGGTTGGGGTGTGGCTAATAATAAAAGAGCATTGAAAGGGTTTGGAGCATTTAATGCCGGACTTATAGAAGAAATGAAGTTTTTTGAAGATAATTCAAAAATTTTTGAAAAGGATGATACAGGTAAAATAAATTTTTATGAGTATTTAAATATACCTAATGGAAGTTATACATTTGAAAATAATATAGGTGGCGGATTAAAAGGTGATGGTAATAATACAGGAAATATTTACTATAAATTAAAAGGAAGAAAAGAAAATTCAGGTCCTCAAGAAAATTTTGAGATAAGATTACCAAAAGTTCTTGATAGCGAAAAGAATTATTATGAAAATATAGCTAGTGCAGGACTTAGAAAAGATGGTAAAGGTGAACTTATTCTTACAGGTAAACAGGAATATAAAGGAAAAACTCAAATTTTTGATGGTAGTTTAGTTTTAAAAAATGATTCTTTATCAAAATATGAAGTTTTTAAAGATGCTAAATTAACATTAGATGGTAAAAATTTAAATATAAATAATGATATAGTATCTGATGGAATTGTAGAATTTTTGGCTAATAAAACAAATTTAAAAGAATATAGTGCTTCACCTAACTCTGAAACAATAATACATACAAATAAGAAAGTAGTGAGTGATAAATTTATTGTTAAAGGTAAATTGAAACTTGATTTTGGTGAAATTTTGAATTTAGATGGTAGCTCTATAATAGAATCAAAATATATAGATTTATCAAAATCTGAGATTAAAAATTTATTTCTTGAAAAAAAATTGTTTTTAAATAATGAACTTACAGTTAATGATATATGGAGAAGTTTAAAAGATTTATCAGAAAGTGAAAAAAGGAATATACCTAGTTATGATATTAATAAAAAGAAATTTTTTGATTCATTTACTAAAAATCAATATTCTCCAACTTTGTTTACAACGATTTTAAATGTTTCAAGTGATAATAAAGAGAAAGCTATGTCTCAAATATTTACTGATAATTATACATCTTTTGCAACTAATTTATTTGAAATAGCTAATAATGTATCTACTAATCAAAGTTCAAATTTAATAGATACTATAAATAAAAATAAAACTTTTTACTATAATCCAAGTGTTGTAACGAATTTATTTAAAAAAGATAATTATACCTCTTTTTCTAATGTGTTGGTTTCAAATATTGTGGGTACAGATTTTACTTTAAATGATAATATTAGATTAGGATTATTTTTAGGAAGTCATAATAATTCATTAACTTTTGAAAATGATTCTAAATTTATTTCTAAAAATTATCAATTAGGAATAAAAATTGGGAGTAACATAGGAAATTTACTAATTTCAAATACTTCATCATATATATATTCTTCTTCTGATGTTAATAGAAAAGTAAATGGGGAAGATAAAAAAACTAATATTATATCAAATTTAATGACAAATGATTTAGAAATAGGTTATATTTTTGGTTTAGATAATTCAAAAATTCTTCCTAGTATAAATTTTGGAGTTCAAAATTTAAAGGTTAATAAATTTAAAGAAAAAGGTAAAATTTTAAATGTTGAAATGGAAAATAATAGTATTGTAAAATTTAAAGTGGGAGCTAATTTAGATGTTTTAAGTGCTTTAAATAAAAATATTGAACTAATAAATAATTTTAAATTTTCTTCATATTTAAATGAAACTGTAAATCTTAAAGGTAAATTAGGAGGTATAGAAACTGAATTTTCTGGTAAAAATTTAGAAAAGTATTTATTTGAGTATAGATTAGGAATTAATTTGAAAAAAAATAATTTTAAAATAAATATGAATGTTGGTATAAATAATCAAAATAATATTAAAGCTGAATTTAAAATTAAATATGAAATTTAAAAAATTTATTTAAAAAATAAGTGTATTTAATCTTGTGAAAATAGGGTTAAATACACTTTTTATTGATTTGTTATATAATTTTATAATTTAAAAAATAAAAAAAATTTATTTCTATATTGACATAAAGAATAAAATATGATAATATATTTATTGTCCAAAAGAGATAACGGTGTATAGCGCAGCTCGGTAGCGCACTTGCCTTGGGAGCAAGGGGTCACAGGTTCAAATCCTGTTACACCGACCATGCGGGAATAACTCAGTTGGTAGAGTGTCAGCCTTCCAAGCTGAATGTCGCGAGTTCGAACCTCGTTTCCCGCTCCATTTTTTTTATGGTGACCGTAGTTCAGTTGGTAGAGCGCCAGTTTGTGGATCTGGTTGTCGCGGGTTCAAGTCCCGTCGGTCACCCCATATAATATGCATGAGTGGCGAAATTGGTATACGCACTAGACTTAGGATCTAGCGTCTCCGACATGTGGGTTCGAGTCCCACCTTGTGCACCATTTTAAATGATATTCATTTGAATAGCTAAAGACAGTAGGTGTAAAGTAAATCCTACCGAGGTATATTCGAGTATGTTATAAATATACTTAACCTCGTCCAGTAGTAATACTGGTTTTTTAAATTTTAAGGAGGTGACAAAGATGGCATCAAAGGCAAATTTAGAAGCAGTTGAAGCATTGACAGAAAAACTACGTAATGCAAAAGCAGTAGTGTTTGTTGATTATAAAGGTATTACAGTTAATGAAGATACAGAATTAAGAAATGAAGCTAGAAAAGCTGATGTTGAATATTTTGTAGCAAAAAACAGATTATTCCAAATAGCATTAAAAAATGTAGGGATAGAAGCTGAAACTAAAGAATTAACTGAAGGAACAACTTCATTCGTATTAGGAAAAGAAGATGGAGTTGCACCATCAAAATTAATCTATGATTTCTCACAACAATTTAAAGGAGAAAAGTTAAAGATTAAAGGTG
The DNA here is from genome assembly GCA_963526495.1 of uncultured Streptobacillus sp. Classification (GTDB taxonomy): domain Bacteria; phylum Fusobacteriota; class Fusobacteriia; order Fusobacteriales; family Leptotrichiaceae; genus CAURNT01. The sequence continues at coordinate 26,443 of CAURNT010000004.1, read as the reverse complement.
GAATAATAGATGGAAAAATAGCTGATAAAGCTATGGTAGAAGCATTGGCTAAGTTACCATCAAGAACAGAAATGTTAGGAATGACAGCTTACGGATTATTATCTGGTGTAAGAATGTTAGCAGTAGCATTAACTAATGTAGCAGAACAAAAAGAAGCTTAATAATTAAAAGAAAATATAGGAGGAAATAAAATGGCATTCAATAAAGAACAATTTATAGAAGATTTAAAAGCAATGACAGTATTAGAATTAAAAGAAGTTGTAGAAGCAATAGAAGAAACTTTTGGAGTATCAGCACAACCAGTTGCAGTAGCAGGTGCAGGAGTAGCAGCAGAAGCTGCTGAAGAAAAATCTTCATTTGATGTAGTATTAACTGCAGCAGGTGGAAATAAAATAGCAGTTATTAAAGAAGTAAGAGCAATTACTGGATTAGGATTAAAAGAAGCTAAAGACTTAGTTGATAACGGTGGAGCAGTTAAAGAAGGAGCTTCAAAAGAAGAAGCTGAAGAAATCAAAGGTAAATTAGAAGCAGCTGGAGCTAGCGTAGAATTAAAATAATAATTTATCAATAATACAATGGAATAGACATCCACTTAGGTGAGATGTCTTTTCCACATTATTATCAAATCATTTCAATTCACTACAAAATTGTAGTTTTTAAATTTAAAATATCATAATGATAACAATTCTTAGTATATCAATGTATATATTTTCACAGGAGGATAAATGAATAACAAACTAATAAATAGATATAGTTTTGGTAAAATAAAAGATAGAGGGCATATGCCTAATTTTTTAGAATTCCAATTAGATTCATATGAAGACTTCTTACAAGTTAAAAGAGAATCTTTTTCAAGAGAAGATAAAGGGCTTGAGTCAATTTTTAGAGAAGTATTTCCAATAGAATCAAGTAATGGAATTTTAAAATTAGAATATTTAGGATATGAAATTCATGATAACGATGTTCCTTTAAATGATGAATTAGAATGTAAAAAAAGAGGTAAAACATATTCAGGTCAATTGAAAGTAAAATTAAGATTGACTAATAATAAAACAGGAGAAATAAAAGAAACTTTAGTTCATTTTGGAGATATACCATTGATGACAGATAAGGCTACGTTTATAATAAACGGGGCAGAAAGAGTTGTTGTTTCTCAATTACATAGATCACCTGGTATAACTTTTAATAAAGAGTTAAATATACAAACTGGTAAGGATATGTATATAGGTAAGATAATACCATATAAAGGAACTTGGCTTGAATTTGAGACAGATAAGAATGATGTTCTAAATGTAAAAATAGACAGAAAGAAAAAAGTTTTAGTTTCAGTATTTTTAAAGGCTGTTAAATTCTTTGAAAATAATGCTCAAATTATGGATGAATTCTTTAGTATAAAAGATTTTAATATTAAATCAATATTAGATAAGTATAGCGATATAGAAGAAGCTAAAGGAGTTATAAGAACAGAAATAGAAGGTTCATTCATTAATGAAGATGTAGTAAATGAGGAAACTGGAGAATTAATTTTAGAAGCAGAAACATATATAGATGAAATAGTAGTAGATGAGTTATTAGCTAAAGGAATAGAAGTTGTTAAAATATGGGAAGTAAAACCTGAAGATAGAATGATAGCTAAATCTATAAAAGATGATGAAACTACAAATTCTGATGAAGCAGTAGTTGAAGTATTTAAAAAATTAAAACCTGGAGATATAGTAACTGTTGAAAGTGCATATAATCTAATAATTCCAATGTTCTTTAATTCTCAAAGATATGATTTTGCCCCAGTTGGTAGATATAAAATAAATAAGAGATTAAAGATAAATGGAGAAGTAAATGATGAAGAAATTACATTAACTAAGAGAGATGTAATAGAAACTATAAACTATATAAAAGTTCTTTACAATGGTGGAGGAACTACAGATGATATAGATAATCTTTCAAATAGACGTGTAAGAGGTGTTGGAGAGTTATTATCTATACAAATAAAAGGTGGAGTTGCAAAAATGTCTAAAATGGTTAGAGAGAAAATGCAAACTCAAAATATTGAAACATTAACACCTCAAAGTTTATTAAATACTAAACCATTAAATGCTTTAATATTAGAATTCTTTGGAAGTGGACAATTATCACAATTTATGGATCAATCTAATCCACTTGCAGAATTAACGCATAAAAGAAGAATATCAGCCCTAGGACCTGGAGGATTATCAAGAGATAGAGCTGGATTTGAAGTGCGTGACGTACATAATTCACATTATGGAAGAGTTTGTCCTATAGAAAGTCCAGAAGGGCCAAATATAGGATTAATAGCATCTCTTTCAACTTATGGTAAGGTTAATAAATATGGGTTTATTGAAACACCATTTGTTAAAGTAAAAAATGGAATAGCAAATTTTGATGATATTAATTATGTAGGTGCAGATGAAGAAGAAGGGTTATTCATAGCACAAGCAGACACAAGAGTTGATGAAAATGGTAGATTATTAGATGATGAAGTAACTTGTCGTTATGGTGATGAAATAGTTCATGTTAAAAAAGAACAAGTTGATTTAATGGATGTTTCTCCTAAACAAATAGTTTCAGTTTCAGCAGGTCTTATACCTTTCTTAGAACACGATGATGCAAACCGTGCACTTATGGGTTCAAACATGCAAAGACAAGCAGTTCCTTTACTTAAAACAGAAGCACCTTATGTAGGAACAGGTCTTGAAAGAAAAGTTGCTGTTGATTCAGGAGCAGTACTTGTATCAAAATCTGATGGTATAGTAACTTATGTGGATGCAAACAAAGTTATAGTAACAGATGATAAAGGTAATGAATATTTACATAGACTATTAAATTTCGAAAAATCTAACCAATCTATGTGTTTACATCAAAAACCAATCATAGATTTAGGTGAAAAAGTTAAAAAAGGTGATATATTAGCTGATGGACCATCAACAGCAGGTGGAGATTTAGCTTTAGGTAAAAATATATTATTAGCATTTATGCCTTGGGAAGGATATAACTTCGAGGATGCGATATTAATTTCTGAAAGATTGAGAAAAGATGATGTATTTACATCACTTCACATAGAAGAGTTTGATATAGAAGCAAGAACTACTAAACTAGGTGAAGAAGAAATAACAAGAGAAATACCTAATGTTTCAGATGAAGCTTTAAGAAACTTAGATGAAAATGGTATAATTCGTGTTGGAGCTTATGTAGAACCAGATGATATATTAGTAGGTAAAGTAACACCTAAAGGTGAAACTGAACCACCTGCAGAAGAAAGATTGTTAAGAGCTATTTTTGGAGAAAAAGCTAAAGATGTTAGAGATACTTCGTTAAGATTACCACATGGTGTTAAAGGAACAGTAGTAAGTGTTTTAGTTCTTTCTAAAGAAAATAAAGATGAATTGAAAGCAGGAGTAAATAAGGTAGTACGTATATATGTAGCTGAAAAGAGAAAAATAATGGTAGGAGATAAGATGTCAGGAAGACACGGAAATAAAGGAGTTGTATCTCGTGTTCTACCTGTTGAAGATATGCCACATTTAGAAGATGGTACACCAATAGATATTTGTTTAAACCCATTAGGGGTTCCATCACGTATGAATATAGGACAAGTACTAGAAGTTCACTTAGGACTTGCTATAGGTGATATGGATAAATATATAGCTACACCAGTATTTGATGGTGCGAGTGAAGAAGATGTTAAAAATTATTTAGAAGAAGCTGGATATCCAAGAACTGGTAAAGTTAAATTGATTGATGGAAGAACGGGAGAATATTTTGATAATCCTGTAACTGTAGGAAGAATGTATATGCTAAAACTTCACCACTTAGTAGAGGATAAAATGCATGCTAGAGCTATTGGACCTTATTCTTTAGTTACACAACAACCATTAGGAGGTAAGGCACAATTTGGTGGACAAAGATTAGGAGAAATGGAAGTTTGGGCTCTTGAAGCTTATGGAGCATCAAATATATTACAAGAAATGTTAACTGTTAAATCAGATGATATTAATGGAAGAACTAAGACTTATGAATCTATAATTAAAGGTCAAGCAATGCCTGAAGCAGATGCACCTGAATCATTTAAAGTTTTAGTTAAGGAATTCCAATCTTTAGGATTAGATGTAAATCTATATGATAAAGAGGGTGCAAAAATAGCACTAGACAATAACTTTGAAGGTTAAGAATAAAATATAAGGAGGCTCATATTTTATGAGTATAAGAGATTTTGATAGTATTCAAATAAAACTTGCATCACCAGAGAAAATATTAGAATGGTCATTTGGTGAGGTTACAAAGTCAGAAACAATAAATTATAGAACATTGAAACCAGAAGCAGATGGGCTATTTTGCGAGAAAATATTTGGTCCAACTAAAGATTATGAATGCACTTGTGGTAAACATAAGAAGATGAAAGATAAAGGAACAGTATGTGAAAAATGCAAGGTAATGATAACAACTTCTAAAGTTAGAAGAGAAAGAATGGGTCATATTAAACTTGCAACACCTATAGCACATATATGGTACTCTAAAGGTACACCAAATAAGATGAGTTTACTTTTAGGTATAAGTACTAAAGATTTAGAATCTGTTTTATATTTTTCAAGATATATAGTAATAGATGGTGGAAATACAGAATACACTAAATATTCAATAATTAAAGAGCAACAATATAGAAATGCAATAGAAAATGGTAATGTTGGAACTTTTTCTGCAAAAATGGGTGCTGAAGGTATACTTGAATTATTGAAAGAATTAGATCTTAAAGTATTAGAAAAAGAATTAGAAAATGAGATTGAAAATGAAAATTCAACTCAAAAAAGAAAGAAATCAGTAAAAAGATTAAAAATAGTTAGAGATTTCATTACTTCTGGGAATAAACCAGAATGGTTAGTATTAACTATACTTCCAGTAATGCCAGCTGATTTGAGACCATTAGTACAACTAGATGGAGGAAGATTTGCTACATCTGATTTAAATGATTTATATAGAAGAGTTATTAATAGAAATATTAGACTTGAGAAATTGATGGAATCTCATGCACCAGAAATAATGATAAGAAATGAAAAACGTATGTTACAAGAAGCAGTAGATGCTTTAATAGATAATGGAAGACGTGGGAAACCAGTTCTTACTCAAACAAATAGAGAATTAAAGTCTTTATCAAATATGCTTAAAGGTAAGCAAGGAAGATTTAGACAAAACCTTCTAGGTAAACGTGTGGATTATTCAGGAAGATCTGTTATTGTTGTAGGACCTAATTTAAAAATTAATCAGTGTGGATTACCTAAAAAGATGGCACTTGAGTTATATAAACCATTTTTAATGAGAGAATTAGTTAAAAGAGGACTTTCAAGTAATATTAAAACAGCTAAAAAAATGGTTGAAGAAGAAAACGAAGCAGTTTGGGAATTGATAGAAGAAATTATTAAAAATCACCCAGTTCTTTTAAACCGTGCCCCAACTTTACATAGATTGTCAATACAAGCATTTGAACCTACATTAATAGAAGGAAAAGCTATTAGACTTCATCCTCTTGTATGTTCAGCTTTCAACGCCGATTTTGATGGTGACCAAATGGCAGTTCACTTAGTATTATCACCAGAAGCTCAAGCAGAAGCAAAATTACTAATGCTTGCAACTAATAACATTATAGCACCATCAAGTGGTAAACCTATAGCTGTACCATCTCAAGATATGGTTATGGGATGTTACTATATGACAAAAGAAAAACCTGGTGAATTTGGAGAAGGAATGAAATTCTCTAGCATGGATCAATTAATAACAGCTTATCAAAGTAAGAAAGTTGGTACTCATGCACCAATTACAGTAAGAGTAAATGGTCAAATTATAGCGACAACAGCAGGTAGAATAATGTTTAATCTAATGTTGCCTGAAGAAATAAGAGACTATACTGTAACTTATGGTAAAGGTGAACTTGCAAAATTAATTGCACAACTTTATGATAATTATGGTTTTGAAAAAACTTGTGAATTGATAGATAAAATTAAAGAATTTGGATATCACTATGGTACAACAGCAGGAATAAGTGTTGGAATAGAAGATTTAGAAATACCAGAAAGCAAAAAATCTATATTAGAAGAAGCAGATCGTGAAGTTGCAGAAATAGAAAGTGCTTATAAAGCTGGAGAAATAATAAATGAAGAAAGATATAGAAAAATAGTTAAAGTTTGGTCAAAAGCTACAGATGATGTAACAAATGCCATGATGGATAATCTTGATCAATTTAATCCGGTTTATATGATGGCAAACTCTGGAGCCAGAGGTAACATATCACAAATGCGTCAACTAGGTGGAATGCGTGGGATGATGGCAAATACTAAAGGAGAAATTATAGAAATACCTATTAAGGCTAACTTTAGAGAAGGTCTAACAGTTTTAGATTACTTTATGTCATCTCATGGAGCGAGAAAAGGACTTGCCGATACAGCCTTGAGAACTGCCGATTCAGGATATTTAACAAGAAGACTTGTTGATATTTCACATGAATTAATAATTAATAAAGAAGATTGTGGATGTCATGGAGAAGGTATAGAAGTTGGAGATCTAATATATGAAGGTAAAGTTATAGAAAAACTTGAAGAAAGAATATATGGTAGATATTTAGCTAATGATTTATATAATTCTAACGGAGAATTAATAGCTCCTGCTAATACTTTAATTACAAAAGAATTAAATAAGAAAATAAAAGAAGAAAATATTACTATGGTTAAAATGCGTAGTCCTTTAACTTGTAAACTTGATAAGGGTGTATGTAAAAAATGTTATGGTATGGATTTATCTAACCATAAAGAAGTTCTTTTAGGAGAAGCAGTAGGAGTTATAGCAGCTCAATCAATAGGAGAACCTGGTACACAACTTACAATGCGTACTTTCCATACAGGAGGGGTTGCAACAAAGGCTGATGAACAATCAGAATATAGAGCAGATGAATCAGGTAAGATAATATTTGAAAATGTAGAATTATTCAAATATCCTGATACTGAAGAAATCATAAATGGTAAAAAAACTAAAGTAAAAGGTCAAGAAGTTGTTGTTTCAACTTCAGGTAAGGCTATACTAGGTAAATATCGTTATGAAGTTCCTTCAGGATCTATCTTAAAAGTAAAAGATGGAGAAAAAGTTAAAAGAGGTCAGGTAATACTTGAATTTGACCCTTATCAAACTCCAGTAATTTCTACAACAGCTGGTCGTATAGAATTTAGAGATATATATATTAAAGAAAATATAGATGTTAAATATGGAGTTACAGAAAGATTAGCTATTAAACCTATTGAAAGTACTCAAGTTAAACCAAGAATGATAGTATTTGATAATAAAGGTAAGAAAGTTAAAGAATATGATATAACATACGGGTCATATTTAATGTTTAAAGAAGGAGATACTATTAATCCTGGAGATATAATTGCTAAACTTCCAAAAACTGGAGGAGGTAATAAGGATATAACAGGAGGTCTTACAAGGGTTCAAGAATTATTTGAAGCTAGAAACTTAAAAGGTAAGGCGATACTTGCTGAAAAATCAGGAAGAATTACATTCTCTGACAAGATGAAAAAAGGTATGAGAATAGTTAGTATTATGGATGTAGATAATCCTGAACATGAATTAGCAGAATATGCTATACCTGCTGGAGAACATTTAATAGTTTCAAATGAAATGATAGTTAAAGCAGGAGATAAATTAACAGAAGGACCTATATCTCCACACGATATATTAAAGATTAAAGGTGTAGTTGATGCACAACAATTTATACTAGAATCTGTACAAGGGGTATATAGAAGCCAAGGAGTTTCAGTTAATGATAAGCATATTGAAATAATAGTTAAACAAATGTTCCAAAAAGTTAAAATTGAAAATTCTGGTGATTCATTATTCTTAGAAGATGAATTAATAGATAGAAAAACTATAGAAATTGAAAATGCAAGATTAAGAAATAAAGGTAAAAAAGAAGCTGAATTTGTATCTGTAATTCAAGGTATAACAAAAGCTGCTGTAAATACTGAAAGTTTCATATCAGCAGCTTCATTCCAAGAAACAACAAAGGTATTAGCAAATGCTGCTGTTGAAGGTAAAGTTGATAAATTAGAAGGATTAAAAGAAAATGTAACTATAGGTAAGAAAATACCAGGAGGAACAGGATTTAAGAATTATAAAGATTTAAATATAGACTTAGGTGAAGTAGAAGAAGAAATATCAGATATAATAAAGGAATAATAAAAGGGGGATATATTTTCCCCCTTAAATAAGGAGAATTAATGAGAGGTAAACTTTTTATTGTTTCAGGTCCATCAGGAAGTGGTAAATCTACAATAACTAAAATAGTTCGTGATAGATTAAATATACCTTTGGCAATTTCGGCAACTACAAGAGAAAAACGTAAAGGTGAAATAGAAGCTAAAGATTATTATTTTATAACTAAAGAAGAATTTGAAACAAAAATAGATAATAATGAATTTTTTGAATATGCTAATGTTCACGGTAATTATTATGGAACATTAAATTCAGAAATTGAAAAGAATTTAGATGAAGGTAGAAATGTAATACTTGAAATAGATGTTCAAGGTGGAGCTATTGCAAAATCTAAAAGAAATGATTCTGTTTTAGTTTTCTTTAAAGCACCAAGTCTTGATATTTTGGAAGAAAGACTAAGAAGTAGAAATACTGATAGTGATGAAGTAATACTTAAGAGACTGGAAAATGCAAAACAAGAATTAGAATATGAAAGATATTATGATTATTGTATTATTAATTATGAGATAGAAAAATCTTGTGAAGAATTAATAGAAATTATTAATAAGTAAGGGGAAAGTATGAAAAAAGATAGAATATCAGTTGATGAATTATTAAAAGTAATACCTAATAAATATGAATTAGCTATTTTAGCTGGTAGAGCAGCTAGAAAAGAATTTGTTGAAGGTGTAGAAAAATACAAGATTTTAGATAATGTTTTTGAAGAAATTTTAGAAGGTAAAGTAAAGATAGTAGAAAATGATTAATTAATATTGACTTTTTTAATTTACATATTATACTTATAATGGTGGAGGATGTGTGAACGAATTTAAATATATTTCCGACTTCAACAAGGTTATAGATGGAGTTGATATTGTAGAAGTAGTGGAAGAATTTGTTAGTTTAAGTAAAGATGGAAATTCATATGTTGGATTTTCACCTTTTAAAAATGAAAATACTCCATCATTTAAAGTAAATCCAAATAAAAAAATTTTTAAAGATTTTAGTAGTGGTATAGGTGGAGACGTAATACAATTTTACTCTATTATGAAAAAAATATCTAGAATGGATGCTATGAGAGAATTAGCTAAGAGATATAATATCAATATATCTAGGAATTATAGTAGGGATAAATATTCTTTAGAACATAAGATATTAAATGATGCAGTTGAATTTTTTTCTAATAAATTTAAAGAAAGTAAAGTGGCTCAAGAATATATGATTAATAGAGGATATAATATCAAGGATTTAAAAGAATATTATATAGGATATGCACCAGATAGTTGGAATGAACTATATGATGAATTAAAAATTAAGTATGATGAAAAGGTAATTCAATCTATTGGTCTAATTTCTCAAGATAGTTTAAATACAAAAAGATATTATGATAATTTTAGAAATCGTATAATTTTTCCTATATTTAATACTAAAAATCAAATAATAGCTTTAGGTGGAAGATATATAGGAGATGGAGATTCTCCTAAGTATATAAATTCTAGTGAAAGTAAGGTATTTAATAAAAGTAATGAGTTATATGGTATATTTGATGGCGGAATGGCATTAAAACAAACAAAGTATGCAATATTAACTGAAGGATATTTAGATGTTTTGAGTTCTCATTTAAATGGGTTTAAAAATACAGTAGCTTCACTTGGTACTGCATTTACAGATGGTCAAGCAAAACTTTTAAAAAAATATGTAAATAGTATATTGATACTTTATGATAATGATGATGCAGGGAGACTTGCTACGATTAGAGCTATAGGTATATTAAATAAAAATGGTTTTTTAATAAGATGTCTTAATTTACCTGATGGTTTTAAGGATCCAGATGAATATTTTAAAAGTAATAATAAGAAAGATTTTATTTCTTTACTTAATGTTTCTGTAGATTCTTTTCAATATGTATTTAACGCATATAGTTTAGGTTTAAATTTAGATGAAATTAATTCTAAATTAGAAATAATAAATAGATTTAGAACATATTTTAAAGATATTAATAATAGAATAATTTTAAAAGATGAAATATTTAAATTATCAAAAATACTAAAAGTAGATTATGATGATTTAATAAAAGAATACAGTGATATTCTTGGTAAAGTTAAAAAAGAAGTTAATAAAAATAAAATTAATAATAAATTTGTAATAAATAGTAAAAATAATAAAAGAGATATGTTAGAAAAAGTTACTTTAGAATTTCTTATTTCAAGTGATTCAAAATTTGAAAGATATGTTAGTATGATTTCAACGTTTAACTTTGAAAATGAAATATATAATGAATTAAATAGAAAATTAAAAAGTATAAGTTATAATACAAATAATATATATGATAATTTATATCTTTCCGAAGATGAGTATCAAGTTTTATCAGATTTAGTTTTTAATAAGATAGAAAATGTTGATGAAGATAGTTATTTTAGATTGTTACAAAGTTGGTTGAAACTATATTTAGAAGAAATAAAGGAAGAAGTAAATTTGTTGAAAGATATGGAAAAAATGATGGCATTATACAAAGTAAGTTTATTAACAAATAAATTAAATGTAACAGATTCAATAATGGACTTAGAGATTATTCATAAAGATATAATTGAATTAAGGAGAGTGTACGATGGCAGTAAACAATGAGAATATAAAAGAAAGCTTAGCCAATTTAATAAAAAAAGCAAAAGAAGAAAAAATTGTAAGCCGTGAAGAAGTTAATAAACTTATGAAGGGTATGTCACAAGATAAAATTGATATGACTTTTTTCAAATTATCTGAAATGGGTATAGAAATAGTTAATAAAATTTCAGATAAAACGAAGAAAATGGCTAAAAAAACTAAAACAGTTGATATAGTTGAAAAATTAGATATAAATGAAGAAGAAGTAGAAGAATTACTAAAGGAAGATTTTATACATGTTGGAGATTCAACTGATGTTGATGAACCTATAAAAATGTATTTAAGAGAAATAGGGCAAATTCCTTTACTTACTAATGAAAGAGAGTTAGAACTTGCTAAGAGAATTAGTGAGGGAGATGAAAGAGCAAAACAAGAATTAATGGAAGCCAATTTAAGATTAGTTGTTAGTATAGCTAAGAAACATACTAATCGTGGTCTTAAATTATTAGATTTAATTCAAGAAGGAAATATAGGTCTTATGAAAGCAGTAGAAAAATTTGAATCTAATAAAGGATTTAAGTTTTCAACTTATGCTACTTGGTGGATAAGACAAGCTATAACACGTGCTATAGCAGATCAAGGTAGAACTATAAGAATACCGGTACATATGATAGAAACAATAAATAAGATAAAAAAAGCTTCAAGAATACATTTGCAAGAAACAGGAAAAGAACCTACAGCAGATTATTTAGCTAAAACTGTAGAAATGCCAGTTGAAAAAGTTAAAAATATATTAGAAATGAATCAAGATCCAATATCTCTTGAAACTCCTGTTGGGAGTGAAGATGATAGTGAACTTGGGGATTTTGTCGAAGATGATAAATTCTTAAATCCACATGAAGCTACTGTAAGATCTGTACTTAAAGAAAAGCTTGATGAAGTTTTAAAGAAAGAATTAAATGAAAGAGAAGAACAAGTGTTAAGACTAAGATATGGTCTTGATGATGGAGCACCAAAAACATTAGAAGAAGTAGGAAAAATATTTGAAGTAACTAGAGAAAGAATACGGCAAATAGAAGTAAAGGCTATAAATAAATTAAAAAATATTAAAAAGAAAAAAGGTTTAGAAGAGTTTAGAAATTAGAAAAGCACTAGTAGAGATATATTCTTTACTAGTGCTTTTTACATATATTCATTATAAAATTTTCAACTCCAACTTCAAGATCTATTTCTCCTGTTTTAATCATTAATTCAGTTTTAAAAGCAAGTTTTAAAAAATCAAGACATTCTTTTTTAGTAAATTTATTTAAAAATTCTTGTTTTTTAAAAACATAATAAGGTGAATAGGAATTAAATATATCTAAATTTTTAATAATTTCTTTAAAATTATTGTAATTATTATCTTTTATTTTTGAAACATGTAATTTATATATTAAATCAAAATCATTTACAAGAGAACTAAGTATACCCATGTGTTCTTTTATAGGAAAATTGATTTTTCTATTATTTAATATATCATTAGTTAATTCAAAAATTATAAATTTGGAAGTTTTAGATAAAATGGGCTTAATATTATCTAAAGAATACGGTTTTCCATTTAAAAAGTTATTGATTTTATCTAATTCATTTGTAATTAAATAGTAATCTTCTTCTAATAAGTCAAGTAATTGATTTGCTTCATTATTTTTTATTTTTAATTTTTTAGCAATATATTCTAAAAAGTTTTTTCTATTTATTTTAGTATCAAAAATAAAATGGTTATTAAATTTTTTTGTCAAATCATTGATTTTTTTATTTTCTTTAATACTGTTATATACTATTATAATCTCTTCGTTTGTATTTTCATGATTTTCAAGTTTTTCGAGTATTTGATGTAAATTTTTTATTTTTTCTGCATTTTTTAATAATACAATTTTAGGTTCTGAAAAAAGTGATCCGGAATTTATTTCGTTTAAAAAAAACTCAGAATTTGTTTCGTCAAATCTTGAAATATTATCTATATTTAATTTATTTAATAGTGCTTCTAGATATATAGTTTTAGAAGAAAGGCCTTGTATAAAATGTATCATTTATTTCCTCCTATAATTTCTTTAACCCTTTGTTTTAAAAAAGAGATATTTTCTTCAAACCAAGGATTTCTATTAAACCATCTAAAATTTAAAGGCGATGGATGAACTAAAGGTATATATTTAGGTAAATAAATTTTATAATTTTTAACTGTTTCAGTTAGATTTTTTTTAACTTTATTTCCTAAGTAATATTTTTGTGCATAAAATCCTATTAGTATTATAAGTTCAATATTAGGCATATTAGATATTAATAATTTATGCCATTTGTCTGCACATTCTAAGCGAGGAGGTAAATCTCCACTTTTACCTTTTCCTGGGTAGTAAAAGTCTAATGGTAATACAGATATTAGTTTAGAATTATAGAAAAAATCACTATCAACTCCCAACCATTCTCTTAATCTTTCGCCGCTTTTGTCTTTAAAGGGAATACCTTGTTCTTGTGTTTTTAATCCAGGGGCTTGTCCTATTATTAATATTTTACTTTCTTTATATGCTGTAAAAATGGGGTTTATACCATTTTTTGTATATTTTATATTATCATCATCTTCTATTATTTTTTTAGTAATTTTTTCAATATTCATATAACCACCTAACTATATTTTACTATAAATTGAAAAAAAAGTATACCTTTTAAACTATTATTTTTACTAACTTACCAAACACTTTAAAAAATTATATTTACAACTGTCTATTACATATATGTATATTTTGTGGTATACTCATAATGAGAGGAGTATCATTAATATGAAAATGATTATACAAAAGGTACTAAGTGCAAAAGTAATATTTGAAGATAATAGTTTTAATAGTATAGATGATGGACTTTTAGTTTACCTAGGTGTACATAAAGATGATACAGAAAAAGATATAGATCTTTGTATTAAAAAACTTTTAGGATTAAGAATATTTGAGTATAATGAAAAGAATTTTGAAAAATCTATTATTGATAAGAATTTTAAGTTATTGGTTATAAGTAATTTTACATTATATGGAGATATTAGTCGTGGGAGAAGACCATCTTTTACAAATTCTGCAAATGCAGAATTAGGAAAAGAAATATATGATAATTTTATGAATAAATTATATAACAGTGGGATAAATTGTTATGGAGGAATTTTTCAAACTCACATGTTGGTTGAATCTATAAACGATGGGCCTATAAATATTGTTTTTGATACAAAAGAAGGAGAATGATATGTTTAAAAAAGCAACTTTGTTATTTACACTGATACTTTTATCAACAAACTCATTTGCCATTAATTTGAAAAAATCTGCAGCGAAATCACAAAAAGATTTAGTTTTGCAAGATGCAAATTCTATAATATTTGATGGAGAATATATACATGATCAGTCATATATTAATAGTAAGATAAATGAAATTGAAGAATCAGTTATGTCAATGTCAGGGGTATATAGTAACCTTGATAATATAATATTAAAAAATAAATTATTTAATGCTTTTGATAAATGGGCAGGTACGAGATATAGATTAGGAGGTACGAATCGGAGTGGAATAGATTGTTCAGCTCTTACTCGTGAAGTATTTAGAGATGTATTTGGTTATGAATTACCTAGAGTAAGTGTGGATCAAGTTAAAAAAGGTAGAAAAATATCAACATCTGATTTAAAACCTGGAGATCTTTTATATTTCACACCAGAAAATAGAGTTAACCATGTTGCAGTATATATAGGTAACTCATTATTCATTAATGCATCGTCATCACAAGGTGTTGTATTATCAAGTTTAAATAATTCTTATTGGTCAAAATATTTTAAATATGGTGTAAGAGTTGATGCGGCAAGAGAAGTAAGATAATTAATAGAATAGGTAGAATAATCTACCTATTTTTATTTAATATAAAATTAGGTATTTACATACATTGTTTTTTTTTGTTTTCAAGTTATACTAGTAGTGAAAAGCATATAAATATTTAGGAGTGATTTATTATGAAGATTTATTCTAGTAGTAATATAAGAAATGTAGGAATATTAGGACAAAGTGGTTCTGGAAAAAGTAATATGTTAGAATCTATTGAATATACAGTAGGATTGATTTCAAGAATTTCTTCTCCAAATGATGTTGTTAGGTCATCTAATGTTACAACTTTATCTTCTGTAGAATATCAAGGTATGAAGTATAATTTTTTAGATATGCCTAGTTATTCAGATTTTTATGGAGAATTAGAATCTGGATTATCAGCAATAGCGAGTGCCATAGTTGTTATAGATTCTACTGCTGATTTAAGTGTAGGTACAGAAATAGCATTAGAGATTACAGAAGAAAGAAAAATCCCTAAATTTATATTTATTAATAAAGTTGATTCAGAAAAATCAAATTACTCAAAAATTTTAGGTCAACTTAGAGATAAATATGGTAAAAAAATAGCTCCTTTCCATATTCCTTGGGGAAATGGAGAAAATTTTAAAGGACATATTAATGTTGTAGATTTATTTGCTAGAAGATATAACGGAAAAGAATGCGATACAGTTAAAATGCCTGAAGAGTATTTAGAAGAAGTTAAAGAAGTAAGAGAAATGTTACTAGAATCTGTTGCAGAAACTGAAGAAGAACTTATGAATAAGTTCTTTGATGGTATTGAATTTACAACTGAAGAAATACATAGAGGATTAAGAAAAGGAGTTCTTGAGGGTACTCTTATCCCTGTTATATGTGGGTCTACATATAAAAATATAGGCTTACATACTACGCTTGAAATGGTTAGAGATTATCTACCATCACCTATAGATAATAAGAAAAATATAAATATTTCAGAATTTATAGGTCAAGTATTTAAAACAGTTATAGATCCATTTGTTGGTAAAATTTCATATATTAAGGTTTTATCTGGAGAAATAAAAAATGATAGCGATATATATAATGTAAATAAGAGAGAGTATGAAAAAGTAAGTAAAATATTTACTATATCTCATGGAGAAATGATAGAACTTTCTAAAGCAACTATGGGTGATATAGTTATATTAACTAAATTAAATAGTTTACAAAATTCTGATACAATATCAAAAAATGAAAAACAAGAAGAATTAGAACTTATTAATTTCCCTAAAGAACAAATGATGGTAGCAATACAAGCTAAAAATAAATCAGATGAAGATAAAATTTCAACTGCTTTACATAAAATTCGTGAAGAAGATTCATCTCTTTATTGGAGAAGAGTTATAGAAACTTCACAAACTATACTAGGAGTTCAAGGGGAAATACATGCAAATAGTGTAATTTCTAAATTAAAAGATAGATATGGTGTTGAAGTTTTAATTGAAGATTTAAGAGTTCCTTATAAAGAAACTATAAAGGGAACTTCTGATGTTCAAGGAAAACATAAAAAACAATCTGGTGGTCATGGTCAATATGGTGATGTTAAAATAAGATTTAGTTATTCTCCAGATAAAGAGTTTGATTTTTCTGAAGAAATAGTAGGGGGAGTAGTACCTAAAGGATATATACCTGCTGTAGAAAAAGGTTTACTTGAATCAATGAAAGAAGGAGTAATGGCTAAATATCCAGTTACTAATATAAAAGCAGTTCTTTATGATGGTTCGTATCATGATGTTGATTCATCAGAAATGGCATTTAAATTAGCAGCTAATCTTGCTTTTAAAAAAGGTATGCTTGAAGCAAATCCTGTATTACTTGAACCTATAATGGAATTAAAAATTATTGTTCCAGAAGATAATGTTGGGGATATAATGGGAGATATAACTAAAAAGCGTGGTAAAATATTAGGTATGAATGCAGTTTCTAAAGATAAACAAGAAATAATAGCTGAAGCACCAATGTCTGAAACATTTAAATATTCTAATGATTTAAAATCAATGACGCAAGGAAGAGGATATTTTGAAATGAAACTTGTTAAATATGAAGAAGTTCCGGCAGAGATTTCTAAAAAGATTATTGATAAAAGAGGAATGTAATATAAAATAGCGGATTTTTCCGCTATTTTTTATATTTAGTTAATACTTCATATCCATTTTCTGTTACTAGTATATCATCTTCTATTCTTATACCAACTTTATTAGGTATATATATTCCTGGTTCTATCGTAAATGTCATACCTTTTTCTAATTTATCTAATGTTTTTTGAGATACATCAGGATATTCGTGACAATCTATGCCTAATCCATGTCCTAATCTATGATTGAAATACTCACCATATCCAGCTTCTTCTATTATACCACGAGCTTTTTTATCAAGTTCTGCAAAAGTTACACCGGGTTTAACTAGTTTTATTGCTTCAGTATTTGCCTTAACGACTAAGTTGTAAATAAATTTATCAAACTCTTTTGCTTCACCAAATTCTAAACAACGAGTTATATCACTAGCGTAATTTTTATAATAACATCCTAAATCTAGTAATACATATTCATTTAATTTTAGTTTTCTTTGTCCGCTTACACCATGTGGGTTTGATGCATTATCTCCAAATAAAACTATTGTATCAAATGACATTTTTTCTACCCCTTCATTAAATATGGTATTTTCTATTATATTTTTAAGTTCAAGCTCTGTTATTCCTTCACGTAAATTTCTTTTAGCAATATCTATACAAAGATCTGCAAGCCTTGCAGCTTCCCTCATAAATATTATTTCTTCATCACTTTTATACTTTCTAAAATCTTTAACTACTTGAGAAGAATCTATGATTTCTTTTATATTAAATTCATAAATTATCTTTTCATAACGACTAACAGTAATGTGTTCTTTTTCTATTCCCACAGTATTAAGATTTCCTACTAATTTAGCAAGTTTATTTATTCCATCTTCAGTATCTAAATATCCAAGAATCTCAATATCTTTAGTTGAATTCTTAGCACTTTCAACTTCAAGAGCTGGACAAAGAATATATTGACTACCATCATTTTTTAAAATATAGAAAAGTAGTCTTTCATGAGGATTACATTCAAAACCTGTTAAATATAGAATATTTGTAGGGGTTGAAATAATAAGAGCATCCATACCTTTTTGATTAATGTTTTCTAAAATTTTTTGTAATTTCATTTTATCACCTCTATCTATTTATATTTATTATACTCTCATTTATTTTAAAAGTCTATAATCATATTACTTTTATTAAACTATAATTAATCTTAAAAATCTATTAGTTACATTGACAAAAGAATTTTAAAAGAGTATATTAGAATATATAATAATGATTAAGAGGTGTGAAATGAAAAAATTAATAAAAAAAATAATTTTAGGAATTTCAAGTATATTTTTCGTAATATCTTGTAGTTCTTTAAGTGCTAAAGAATATTTTGAAAAAGGTAGATATCTTGAAGCTTTACAAGCAACAGCTAACGAATTGAAAGATAACAAGAAAGCATTAAGTATTGAAGAAGAAAATATTGTTGCTTCAAGAGTTAGTGAAATTGAAAGAAGTTATAGAAATAAATTAAATTTAGCTGTTGATGAAAAAAGTAAAGCTAATGCTTATTTAGAATTATGGGAAATGAATAATATAGTTCAAAAAAATCCACAATTATCTAAGTATATGCAATCAACTAGTTATTCAAATTCTCAAGAGTTATTAAATAATGCGGTTAATAATATAATTAGATATGTAAATATAGATCCTCTAAATAGAGTTTCAGACTTAACTGTATATATTAATAAGTTTAGAGAATATAATTTACAAAATGGAATTTATAAAGATTATTATGAATTAGTTGCAAGACGTGCTGCAGATATATATTTTGAACAAGCAATGAGATATGAAAATTCAGGAGATTTAGAAAATGCACGTGATAATTATTATAGAGCGGCGACTGCTTATTCTGATTTTGGAAATAATTATAGAGGTTCAGCACAAAAATATAGAGAAATTAAGAGAAATATAGATTTAAGTAAGGCAAATAAATATTACGAAGAAGCTTTAAGAAATTATAGATTAGAATCTTATGAAACTTCACGTTCATATTTTGAAAGAGCACGTTCTATATTTGCAGAATATAGTATGAATGTTCAAGTAAATCAAATTGATAGCTATATCACAAGTATAACTAGAACTATTGAATTAAATAAAGCAAATACTGCATACAATAATGCGATTATGTACTATAATTCTTCAGATTTTAATAGAGCTAAATATAATTTTGAAGAAGCTAGAAGAATATATAGTAAATATAGTATGACATTACAAGTAAATCAAATAGATTCTTATTTGAATAATTTGAATAGAACTAAAGAATTAAAAGAAGCACAAGATAACTATAATAATGGATTGAATAGTTATCAAAATAGAAATTTTCAAAATGCATTAAGTTATTTTAATAAAGCAAGAAGTATATATGTTAAATATGGATTTAATGTTGAAATAACAACTATTGATATGTATATTAAAAATATAAATAATCAACAAACTAATAGTAAAAATGATTCAAGATTTGAAAGTTACTATAATAATGCGAAGTATTATGAAAGATTAGCTCAAAATACGTATAATTATGAATCTAAAGTTAGTTATTATTCAAAAGCTAGAATGGAATATATAAATGCTCTAGCATATACTACAAATTCATATTATATAAATGAAATAAATGATAGAATATCATTTATAGATTCAACAATAGGAACAGATTATCAAATAAAAAAATAAAATAATTATTAATATGTACTTTTTATAGAAGTGCATATTTTTATTTTATATACTATAGTATTGATATATTTTGAATAATCATATATAATATTTATGAGTATCATATATATAATATATGATAATTGGTACTAGCAAAAAAATAATAAATGTAGTAAAATATAAGTCTAAGAATATTTTATTTGAAAGGAGTAATTTATGAGCAATGATACATTACTTGAAATAAAGAATTTGACAACAAGTTTTCGTATAAAAGATAAATACTATAGTGCAGTTGACAATGTAAGTTTAACTTTAAATAAAAATGAAGTTCTTGCTATAGTTGGTGAATCTGGTTGTGGTAAATCTACATTAGCAACAGCTATAATGGGATTACATAATCCTTTATTCACTGATATAAAGGGAGAAATATTATTTGAAGGAAATAATCTAGTTGACTTTGATGAACAACAATTTAATCAAGTAAGAGGTAATAAAATAGGGATGATATTCCAAGATCCGCTTTCTTCATTAAATCCGTTAATGAGAATAGGGGAACAAATAGAAGAGGGTATGAAATACCATACAGATTTAAATTTAGAACAAAGGCAAGAAAGAGTAAAAGAACTAATAGTAAAAGTAGGTATAGATAATCCAGAAAGAGTAATGAGACAATTTCCTCATGAGCTATCAGGAGGTATGCGTCAAAGAGTTATAATAGCAATAGCACTTTCTTGTAGACCAGATATATTGATAGCAGATGAACCAACTACGGCTTTAGATGTTACTATACAAGCACAGATATTAGATTTATTACGTGAGTTACAAAATGAAATAGGTGCAGGTATTATACTTATCACACATGATTTAGGAGTAGTTGCAGAAATGGCTGATAGAGTTGCTGTTATGTATGCAGGAGAAGTAGTTGAAATTGCAAAAGTTGAAGATTTATTTAATAATCCTAAACATCCTTATACAAGATCACTTTTAAGCTCTATACCACAAATGGACAAAGATAATGATGATGAAGATTTATATGTTATACATGGAACAGTTCCTTCTCTTAAAAATTTACCAAGACAAGGATGTAGATTTAGAGAAAGAATTCCTTGGATAGCTGAATCTGAACATGAAGATCATCCAAGTTTACACGAAGTTGAAGATGGACATTTTGTAAGATGTAGTTGCTATAAAAACTTTTATTTTTCAAAGGTAGGTGAGTAAAAAGGTGAATGAAGAATTAATGATAATTAAAGACCTTAAAGTACATTATCCTATAAGAGGTGGATTCTTTAATACTATAAAAGATTATGTTAGAGCTGTAGATGGAATTAGCATGACTTTAGAAAAAGGTAAAACTTATGGTTTAGTTGGAGAATCAGGAAGTGGAAAATCAACTATAGGAAGATCTATTATTGGTCTTGAAAAAGTTACTTCAGGTAATGTTATATTTGAAGGTGAAAATATAAATTTAAATAAAATACCTAGAAAATCTTTATATAGAAAAAATATACAAATGATTTTCCAAGATTCAATGTCATCTTTAAATCCTAAAAAAAGAGTTTTAGATTTGTTATCAGAACCTTTAAAAAACTTTGAAAACTTTACTCCGGAAGAAGAAAGAAGAAGAGTTTGTGAATTATTAGAAATAGTAGGAATGACAGAAGATAACATAGTTAAATATCCACATGAGTTTAGTGGTGGTCAGAGACAAAGATTAGGGGTTGCAAGAGCAGTAGCAACAAATCCTAAATTAATAATAGCAGATGAGCCAGTTTCTGCATTAGATTTATCTGTTCAAGCACAAGTTTTAAATTATATGAAAAAAATACAAAAACAATTAGGATTAAGCTATATTTTCATATCACATGACTTAGGAGTAGTTAAGCATATGTGCGATCATATTTCTATAATGTATAAAGGAAGATTTGTTGAAACAGGGACAAAAGAAGATATATATAAAAATGGGGTGCATATATACACTAAGAGATTAATAGCAGCAATACCTGATGTTGATCCATCAGTTAGAGAAGAAAAACGTATTTTTAGAAGAAAAGTTGAAATAGAGTATAATGAATCTTTAAGAGACTATTTTGATGAAAATGGTAGAGTTTTTGACTTGATTAAGATAGATGCGAAAAAAGAACATTTTGTAGCACTTGATAAGGGAGGTAAATAAAAATGTGGAAAACTGTATTAAGAAGAACATTATTAATGATACCTCAGTTAATAATATTAAGTTTAATAGTATTTATGGTAGCTAGACTTATGCCAGGAGATCCTTTTAGTGGTTTAATAAGTCCTTCAACACCACCTGAAGCTGTTGAAAGATTGAGAGAACAAGCAGGATTAAATGACCCTTTATTTGTACAATATTTAAATTGGGTTAAAAAGTTATTACAAGGAGATTTTGGGATTAGTTATACATTTAAATTACCTGTGACTCAAATAATAGGTGAAAGAATATATAATACATTTTTCTTATCATTATTCTCAGTTGTTTTAATGTATTCTATAGCTTTACCTATAGGTATATTAAGTGGTAGATATAATGGTTCAAAATTAGATAAAATAGTTACTATATATAACTTTGTAAGTTTTGCTATACCTACATTTATTTTATCTTTATTAATGGTATTTTTATTTGGGTATAAATTAAGGGTATTTCCTACAGGAGGATCTGTTGATATAGGTTATATTCCAGGAACTTTAAGTTATGCTGTAAATAAAATTTATCACTTATTACTTCCTGCAATTACTTATGCTTTATTAGGAACTACAGGAACTATAAGATATTTAAGAAATGAAATAATAGATGCTAAATCTTTAGATTATGTTAAAACTGCAAGATCTAAAGGAGTACCAGAATCTATAGTTTATTCAAAACATATATTTAGAAACTCAGTATTACCTATAGCAACATTTTTAGGATATGTTATAACAGGATTATTTGGAGGATCTATATTCATAGAAACTATATTTAACTATCCTGGTATGGGACAATTATCTATACAGTCTATATCATCAAGAGATTATTCTATGATAACGACTTTATTATTAATATTTGGATTCTTAACATTACTTGGTTCATTATTATCTGATATTATACTTATGATAGTAGATCCAAGAATTAGAATAGAGTAAAGGAGGAGAAAATGGAAACTAAAAATGAAATTGAATTAGAAAAAGATAATAATATTGAAGAACAAAGTTTTGTTCCTTCAACATTTGAAATAATTAAAAGAGAATTTTTGAAAGATAAGTTAGCCTTGTTTTCTCTAACTTTATTGGTATCTCTTATAGTTATAATATTTATTTCAGCATCTTTTGTTTTAGATGTTAATGAAGTTATGAAAGTTAAATTGTTAGATAAATATGCTGCACCTATGGAAGGTTATTGGCTTGGAGCAGATTATGGAGGACGTAGTATATTAGGTCAATTGATAATAGGAGCAAGAAATTCTATATTGATAGGTGTGTGTGTTACTATAATTACAGAATTTACAGGTATTGCAATAGGAGTTGTAATTTCTTATTATGGTGGAATAGTTGAAAATATAGCAATGAGAATTATAGATTTTATAAGTATATTACCAACTACTTTATTGATAATAGTTTTTGCAACTATAGTACCTAAATATAATGTATTTACATTTATAATGATGATGTCAATATTTTATTGGATAGGAACTGCAAGACTTATACGTGGTAAAGTATTATCTGAAGTTAGAAGAGACTATATAAGTGCATCTAAAACGATGGGAACTAGTGATCTTGTTATAATCTTTAGAGAGTTACTTCCTAATATATCGAGTATTATCATAGTTGATTTAACTCTATCATTTGCAGGTAATATAGGAATTGAAACAGGATTAACCTTCTTAGGATATGGATTACCACCTTCAACACCGTCTTTAGGGATATTGGTAAGTTATGCAACAGCTCCAGAAGTGTTAGCTGACAAATGGTGGGTATGGCTTCCAGCTTCATTATTAATATTAGTATTAATGCTTTGTATTAATTATGTAGGTGAAGCTTTAAAAAGAGCGAGTGATGCAAGACAAAGACTTGGATAAATATAAAACTGACCTTAGGGTCAGTTTTTTTATAAATTGAAATTTTATTTATTTATATAATTTTCAAATAAATTGAAAATATATTTCAAAATAAAATTTTTTCTTGATTTTTTTTTCAAAATAATATATGATGTACTTTAAAACAAAATTGATTTCATGATAAATTGAAATGTTTTAAATCTTGAAAATGGACTCAATGAAGATATACTTTATTGTAGAGAGGAGATAAAATGTTAAACTCTAGGTTACTAGAAATAATTAATATCATAATTGACAAAGGAGATGTGACTTTAAATGAGCTTTCTGTTCATTTGAATATAACGGAAAGAATGTTGAGGTATGATATAAATAGTATTAATGAATTATTTGTATATTATTTTAATCTAGAACTTATAGAAATCAGAAATTCATATGTTACTCTTATTATAACTAAAAGGAGATGTAGAGAATGTATTAAAGAAATACCTTTGAAGGAATATAACTTTAATAGTTTGGAAAGATCAAAAATGATTATGTTTGATATTTTATTATTTAATAATCAATTTAAATTAGATGAAATATCAGATATGTATTTATTGAGTAAAGCTACAATTAGAAATGATATAAAAAATATTAATGAATTACTTAAAGAATATAGCATAAAAGTAAGTCATACAAATAAAGGGTATATATTAAGTGGAAGTGAATTAAATATTAGAAAGTGCATAATAAATCAAATAAATGAAATTAAAAGTAATAAATATATATTTAATTTTATTGAAAAAAAATTAAATAGTCTTAGTGTTAAAAAAGATGATTGTAAGAAATTATTAAAAGATTTTTTTAAACTAGATAATTTAAAAATAAATGATGATACTTTTGATATAATACTTTTATACATATATATATCAAAAAATAGAAATAATATGGGAAAATATCTTGAATCGATAGATGTGTCAAATAAATCATTTTTGGTTAATACTCAAGAATATGAAAAATTATACTCATACTTTATTGATAAAGATTTTTTTGAGATTGATGTTGAGGTTTTAACAGATTTTTATCTAGGTTTATATAATTTTAATGATAAATATTCTTTCTTTTTAAATTGGATAAATATAGAAAATTTAGTGGATAGATTAATGGAAGGTTTATCTAATGAATTTAATAAGGAACTTAGAGAAGATGATATATTAAGAAAAGAATTAATACATCATTTAAAACCTTGCTTATATAGAATAAATAATAAACTTTATTTAGGAGAAAGTATAAGTAAAGAAGTTAAAAAAGAATATGAAGATGTTTATTTAAAAACAAAGACTGTATTTGAATGTGTAGAAGATATATTTAATATTAGTTTAGAAGATGAAGAGATAGCCTATATTACGATAATGGTAAAAAGAGCTTTGGATAGATTGGGCGATTTAAAAGAAAATTCTAAAATTAAAATTTTAATAGTGTGTGGATTTGGTTATTCTACTTCAAAACTTATACAAGATGCTCTTACAAATAATTTTGATGTTGAGATATTGGATAATATTCCATACAATCAGTTAGAAAATTATATTAAAATTAAAGATGTAGATTTAATTGTAACAACTATTGATTTTAATACTAAAACTCATGATGTTATAAAAGTTAATCCAATATTTAAAAGTGAAGATATATTGAAGCTTGAAAAATATGGATTAAAAAGAAATTCTAAAATATTAGAAAGTAGGCTTTTGGAGTTTATAAAAAAAAATAAAAATAAAGATCAAGAAACTATATTAAATCTTATGCGTGAGGAATTTAAGGGTTATATATATAATGATATTGTAAAAGAAACAGATGAAAAGCATATATGTGATTTTGTTAATAAAAAAAATACTATTTTAAATGCAGAGGTAAATGATATATATGAATTAGTGAACTTGGTAGCTAATACTATGGAAAATAATGATTATACAGAAGCTGGGTATGAAAACATTCTGAAAAAACAAATTGAAAAATATGGTGATTATACTTTAGTTAAAAATAAAAGTATAATTTTTGATACAGAACTTGGATATATGGTGAAAAAAACAGGTTTAGTCTTTATAACACTAAAAAAACCAATTAATTTTTTAGGTAATAGTATAAGGGTCGTTGTATCTTTTGTTGGAATCAATAAAGAAGAGTATGCTGAAGTTGTGAATGTAATTTCTAAAGTATTAAGTTTAAAAGATTTTGATGTTAAAATAAAAAAACAAAAAAATTATAAATCACTTATATCTTACTTTAAGTCTAATTTATAATAAAAAGTTTTAACTTTTTTATTTTTAAATTTTTATAGATTTTAATTATATAATTTGGTATAATTATTATAGAAATATTTAATTAAGAATTAAGGGAGTTGAATAAAAATGACACAATATGTATTGAATGTTAAAGATGGACTTATATCTGTTATACCTTGTGTAAGTTTACCAGAAGATGAAGTTATGGCTAAAATTGCAAAAGAAAATGGATATCCAGAAACTACTTTTGTTGTTAGAAAATCTTTTGGAGTTTATGATTTAAAAGTATTTACAAAAGAAGGGGAAAAAGAATTATCAAGTAATGCTACTCTAGCTACAGCTTATGTTGTTAATAAATATATGGATAGAAGTATAGCGTATATTGAATTTAATACTTTAGCTGGAAAGTTAAAAATAAATAGAAAAGAAATAGAATATACTTTAAAATTCCCGGTTGGAATGGGTGAAGATGTAGTTGTAGAGTTGCCTAAAGATTATAAATTAGAAGTAAAAGAATTATAATATATTAAATTTAAAATTCTAAATCATAGTTTGTTGTAAAATTGTAAGTAATTTTATGACTTTCTATGATTTTTAAGTTATTATGTATTGATTAATAAAGA
>CAURNT010000003.1:0-94932 GCA_963526495.1 uncultured Streptobacillus sp. | reverse complement strand
AAAAATATTGTATACTTATATAAAGAGGTGATATATATGAAGAAATTTTTAATGTTATTTGCTTTATCAAGCATTGCTATTTCAAGTGTAAATGATTTCAATAATATTAAATTAAATAAAAATGATGAAAAAAACTTTGAAATTGTTAGTTCAAAACTTGCATACTCAATAGCTAATAAGCAAAAAGATGTTAATTCTCTTAAGAGTAAACTATACAAAATCGACAAAAAAGAAGCAGATAATTTCATGAAACATATTGATGTTGTTGAAAAAATCTTTGTAAAAATTTTTAAATCAGATAAAAATTTGGTTCCAAAAATAATTCAATATATTTATTTTGAACCAGTTTCAACTAATGATGAAAAAATACTTTATGAGGAAACTCAAAAAATATTGGTTGCAGCTCATGCTAATGCTAATGCTAAAATATTTATAAACAACAAAGATGGAAATGCTAATTTTCTATTATCTCAACTTGAAGAAATAGTAGATAAAAAACAAATAAATGTTTATGATAATTTATCTAGTAAAGATGTATTAAAAGAAATTCAAAAAGAAATTTTAAAAGATTATTCAGGAAGAAAAAAGTTTAAACAAATAGAAGTTAGAGTTATGACTATCTCTGGCACTTTAAAAACTAAACAAACTTTAGCTCTTGCACATGGTATATTTAACAAAAACTTTGAAGGTGTAGAAATTGAAGATTTCTCTTTCATAGAAGCACCACGTAAAGCTTTAGAAAATACTAATATTGATACAAGAGTAGATACATATAGAAATCTAATTGATGGTATATATTAAATTATACATAGAAATTTTTATTAAGGAGCGTAAATTATGAACAAAAAAATGATTGCTAGTGCAATGGCAATTGCCCTTGCTACTACAGCTAACGCAGCTATTGTTAAAACAACACCTAAAGCTGTTAAACATAAAGGTGTAGAATTAAGTATAATTCACATTAACGATCACCATTCTTACTTAGAACCAACTGAGCATAGAATAAAATTAAATGGTCAACAAGTTAAAGTAAATATTGGAGGATTTTCAGCTGTAAACCATAAAATTAAAGAATTGAAGAAAAGTAGAAAAAATCCTTTAGTTCTACATGCTGGAGATGCAATTACAGGAACACTTTACTTTACTCTATTTGGAGGTTCTGCTGATGCTGCCGTTATGAATGAAGGTGGATTTGATTACTTCACATTGGGAAATCATGAATTTGATGCTGGAAATGAAGGATTATTAAAATTATTAGAACCTTTAAAAATACCTGTATTATCTGCAAACGTAATACCTGATAAAAGTTCTATACTTTATGATAAATGGAAACCTTATGATATCATAACAGTTGATGGAGAAAAAATAGGAATCATTGGATTAGACACTGTTAAAAAAACTATTAATTCTTCAAGTCCTGGTGCTGACGTTAAATTCTATGATGAAATAGAAACATCACAAATTATGGCAAATACTTTAAAAGCTCAAGGAGTTAATAAAATAATATTATTATCTCATGCAGGAACTGAAAAAAACTTTGAAATTGCTCAAAAAGTTAATGATATAGATATTATTATAACAGGAGACTCTCACTATCTATATGGTAATGATGAATTAAGAGGACTTGGACTTCCAGTTGTACAAGAATATCCTACTAAATTTAATAATCCAAATGGTGAACCTGTATACGTTGTAGAAGCTTGGTGCTACTCTGGACTTGTTGGAGATTTAGGAATTAAATTCTCAGCTGATGGAATAGCAAGTATAACTAGAAATAATCCTTATGTATTAATGCATACAGATAAATTACAAGCTAGAAATAAAGAAGGAAAATGGGCAGAACTTGAAGGTCAAGAAAGAATAGATGCAATCAATAAATTAAAATCATTGAAATCTATCAGTATAGCTCAAGAAGATCCTAAAACTTCTAAAGTTTTAGCTAAATTTAAAGCTGAAAAAGATTTACTTTCTAAACAAGTAGTTGGATCTATTAAAGGTGCAACAATGCCTGGAGGATCTGCTAATAGAATACCTGGAAGAGATGGTTCAAATCCTCAAGGTTCAGTAGCTACAAGATTTGTTGCTGAAACTATGCTAAATCAAATGCATAATGTTGATTTAACTATACAAAATGCAGGTGGAGTTAGAGCTGATATAGTTCCTGGTGATATTACATTTAATGATGCATATACATTCTTACCATTTGGTAATACATTATTTACATTTAACATACCAGGTAAAGAAATAGTACAAGTTTTAGAAGATGCTTTACAATTTGCATTAGTTGATGGTTCAACAGG
The DNA here is from genome assembly GCA_963526495.1 of uncultured Streptobacillus sp. Taxonomy (GTDB): domain Bacteria; phylum Fusobacteriota; class Fusobacteriia; order Fusobacteriales; family Leptotrichiaceae; genus CAURNT01. Next base: position 92,632 of record CAURNT010000003.1, on the reverse strand, counting down.
TGCTTTCCCTTATGGAGCAAATATTAGATATGAAGCTAATGAAAAACCTAATGCTGATGGTAAGAGAATAATAAAAGTTGAAGTATTTGATAAAGCTACAAATTCTTGGGTACCTATAAATATGAATAAAAAATATGTAGTAGGAACTAATGCATATATAGCTGGAGGAAAAGATGGTTATGCAACATTTGGAAGATTATCTAAAGATAAATCTGCTGAACCTACTGATACTTTCATTCCAGATGCTGAAAGTTTCATTAAATTTATGAAAGATCACCCTTCATTTGAATCTTATACTGAATCAAATGTAATATTCCATAATAATAAATAAAACAAAAAAGGAGCGAAAGCTCCTTTTTATTATAATAAATTTATACCATTTTCTTTACATACTTTTTCTATTTCATCAGACCAAATTGAAGCTTGAACTTCACCTATATGTGCTTTTTGTAATAAGAACATACAAATTCTTGATTGACCTATTCCTCCACCTATAGTTAAAGGTAATTCATCATTTAATAAAGCTTTATGGAAGTCTAATTCTTTTCTTTCATTTAAGTTTAATTTATCTAATTGTTTATTTAACGCTTCTTTATCTACTCTTATACCCATAGATGATAACTCAAATGAAGTTCCTAAAATATCATTCCACACTAATATATCTCCATTTAAATCCCAATCGTCATAATCTGGAGCACGACCATCATGTCTTTCACCACTATTTAAAAACTTACCTATTTGCATCAAGAAAACTGCCTTATATTTTTTAGTAATTTCATTTTCTCTTTGTTTAGGTGTTAAATTTGGATACATATCTTCTAACTCTTGAGATGTTAAGAAATATATATCATTAGGTAATAAAGTTTTTAATTCATGATACTTCATATTTAAATACGCTTCTGTTGCAATAAATACTTTATATATTTTTGTTACTATTTCTTTTAAGAAATCTAACCCTCTTGCTCTATCTTCAGGAGTTATAACTCTCTCCCAATCCCACTGATCTACATATATAGAATGTGTATTATCAAGATCTTCATCACGTCTTATTGCATTCATATCTGTATATATTCCATAACCTTCTTTAACTCCATAACGTTTAAGAGCAAGTCTTTTCCATTTAGCTAAAGAATGTATTATTTCGATATTTAAATTAGGATCTTCCTTCATATCAAAAGCAACTGGTCTTTCTACACCATTTAAATTATCATTAAGTCCTGTAGATTTTACTACAAATAAAGGCGCCGAAATTCTAGTTAAATTTAAAGCATCTGCAAGCCCTCTCTCAAAAAAATCTTTTACTTCTTTTATTGCAATTTCTGTTTGCATAATATCAAGACTAGTTTTATAGTCTTTTGGAATAAATAAATCCATAAACTCTCCTTATTTTCTTAGTTTCTCTATAAATTCATCTTCAGTTAAAATCTTTATACCTAACTTTTCAGCTTTAGCAAGTTTTGAACCAGCCTTTTCACCTACTATTAAATAGTCTAAATTTTTACTTACTGATGAAATATATTTTCCGTTATTTCTAATTATTATTTCTTTAATTTCATCTCTTGTATAAGTATTTAGCTTACCAGTAGCAAGAAAGCTATAACCTGTTATAAAAGAATTATATTCTTTTACTTCTTCTTCATAAGATAAATTAAATCCATAATATTTTAACCTGTACATTATATCAAAATTTTTAACATTTTGGAAGTAGTTTAATATAGAATTTGCAACTTTATCTCCTATTCCTTCTATATTTAACAATTCTTCTAATTTAGCATTTATTAAATTATCTATATTTTTAAAGTTTTGAGCTAATACTTTAGATGCACTTTTACCTACATAATCTATTCCCAAAGAATATATAATCTTATCAAAGGAAATAGTTTTACTTTTTTCTATATTTTCCAATAATTTATCAACACTCTTTTCCCCCATTTTTTCAAGTCCTATCAAAGTTTCTCTATGATTGTGTAATTCATATATATCTAAAAAATCAGAAATTAAACCTAACTCTAATAATCTAGCTACTATTTTACTACCTAATCCTTGTATATTTAAAGCATCTCTACTTACAAAATATTCTATTTTTTTCTTTACTTTTTCAGGGCAATTATCATTTTTACATTTTAATGCTACTATATCTCTTTCTTTTTCTAATTCACTTTGACAAGATGGACACAATTTAGGTATTTCTATATCTTTCTCATTTCCTTTTCTTTTGTCAATATTAACACCTATAACTTGTGGTATTATTTCTGCAGCTTTTTCAATAACTACAATATCACCTATTTTTAATCCTAATCTTTCTATTTCATCAAAATTATGAAGACTAGCTCTTTTTACAATACTTCCTGATAAATTAACAGCTTTAAGCTCAGCAACTGGTGTTACAACTCCAGTTCTTCCTACTTGATATGAAACATCTAATAGTTTTGTTTCCTTTTTTTCCGTCATAAATTTATACGCTATTGCCCATCTAGGAGATTTAGCCGTAAAACCTAACTCATTATATAGCGAAAAATCATTAACTTTTATTACCATACCATCTGTTTCAAAATCTAATTTTTTTCTTTCTATATCCCAATACGAGATTCTTTCTTCTAATTGTTTTAAATTTTCACATTTTTCAAATACATTTGTTGTTTTAAATCCAAGGCTTTTAATAAATTCTATAGATTGAATATGTGTTTTAATATTAAATTTATCAAAATCTATTAAATAATAAATATAGCAATCAAGATTTCTTTCTTTAACTATATCTTTATCTAATTGTCTTAAAGTTCCTGCTGCTGCATTTCTAGGATTTGCAAATACCGTTTCTCCAACTTCTTCCTTTTCGTTATTAATTCTTACAAATTCTGAAAGCGGTAATACTATCTCTCCTCTAACTTCTATATCAATTTCACTATTTAATTTCTTAGGTATAGAAGATATTTGCATAATATTCTCAGTAACATCTTCTCCTATACTCCCATCACCACGAGTTATTCCTTGTTTAAGAATACCTTTTTCATAAATTAAACTTATACTTAAACCATCAAGCTTTAACTCTAAAACATAGTCTACAGATCTACCTACAATTTTTTTTACTCTCAAATCAAAATTCTCTATATCTACCATGTTATATGTATTCGATAAACTTAGCATTGCCTTATTATGTTTAACTTTCTTAAATTTATTACTAGAAACTCCCCCTATAAGAGCAGTTGGAGAAGTTTTATCCTTAAGATAAGGATACTCTTTCTCCAGTTCTATTAATTCCTTCATTAACATATCATATTCATAATCTGTTACCAAACTTTGATCTAAGTTATAGTAAAAATGATTATATTTTTCTATCTCTTCTTTTAGTTTTTTATACTTGTCTGCAATATCATCTTCTAATAATTCAAATAATGTAGACATACTATATCCCTTTCCAATTAACTATATTTTTAGTATTTTCAAATGATTTACCATTCATAAAATCATTAGGATTATCTAATTTACCTACTATTGCTGGATGATTATGTTTTACTATATTACCGTTTAATATATTTTTTTCAAATATTATTGCATCATTACCCCATAATAAATATGTAATATTATTATTTTTAGAACTTATATATTCTATTAATTCTTTAATAATTGGAGTCCAAAACTTATGGTGCATACCGGCACTTCCAACCAATGTTGTTAAAGAGGAATTAAGAAGTAACACTCCTTGCTTCATCCAACTTTCAAACAATAAATTAGGTGCTAATATTTTAAATTTATTATTTTCTATCATTTTTCTAATATAGTTAATATCTTTTATTTCACCAGTATAAGTTTTATATATCAATTTTAAAATATTTTTTAAAGAAGTATTTATACTTTCATCATTCCAAGAATCTTTATTTACTTCAAATGCAAGTCCTGTTGCAACTCCTTTTTGAAAATATGGATCTTTACCCAATATACATACTTTTATATCTTCAACTTTCATTTCAAGTGCTCTAAATATTTTTTCTTCACTTGGTGTATATTCTTTACTTTCAAAATTAAGGTTATTAATAAAATTTTGTATATTTGAAACCTTTTCTATATTAAAGAAATCTCTATATGATTCATCTATATTATATTTATTCATAAAATCATCTATAAGATTTTCTTCTATACCTTGTATTTTTTTATAAACTTTAATTTTATTATCATGTGAAAGTACATATATTTTAGAATTAAAAGATACTATTTTTTTTATTTCACTTCTAAATACATTCTCAATCTTAACTATATTAAAGTAAATATCAGTAATTATTAACTCTCCAACAGAATTTCCAAAATAATAATATTTATTATCTTCATCATTATCTATATAAGTAATTTTATATTTAGATATATTATATGATGCTTTTACTTCACCTTCTAAAATATCCCATAATTCAACACTTCCATCATCAGTTGATGCAAGAAAATTATATCCAATAATTTTAGAATATATTTGATTAATATTAGAATCTATTTCTATTATTTTCTCTAACTTTTTAATATTAAATATTAATATTTTAATATTATTTTCTAAATTTTTTCTATGTTTAATCAATACATTATCTCCTGAAAGATACATTTTATATATACCCTGACCTAAATCTCTCAATGAATAACTTTTAATATCTTTAGATTCAATATTATATGAATACAAAACATTATTAGATATATATACAACATCACCTGCTGATGTTACCTGTATATTTTCTGTAAATCTATCTAAAATATTTAAGTCTACTTCTTCAATTTTCTTTTTTTTGTTTCCACTAATTTTATGTAGATTAAGATTAGAAATAACATAAAAATCATTACTTTGAAATAATTGATCTTGATACTTTATGAACCTTAAATTCATACTATTCTTCATACTACTTTTTATACTTTTAATTATCTTATTATCACTTAAAAAATTTAAGCTATCACCTGTAAGTATAATATTGGAATTTAATGGATCTATAGCTAAATCAGTTATATTAAAATCATATTTTAAACTACTTTCTAATATCAACTCCATATAATCCCTCCTTATATTTTCAATATTGACACTATTATAGTTGGTACCTTTCCTACAGTATCATTAAAGAATATATTTAATGTGCTAACTATAGAGTTTTTAATTTTATCTATATCCTGTATAGAGTTAATTTCTATATTATTTAACTTATTCTTAATAACTTCTTTTACAGTTTCTAAGCTATATGATGAATTATCATCTTTTTTATATAAAAATCCTTTAGCAAATATTACAGGATCTGTAAATTTACCCTCATCATTTTGTGCTAAAGATACAGTAAGAACACCATTATCTGCTAAAGTTTGTCTTTCTCTAAGTATTTGCTCTTTAACGTTACCTACGCTATCTCCATAAATATATACTGCTCCACTTGGAACTCTTCCATTTAAACTAAAACTATCAGGTGTAAGTTCTAATCTTTGTCCATTTTCTGCAAGTATAATATTTTCTTCTTTTATTCCTACCTGCATTGCAAGTTCCTTATGTTTTTTTAACATCACATATTCCCCGTGAACTGGCATAAAATATTTAGGTTTAATCAAATTTAACATTATTTTTTGTTCTTCTTGACAACCATGTCCTGAAACATGTATCCCTACTCCTTTTTCAAATACTACATCTGACTCTCTTTTAAGTAATTGATTAATATTTTTATAAGCAGCTTTTTCATTACCAGGTATAGGTGAACCTGATATTACAACCTTATCATTAGGTCTAAGAGAAATTGATTTATGTGTACCATTTGCAATTCTTGAAAGTACTGCAAGTGGTTCTCCTTGTGTCCCTGTACATATTATCATAACTTTATTTTCTGGCATATTTTCAGCTTGTGTTAAAGGTATTATTATATTCTTAGGTATTTTTAAATATCCAAGTTTAGAACAAATATCAAATATTTTTATCATACTTCTACCATCAATAGCTATTTTTCTTCCATATTTATGAGCTATATATACAATTTGTTGTAATCTATGAACATGTGAAGCAAATGATGCAAGTATTACTCTTCCTTTTGCTTTAGCAACTTCTTCATCTATACTTTTACCTACAGTAGACTCAGATGGTGTATATCCTGGTACTTGAGCATTCGTACTATCTGAAAGTAATAAGTCTACACCTTCTTCACCCATAGCTGCAAGCCTACCAAAATCAAATCCTTCACCTGAAACTGGTGTTAAATCAACTTTAAAATCTCCAGTGTGTAATATTGTACTCGTAGGAGTTTTTACTCTAATTGCATAGCAATCTGCAATAGAATGTGTTACACTTACAAATTCTACTGTAAAATACTTAGAGATTTTTATTTCTTTTCTACCTTTAACAAAAACACACTTAGGTTTTTCTGCTGAAATTCTCTCAAATTTAGAAAGAGCTAACTCTAAGCTTAATCTACCACCATACATTGGTATAGCTGAACCTAATTTTTGATAAAAATAAGGAACTGCACCTATATGATCTTCATGACCATGTGTTATAAGTAAAGCTTTTACCTTATTTACATTAGAAGATAAATAATCAAAACTAGGTATTATTAAATCAACACCTAAATGTTCATCTTCAGGAAATGTTAATCCTGCATCTATAACTATCATTTCATCCCTATATTGTATAACAGTCATATTTTTCCCTATTTCTTCTATTCCACCTAGTGGTATTATATATGTCTTATCTTTAATTGTATCATTATTATTTATAACTTCTTTTTTTTCTTTTACTTTTCTCTTATTTTCTATAACCTTTTTAGATGTTTTTTTCACTTTTTTTTCAACTTTAGTTTCTAAAAAAGTTTCTTTAATTTTCTTATTTAATTCTCTTAATTTAATGCTCATCGCACTATCATCTTTTTTTAATTTAGTCATTTTTCCCCTCTATATCTTTAATTTCCCATCAAGATACATTAATAATACTGATATATCAGCAGGTGTTACTCCTGCTAAACGAGATGCTTGACCTAAAGTATATGGTTTTCTCTCATTTAGTTTTTGTTTTGCTTCTCCTGTTATCCCTTTTATATCAAAATAATTAAAATCTTCTGGAATTAATTTTTTTTCTAATTTTCTTTGTTTTTCAATCATAGCATTTGCTTTATTTATATATCCTTCATACTTAACATGAACTTCAATTTGATATTCCGTATCTGAATCAAAATTAATATTTTCCATATTTTCAATATCTAAAGAAATATATTTAATATCATCATAAGTAAATTTAGGTCTACGTAATAATTCTTTTAAATTAGTTCCGCTTTTTAAACTTTCATCATACTTTTCTAATATCTCTACTAATTTTTTATTACTTGTTCCTAATTTAGTATTCTCTAATATTTCCACTGTCCTCATTACATTTTCTTCTTTTTTTATAACCTTAGAATATTCTTCATCACTTACAAGTCCTATTTCATGGCCTATTTTAGATAATCTTAAATCTGCATTATCTTCTCTCAATATTAATCTATACTCAGATCTTGCTGTAAACATTCTATACGGCTCTTCTATATCTTTAGTTATTAAATCATCTATTAAAGTAGCTATATATGAGCTATCTCTTTCAAGAAGTAAAGGTTCACTACCTTTTAATGATAATGCAGCATTAATACCTGCTATTAAACCTTGTACAGCTGCTTCTTCATATCCACTAGTTCCATTTATTTGTCCAGCAAGATATAGACCCTTAACTTTTTTAGTTTCTAATGTATAGTCTAATTCTGATGCACTAACAAAATCATATTCTACGGCATATCCATATCTCATTATACGAGCATGTTCAAGTCCTTTTATACTATTAACCATTTCTTGTTGTAAATCAGCAGGATATGAAGTAGAAAGACCTGAAATATATACTTCATTTGTATCAAATCCTTCTGGTTCTAAAAATAAATGATGAGAATCTTTATCTTTAAATTTAACCACTTTATCTTCTATAGATGGGCAATATCTAGGCCCTACTGAGTCTTTAATAGTTCCATTAAATAATGGAGATTTATCTAAATTATCTCTTATTATTCTATGTAAATCTAAATCTGTTCTTGTGATATAACAAGAAAGTTGTTTAGTAGATAATATATCTTCATCAATACTTGAATTTGAAAATTTAAGAACCTTATTAACTTCTCCTGGTTGTTCTTCCAAACTATCTAAATTTATAGTTCTTAAATCTATTCTTGGTGATGTACCCGTTTTAAATCTTCTAACATTTAAACCTAATTCTAATAACGATTTAGTTAAATCTTTAGCTGAAAGTTCCCCCATTCTTCCACCTTCCAATATTTTATCACCAACATATAAAAGACCATTTAAAAATGTACCTGTACATATTATCAATTTCTCACATTCAAACTCTAAACCATTCTTAGTCTTAATACCTTTTACTATATATCTTCCATCTATACTATCATATATAATTTCTGTGACTATATCTTGTATAACATCTAAATTTTCTTGATTTTCTACAATTTTTTTCATATTTCTAGCATATATTTTTCTATCAGCTTGTGCTCTTAACGATCTAACTGCTGGTCCTTTTTTTGTATTAAGTATTCTCATTTGAACAAAAGACTTATCTATAGTTTTCGACATTTGTCCACCAAGTGCATCCAATTCTTTAACTAAATGACTTTTAGCTGGTCCACCTATAGATGGATTACAAGACATTACTCCTATGTTATCTAAAGTTATTGTAAACATAGCTGTACTCTGACCAAGTCTTGCACTTGCAAGTGCTGCCTCAATACCTGCGTGTCCTGCACCCACAACTAAAACTTTATACTTTTTCATTTAAATTTTTATTCTCCTTTCTACTTTATTAATATCTTAAAAAAACTAATAAAATTCTATATATTATTATATTTTTAAAAATATTAATTTTAGTAATAAGGACAATCAAAAGATTGTCCTTATTTTAATTATAACTCATTTAAAATTTTTGAAACATGTTGTGTTGCTAATATTAATTTTATTTTATCTTTTGCATCTTCAAAAGTTGCTTCTTTAAATGGTATATCACTAGTCTTTTGAATTACAGCAAAGAATTTATCATTTTTAAATTCAATAGTTTCTCCTACATTTGCAGCAAATAGTTTTTTATTAATATCTTTATTATATCCTATTATTGGTAATACATTTTCTTCTTGTATTCCTGCAAAGCTTTCTATTTTAAATTCTTTATACTTACCTGTTTTATCTTCTTTTATACTATCCCAAGTAACTTTATTATTATTAATATCATCTATTAAATTTAATACAGTTTTTTTAGCTGCTTCACGAGAAGAATCACCTATACGTGTTGAAATCAATATATGTCTTAATTCAGCAATATTTGAATTTGAACTATCTTTAGATACTACATATATAATATGATAACCAAATTGAGTTTTAACTGGTCCTACAATTTCTCCAGGTTTTGCTGCTGCTACTGCATCTCTAAATTCTGTAACATAATTAGAAATATCTGCTTTTCCTAAACTTCCACCATTTTTTTTACTTCCTGGATCCTCTGATAATTCTTTAGCTTTAGCTGAAAAATTATCCTTAGTTAATGTTTTCATTAAATTTTTAACGTATTTTTCTGTTTCTTTTTCATCCTCACTAGTTGCTTTATATTCAAATGCTACTATTTGTCCTCCTACACTATGAGGAGTATTGAAAGTAGATTTAGTTGAATTAAATACAGCTTTCATTTCATTTTCATCAGCTTTATATGTAGCAAATAAATATTGGATATAATCATTTGCTATATATTTTAATTGTTGTTTAGGTAATAAATCTTCATTTAATTTAAGACCATCTGCTAAAGCTTTATCTTTTAATTTAATTTGACTATTTAATCCCTTTTTTAAATCTTCTTTTACATAAGATATAAATGTATCATCATATCCTGTTGGACTTGCTACATAACTATTTACTAAATCATTAATTACATCATATTCTTTATAAACATATATATCTTGTTCAAAGAATGTAGTATTTAATTTATCTACTATAGCTTGTATATCATCACTATATACTTTATACTTAGCATTATCATATATACCTTGAACTAAAGATTCAATGTATATTTCACCTTTTTCATTTAAAATAAGTTGTTTTACTTCTTCTTTTGATTCTTCAAAAGTTTTACCTTGGAAATCATCAAATTTTAATCTATCATATCTTTGTTTAATTTCTTCATCAGTAACCTTTATTTTACTTTCAACAATTTCTAATCTTTTTTGATTTAATAAGAAACTCTTAATTTGATCTCTTAAAGATTCAACTGTAATACCTTGAGCATTTAACCCCGCAACTAATTGCTTAGCACCTCCAACTTGATCTTCAAGTTCTTTATATTTTGCATCTATATCTGCTTTTGAAACTTTAGCTCCTAATTGTTTAGTTAATAACTTATTAGTTGCTTCCAATATTAAATTATTCAAAACGTATTCCTTAATTACTTCATCTGGTAATTCAATTTTTTTTGTTTCAGAATTTTTATCTTTATTATCACCTTCTGGTGTAGCAACTACTAATTGTTTTAATTGAGTATTTACTTCTTTATATAATTTATCAAAATCTTCTTTATATATCTTTTCACCATCTATTTTTAATAATACAGTTTTACTTTCTCTATTAAATAAAAATGCGTATCCTTGAATTGCAATAGGTATTATCATACATAAAGCTATAATTATAGTTATGATCTTCATGGAATTACCCATTTTTCTCATTGCCATTATCTTTCCTCCTATTTTAAATTATATCTACTTTTTATATTTTAGACATATAGTATTATATCACTTAAATATTTAAATTTCAATATTTATACATTATATTTATCTTTGTTAATATTTCTTATTATGCAATCTCCAAAAATTTAACTCTTGTAATTTTGCAGATATATCTGAATTAACAACTGAAATATCATTACTCAACTCTAATTTTGAAGCAGTCATATTAAGTATTGCTTTTATTCCACTATTAACAATATTTTCAGCAACAACTTGAGCATATTCACTATTAACTGCAAGTATAGCAGAATGGATATTATTTTCTTCAATAAAAGTAGAACATTCTTCAACATCTCTAACTATTAAATTAGATTCTTCTACTTTAACTCCAATTTTTTTAGGATCCTTTTCAAATATTCCAACTAATTTAAATCCTTTACCAAGTACATCAATATTTGAAGCTATCATTGTACCCATTTTACCATAGCCTACTAGAATTAAATCATTAGTTTTATCTATACCTAAAATAGCTTCTATCATTTCTATAAGTTTTACAATATTATATCCCTTTCCTCTAACCCCAAATTCTCCAAAAGTAGATAAATCTTTCCTAACCTGTACTGCAGTAGTATTCATCTTATGAGATAACTCCCCAGAATTTACTTCAGTTTTAGTTTTAGACATTTCCTTTAAAATCCCTAAGTACAGTGTTAATCTTGCAACAATACGATCAGAAATATCTTTTGCCTCATATTTACTCTTCATAACTTTCTCCTTCTATTTTAAAATATCATTTAAATTTATTTGTCTACCATTTATGAAATCTGTTGCTTTTTGCTTCTTTTTACCTTCTAATTTTAATTCTTTTATAAAAATAGCACCATCACTAGTCTTAACTTTTATACCCTCTTTACCTAAATATATGACTGTACCTGGTATTTCATCTCCTATATATTCTGCATACATTGAATCATAAAGCTTTAAAACCTTATCATTTAATGTAGTATAAGCTACAGGGAAAGGATTCATTCCTCTTATTTTATTAAATATATTTATAGATTTATCATTAAAATCTATTTTTGTTTCCTCTTTTTTTATAGGTTTAACAAAAGTAGCTAAACTATTATCTTGAGGATATCTAATAACCTTATTTTCCTCCATTAATTTTATAGTTTCCTTAACTCCTTTTGCACCTAAAACTTTTAATCTATCATGTAATGTACCTAAATTATCTTCTAAATATATTGGAGTTTCTTTAGTAAGTATAACATCTCCTTCATCAAGTCCTTCACTAATATACATTATACTTACACCTGTCTTATCATCTCCATTAATTATAGCAGCATGTATTGGAGCTGCTCCTCTATATTTAGGTAATAATGATGAATGAACGTTTATTATACCAAATTTAGGAATATCAATAATATTTTTAGGTATTATCATCCCATAAGCTACTACAACTATTAAATCTGGATTATATTCCTTTATCAAATTATATGTTTCATCTACTCTCAAACTTTTAGGCTGTATTACATCTATACCATTGTCTAAAGCAAATTGTTTAACTGGACTAAAAGTTATCTTATTTCCTCTACCATTTACCTTATCAACTTTAGTAAATACTGCTAATAATTCTGTATTTTCATATAAATATTTTAAAGTGTCCAAAGCAAAATCAGGAGTTCCCATAAATAAAGTTTTCATCATACTCCTTACTACTCTACATCAAATTCTCTTGGTATAGAGTTTTTCTTCATTAATTGTAATTTTTTTCTTATTAAATTTTTACTAAGAGGTGATATTTTATCTATAAACAAGACCCCATCTAAATGATCTAATTCATGTTGAAATGCACGAGAAAGTAAACCATCTAATAATTCTTCATGTATCTCATTATTTTCATCCATATATTTAACATGTATTTTTTCAGGTCTAGTTACATTTTTATATATTCCAGGTATACTTAAACAACCCTCTTCAAATTCAACAAGTTCATCACCAAATTCTAATATTTCAGGATTTATTACTTTTATTTTTCTACCTTCCACATCCAAAACAAAAAATCTCTTATCTATTCCTACTTGATTGGCAGCAAGACCTATACCATTTGCTTCTTCCATTACTTTCATCATTTTATTTAATATTAATCTTAATTCATCATCTACTACTTCTACTTCTGTTGATTTAGTTCTTAATATAGAACTTTCATAAACATATATTTTCATTTTATCCTCCATCTAATTTAAAGGATCAACATCTATTAGCACTCTAACACTAGAGTTACTTTGATCCTTAATAGATTTTAATAAAGATCTATTTTTCATCATTTCCTTATTATTTGTTTTTATATATATTACATTTCTATAATCATCATTTAACTTATATATATTTGCTCTATCAGGTTGGGATACATAATCAAATTTATCATAAATCAAAGAATATATATCATTAATTTGTTTTTTAGATTTTTCTTCTTTTTTAGATGAAACTATTATTTTTATATACTTAACAAAAGGTGGTAATTTAACTAATTCTCTAAGTGACATATCTTCATTATAATAGCTTTTAAAATCTGAATTTTTAATAGATTCTATAAGGTTTGAATCGCTATTATATGTTTGTATTATTACTTTCCCTTTTTTATCTCCACGACCAGAACGACCAGCAGCTTGCGTTACAAGTTGAAAAGTTTTCTCTCCTGCTCTAAAATCTGAAAACTGTAATATTTGATCAGAATTAATTACTCCAACCAAAGTAACATTTGGAAAATGAAATCCCTTAGCTACAATTTGAGTCCCAACTAAAATTTGATATTTTTGATTTATAAAATCAGTATAAGCTTTTTTTAATAAACTATTAGTCTTCATCGTAGTTGAATCCATTCTCAAAATATTTTCTTTTCCAAATAATTCCTCTAATTCTTCTTCTAATTTTTCTGTTCCCATACCTAAAAAATTAAATTTACTAGATTCACAATTAGGACATTTTTCATACATTTTTACATTATATTCACAATGAGAACATTTAAGCATATTAATTTGCTTATAATATTGTAAATTTACACTACATCTTGGACATTTTAGTTTTTCATTACACTCATGACACTTTACTTGTATTGAATGTGATTTCCTATTTAATATAAGTATAACTTGTTCGCCTTTTGATATAGTTTCCTTCATATTTTTAAGAAGAGTTTTTGAAAGATATCCTTCTTCATCTTCAAGATTAACTACTTCAACTTCTGGTAAAGTTGCACCATTGTATCTTTCATTAAGTTCAAGTAATTTTATACTACCTTTTTGTGCATAATAATAAGTTTCAAAAGAAGGAGTTGCACTACCAAATATCACCTTACAATCTTCAAGCATAGCTCTTTTAAGAGCTACATTTCTTGTATGATACCTAGCATTATCTTCTTGCTTATATGTATTTTCATGCTCTTCATCCATTATTATATATCCAAGATTATTTACAGGAGCAAAAATAGCCGATCTTGCTCCTATAACTATCTTACTTTTCCCTGAATATATCTTTTCCCATTCTGCTTTTTTCTTAGCCTGTGTCATTTTACTATGTATTATAGAAATATTATCACCAAATATCTTTTTTAATCCATTAACCATTTGTGTAGTTAAAGATATTTCAGGAACAAGAAATATACTTCCTTTTTTTCTATTTAATGCCTCAATTATCAATTTAATGTATATTTGAGTTTTACCACTTCCAGTTATACCATGTAATAAAAAATATGATTCTTTACTATTTATAATTTCATTATATATTTCAAATTGCTTTTCACTCAAACATATTTCTTCTTTTATATCTACATCCTCTATTTCTAACTTTTTAATAGATTCTAAGCTCATTTTATCATAAGGCCCAACAAGAGCCAGTGATGCAAAAAAATCAGTAATATAATAAGTGTTTATAAAAATAGCCAGATTTAATATATTTTCAGGTATTTTAGGAATATCTAAAAGTACTTTATCTATACTTTTTATTTTAAAATCACCTATATCCTCTTTTTTACTTTCCCTTATTACTATACCTAATAATTTAGATTTTGCAAAATCAACCTCACAATAAGTTCCTATCTCAAGCTCCTTATCTGAGCTATAAGTATAGGTACTTCTTCTTTTTTTTACATAAATTTGATAATACATATATTCCCCCTATTGTAACTCTAACTTAATTAAATCTCCTTTTTTTATAACTTTACCAGCTTCAGGATATTGAGCTACTACTCTTCCATGTCCCTTTATTTCTACCTTATAACCCTCTAAAGTTAATTTAATAATATTTTTTCTCGTCAAGCCTTTAAGATTAGGCATAAGATTAATAGATATAGCTTCATTTAATTTAGCAATATTATTATTGTTATTATCTTTAATTATAGTTCCCTCTTCTTTTAATAAATGTTGATTATCTATATCATTTGAATTTGGTAATATATTTTCATATTTAATAACTTTATCTAAAACATCTCTAACCATAGGTAGTGCAACAGATGCACCATAATATGCCCCATGAGGTTCATCTACTGTAACAAGTATAGAATATTTAGGATTATCTACTGGAAAGAACGTAAAGAATGAAGAAAAATATTTACCTGTCTCATAACCATTAGGTCCTGCTTTTTGTGCAGTACCAGTTTTACCTCCAAGTCTATATCCTTCAAGTTTTATTCCCTGTCCTGTTCCTTCTGATACAACTTTTTCTAATATTTCTCTTATTCTTCTACTAGTATCCTCACTAACTACTTTGCTTTTAACTGTAGGCGTGTATTCTTTTATAACATTACCTTCTTTATCAACTATCTTATCAACTAATCTCGGTTGTATTAAATTACCACCATTAACTGTTGCATTAAGTGCCGTTAATATTTGTAATTGTGTCATATTTATACCTTGACCAAAAGAAACATTTGAACGTCTTACCTCTGTAAATTGTTTAGTTGTCATCATCTTTGCTGAAGTTTCAAATGATGTATCTATACCAGTCTTATTACCTAACCCAAATTTTACAAGATAATTATAAAATACTGTAGGATCCATCATTTGTGATATTTTTACTAATCCAACATTTCCAGAATGAGCCATTATCTTACTTACGCTCATAGTTCCTATTGTTGTATTATCATGATCATTTATTGTTCTATTTTTTATTTTTATTTTCCCACTAGAGCTAATTTGTGTATTTTCATTTATTTTCCCATCATCAATAGCTGATGCTACTGTTATAGGTTTAAATATTGATCCTGGTTCAAATAAAGATGTAATATTATAGTTTTTTATTTCTGCCTTATTACTAGCTTTTGGATATGAATCCATAGCAAGTATTCTACCAGTATCTGTTTCCATTATTATACCCATAGCTGAAACTGGTGTATACGCTTCATAAGCATTTTTTAATACATCATCTAAAGCATATTGAAATATTGAATTTATAGATAATAACAAATTCTTACCTGGTTCGTCCTTTTTAACTACTTTTTGATCTAAAAGATAAGGTAGTGTATATTCTGCAACACTTGGTGTAAATGGTCTTATCCCCGAAACAATACCATCTATACCCTTAAGATAATCTTGATATTTATGTTCTAGTCCATAAACTCCTTCTCCTTCTCTATTTAAAAAACCTATCAACGATTCAAAAACACTATTATCTATATATTTTCTCTCAAACACTCTATTAAAAGATATAAATCTACCTTTGAAAAATCCTTTTTTTCTTTTCTTTTCATTTCTAATCAATTCTTCAATTTTTTCTCTTTGATCTATAGTTATCAGAGTTTTTTCAAAAGGATAATATTTATTCTTTTTAATTCTTTTTTCAATTATCTTATTTTTAACCTCAATAGTATCTAATTCAGGTATTACCTTAGATAATATTTCTATAAATTTATTAATCTCTTCATCATTAGCAAATAAAGTTGGATCTATTATAAAATTTTGAAACTCTAAATCTTGTGCTATTTCTAAATTATCACTAGTAATTATAGAACCACGCTTTGCTTTAATTACTGCTTTATACTCTAAATTTTCACTTATCTTACCATGTAAAGATAACTTAAAAATTTGAAGAAAAAAAGTTGATAATATTATCAAAAATATAGCTAAATATATTGATGTTAAATATACATATTTAGGTATTTTATTTTTATTTTTCATAATTAGTTATCCTTAGATATATTCTTAATTAATAATTCTTGAACAAGTTTAGGATTTGCTTTACCCTTAGATATTTTCATAGCAGAACCCATTAATGCTTTTATAGCTCTATCTTTCCCATTTAAATAGTCTTGAACTGATTCTGGATTTTCATCTATTACCTGCTTAACTATCGATTCAATTTGAGATGTATCCGATATTTGAACAAGCCCTTTTTCTTTTATAATTTCCTCTGGTTTTTGTGATTTTTCAAGCATTATTTCAAATATTTCTTTAGCAATTTTAGAACTTATTTCACCTTTATCTATGTACTTAATTAAACTTGCAAGATCTTCAGGTAAAATACTAAATTCTTCTATACCTATATATTTTTCCTTTAAAACTCTTAATACTTCTGTCAATATCCAGTTAGTTGAAAGTTTAGGATTTCCAGATAATTCAACTACTTTTTCAAAGTAATTTGCAAGTTCTATAGAACTTACTAAATTTTGAGCATCAATTTCGCTTAATGAATAATTTTTAATAAATCTAGCTTGTTTTTCATCTGCAAACTCAGGCATCTCTTTTTTAATTTTATCTATTCTCTCATCAGTTATTACAAGTCTTGGAAGATCTGGTTCTGGAAAATATCTATAATCCATAGCTTCTTCTTTGTTACGCATAGGTCTTGTAATTCCTAATTCATCATCCCAAAGTCTAGTTTCTTGTACAACTCTTCCACCGTTTTCTATAATCTCCATTTGTCTATTAGCTTCATATTCTATGGCTCTAACTACTGCTTTAAATGAATTTAAATTTTTAGTTTCAGTTCTTGTACCAAGTTTTTCCCTTCCTTTTTCTTTTATAGAAACATTAGCATCGCATCTTAAAGAACCAAGTTCCATACTAACATCACTAACACCTGTATATTTTAATCTTTCTTTTAAAGTGTTCAAATACACATAAGCATCTTGTGGATTAGTCATACAAGGTTTTGTAACTATTTCTATTAAAGGCATAGAAGCACGATTAAAGTTTAATATTGATTCATGTTTAGTATGAATACTTTTAGCTGTATCTTCTTCAATTTGTATTCTTTCTATTTCAACTTTTACATTTTTATCATTTCTAGAAAATTCTAAATATCCATTTTCTGCATAAGGTTTAAAGTATTGAGTTATTTGATAATTTTTAGGTGAATCCGGATAGAAATAATTTTTTCTATCAAAATAGCTTATCTTATTAATATCACAATTTAATGCAAGTGCTGCTTTAATTGCATAATTTAATACTTCCTCATTAAATTTAGGAAGAGCTCCAGGCATACCTGTTGATGTTGGAGAAATACAAGTATTTGGTAATTGTGAATCATAATCAGCATTTGAATTACACCAAATTTTTGATTTAGTTTTTAATTGACAATGAACTTCTAGTCCTATAACTATATCATATTCTTTCATAATCTATTTCTCCTCTCTCTTTTTCGTATATATTCCCTATATTTAACAATAAATCCTCTTTTAAATAATTCCCAATCAATTGTATACCAACTGGCAATCCATCAACGAAACCTGCAGGTACTGACATTGCAGGAAGTCCTGCAAGTGAAACAGATACTGTATATATATCAGATAAATACATTTCTATTGGTTTACTTGATTTTTCACCTTTTTTAAATGCCGTAGTTGGTGTTGTTGGAGTTATTATTACATCTACATCTTTAAATGCATTTTGAAAATCGTCTTTAATTAATCTTCTTATTTGAGATGCTTTTTTAAAATAAGCATCATAGAAACCTGAACTCAATACATAAGAACCTATCATTATTCTTCTTTTAACTTCATTTCCAAAACCTTCACTTCTTGTTTTTACATACATATCTTCTATATTGTCACTTTCTGCCCTATATCCATATCTAACGCCATCATATCTTGAAAGATTTGAAGATGCTTCAGCAGATGAAATAATATAATAAGTAGAAATTGAATATTTCATATATTTAAGATCAATATTAACAAGTTTTGCACCTAATGAAACTAAAGTATTTAGTGCTTGATTTATAACCTTTTTTACATCTTCATTTAATCCATCAAAAAACTCTTGTGATATACCTATTCTTAAGCCTTTAATATCTCTATTCAATAAAGATACATAATCAGGAACAGGAACATTTAATGTAGTTAAATCATTTTCATCAAATCCAGCTATTATACCTAGAGTTTTAGCTATATCTTCAGAACTTCTTGCTATTATACCTATTTGATCTAAAGAAGAAGAAAATGCCATCAAACCATATCTAGAAATTCTACCATAAGTTGGTTTTAATCCAACAGTTCCTGTTAATGCTGCAGGTTGTCTAACTGAACCTCCCGTATCACTACCTAATGCTATTGGTACCTCAAGAGATGCAACAGCTGCTGCTGCTCCTCCACTTGAACCACCAGGTACTCTTTCTAAATCCCATGGATTTGAAACTGATTTAAACGATGAATTTTCATTAGAAGAACCCATAGCAAATTCGTCCATATTCGTTTTACCAACTAAAGGTACATGTGCTTCTTTTAATTTTTTAACTACAGTAGCATCGTATGTTCCTTTATATCCTTTTAGTATTTTAGAAGCAGCAGTTGTATATTCTCCTCTTGATACAATATTATCTTTAAGAGCTATAGGAACTCCTTTAAGTGGTGTATTCTCTTTTATACTATCTGCAATTTTTGCTGTATTTATCGCATTTTCACTTTCAACTGAAATGAATGCACCTATTTTATCATCTACATCTTTTATTCTATCTAATATACTTTGTGTTGCCTCAACAGAAGTTATTTCTCCTTGTGCTATTTTTTTCTCAAGTTCACTTGCAGTTAAACTATATAGTTTACTCATTTGAATCACCTACCATAACAGGTAGTGAAATGAAATTTTCATCATGCTTAGGAGAATTTTCTAAAAATTCTTTTTTATCCATTTCATTGCATACCTCATCTTTATTAAATACTATATCTAATTCATGAACACTATATAAAGGTTCTACTTCCGTTAAATCAAGTTCATTTAATTGTTCCATATAATTTAGTATATCATTCAAATCATTTTGATATTTTTCAACTTGAATATCTTCTATATGTAATTTACTTAATTTAGCAATTTTTAATATCTCTTCCTTAGTAACCATTTCTACCCTCTTTTCTTTATTATCTCTATTTCACATAATACCATATTTACAAAGTTTTTTCAATGAAAATAAAAAGGGATGAAATTACTTTCATCCCTTAAATTTACTACATTTTCAATTATTTATTTTTAATTTAATTCATAACGATATTAAATTATTTCACTACAATATTTATCATAAAAAATAATCATTCTTCTTCAACAATTAGCTCCACTCTTCTATTTTCTTCATCATTACTACTTATTGGTTCTTTTTCTCCTTTTCCAAATATATTAATAACTCCATATAACATCTTATTTTTTATATATTCTTTAACACTTTTAGCTCTTCTTAAAGATAAATCTATATTATACTGTTCAGTTCCAACTTTATCCGTATGACCTATGATATTCAAAATTGAAATTTTTCTTTTACCTAAAAATTCATCAATTTTTTTCATATTTCCTTCAGATATATCAGTTTTATCAAATTCAAATTTATCTACAACAGCTACATCACTTACAACTTCTTTTTTATTCTTTAATATTTCATATATTTTTGATATTTCATTTTTAAGATTTAAATTTTCTGATTTTAATTTTTCTATATCTCTTTCCATACCTTTTCTATCTTCATTAATATATTTTTCTAATTTTTCTTTTACATTTTTTTCAATATTATTAATTCTATCAACAAATATATCTAAATTATTATCATCAGCTTTCATAACAAACGGCTCTTCTTTTTTACCAAAGCTATACGATAAACCTAACCCTGCACTAAACTCCAATTTAGATGATAGTCCTGAATTAACCTTAAATCCAAATCTATTAATTTCTCCTGAGTAGCCTAAACTTATACCCCATTCTTTCTTAAAGTATCCAACACCTATTCCTATAGAGTGTCCTTTTTGAGTAGATAAATTGCTATTCGCTATTGCAACAGCAACTCCTGAGGTAACTGAATCTAATTGTCTTTTATTAACTGCATCCGTAGGATTTATACCATCACTAACATTATGTATAGTTGTATTATATAAACTAAGTTCTGTTTTATCTACATTATCATACACTATCCCTTGATTTTTTGAAATATATTCTTTTAACATTTTATCCGTAACCAACATATTCTTAGGATTTTGTACATTAGAACCATTAGATAGAATTGATATATATTTATCAACTTCAATATTACTACCATCTTTGTTAGCTTTAACAGCCAAACTATCATTTATTTCCTTTTTACTATACAAATCTAAATTTTTACGTAAATTTTGTTTTTCATTATCATTTAAGTTTGATAAATCTTTTTCCAGTTTTTTATCTAATTGTTTTTTTAATTCAATATTGTTTGTATAATTATTTTCAAGATAATTTTTAACATCAGAGTCTTTAACTAATGAGCCTGTAGGTATTGAAATATTTGAATTTTCATTTAATTTTTCAATAAATTTTTCAATGTTTATATTATTACCATCTTTATCAACTTTGTTATTTAATTTATCTCTTACGCCTTCTGATAATTTACTTTCTAATATTGAATTATCTGCTAAGTTACTTAAATCTTTATTTAGTTTTCCATCTAATTTAGTATCTATTTCTCCTTTATTATATACATCTAAATTCTTACGTAGATTTTCTTTTTCTTTATCATTTATATTCGATAAATCTTTATTCAACTTTCCTTCTATTTCTTTTATTACCTCTGTTGATAACTTTTCTTTAACTATTACATGATCTGTTAAATTTGATAAGTTTTTATCTAATTTACCATTTAATTTATCTCTTACTCCTTCAGATAGTTTACTTTCTAATATTGTATTATCTGATAAGTTACTTAAATCTTTATTTAATTTAGTTTCCAATTTAGAGTCTACTTCTCCTTTATTATATACATCTAAATTTTTACGTAGATTTTCTTTTTCTTTATCATTTATATTTGATAAATCTTTATTCAACTTTCCTTCTATTTCTTTTATTACCTCTGTTGATAACTTTTCTTTAACTATTACATGATCTGTTAAATTTGATAAGTTTTTATCTAATTTACCATTTAATTTATCTCTTACGCCTTCTGATAATTTACTTTCTAATATAGAATTATCTAATAAGTTACTTAAATCTTTTTTTAATTTACCTTCTAGTTCCGAGTTTAATTTTTTATCATTTAATTTATAAACTAATTTTCTTTCACTACTTTCATCTTCATCTATTTCTACACCTATCAAATCACTTCCATGTATTTCATATCTTTTAGCTGATATTAAAAATTGTGTCTCTCCTAATTCTGGAGCAGGTATTTCATGAATACTTGTGGAAACATCTCTATCCTCATATCTATTATTATTAACACTAACTGTAACACTGCCTGTCGTATTATCACGAGTTGGTTTTAAATCAACTTCTTCAGGTGATATAATTGTACTATCCTCTTCTCTAGTCATTTTTCTAACAAATATTGTATCATCTTCAGGTATTATAGAAACCTTATATTTAGGTTTATTTTCAACATTACCATAAATAGGTTTAATTGGCTTGTTATCTACATTACTGTCTAATCTTAAATTAAAATTAGCTGAACATGCTTCACTTTTACTTATACCACCAATTCTAGGAACATAGGTATCTCCACAGTACCAATATTTATCCGTATCACGTCCACCTCCAAACCCACCTCCTCCAGGAGTTGTATCAATTATTCCATTATTCTCTCTCCTATTAGAATATGAAAGTGTACTAATACTTAATAAAAGTATTAAGCTTAAAAATTTAAATTTGTTACTCATTTTATCCCCCCATTAACCTTTAGTAACTTTAGTATATCACTAATTAAATTTTAAATCAATATTTTTTTAATTTATTTTTAATTTAGATGTGCGTAAAAAAGAAAAAGACCCTAAGGTCTTTCTCTGATATATTATTACATTTTGCTAGATATTGTTCTGTTTATAACATCTAATTGTTGTTCTCTAGTTAATCTTACGAAGTTAACAGCATATCCAGAAACTCTTATTGTTAATTGAGGGTAATCTTCTGGATGTTCCATAGCATCTTCTAATAATTCTCTTCCAAATACGTTAACATTTAAATGTTGACCTGTTGCATTAAAGTATCCATCTAATAATCCAACTAAGTTTATTTGTTTTTCTACTCTATCTTTACCTAAAGTATCAGGAGTTATAGCAAATGTATATGAAATTCCATCATTTGCATCTTCAAATGGAAGTTTAGCAACTGAAGCAAGTGATGCAACTGCACCATTTACGTCTCTTCCGTGCATTGGGTTAGCACCTGGTCCAAATGGAGCTCCACTTCTTCTTCCATCAGGTGTATTTCCTGTTTTCTTACCATAAACAACGTTTGAAGTAATTGTTAATAAACTTTGAGTAGGTATTGCGTTTCTATACATTTTGTGACTTCTAATTTTGTTCATGAATCTTCTTGTGATTTCTACAGCAAAGTTATCAGTTTCATCATAGTTATTACCGAATGCTACATAATCATCACCTTCGTTAACATAGTCAACTGCTAATCCTTCTTCGTTTCTTATAATTCTTACTTTACCATGTTTAATTGCAGCAAGTGAGTCAGCAACTATTGAAATTCCTGCTATACCAAATGCTTGTGTTCTCTTAATAAATGTATCATGAAGAGCTAATTCATAACTTTCATAAGCATATTTATCATGCATATAGTGAATAATATTTAATGCTTGAACATAAGTTTTAGCTAACCAATCTAATACTTTATCATATTTTTCCCATACTTCATCAAATTCTAAGTAATCACCTTTAATTGGTTCAAACATACCTTCTGGAGTTACTTGTATTCCTTTATTTTCATCTTTACCACCATTAATAGTGTATAATAAAGCTTTAGGTAAGTTTACACGTGCTCCAAAGAATTGCATTTGTTTTCCAACTGTCATTGGAGAAACACAACAAGCTATTGCAAAGTCATTACCAAATTGTGGTCTCATTAAATCATCATTTTCATATTGTAAACTTGAAGTATCTATTGATGTTTGAGCAGCAAATCTCTTCCAATTTTCAGGTAATTTTTCAGACCATAATAATGTTAAGTTTGGTTCTGGTGATGGTCCGATGTTGTATAATGTTTGTAAGTATCTAAATGAGTTTTTAGTTACTAATGATTTATTATCATCTAACATTCCTCCAACTGATTCTGTAACCCAAGTAGGATCTCCACTAAATAATGCATCATATTCAGGAGTTCTTAAGAATCTAATTATTCTTAATTTCATAACAAATTGATCTATGAATTCTTGAGCTTCTTTTTCAGTAATTTTTCCTTCTTTTAAATCTCTTTCTATATATATATCTAAGAAAGTTGAAGTTCTTCCTAAACTCATCGCAGCTCCATTTTGATCTTTAGTTGCTGCAAGGTATGCAAGGTAAACCCATTGAACTGCTTCTTGAGCATTTTCAGCTGGTCTAGTTAAATCAAATCCATAAGCATTACCTAAATTAACTAATTTTTTAAGTGCTTTTACTTGTTCAAAGATTTCTTCTCTTAATCTAACTACATCTTCAGTCATTTCATCTGGTTCTAAATTGTTATAATCTTTAGTTTTTTCTTCTATTAATTTATTAACACCATATAAAGCAACTCTTCTATAGTCACCTATTATACGTCCTCTTCCATAAGCATCAGGTAATCCTGTGATTATTCCTGTTCTTCTTGCATTTCTAATTTCTGCAGTATAAGCTGAGAAAACTCCATCATTATGAGTTTTTCTATATTTTTCATAAATTTCTTTAGTTGATGGATCAATAGTATATCCAAATGCTTCTAAAGAATTTTCAACCATTCTTAATCCACCATTAGGGAATATTGCTCTTTTTAATGGTTCATCTGTTTGTACCCCAACTATTTTTTCTAATTCTTTCTTAATATACCCAGGTCCATAAGCATCTATTTGAGAAGGTATCTTAGTTTCTGTATTATAGATTCCTTTTTCTCTTTCAATAGCTAATTTTGGTTTTAACTCATTCCATAATTGAGTTGTTGCATCAGTTGGTCCTTCTAAGAAACTACCATCACCTGTATATTCAGTATAGTTATTAGCAATAAAATCACTAACATTGATTTCTTTAGACCAAAGTCCTTCTTTAAATCCTCTCCACGCTTCCATGTAAGTCATCCCTTTCAATATTTAATTTTGTTTTATTTCCCTTTACAATATTATTCTATATCAACCAAATAAAAATTACAATGATATATCAATAAAAAATATATTTTTTTTTACAAAAAATTACAAAACCCTTTATATATGCTATATTTAGATAAAACTACAAATCAATATATTGTTATTTTTTTATTTTGATTTCACTATATGGAATATTTAAACATTTTTTACAAGATATAAATTGATTTTTAATCAAATATATAGTATAATTATTTTGTAATTATAACTTAATTTTAGGAGGAATTTAAATGAAATTAGTATTAGTACGTCATGGTGAAAGTGAATGGAATTTACAAAATAGATTCACTGGTTGGATTGATGTTGACTTAACAGAAAAAGGTGTTTCTGAAGCAAAATCAGGTGGAAAAGCATTAAAAGAAGCTGGTCTTAAATTCGATGTTGCATTTTCTTCATACCAAAAAAGAGCTAACAAAACATTAAATTATATACTAGAAGAAATAGACCAATTATATCTTCCAGTATTCAAATCTTGGAGATTAAATGAAAGACATTACGGTGCTCTTCAAGGATTAAATAAAGCAGAAACTGCTAAAAAATATGGAGATGAACAAGTTCACATCTGGAGAAGAAGTTTTGATGTTGCTCCTCCTTTAGTAAATACTGACGATAAAGAAAACTATCCTAAGTTCCAAGATAGATATAAAGATATACCTGATGAAGAATGTCCACGTGGAGAAAGCTTA
Organism: uncultured Streptobacillus sp.; assembly: GCA_963526495.1. Taxonomy (GTDB): domain Bacteria; phylum Fusobacteriota; class Fusobacteriia; order Fusobacteriales; family Leptotrichiaceae; genus CAURNT01. The sequence continues at coordinate 66,696 of CAURNT010000003.1, read as the reverse complement.
AAAGATACAATCAAAAGAGTTTTACCTTACTGGAATTCTGATATATCTAAACAAATAAAAGAAGGAAAAGACGTTTTAGTTGTAGCTCATGGAAATAGTTTAAGATCATTAATTAAATATTTATTAAATATCGATGATGTTAAAATATTAGACTTAAACTTAAAAACTGGTTTCCCTTACATATTTGAAATTAACGAAAATTTAGAAATAGTTTCAGCACCTGAATTATTCTAATATAAAAGGCAAGTAGAAAGTAATCTACTTGCCATTTTATTTACATTTAACATTTTTAATTATTTATTGTTTCTAAGAAATAAAGGAATCCTTTTCTTCCTACTTCATTATTTTTATATACTCCACAGTCTTCCAATACTTTTTCAAATATTGATCCTATAACCTTTTGTATTAATTCATCTAAGAAGTAATCTTTGGCTATCATCTCATCTGTAAAATTATTTTTCACCCATTCTATATGTTTCTTTAAATCCGAATTTTCTTCCATCATTTCTAAAACATCTTTAACATTTCTTATACTCATAAACAACTGTTCTAACTCTTCCATTTCATGTTTTAATCTTCCTGGAAGAACTGCAAGTCCCATAACCTCAATAAGCCCTATATTTTCTTTTTTTATAGAATGATATTCAGGGTGTGGGTGGAACAATCCTAACGGATATTTTTCAGTTGTTAAATTATTTCTCAATACTAAGTCCATTTCAATTTTTCCATTTTTAGTTCTAACTATAGGTGTTATTGTATTATGTCTAACTTCACCACTAAATGCTTTAATATCATTTTCATAATCTGAATGATGTATCCATTTTTGTAACACTTTATCAGCTAATTCAAGTAATTTTTCTTTTTCATTAAAACTAGCACTTAATCTTAAAACCGATAATGGCCAATTTACTATACCTGCTTCTATTTCTTCATATCCCTTAAAATTAAATTTTGAAGAAATTTCTGCATCAGCCATAGCAAAACTATGTTTTCCTGCTTGAAAATGATCATGAGTTAATATAGAACCACCAACTATAGGAAGGTCTGCATTAGAACCTATAAAATAATGTGGGAATAATTCTACAAATTCTATTAATCTTCTAAATCCAGATTTATCTATTTTCATTGGTCTTATTTCACTTGAAAACACTATTGAATGTTCATTGTAATATGTATATGGTGAATATTGGAAATACCAATCTTCATTAGTTAAATTTAGTTTAATAATTCTATGATTTTGACGCCCTGGATGATCAATTCTTCCCATATATCCTTCATTTTCTTTAGCAAGTAAGGATACAGGATAACCACTTTTTTTATTATTCTTTAAAGCAAGAGCTATTTCTTTAGGATCCTTCTCAGGTTTAGATAAGTTTATAGTAATTTCAAGTTCTCCATATTTAGACTTATACTTAAATGCCATATTTTTAGCAATTCTATCAGTTCTAATATAGTTACTTTTTTGAGATACTTCATAAAAGTATTTAGTTGCATCTTCTTTTTTATTATTATATTTTTCCCAAAATTCTTTAGTGATTTGTGAAGTTCTTGGAACAATTATACCCATAAGTTGAGAATTTAAAAGATCTTTAAATACTAAAATATTTTCTTTAAGAATACCATTTTCTCCTGCCCACTCTGTTATATTATCTAAAATTTCACAAGGAAATTCAAGAGTTGAAACATATTTTAAAAATTCATCTCTTTTTGTTTTATTAAATATAGTATAATCTTCTATTTTTAAAGCTTCCAAAACCTTATTTCTTACTAAAACTTCATCAAGTGGATCTATAAATCCATTTTGTATACCAAATAGTATTAATTTTTCTATTTGTTCATAAATTTGCATTTTTATCTCCTAATATTTTCTATTTTTTTCCCATAACCAAGCTGATTTTACTATATCATCTAAACCATATTCTGATTCCCATTTAAGTTCAGATATAAGCTTAGTTGGATCAGCTATAAGAAGTGCTGGGTCTCCAGGACGTCTATCAGATTCAATAACTTTAAAATCTACTTCAGTTACATCTTTAACTGTATTTATTATTTCTCTAACAGAATATCCTTCTCCATTTCCTAAATTATACTCTAAACTCTCATTTTCTCCAAACATTTTTTCCATAGCCATGATATGTGCTTTAGCTAAATCATAAACGTGAATATAATCTCTAATACAAGTTCCATCTTTAGTTTCATAATCAGTACCAAATATCTTAACACTTTCACGTCTTCCATTAGCCGCTTCTAATATTACAGGTATTAAATGTGTTTCAGGACTATGAGATTCACCTATTAGCCCATTCATATCACTACCACAAGCATTAAAGTATCTTAATATAACAGATTTTAATCCATAAGCTTTTTCAAAATCCTTAAGTATTATTTCTACCATTCTTTTTGAACTTCCATAAGGATTTATTGGATTTTGAGGATGAGTTTCACTTATTTTAGAACTTTGAGGTTCTCCAAAAGTAGCAGCTGTTGAACTAAATACAAAATATTTAATTTTTGACTCTACCATTTGATTTAATAAATTTATTACTTTACCAACATTATTTTCATAATACTTTCCTGGATCAAGTACAGATTCCCCAACTTCTATAAAAGCAGCAAAGTGCATTACTATATCAATTTTCTCATTTTCAAATACTTCTTTTAATTTATCTCTATCTCCTAAATCACCTTCTATCAATTTAACATCTAAAATTTCAGAAACTTCTCTATGTCCTTTAGATAAATTATCATATATTATTACGTTATATTTTGCATCTTTTAACATTTTTACAGTATGTGAACCAATATAACCAGCTCCACCTACTACTAAAACATTTTTCATTTTATCCTCCTTATTATTCTACACTAAATATATATTCTATTTCTTCATAATATGGAGAAACAGGTGTAGTAAGCTTAGAATCAAATTCTTCTATATTTATACCATTTTGATAATTTTGTGCTTCTAGTGCTATACCCATATATCTTGTATTTTTATTTACATTATCAAATGGAATAACATCATCAAGATAATTACCAGTATATACAACTAACACATTTTGACTTGTTTTAAGAGACATCTTTATTCCAGAAGTTTTAGAATAAAGAGTTGCATCAATTCCATCTTTATTAAGTACAAATCCATGATCTATAGCTCTTGTAATATTAAACTGATTAGAACCTTTATCAATATTTTCTTTAATTATAGTTGGTTTTTTAAAATCAAAAGCACTATTTTTTACATCTATTAATTTCCCATTAGGTATCATATTAGATTTAACTTCACAAAACTTATCTGAATTTATCATCAAATATTGACTATCTCCATTTTCACTTAAATTACCAGATAAATTGAAGTAAGAGTGATTAGTCATATTTACATATGACTTTCTATCACTCGTTGCATAAAACTCAATTTTTAAAGTTGATTTATTATTTATAAAGTATCTAATATAAAATTTCATATTTCCTGGATGTCCGGCTTCTAAATTCTTCCAAGAATATGAAAGTTCAACACCTTTCATATCCTTGTACTCAATTTCTTCAACCTCAAATACTTTTGATGTTAATCCACCTTTACCACCATGATTAGCGTGCTCGCCTGAATTAATTTCTAAATTATATTGAACATCATTTATTTTAAAAATACCATTATCTATTCTACCTGATGTAGGCCCTATTATTGCTCCAGCGTAACTTGGATCTGATACATATTTTTCAAAAAATTCATAACCTAAAACAACATTTACTTTTTCATTTTTTTTATTTTTAGTTAATATTTTATTAATTATCCCACCTAAATTTAATATATGTACTTCAAAATCATTATCATTTTTAAGTATATATCTATATATATCTTTATTTTCATATTTACCTAAATATATACTTTCTACACTAATCATAATTTTCTTGCCCCATCACCTATGTTAGCTATATAAAAATCAGCAACAAGTCCTGTCTTTTCAGTATATTTTCTTCCTACATTTTTTATAAAATCATTAACTTTATCTTTTTTCACTATACTTACACTACATCCACCAAAACCTGCACCTGTCATTCTAGAACCTATTGTTCCTTCTTCTTCCCAAGCAGCTTCTACAAGTGAATCAAGTTCAATACCTGTTACTTCATAATCATCTCTAAGAGATACATGTGAAGCATTCATCAATTTTCCAAATAACTCTATTTCACCTTTTACTAATGCTTCTTTAGCTTGTAAAGTTCTTTGATTTTCATATACTGCATGTTTAGCTCTTCTTTGTCTTACTTCAGATTTTATAAGATATTTATTATCTTCAAATTGTTTTTCAGATAATTCACCAAGTGATTTAATATCAAGCTTAGTTTGTAATTCTGCTAATGCTTCTTCACATTCTGCACGTCTTTCATTATACTTAGAATCTGCAAGACCACGTCTCTTATTAGTGTTTGAAATTACTACATATTCATCTTTTAAAACTATAGGAACTAATTCATATACTAATGTGTTACAATCTAGTAATATTGCTTTATCTTTTTTCCCAAATCCTACTGCAAATTGATCCATTATACCTGAATTAACACCTATGAATTCATTTTCAGTTTTTTTCCCATATTTAACTATATCTAAAACTGATATATCAAATCCAAATTCATGTTTTATCATTGTTCCTATAACCATTTCAACTGATGCTGAAGATGAAAGTCCAGCACCATTTGGTATATTCCCTTCAAGTAATACATCAAATCCATGTGATATATCGTATCCTCCATCTATAAATGCTTTAAACATTCCTTTAGGATAATTTACCCAATCATGTTCCTTAACATTTTTTAAATCAGTTATATCAAATTCAATTATACCTAATTTTTCAAAATTAGTTGAATAAAATCTACATTTTTTATCTTCTCTTTTTGCTACAAGAGCTGTAGTTCCCTTGTCTATTGCGCAAGGGAATACATTTCCTCCGTTATAATCTGTATGTTCTCCAATTAAATTAACTCTACCTGGTGCGAAATACTTATTCTCATACTTTCTTCCAAAAACTTCTTCAAATTTTTTTTCCATTTTTTTCACCTATGATTTTCTATTAATTTCTCTTCTTGTATTTTAACATATCTATACCAACAGCAACTATTATTATTAACCCTTTAATTATATATTGCCAATAAGGATTTACACCTATATATGTTAATCCATAGTTTATCATAGTAAATATTATAACCCCAGTAACAACTCCAGAAATTTTTCCAACTCCTCCTGAGAATGAAACTCCTCCAACAACGCAGGCTGCCATCGCATCTAATTCATAAAGGTTACCTAAGTTATTTGATGCAGATCCAATACGAGCTGCTTCTAAGAATCCACCCATAGCATACATAACACCTGCTATTATATAAACTATTATTAAAGTTTTAGTAACATTAACTCCTGATACCTTAGCGGCTGCAGGATTTCCTCCTACTGCAAATAAGTTTTTACCAAATATTGTTTTATTCCATACAATCCACATAACCACTATAGCAATAACTGCATATACTATTAATTTAGGGAAATGGAAATTTCCTATATGGAAACTACTAACTATTGAACTATATCTTTCACCAAAACCAGCAACTGGAGTAGAACCTGTATAATCATAGTATAAAGAGTTAGCCCCATAAGCTATAATCATCATACCCATAGTAGCAACGAAAGGTACTATATCAAATTTTGATACAAGAATTCCATTTACTCCACCTATAATTCCACCTATAATCATAACAAGTAATAAAGTAATTAAACAAACAAATAAAGTAGGATCTTTATCAAAACCTAATGCTTTACCTATATTAGACATAAATCCAGTAGAATTCATAAATTTATATATTCTATTAGGATTTGCAAGTGATTGTAAAAGTGTAGCTGAAATTAATCCTGCTATACCTATTTGACGCCCAGCTGAAAGGTCTGTTCCTTGTGTTACTATAATACCTGCTATACCTAAGGCTATTATCATTTTAACAGATGATTGTTGTAAAATATTTATTAAATTTCTGAAACTTAAGAATGAACTATCTTTCATTATTATTAATATAAATAATAATAATAAAACTATATATATTCCTCCATTTATTAAAAAATTCTTAGTTTTTTTTACTGTTTCTCCATCAAATTTAATTTTGTTTAATTGAGATTTGTCCATTTTTTCCTCCTATAAATACATAGCTGTTAATTTCAAGATTTCTTCTTGATTAGTATCTTTTGTATTAACAATTCCTGCTATTCTACCATTACTCATTACTATAATTCTATCAGTTATTCCTAATAATTCAGGCATTTCTGATGAAATCATAATAATTCCTTTATTATTCTTTGCAAGATCTATCATCAATTGATAAATTTCAAATTTAGCTCCAACATCTATTCCTCTTGTTGGTTCATCCATCATTAATATTTCAGGTTCTGTTAATAACCATCTTCCTATTATTACTTTTTGTTGATTACCTCCAGATAATGAACCTATACTTGTACTTTGACTAGGTGTCTTAACTTTCATTGAATCTATTACCCATCTTGTATCTTTACTTGTCTTAGCATCACTTAATAAACCAAATCTAGAATATTTTTTCAAATTAGATATTATTGAATTAAATTTAATATCTAACATAGCAAATATACCAGTTGAACGTCTTTCTTCAGTTATCAATGCTAACCCATTTCTAGTAGCTTCATTAGGTGATTTTATTTTAACTTCCCTACCATGTATTTTTATACTTCCTTCATAATTACCTCTAATACCAAATATTGTTTCTACAATTTCAGTTCTCTTAGATCCTACTAATCCTGCTATACCTAAAATTTCACCCTTATGCAAATCAAAACTTACATCTTTAATATCTTTAGTAGTTAAACCTCTAACTTCCATTATTGTATCACTTGGCTTACTGTCTTTATCAGGGAATCTATTACTTAAATCTCTTCCAACCATCATATTTATTATTTGATCAGTTGTTAAATTTTCAACTTTAGAAGTTGAAACCCATTGACCGTCTCTAAGTATTGTTATTTCATCACAAATTTCTTTAATTTCTTCCATTTTGTGAGAGATATATACTATACCTATTCCACTTCCTTGTAATTTTTTAACTATTCTAAATAAATGATGTACTTCATTTTCAGTTAAAGATGAAGTTGGTTCATCTAATATCAATACTTTAGAATTATATGATACAGCTTTTGCAATTTCAAGCATTTGCATTTGAGAAACACTCAATGTTGCAACTTTTGCACGTGGATCAACATCTATATCTAAATCATCAAATATTTTCTTAGTGTCTTTATACATTTTATCTTCATCAACTAATCCATGTTTTGTTGGATATCTTCCAAGCCAAATATTATCCATAACATTTCTTTGAATAACTTGATTTAACTCTTGGTGAACCATTGAAACTCCATGTTCAAGAGCATCTTTAGAATTTAAGAAACTAATTTCTTTTCCTTCTAACTTAATTTCACCTTCATCTTTTTTATATATCCCAAATAAACATTTCATCAATGTTGATTTACCAGCACCATTTTCACCCATTAAAGCATGAACGCTGTTAGGTCTTATTCTTAAATTAACTTTATCTAGAGCTTTAACTCCTGGAAATGATTTAGAGATTCCACTCATTTCTAAAACATATTCAAAGTTTTCTTTACTCATTAATTTTTCACCTCTTTTTAGTGAAAAAGCCACTATAACAGTGGCTTTTTTCATTTTTTTATTATCTTACAAATTCTTTATAGTTATCTTTGTCAACACCAACGTAAGGAACTCTTACTGCTTTATCCACTAATTTCCAATTTGTTCCTTCTACTGGGTCTTTTCCATTTAATATGTTATTAGCTAATTGTAATATAGCTAAAGCTTGGTTTTTACCATCATTTAATACTGTACCACTTAAAGTACCTTTTTCAATTAAAGTTAAAGCTTCAGGTATAGCATCAACACCATATATTGGTAACATTACATTATGAGCTTTCATAGCTTCTATTGCTCCTAATGCCATTCCATCATTATTAGAGATTATAACTTCAACTGCTGCACCTTTAGGTCCTGATAAGAATGAATCAATTTTATCTTTAGCTATTGCTGCATCCCAGTTAGCTGCATCTTCATAAAGTTTTTCAGTCTTAATTCCAGCTTCATTTATTGTTTTAACTGAATATTCAGTTCTTGCAACTGCATCTGGATGTCCTGGTTCCCCTATTAACATAGCATATTGTAATACACCGTCACCATTTTTATCTAATTTAGGATCAGCTTTCCATTGTTTAACTATTGTGTTACCTTGGAATATTCCTGATTCTTTAGGATCATTTCCAACATAGTAAGCTTTATCATAACTATTTAAAGCGTCAACACCTGGATCTTTATTAAATAAGATTATAGGTATATTTGCAGCTTTTGCTTTATCTATAATTTGTTGTCCTGCACTTGGATCTACTAAATTTATAGCTAATAAGTTTACACCTTTAGAAATTAAAGTATCAACTTGGTCATTTAATATAGCTTGTGAATTTTGAGAATCATTCATTGATAATTCTAAATTTTTGAATTGTTCAGCTTGAATAGCTTCCATATCTTTTCTCATTCCAGCTATAAAGTTATCATCGTATTTGTACCATGTAACTCCTATTTTAAAGTTTTTAGCACCTTCTTCAGCCTTAGCTTCAGTTTTGCCACCACATGATATTGCAAAGAATACTAAACCTAGTACCATAAACAAACTCATTAATGTTTTTTTCATTTTCCTCACCTCTAAATAAAATTATATAATAAAATTGTTTTATTATCCTATTTACTAATTAACTTTTTACCTATAAACAGATTTTCTATTATTAGGTTAATTGCAGCATATTTTTCAACTATATTTCCATACTGCGTAGTTAATATATTCACTCTATTACCAAAATTTAAAGTTAAATTATCATAAATTCCTTTTTCAAAATTAGTAATAAATAATTTCTTAGCTTCAAGTATACTACCAGCGATTATAATATTCCCTATATCTAATATATTAAGAACATTTCCTACAACCCTTCCTATTTCTCTACTTGAATTCCCTACCACACTTTTATATGGTTCATCTCCATTTTCAGCTTTGCTAAATAAACTTTCCGAATCACCATTATATAGTGGTTTTTCATTTTTTTCTAATTCCCAGTTAATTTTTTCTTTGATTATAGAAGCCGAATTTTCTGCTTCTAAACAACCATATTTACCACACTTACATTTATGATTAGATTTATAATCTATAACATAATGACCTATTTCTCCAGCACAATGACTTTCACCTTCAAATACTTCGCCATTTATCATAAAAGTAGAACCTATACCATCTTTGACATATAAATACATAGCATTTCTTATACCCATTTTTTTCAATCTAAATACTTCAGCTCTCATCATACTTCTAACATCATTATCAACTATAACAGGTATTCCATATTTTAATTCAAAATATTCTTTCAAATTCAAATTATTCCATTTTAAATGTGGTGAAAATACAGATATACCTTTTTCTCTATCTACAACACCATTTATTGAAAGACCTATACCTATTATTTGATTTTTGCTATATGTATCAATCAATCTTTGTATTTCATCTGATAATAACATTTTTAATTTTTCAGATGTTTTAAATTGAAATGTTTTTCTAACAGTTTCAATTATATCTCCATCTAAATGTGCAATAGAAACATCTATAAATCCTGCACCAAAATTAACTGCTATTATCTTTCTATATTTTTTATTAATTTTCAATATCTTTCTAGGTCTTCCACCAGTTGAAACTTGCTCTCCTTCTTCTATTATCAAGTTTAACGAAACTAATTTTTTTACCATCTTAGATATTGCTGCGGGTGATAAATCTAAATATTTAGTCAATTCTGTTCTACTAATTTCCTTATTACTGGAAATCAATTCTAAAACTTCATAATCTGTTGAATTTAATTTTTTCATATCTCATCCTTAATATAGTATAGCTAGAAAAATAAAATAAAACCTTTTTTTTTTATATTTTATATCTAACTTTTTTAACCTGAATCCCAAAAGCTTAAAATAAAGTGTCTTTTATCATTATAATAACACAAAAAAACTTTTTTTACTATTTTTTATTTTTTATAAAAAAGATTTAAAATATATACATAATAATTAAAAAAAGTGAAAATATAATTAATTAAAAAATTCATTAAAAACAATTTTCTTAAATTGAAAAAATAAAAAATTAAGTGTATAATATCTATACTATAATATATAAAGAGGGAGAGATTTATTTGAGTATTTTAGATAATTTAAATGACATGCAGAAAAAAGCTGCTGAAATATTAGAAGGACAAACACTTATACTAGCTGGTGCTGGAAGTGGTAAAACAAGAACTATTACTTTTAAGATTGCACATATGATTAAAGAAAAAAATATTAATCCTAAAAATATATTAGCTCTTACTTTTACAAATAAAGCTGCTAAAGAAATGAAGGAAAGAGCAGAAAGTCTTATAGGCTCTAATACAGACATACTTATTACTACTTTTCACTCTTTTGCATTAAGACTTCTAAGAATATATTCTGAGAGAATAGGATATGGAACAAATTTTAATGTATATGATAGCAACGATCAAAGAAGTATAATTAAAAAAATAATAAAAAAATATGATTGGGAAAAATTATATAAGCCAACTCAAATATTAAATAAAATTAGTAGAATCAAAGAACTTGGTATCAAATATACTGAACTTTGGAAAATAATGGATATAAAAATACCAGAAAATTCACATTTAAAAACTATATATATGGAATATCAAGAAAAATTAGAAAAATACAATGCTATGGATTTTTCAGATATACTAACTAATACTTATGAATTATTAAAAGACAACTATATTTTAGATAAAGTTCAATCAAAATATATTTATGTATTAGTTGATGAATATCAAGATACTAATGAAATACAATATAAAATAATAAAAAAAATTGTTTCTAAAAATAAAAATATTTGTGTAGTTGGTGATGAAGATCAAAGTATATATGCTTTTAGAGGAGCAAATATTCAAAATATTCTTAATTTTGAAAAAGATTATCCTGAAGCTAACGTTATTAAACTTGAACAAAATTATAGATCAACACAAAATATATTAGATGGTGCAAATTCAGTAATAAAAAATAATACAAGTTCTAAAGGTAAAAAATTGTGGTCTGCACGTGAATTGGGAGAAAAAATAAAAATATATAACGCAAATGATGTTAATGATGAAGCAACTTTCGTAGCAAATAAAATACGTGAACTAAATAAAAATGGTAAAAATTATAAAAACTTTGCCATTCTTTACAGAACAAATGCTCAATCAAGAGCATTAGAAGAAGCATTACATAGAAATAGTATCCCATATAAAATATTTGGTGGACTTGGATTTTTTGAAAGAAAAGAAATAAAAGATTTAATAGCATATTTACAATTAATCAATAATTCTAGCGATGATATAAGTTTTGAAAGAATTATAAACATACCTAAAAGATCTATTGGTCCAAAAAGTATAGAAACTATATCAAAAATAGCAAATAAAAATGATATTAGTTTATTAGAAGCTTCTAAATTAGTTAAAAATGATATTTCAAGTGCAGCTTTAAAAAATTTAGAAAATTTCAATAATTTAATTTCAATGTTTAAAGAAATGATAGAAAACACTACAACATCTGTAATACTTGAAAATTTAATAAAAGAAATAGGATACTATGAATATTTAAAATTAGAAGAAAATTATGAAGAAAGATTGGAAAATGTTTATGAATTAATTTCTTCTATTCAAAATAAAGAAATAGAAGAAGGTATTCTTCTTTTACCAAACTTTTTAGAAAATATTATGCTTAATTCTGCAAGTGATGACATAAAAAACGATGAAGAATATGTTAAGCTAATGACAGTACATTCTTCAAAAGGTTTAGAATTTAATACAGTATTTTTAACAGGTCTTGAAGAAAATCTTTTTCCTAGACTTTCACTTTTAGAAAACTTAGATGAGGAAGAAGAAGAAAGACGTATATTTTACGTTGCAGTAACTCGTGCTGAAGAATTATTATTTATAACACATTCATTAGAAAGAGCAACATTTGGATTTACAAGCCGTAATCCTCGTTCTAGATTTTTAGATGAATTAAATGAAAATAATATAGAAATTTTAGAAAATCCCAATTTAATAGCAAAATCGCCTAAATTAGAAAATTCATTTAGTGTTAGAGAGTATTTAAAAAATAATTCAATACAAAGTTCTAAAGAAAATATTGTGACTATTGAATGTGATTTTGAATTAAAAGAAATTGTTAGTCATAAAGAATTTGGAAAAGGTCTAATAACAGAAATTACACCTAAATCCATAACCGTTAAATTTTCTATAGGAGCAAAAAAATTTCCTACTAAAATAGCAAATAAATTTTTAAAAAAGGAGTTTAAATTATAATGAAAAAAATATATATTTTATTATCTATTATATTATCAAGTCTTTCTTTTTCATTAGGAATATTTGATAAACCCAATAAAGAAGCACATACTTGGTATACTTTTCAAGAAGTAGCAGAAAAAATAGATCAATTAAAACCCTATGATTTAGTCGTTTTAGATGTAGGTCCTGTACTTTTTCAAAAATATGGTCATATTTTTGTTGTTAATAAGGATAAAAAATTTGTTGAAATAAAAGGTGCAGATAATATTTTTGCCGATGAACCAATTTATGAATTTTTTAAATTAAATAGAAAAATCAGCATATTTAGATATAAAGAAATTGATGATAAATTAAGAGATGTATTAGAAGAGGATGTAAAAAAATATTACAATAAAGAATATTCAATATTATCTACTTCAGATTCAGAAGATATAAATTCATATTGCAGTAAATTTGTCTATACTTTATTTTTAGATGCTGGAAAAAAATTAAATAGAGATACTAGGTTATTCCCTGATAAATTTCCTATATTACCATTTGATTTTTTAGAAACTACAACTTTAGATAATATAGTTCTTAAATAAATGAAAAAAATATTATTTATCTTATTACTTACATGCAGTTTATCTTTAGCTGATATTAAGTGGTATAGTTTCAGGGAACTAATAGATAATCAAAACAAAATACAACCTTTTGATATTATAGTATTATCTAAAGGAGACAAATTATTTCAACAATGGGGACATTGTTTTCTGGTTAATGAAGATATGAAATTAATAGAATTTAAAAATTATGGTGATGACTTTGTAGATAATCCTTTTTATTCATTTTATTTTATAGAAAATAGACAAATTTCGGTGTTTAGATATAAAAAAATGAATAATGAATTAAAAAATAAATTAAATGAATTACTACCTAATTACTACAATAAAGTATATTCTGTGTTTACTTCAAGCGATACTGAAAGTTTAGCCTCTTATTGTAGTAAATTCATTTACACCATATACAAAGATGCTGGTAAAGAAATAGGAGAAAATATAGAGCTTGTCAATAATTCTTGGCCTATACTCCCCTATGACTTTACTAAAAGTTCATTACTTGAAAATATTAGATTAGATTAAAATAATTTTAATCTAATCTTTTTTCCATTTATAAAATAATTCTTTTGTATAATCACTTTTAGGATAATTTATCACATCTCCACGTTCAATAATAGACCCATCTTTAATAACTAATATATCCCTTGTTAAAAATTTTAATATAGATAAATTATGAGTAATAAATAATATCGTTTTATTCATATTTTGGGAAATCTTTTTAATGATTTCTACTATTTCTATTTGTAAATCTATATCTAAAGAAGATATTGATTCATCAAAAATTAAAACTTCTGAATTAAATAAAAGAATTCTAGCTATATTAACTCTTTGTTTTTCTCCACCAGATAAATCAATAGTTTTAGTGTCAATATCTAAATAATTTAATTTAAGTAAATTTAATACATCTTTTATTTTTATATAGTCTACCTTTTCTTTTTTTATTTCAAAAGGCTCATATAGAACATCTCTTATTGTCATGCAAGGATTTAAAGCAGTTGTATAATCTTGTAAAACTATTGATATTTTCTTATAATATTCTATATTTGAATAATTTCTAATTTCTTTATCATCTAAATATACTTCACCATCATATTTAGATATTTTCTTCATCAAAATATTTGCTATAGTTGTTTTACCTCCACCACTTTCACCTATTATAGCAAGTATATTATTTTTTTCTAAATTAAAAGATAAATTTTTTAAAATTATTTTATCTCCTATAGTTACATTAACATTTTTAAAAAATATCATCACATACCTCTAAAACACTTTTTATACTTTTTACATATTTATTATCTTTCTCAATAAAACCTAAATAATTTCCATCGTATAATTTTCTACCATTTTCCAAATATATTATTCTATCTGAAATATATTTAATAACATTAGGACTATGAGTTATTACTAACAATGAGATATTAGTAGATTTTAATATTTTAAATATTTCATATTCATTAACTGTATCTAAACTAGATGAAATCTCATCACATATTATAATAGATGGATTAAGAGATATTATCATAGCTATTACTATCCTTTGTTTTTCCCCACCTGACAACTCAAATGGATATCTATCTAAAACTTTTTCATTCAAATTAACCTTATATAATATTTTTTTAGAATATTCCATAACATTTTTTTTATCACATATTTTATGATAAATCAAAGCTTCAAAAAACTGCTTTTTTATTTTTAATACTGGATTTAATGATTGCTCTATATCTTGAAAAATCATACATATATCTTTTCCTCTAATATAGTCTTTTTTAGAATTTACAAATATATCACCTGAATATTTTAATTTAGATAAACCCATTATTGCCTTAGCAATACTAGTTTTTCCACTACCTGATGAGCCTACTAAAGTCACTATTTCTCCTTTTTCAATTTCAAAATTTATATTTTCTAATATTCCATCTATATTTAATTTTTCAACTTTTAATACCTTCATTTAAACCTCCAAATATTAAAGTTAATACTATTATACTAAGACTTGAAACTAAAAATTGTATAGGTGAAACTAATAAATTAGAAAAACCAGTTGATAATAAATTTCCAAGTGAAGCATTTGGTAAACTGACCCCTACCCCCATAAAAGATAAAATTGTTTCAGAAAATATAATTCCAGGTATCATAAAACTTGCTTTAACTAAAACTATATCAAGTATATTAGGAAATATATGTTTCTTAAATATATATATACTTTTTGCCCCCATTATATGCGACATATATACAAAATTTTGTATTTTTAATTTATTAACTTCATTTTTAACAAAAATTATCATACGTAAGCTTCTCGTTAAAGTCAAAGCAAATATTAATATCCAAAATTTATTCCCCATAAACATAACTATAAAAAGTATAATTATTAAACTCGGAATAGACAAAAATACTTCTATTATATAAGATACAATATAATCTAATTTTTTAGAATAATAAGAAATCAAAAAACCTATAACTATACCTATAGTAACTGACAATATATATACTAAAAGTATTATATACATACTAATCATTATTCCTTGTATAATTCTTGAAAGTATATCACGACCTAAAATATCTGTTCCTAAAATATGACCTTTAGCAAATAGTCCCAAATTAGTATTTTGTAAGTCCTGTGAATATGGATCAAATCTATTTAATATTTTTACAGAAAATATTAAAATAATAAATATTATAATATACACATTTTTTTTATTAATCATGTTTATCAATCCTTTTATCTAAAAAGCTAATACATATATCCATTAAAGTAAATAAAAAAGTTAAAATAAATGTATAAAATAAAGTTAATCCCAATACCATAGAATAATCACGATCTATAATAGAACTTGTATAATATCTTCCAAGTCCAGGTATTCCAAATAAATTTTCAACTACAAAAGAGCCTGTAATTATAGATACGAAATAAGGGATTAACATACTCAATAATGATGGAAAAATATTTTTTAATATATGATTTAAAACTACATATTTAATATCAAGGCCCTTTGAAAGCGCAAATTCAACATATCCCTTATTTAATTCATTTTCTATCTTTCTTGATAATATTCTTATAATCATACAAGTTAAAAATAGCGATAAAGTAATTGTTGGAAATAATTTTTGTAATTCACTATCAAACCCTATAATTGATATGCTATAAAATGGGAAATTTAATTTATCTATTAAAACACCTTTATAAAAAAATACTAAAAACATCTGAATTAAACCTGCTATTACAAAACTTGGTATAGATATCAATATTGAAATCAAATACAAATATTTATGATTCTTATTTATTCCAAGATTTATACCTAATGGAAATCCAATAATAAAAGAAAATAATAAAACTCTTATTGATAATTCTAAAGAAATGGGAAAATTTTTAATTATTACATCACTAACTTTTCGTCCTTCATATTTCATTGAGTAACCTAAATTACCTTTACTAATGTTAGAAATGTATTTAATATATTGATCTTTTAAATTAAGATCTAAATTATATTTTTTTATAAATTCTTCTTTTAATACTTCATCTACCTCACTATCATTATATATATAACTATTAGGTAAACTATGAACTATATAAAAGGTTATACTAACAACAGTAAATATAACCATAATACTCTTAATTATTCTTTTAAATATATATTTCAAAAAAATCACTCCAAAAAAAACTATCTCCTAAAGAGATAGCCAAACTAATTCTATATATCTTCAACTATTTAGAAACTACGTTTGTTGCTTGTGGTCCTTTTTCACCGTCTTCTACGTCGAATTCTACTTCTTCACCTTCAGAAACAGTTTTAAAACCACTTTTGTTTATTTTTGAGAAATGTAAGAAATAATCATTTCCATCTTCTCCAGAAATAAATCCAAAACCTTTTTTTTCATTAAACCATTTTACTTTACCTAACAAAACATTTCCTCCTATCCAACAGGAATTTTCCTATCTGTAATATATTATACCTTAAAAATAATAAAAGTCAATACTATATAAAAAACTTTATAAAAAATTGTCATTATAAAGAAAAGAAGAAAGTAAAAAACTTCCTTCTAAAATATATTATATTTCAAATTAAATAACCACTTTAACTCTTTATCATAGTTTAATAATGTATCTAAGCTTATATTTTCAAAACTACTCTTTAATCCCATCTTTATTATTGGATTAATATTAACATAATCTGTATTAAATCCAGCTTCTGTATATATTGCCTTATAGTTTAATTTACCTTTAACATTTAAACTACTATTTCTTCTTTCTATAACACTTTTAACATCAAGTCCTATACTTATATCATTATCTAATTGTTTACTTAATGATATATCAGTATTTAATATATGTTTTATATACGGTAAGTATCTTTGTAAATATATACTTTCTATCTTTATACCTTCTTCTATATATTCTATACCTAACCCTATATCTGTTATATTATCTACAGTTAATAATACATCTTCTAAATTACTTTCCTTATGTGTATATGAATACTTCCCTATTAAATTTATCTTATTCTTCTTTTCCCTATATACCTCATACTTTATCTTTGTATCTAGCTTATTTTCACTCCCACTTATATCATATATATCATTATTACCTATTATTGATTTCTTATAGTAACTATTATTATATGTTATATAGTATTCTCTATCTCTTATCGGAAATGATATATCTATATTTAAATTATTATTTATTCTTGCTTTTTCTAAACTTGATATATCTTTTTCTTTTATACTTTCTCCTATACCTAATTCTTCCTTTTCTTCTCTTATTGGATTTTTAGGACTTACAAATGTATATGATATATTTACATTTTCATTTAATATTATTCCTGAACTTCCTAATTCTATATTATATCTATATATTCCATCTTCTATACTATTTCCATAATTATCTACTCCTACACTTAATGTTAAAGAATTTGATTTCTTTTTATTATTTACTAGTATATTTATATGTCCTTCTTTTTCTGATGGTTCTATATCTACTTTTACATCATTACTTTTACTAAATTTAAAGTTATCTACTAATCTATCTATTTTTGATATGTTTAGTTCTTCTCCTTTTTGTATTGTAGAGTTATAGTATAGTTCATTACTATCACTTATTCCATTATACTTTATATCATCTATTATATTGTTTCCATTACTTATTATTGGTAAAAGTAATAACAGATATTTTTTCATTTAAGTCCTTTCTACCTTATTGCAAAGGTGAATGTTTCTTTATATTAAATATTAAAACAATTCTGAATCTCTTATTACAAATCTAAATGTATCTGTATTATAGAATTGTTCTAATTCTTTGTAAAATTCTTTTAATTTCTCTACTTTTTCTTTGGGATCATCTACAGTTATTTCATACATAATAGGTGATTTATCTTCTGGATCTACACCTCGATCTTCAAATATAACTATTCTTAAAATAGGATAATCTCCCATATAACTCATATATTTATCCCAATTTATATTTTCAAATTTAATTAATTTATTAAAAAATAACTTTTCACGTTCATATCTTAAATCATAATAATTTGAATTAAAGGTTTCTATTTCTTCTATAGAATTATCCACTATCTTTATATTTTGACCTTCAAAATCATAGAATTCTTCTTTCTTTTTATCAAAATCAATACTTCCCAATATATTTAATTTTATTTTTATATCTACCCCATATTGCCAATCTTCTTCTAAAAATATTTTAAATATTCTTTCTTTATTATCTTGTATATACTTATCTATTTTTTCAAAATTATTACCTTTTGATTTATCGTACAGTAAGTTATTTATTATATATTCTTTTTCACCTATTTCATAAATACCTCCTGGTAATGAATCTGCATCAACCACCATTTGATAATCAACTGTAAAATAGTTTGATCTTAATTTCTTATTACCAACATACTCAACTCTATAACCTGTATAACCAGTCTCATCCAAATAATTTGTAACTTTAAAGTCTCTAGATCTCAAAATTACATTATCTTCTTTCTTATATCTTTCTATCATTATACCTTTATATACCCCTGCACTAATTCTACACCCTACAATAATAAAAAGAGTAAATAAAATTAACATAGTAAATATAAATTTTATAGCTTTCATTAT
This sequence comes from uncultured Streptobacillus sp., assembly GCA_963526495.1. Taxonomy (GTDB): domain Bacteria; phylum Fusobacteriota; class Fusobacteriia; order Fusobacteriales; family Leptotrichiaceae; genus CAURNT01. The sequence goes on along the minus strand of CAURNT010000003.1, from coordinate 47,562 downwards.
TTTTTTGATTTTCCTTTCTTAGTAGTATTAACATAACTATTTGCTTTATCATCTACTTTATGATTCTGATGATTACCTCCAAGTTTTTTAAAAAAATTATTTTCAGTTTTTATATCCCAATATTCTTTAATTGTTTTATTACTTGCTAATTTCTTAATTTTTTCAGTATCTCCTTCTTTCATTGCTTTTTTTAAATTTTTTACAATAGGATCATTTTCATATATGGCTAGCTGCTCTGCATAATATTTTCTTTTATTAGTAGAGTTTTGATAGGCAGAATATGAAATATACTCTGTTTTTAAAAATTTTCTTTTAAAATTAATATATTGTACTTTATTAAAATTTTCTTTTTGACCATTTTCATTTATATAAGTTCCATTCAATAACCCTCTATTTGGAGCAACAATATACCCATCTTTAAAACCTGTTGAATCTAAACCAGAAATTTTTCTTATATTCCTTTCGCTTTTTATAGTTTCATCGAGAACAACAGGGGCTGGATCAAACACTATTGACTGTGTATTTGGTATTCTTGTCATTAAATAATTTGCAATACCTCCACCTAAAGAATGCCCAGTAAATAATATTAGCTTATTTTCAAGTTTCTTATTTTTTATATAATCTGTTATTATTTTATAAGCTTTTCTATACTGTTTATTATTTTCTGAAGACAATTGTAAGTCATTATCAACATCTTTAAAATTAAATATACCTTCTGTTCCTCTAAACGATACTATTATCTCTTTTGATTTAGTTTCTAATATATAACCCTGTAGATTACTTTCAGGATCATTAATAAACATTTTAATTTCTAATCCTTTTTCTCTAAATTTTTCTTGTTCTGGAATTAATTTAACTTTATAAGTATTTACACCTACAATTATATTAATGTTAGAACCACCATAAAATCCATTAACATCTTCAGATAATTGCCATAAATGCTCTCTTCTATTATTATATCTAAGAGCCTCTCTTTCCTCATCACTTAAGACATATTCTTCTACATCAATTAAAGAGGATTAAGTATTTTTTCATTTAAGTCCTTTCTACCTTATTGCAAAGGTGAATGTTTCTTTGTTGTAAAATTGTTCAAATTCTTTATATAATTGTTTTAATTCTTCTATTTTTTTAGGATCATCTGAGGTATTTATTGTCTTATTCCACTCATTACCATTATCATTTTCTACTACATAAAGACTTAAAGCAGGATAATCTCCCATAAATAAAATATATTTATACCAATCAATATCTTCATATTTTATTGGTTTATTAAAAAACATTCGTTCTCTTTCGTTACGTAAGTACTCGTAATCAGGATTAGATTCTTCTGAAAATTTCATAATATGATCTTCAATGGTATATACATCTTTTGGATTAAGATAAAATTTGTTATTTGACTTATTAAAATCCAAACTTTCAAATATGTCCATATCTATTCTTATTTTCAAATCTAATTTCTCATCATAATTTTCTTGTAGAAAAATTTTAAATATTCTTTTTTTATTATCTTGAATATATTTATCTAATTTCTCAAAGTCATTCCCCTTTGATTTATCATATATAAGTTTATCTATTATATACTTTTTTTCTGCTCTATATAATAAACCAAAACTTATATCTTCAAAACTTCCATAATATACATCATATATCTTAAAATAATCTAATTTTGGTTTATATTTTTTAACAAAAGCTATATCATAATTATCAAATCCATTAAGTTCATTAAAACGCCTTTTAACTCTTATATCTTTTTCATCTATTATTATATTCTTTTCATTTTTATACATTAATAATATTTCTTTTTTTATGGCTAGTCCATAAAACTCTCTTAAAATTAATAGAAATAGTATTAAAATTACAAATTTTTCTCTTTTTTTCATTGATTCTCCTTTTTATTTAACCAGTATATTAGATTGTTCATCTACTTCTCCTATTTGATGCTCTCTTTTCAAAGTTTCCATAAATCCATTGTCTTTTAATTTAAGATATTCTTGAACCTTTTGATTTCCAACTATTTTTCTTAATTTACTTTTATCTTTTTTTCTAATCGAATCTTTAAACTCTTTTATTTCAGGCATATTTTCATACTCCTTAATCTTTTTTTCTTTTACATCATCAAGATTATTAGAATTTTGATATGCAGGATAAGTTTTATATTCTACATTTTCTAATACTTTAGCCATAATATTACCAAAAGATGAAGGATTTATTCTTTCTTGTAATTTAAACACTTCAGTTGCAATTATTTTATAAAGAGAAATTTTAGACATTGCTTCTAATTGTCCTTTTTCATTTATAAACGTTACATTTAATGGAGCATTATTTGGAACATATACATAAGTATTTCTAGAATTTTTAAAATTGTTAATATTTCCTTTTTCTTTAATAACAGGTGATGGATCAATAGAAATTGCTTGAACATTCTCGTTTTCATATGCTGCATAATTAGAGCCTCCACCACCTAAAGAATGCCCGATAACCAATATTTTTTCATTTTTTAAATTTTCTTTTTTTCTAACTTCTCTTACATGTTTACTTATAGCTCTATATTGAAAATTATTACTTATTCCTAACATAAAATTTTGAACCCAATCAATAGGTTCATCACTACCTCTTACATCTATTATAAGTCCTCCGTTTTTTAATTTTAAATCATACAACTGTAATCCTATAAGTTTTTTTTCATAAAATTTTACATCAGAAATTTTATTTGTCTTTTTAAATTCTTTCATAGCTTTTTCTGGTTCTTTATAACTTAACATACTTAAGTCATTTATTTCAGCCATACTAAAACCTTTTGTATCTATTCCAGTATAAATTAAAGAAGGGTTATTAATAAAATTCATCAGTTTACTTCTATCAATGTTTTCTTTTGAGTTAACTTTATCTTCTTTATAGAATAACCAATTATTCATAACATTAGTTTTTTGTTTTTCAGTCAATTTATCAAAAAGTTTTTTCTCCTTAGTAGTTAATTTTTTGTATTCTATTTTATAGTTTAGTTTATTATCATCACCAAAAATATTTACTTCTGGAACATCATTAATCCTAAATGAGTTATTTTCTCTAATTCCTTCTCTTTCCTCATCACTTAAGACATATTCTTCTACATCAAGTGTTGTTTTTCCATTTACTACATCTGGTGCTGTTGAATGTACTGATAAGTCATCTTTTTCTTTATCTGGATAACTCCATCTATTTGATTCATATGACATTATACCATTTAAATTAGATATATCTTCTATATCTATTCTATCTACGTTAATATATAGGTTATTATCCTTATCTACTGCTGCATTAAATTCTTCATCTCTTACATATCTAATATTTTTAAATTCTTCGCCCCTTAAATTAGATATATTTTTAAGATATTCTTCTATCTTTAATTTCTTTAATGCCCTATTTTCTTCTTTTTCTATATCTTCTTTTAAATATTGTAATCTTGTTTCTGTTTCTACATTATTATAATGTAATTCATTCCTTATTTCTGTTACTATATCTAAACCATATTTAATAGTCTTATCTACAGCCTTAGCATATGCGCTAGGTGTATTTATTACATTTTTAACATCATTTACTAAATTATCCCTATTTTCCTTATGTATTAAATCTCCATTTAAATCATAATCTTCATTTCCTAGCTTTAATGATGTATTAGTTAACTTTCCTTCTAGTGTTGTTCCTATACTAAATCCATTTCCATCTTTTTCATAATTTAGTCCTATTCCACTTGTTCCTATACTTCCACCATAACTTAATGTATGTTCACTATCTTCTCTTTTATCTTCTTCTATCTTCTTACTTTGTATGTCAAGATTTCCTACATTTAATATATTATCACTATATCTATTTTTTTCATAGTAATCATTCTGTACTTTTGCATTTGCATCAATTTTTGTTTGTTGAGTAACTACATTATACTCTACTCCTATCTTTGCTCCTGCTGTTGTTATCGTTTGTGTTTCTTTACTTTCTCCTTTATTTAGTTTTAATACATCACTTTCTATCTTTAAACTATCTGCATTTATCTCTTGATTTGTTATACTTACACTATCTGCTATTAGCTCTATATTATTTGATTGTATTAATCCTTTTCTTGATAGTTCTTGTTCTTTCTTAATATTTGTATTATCTACACCTATACTTGCACCTATTGTTGCATCTATTAACTGTGTTGGATCTTTTGATATCTTTCTATTTATATCATGTACTGATGATAATGTATTTCTTAAATCTCTAAATCTTTGGGTTATATTCCTATCTTTAGAACTTACACTTTCATATATACTTTTACCTAAATCTATTATTGATGATCCTAATCTTGCATTTACTCCTATTTCTAAATTAAATTCATTACTCTTTTCTGATATCTTATCTTTACTATCTAGTAGGTTTATTTCTTTTGATTTTAGTTTTAGACTTTCACTTGATATATCTGCATTAGTATTTAGTATATCACTTGATTCTATTTTAATATTTTTCCCTATTAGATTTGATTTTACTGATATATCTTGTTCTACTTCTTTATCTGTTTTATTAAATCTATATCCTGCATTTAGTTTTGCCTTACCATCTTTTAATATATCATTACTCTCTATATGTACATCTGATACTATCTTTGAATCATTAGTAGTTAGTTTTACTTTTTCATCAAGTATATCTACCTTATTAGCTTTTATTGATATATCTTCATTAGATAATAAATTAGATCCTTTTACTAATACTTCCTTACCTTTAATATTAATATTTCCTATTATATTAGTTGAATGATTAGTTTCTTTACTTTCATCTACTTTTTCTCTATTCCCAAATATTAAAACTCTATTTTCATCATAACTATGTCTTTCATCTCTAGTCTTATCTGATAATATATTTAGTTTATCTGAATTAATATCTATATTATCTGCTTTTATATTTGAGCCTTTTATTGTTGTATCTTTACTTTCTATATTGATATTTTTAGCATTTAGGTTTGAACTTAATATATCTTCTTTTATTATCTTTTCTTTTGATATATTAGAAAATATTAATCCACCATTATCTCTTGTATCTATATTTATTTCTTCTTTATGCTTTATACCTTCTATATTAATATTATTAGCTTTAATATCTAAATTATTTAAAGCTTTTACATCTGCTCCTTGTATATCTATGTTATTTGAACTAAGTAATATATTATTAAATAATAGTTTTTGATCTCTTATACTTAACTTACTTGCATCTATTTTAATATTACTAGGTAGTTGTTTTCTTCTTTCTATTTCTTCTTCTAATACTTTTAATCTATCTTCTGTATTTTTAGGTATATATCTTCTTACATCTATTTTAAAATTTGCTGATTTGTAAAAATTTGATAACTTTGTATATTCTGCTCTTTCTTCTATAGGTGTATTAACAGTTTTATTATCTTTTTCTATTATTGTTTTTGTTGATGTTAATATATTTTCTTCTCTTACTGTTCTTTTATCTTCATCTTTAAAATTAACTATATCTGATTTTATTTGTATATCTTTTCCACTTAATATACTAGGTAAGGCTTTAATATATTCTTCTCTTCCATCATTTAATGTTCTTTGATATGAGGCACTGTGTTCTATATTACAAAAAGCAAGCCCTAATCCCCAACATGTTCTATCTCCAGAATAAGTTAAAGTTTCTTTTCCATCTTGTAATAGAATACTTTCATTACTTATACTACTTGTATTATTAAATTCTTTTGAGTTAATATGTGTAGTATTAGCTCCTAATATCTTTCCATCTTTATTATTTACTACACCTTTACTATTTATTTCTATTTCTTTTCCACTTATTACTGAATAATTTGTTTCTTGATTACTTTGTTCTATTACTGCTTTTAGTGTCTTATTACCTTCTCTATCTTCTGTTAAAGTATATGAACCACTATAGTCTTCATTTAGACTCATTTTATCTTTATGTTTTTCCTTATACTCATCTATATACTTATTAAATAGGTATGAATATTTATCAAGACTTGAAAATATTCCATTTGTTGTTCCTGTTACTTCTACTTTAGGGGGAACTGGTTTTTTATCTTTATCATTATTATTGTTATTTTCTTCTTGTTTTTCTTCTACCTTTAATAGTTCTTTTACTCCATAGAATTGACTTAAGGCTTTTTCTTTAGCTATAGTTGTTTCATTTCCTCTAAACCATCTAAAATCTTTATACTTATCTGATATATTTAACTTCCAATTATCTATATTACTTTCATCAAATACATCTCCATTTGCACTTATCCATTTCTTTATATATGTTCCATAACTTTTTACATTTCCTAAATTATCTAAGTTATTTGACTCTATATTTAATTTATTTGTTGCATATATTATTGATCCATTTCTATTTAATATATCTTCTTTTGCTTTTAATGATATATTATCACTTACTAATACCTTGTTATTATCATTTAATATATTCCTTGCTTCTATGCTTAGGTTATTATTTGCTATTATATTTCCCTCATTATTAAAATCTTCTTCTTGTGATATTTTTGTAGTATTTGATATTATTGCCTCTGTTTTTATTTGTGATTTTGATTCTATATCTACACTATCTGCTACTATACTTTTTACACCTATTCCTGATTTTGTTGCTATTATCCTTACACTATCTCCATGTATACTTCCAAGTATTTCTGCACTAATAGGTATACCTAGTTCTCCACTTTGTGTTTTTACTATTTCTACTTCATTTCCATCTATATTTACTATATTACTTCCTGTTACTAAGTTAATATTATTTCCTATTAGGTCTTTTTCTATTCTTGATACACCACTTAATATATTCAATGTATTTACATTATTTGTATTTAATTCTGTTAATGTTAATATTTCTTTATTGTTATTTATATTAATAGAACTAAGATTACCATCTTCTTTTACTCTTACTTCTCCTGTTGTTAATGTCATATTGTGTATATTAAAAAAATTAGCACCATCTAAAGTTATCCCGTTCTTATTTGATAATATTACATCAAGATTATTTTTAGTTAGTGCTTCTAATGTCCCTTTTAATTCTGATTTATCTGTACTTGTTACACGTAGTAATGCTACTCTTGCAGGTGTAATCAAATTATTGTTTCTATTTATTATTCCTGCTATTCTTGTTCTTCCTATTGTTGTTGAATTATTTAAGATGGCTCCATTTTTATCTACATTAAATTTATTAAATGTTGAATCTGATATTCCTTTTTGTGATGGTGTTGATATGTTTATTACTTCTACTTCATTATTTGACCTTTCTACATATACATTTGTATTTCCATCTGGTGTTATTTCTGATAATGAATTAAAACCTAATATTAATGATAGTAAAATTGTCATTTTATTTATATATTTCATAAATTTATTCTCCTTTATATATATTTATTTTAATCTTAGTTATCTTCTTATATCATAGATTAAGGCGATAGTCAATAGATCATGTTTAATTAATGTCTATTGTGTGTTATTTAAATATGATAATTAATTATGGTATTCCTTATGCTTTACTTACTGATAAAAGAACTGTATTTGAGTATAAACTTAAATCTAATAAAAGTTTAGAAAATGATACATTTACTCAATATGCTTATGCTTTTCATAGATTAGGTATTGATTTTAGAACTACTTCTTCCCCTCAAGCAAAAGGGCGTGTTGAAAGAATATTTGGAACCCTTCAATCATGCCTTGTAAATGAATTGAGAATTAATAATATCAATGATATTGAAAGTGCTAATATGTTCCTACCACAGTTCATTGAAGACTTCAATAACAAGTTCTCAATTAATATTAATAATACATTAAATGTGTTTCAAATGCAAGATGATATTGAAGAATTAAATTTAATATTATCTGTTATTAATACTAGAAAGGTCGATAAAGGTAATTGTATTAGATTTAATAATAAATATTATGCTTTTCTTGATAATAATGGTTTAAAGGTTTACCCTAGACCTTCTAGTAATGTTTTAGTTATTAAATCTTTTGATAATAAGTTGTTTGCTAGTGTTGATGATAATATTTATTCTTTAGAAGAAGTTGAAAGAATTTCAAAGGTTTCTAATAACTTTGATGATGTGGTTGAAGTTAAAGTTAAGAAAAAATATATTCCTCCTATATCTCATCCTTGGAAAAGAGAATCATTTATTAAGTATCTTGAAAAGAGTAAGAAACTTGAAACATATATTGATTACGTTTAATTTAAAAGTCCCTAAATTATCAAATTTTACTTTTAAATTTTAGGGACTCTTAATTTACTTTTTTTGAAACATTTTCACTTTTAATTGACATACTATATAAAAAACTTTATAAAAAATATTTATCTATTTCTATATTATATTTTAAAAATTTTATCTTATAACATTTAAGATAAAGTCTATCTTTAGAAGAATAATCACCATATTTATCATCTCCAACAATACTATAACCTAAATCTGATAAATGAACTCTAATTTGATGTTTTCTACCAGTTTTAAGGTCAATATCTATAAAAGCCATATTATTTTCTATCTTATACACCTTAAAATAAGTTAAAGAATCTAAACCTTTATTTGATACAATAACTTTATTATTGGTAACTAAAAGTTTTTTATTAGACATAAATTCATCATTTAATTTAAGATTTCCTTTTTTTACTTTAGCTATATATTTTTTTACTACTCTTTTTTCCCTTATTTCTTCATTAATAAGTCTTAAAAATTTAAGATTTTTAGCTCCTATAACCAAACCTTCAGTTTTTATATCTAATCTATTTGAAAAATTAACATCTTGAGATTTAAAATATTCCTTAGCCATTTCGGAAAGTCCATATTCATGACCATCACCTTTATGCATAGCTACTCCTACAGGTTTATTTACAACAAATATATTTTCATCTTCAAATACTATCATTTCTTTTAATGAATTATTATATATTTTGACATTTTTCTTATTTTCAAAATTAATTTTAGCACTTTCAGGAAGATATATCTCATCTCCTTTTTGCAGTCTATAATTTTCCTTAGATTTTTTAGAATTAACTTTTATTTGACCTTTTCTAATTAAAGAAAATAAAACACTTAAACTTGTTTCTTCAGAATATTTCCTAATAAACTTATCTAATCTCATATTTTCACTATTAATATCTACTATATATTTCATATCTAATCCTCATTATGCATTTTTATACTTTGAGCCAATCCTATCATCATAAATGCTGATAAAAATGATGAACCTCCATAACTCATCAACAATAACGGTTTACCTGTAACTGGCACTAAACCTACTGTCATTCCTACATTTATTATTACATGAGCTAAAAATATTCCAGAAAGTCCATATAATATTATTCTTCCATAACTATCTACTATTATTTTTGATGTATTTATTAAAGACCATATTAGTAAAAAATAAAGTAAAAGAACACCAGTTGAACCAATAAATCCTATTTCCTCACCTATTACTGAAAATATGAAATCTGTTTGTGATTCAGGTAAAAACTTTAATCTACTCTGACTACCATCAAGATAACCTTTACCTGTAAGTCTTCCAGACCCTATAGAAATCTTAGACTGTGCAACATGCCAACCTTTATTTTTCAAATCTTTTTCAGGATTTAAAAAAGTTTCTATTCTTACTTTTTGATAATCATGAAGAACAAAGGTATATATAGGAGCTGATAAAATTAATAATGTTATGAATATCATAACTATCGGTTTCATATAAGCATTATATAATATCAATATACACAAAAATGAAAAGCAAAGTATAAGTGTAGTTCCAAGATCTGGTTGTAATAAAAGTAATGCTAATATCGGTATACCTGGAGCAAAAGATAATATTATATCTTTAAGACTATTTATACCATTTTTAAATCTTTTTACTATCCAAAAGGAATATATCATAATAAGAAAAATTTTAATAAATTCAGAAGGTTGTATTTGTATAAATCCAAAATCTATCCATCTTTTTGCACCAAGCTTTGTAACTCCAAAAAATTTAGTATATCCCAATGTTAATAAAGATAATATATATATATAATTTATATATTTTTTAGTAACTCTATAATCAAATAACATAATAAGTATCATTATTACTGTACCTATAATTATCCATAATATATTATTTTTTACATAACTAATATTTCTTGTAGCACTATAAACAAATAATGTACTAATAGTAACTAATAAATAAACAACAAATAATAGTAATTTATTAATTCTAGCTATTTTATAACTAAATTTATGTGAATTTCTTTTATCACTCACCATCTATATCACCAATTATACACGTACTAAAATTATTCAATATTTCATTTATTTTATCATTTACTTCATTTACACTAATTTTAGCTAAAATATCTTCTATATCTTTATCAAGATATATTTTAGAATACTTCCTATACATTGAAGAATATCTAAACGCTAACTTATAATTATCTTTAGATGAAGCTCTTGAAGATAAAATATAATTTTTAGTTTTTTCAAGTTCTCTTTCTGTAATTCCCTCATTTTTCATTTTTTCTATAACTTCATTTGTAACTTCTATAGCTTCATTATATTTATTTTTAGATGTTCCTATATAAATACCTAACCCATTTAATTCTTTAAAATTTATACCAAATGAATAAACTGAATAAGCCAGCATTCTTTTTTCTCTAATTTCTTGGAATAATCTTGAACTAAATCCATCTCCTAATATATACTCTACAATAGTTGTCACATAATCATTATATATATCAGTCTTATTATTATGTATTTTTGTCACCATATATATATTTAATTGATTTAATTCTTTTTTTATAGAAACTTGCTTATTCAATATATCATTTATAGGATATTTATCATCAACTTTAGTTTCTTTCATATTAACAAAATATTCTTTAATCATAGATATTAACAATTCTTCATCAAAATTTCCTGATATTGAAATTATCAAATTATCTCTAGTATATCTTCTATTATAGTAATCTATTAAATTATCTCTAGTAAATCCTCCTACACTTTCAGTAGAACCTATAACATTTTTAGAAATATTACCTTTAAATAATTCACTATACATCATATCATATACAATTTTTGCAGTTTCATCATTACTCATATTTATTTCTTCAAATATTATTTCCTTCTCTTTTTTTAACTGTTCTTCAGGAAAAATAGGATTTACTATCATATCAAACATAATATCTGTTGTTTCTTTTTGTTTAGAAGATAATGAATTAAAATAATATGCTGTAACTTCTTTTGAAGTATACGCATTAAAGTCAGCACCATAAAAATCCATTTCTTCACTTATTTCATAAGATGTTCTTTTTTTAGTTCCTGTAAACATCATGTGTTCTAATAAATGTGAAAGTCCTCTCTCATCATCTCTTTCATTTTTTGACCCAGTATTAAATACTAAACTCAAAGAAAAAGTTCTATCTGTATCTATTTTATTCAAAATTACTTTAATTCCTAAAATATCTAAAATCTTACTCATTTAAACCTCTCTTTTCTATACTTTTAAGTAGACTTCTCTTATATTGTTTTTCTTGATTATATATATTAAAATCATCTAATTTCGTACTTATATAGTCTGGAAATAAATTATTATATGGTCCCAAATATATAGAAATATATTCTATGCTTATACTATTTTCTAATAAATTTTTCATATTTTCTGATTTTTCTGATGAAAATAAAAGTATTATGAATATCAAAAAAATTATTACACTTGCTTTTATAATCCCAAATACTCCACCTAATAACTTATTAAACAATGATAATATTGAAACATCCATAATCTTAGATAATATACCAATAACTAGAGTAAGTGCTATATATAGAAAAATAAATGCACAAATGTATATTATATACTTATTTATTACATTTTCTTCATCAAGTGAAAATAAAGAAATAACTATATCAGTAAACTTAGGAACTAAATATATTATTAACATAAATTTTATTAAATTAAATGCTTCTTTTACAAATCCCTTTTTCATACCTAAATAAAACATTAATACTATTATAGATATGATAAGTAAATCTAATATCATAAAATTACCCTCCTTTATATACTCTTTCTACTCTATTTGATACAGCACATAACAACTCATAACTTATAGTCCCTATACTTTTTGCAACATCTTTAACCAGTATATTTTCTCCAAATATTTCAACAAAATCTCCAACTTGTATATTTTCATCGCCAAGTACCATAAATTGATCCATACAAATATTCCCTATAATCTTATATTTTCTATTATTAAAATAAACATATCCCTTATTAGATAAAAATCTAAATAATCCATCAGCATACCCCATTGATACTGTAACAATAATATCTCCTTTTTTAGCTTCAAAGGTATTTGAATACCCTATATTCCAATCTTCATTAAGTTTTTTAACAAAACTTACTCTCCCTTTTAAAGTCATTACAGGTTTATATTTATTATTCAATTCACCACCATAGGCTAATATTCCTATTCTATATAAATTAAATTCATTAAAATATGAGTTGTAATTTTCCGTTCCAAAACTATTTAAAAAATGCTTATATTTTATATCGTATTTATCAGCTATTTCAATAAATCTTTTATATTGTAATTTAGTAAATTCTTCATTACTATCAGCAGAAGTTAAATGAGAAAATATACCAATAGGTTTTAACATATCTAAAGCTTTTTCTATGTTTTTAGAGTCAAAACCAATTCTTCCCATACCAGTATCATATGCTATATGAAAGTTTCCTTTTATATTTCTACTTAATATATATTCTATTTCTTCAAATCTTGATATAGTTATATCTATATTATTTTTCACAAGAAATTCTATATACTCAAGCTCAACTAAAGATAATATCAGTATTCTAATATTTTCATCTATTTTTCTTATTTCCATTGCTTCTTCTATTGTTGCAACAGCATAAAATTTTATACCATATTTTATTGCAAATTCAACTATTTCTTTAGCTCCCATACCATAAGCATTAGCTTTAACAACTAACATCATTTTTTCTTTATCAATTTTTTCAGTTATTAAATCTAAATTATATTTTAAATTATCAAGATTGATTATAGCCTTAGATCTCATTTTTAATAACTCCTATTATTTTTTCTACTACCTCTTCAAAACTAAGATTATCTGTATCTATTATTTTAGCCCCATCTGCAACTTTTAATGGAGAATGTTCTCTATGACTATCATCATAATCTCTTTTTAATATATCTTCTAAAATTTTTTCATAACTCAAACTTCCATCTTCTAAATATCTTCTATTTGCTCTAACTTCTGGACTAGCTGTTAAATATATTTTAACTTCAGCATTTGGAAAAACCACAGTTCCTATATCTCTACCATCTAGTATTACATCATTATTAGAAGATATTTCTCTTTGTAAGTTTACCATATATTCTCTAACGGATTTAATAGAAGATACTTTTGATGCTATTTTAGAAACTTCATTACTTCTTATCTTTTTACTAACATCTTCACCATCTAAAAAGAATTTTTTATTTACTATCTTTAAATCTAAATTTTTTAAAACTTCTTCTATATTCTCTAAATTTAAATTATCTTTAATAACCTTATATCCCAATGTTCTATACATTCCACCCGTATCTAAATGTAATAAACCTAATCTTTTTGCTACAGCTTTTGCAACACTACTTTTACCACTTCCAGATGGTCCATCAATAGCAATTCTCATTATATCTCCTCATAACTCATATTAATTTTATCAATTTTTTTTGCATATCCTGTTTTTTCATCTATTATAACTTCTATGGCATTTATTCTAACATCATCTTCACATACCTTAAGTTGAGTTGGCATACCTGTTTTAAATCTATATAGAACATTTTTTTTATCCATACCTATAACACCACCATGACCACCTGTCATACCAACATCACTAATATATGCAGTTTTTCCTAAAAGTATCTTATTATCAGCAGTTTGAACATGTGTATGAGTACCATATATTGCAGAAACTTTACCAGCAACATTCCATCCCATCGCAATTTTTTCTGAAGTCACTTCAGCATGGAAATCTATTATTATTATTTCAGCTTTATTCTTTATTTTTTCTAAAAGAATATCTATTGATTTAAAAGGACATTCCATTGTATTTGACATATAAATCTTACCTTGTATACTTATTACACAAATTTTTATTCCATTTTTATTAATTATTGTATAACCTGCTCCCGGTGCTCCTTCATGCATATTATATGGTCTAACTATCCTATTTTCTTTATCAAGATAAGAAAATATATCTCTTTTATCAAATGAATGATTACCTAAAGTTATAACATCCACACCATTTAAAAACATATTTTTGGCAATATTAGGTGTTATCCCATAGCCTTTATCAACATTTTCCCCATTTACTATGATAAAATCATAATCTTCCCCTCTTTTAGCTAAAAATTTGTTTAAAGCATTTTCTCCTGGAAATCCCATAACATCTCCAACCATTAAAAACTTCATAATTCTCCAATCTAAAAATTTAAGCAGTCTATTGACTGCTTATATTTATTTTGCATATTCAGTTGATCTAGTTTCTCTAATAACAGTAACCTTTATTTGTCCTGGATATTGCATTTTTTCTTCTATTTCTTTAACAACTTCTCTTGAAAGTATTACAGCCTGATCATCACTTATTTCTTCTGGTTTAACTATCAATCTTAACTCTCTTCCTGCTTGTATTGCATAAGAACTTTCTATACCTTCATGTGAATTTGCTATTTCTTCTAATTGTTCTAGACGTTTTAAATAATTTGTTAAAGTTTCACGTCTAGCTCCTGGTCTTGCTGCACTTATTGCATCAGCTGCTTGTACTATTATTGCTTCTACTGATTTAGGTTCTACTTCATTATGATGAGATTCAACTGCATTAATTACTAATTCATTTTCTCTAGAATGACGTTTTAAAAATTCTGCACCATTTATAGCATGTGATCCTTCTTGTTCGTGAGAAAAAGCTTTACCTATATCATGTAACAATCCAGCACGTTTAGCTATATCTACATTAGCTCCTAATTCTGTAGCTAATGCAGCACAAAGATGTGCAACTTCTATTGAATGTTGTAAAACATTTTGCCCAAATGAAGTTCTATATTTTAATCTACCTAAAGTTTTAAGAACTTCTTTAGGTAACGAATGTATTCCAACTTCAATTATAGCTTCCTCTGCTGCATTTATTGTTGATTCTTCAACTTCAGATATAGATTTTTCTACTAATTCTTCTATCTTAGTTGGATGTATTCTTCCATCTTGTATTAATTTTTCAAGTGCAAGTCTTGCAACTTCTCTTCTAACACCATCAAATGATGAAAGTACAACAGCTTCTGGAGTATCATCTATTATTAAATCAACACCTGTTGCTGCCTCTAATGCTCTAATATTTCTACCTTCTTTACCTATAATTCTTCCCTTCATTTCTTCACTAGGAAGTTGAACTACAGATATAGTAGCATCTGCAACATAATCAGAGGCTGCTTTATTTATAGCCACAGCTATAGTTGATTTTGCAATTCTTTCCTTTTCTCTACTTAAATTATACTCAAAATCTCTTATCATAACAGCTTTATCGTGCTCAAGTTCGCCCTCTAACTTATTAAGTATAAGTTCACGTGCTTCTTCACTTGTTAAACCTGAAATTCTTTCTAATTCTTTTTCTTTTTTCTCAAACATTGCATTTAATTCATTTTCTATTTCTAAAATCTTCTCTTTTTTTTCTTCAAGTTTAGCTTCTTTTTCTTCAAGTTTATTAGTTCTTATTTCTAAATTTTCTTCTTTTTTAGAAATTCTTTCCTCTTTTAATAAAATTTCAGATTTCATTATTTTTATTTCTTCATCAGCAAGTTTTTTTTGTGCCAATATTTCTTCTTTTACTTTTAAATTTTCTTCTTTTCTTAAAGATTCAATTTCTCTTTCTATATCTTTTTTATCTGTTTCTAACTTACGCTTCAAATTTACTATCATTAATTCTAAATCACTATATTCACCATATTTAGTAACAAATTTATTGTTTATTTTATTAAATCCTATTACTAAAACTACTGCGATTATTACAATTGAAAGTAATACTACAATTAAATTAAACACTTCTTTCTCCTCTCTTTAGTTCTTTATTCTGGGTTTATACTTTCTATTTTCCATTCACTATTATACTTTACCCAAACTATATCAAAATACATAGTTTCTAATTCATAATTTATCAACATAATACTTTTTGCTCTATTTTCAGATACTACTTCTATATCTTCTGAAAATAAAAGTGTCATATTAGATAAATCATAATTATTTAAATAAGAAAATTTAATGTTATTTAAAAAAGAATTAACTATCTTTTTCTTTATTTCTTCTTTATTATTATCCTTAGCTTTTAATACAATATATTCTTGAACCTTAACAATTTCACTTACAATATTATTCTTATCATCAACTGTTAATATTCTATTACTTTGAATACTAGAACAGCTAAAGAATAACAAAAAACTTATATATAAAATAACTTTTTTCATATTCCTCCCATTGTATTTATCTTATCATAAATTTGGTATTTTTTCAATATATTTATACAGTTCTTTTTAAGCAAATAAAAAAACAAAAAAGGACCACATTTAATATAAATGTAGTCCTTAAAATATATTAATTATATGAAAAATTATAATTTTTTATTTAACTTTCAATAATTCTTTCATTTGTAATTTAAGAATTTCTAATTCACTTTCAAGTTTTGATAATTTTTCTTGACTTAATCTATCTTTTTCTTTATAATCCATTACTTCTTTTTCTAAAGAAATAACTCTTCCTTTTGTTTCATTATCAACATTTTCAATTTTATCAAATTGATATCCAAGTCCTATACCAAGTGCAATATTTCCTTTAGTATTTAAAGATCCACTTGCTCTATATACTATAGTCCCTTTTTTATTTATTCCACTTAATCCTAATGCAAATGCACTTTCACCTTTATACATTCCATAAGATCCAGCAACATTATATCTATGACCACTCATTGAACTTACTTGTGGAAGATTAGCCATAGCTACAGCTGTTGCAATACCAGAATTTGAATATTTTTCAGAACCAAAAATCTTATTTTCTAACGAATCCTTTATTCTTTTTAATTGAGCAACATTAACAGCATCAGTATTTTTTGTACCAGCTGAAACATTATTTATTTGTCTTGTTATTCCTAATTCACTATCTCCTATTGAAACTCCTGATTCAGTTGATTTCCAAGCAGAAACTAAATTGTTAGATTCTTTTAATAAATTATCAAAAATAATTCTTTTATCATTTAGAGCTTTCTCTTTGACGCTTACTTCTTCAAGAATCGTTTTTATTTCTTCATCACTTTTTCCATTTCTTGTATTCAATAAGTCTATTATCTCTTTTCTCATTGTATTAATTTCAGCTTTAGTCTTTATTTTTTCTGAATCTAAACTATCATACTTAGATTTATCTGACCCTAATAATTCTTCTAAATCAATAATATCATTTTTTAATGGATCATAACCTAATATATTTTTATCAACATTTGTCTTAGAGTAAGCCCCTAAAGCCACACCACCTTCAATATTAGCCATAGTATGATCCCCTAACGATAAAGTTGATTCCCCTTCTGTTTTAGAAAAAAATCCTAAAGCTGTTGAATATTTTCCATTCGTTTCAGCTTGTCTTCCTATGGCTGATGAAAAATGACCTTTAGCTTTGCTTATGAATCCCAAAGCCATAGTATTAGTATCATAACTTTCTGACCCACCACCTAATGATATATTTTGATATCCAAATGATTTTGATTGTGGTCCAATAGCAGTTGAAAAATAATATTTACTTCTCTCTAAAGGAGTTATAACCCTTTCTTCTAAATATATCCCTGTTTTATAGTCACTTTGAGACATTTCGTTTGGTTTTTTACCAATTTCTGTTTCACTAAATTTACCTACATAAGAATCAATACCAATAGCGACTGATGATGCTGCATTTTCATCAACTTTACTCCCTGGTCCTATTGTTGTAGCTTCTACTGATAAAGAGACAGAATTACCACCTACAACTACTGAATTCCCAGCATTTTCAGCTTTTGCTTTAGTTCCTAAAACTACTGAATTATCAGAATTTAAAGACTTTGATTGAACTCCTAATAATGTAGATTGTATTGATTTTTCAACTTTTGCTTCAGCTCCTACTGCAATAGAATAAACCGATTTAGAATCAATCTTAGTTTCATCTCCTATAGATAAAGAAGATTGAGCATTAGCTTCAGCACTACCTAAAGCTATCGCATAATTTGCTGTTTTTGAACTTTCCCCTATTGATATTCCTTTATAACCATTTGAATACGATTTTCTACCAATAGCAATACCGTACCCATATTTATCCGATTTTGATTCAGAACCAATACTTATAGAATGTGGAACTGATGTATTAGATGCTGACCCAATACTTATTGAATACCCTCCACTAGTATTCGCTCCATCTCCAACTGCTATTGCATTATCATATTTAGTTTCAGAATCTATCCCTATAGAAACTCCTGGTCCTTTACCTTTCTCTACAGCTTCACCATAGACTGTTATCGAAGCTATTAATAAAAGCGATATATTTAGAATTTTTTTCACTTATTCCCTCCTAATACTTATATTTTAACTTTTATATTATACCCCCCCCCATACGTTTTTGTCAAGTCCTTTAGAAAAATAATAACAATGTAAAATTTTTCACAATATAAATGATATGTAAAAAAAAGGAATTATACCTTTTATTAAGATATAATCCCTTAAAATATAATTATATTTCACAACTTTTATTATATTCTATCTCCATTTTCATCAAAGAAATGTAATGCTTCTGTGTCAAATCCAAAATTATGTTCCTCTCCTGGTTCATAGTTATAATAACCTGGCATTGTAATAACTAATGTAGATCCATCACTTAATTTAACATAAAGTGATTTTTCTTTCCCTAACATTTCTACAACTTCTATAACTGCTTTAAATCTATTTTCATGTTCTTTTCCACTTAAGAATCTTTCAGATCTTATACCAATAGAAACTTTTTTACCTTCATATTCTTTTAATCTTTCTCTATCTGCTTCATTAGCTTTAATTACTATTTCTTCAGAATTAGATATGAAATGTCCATTTCTAATATGTCCTTCTAAAATATTCATAGTTGGTGATCCTATAAATCTAGCCACGAATATATTGTTTGGTTTATTATAGAATTCTTCTGGCTTACCTACTTGTTGAATAACACCTTTATCAAGTAAAACTATTCTTGTTGCCATTGTCATAGCTTCTGTTTGATCATGTGTTACATAGATAGTTGTAGTATCTAAATCTCTATGTATTCTTACAAGCTCTATTCTCATGTGCTCTCTAAGTTTAGCATCAAGGTTAGATAATGGTTCATCCATCAAGAATACTGCTGGTTTTCTAACTATTGCACGTCCTAATGCAACCCTTTGTCTTTGTCCTCCAGATATATCTGATGGTTTTGAATATAGATATTTTTCTATTTGTAAAACTCTAGCAGCATCTAACACTCTTTCATGTATTAATTTTTTATCCATTTTACGCATTGCTAATGAAAACGCCATATTATCATATACTGTCATATGTGGATATAGTGCATAACTTTGGAAAACCATTGCTATATTTCTATCTTTTGAGGCAACCTTATTCATTACTTTATCACCAAATAATAATTCTCCTTCAGTTATAGAATTAAGCCCTGCTATCATTCTTAATAATGTTGATTTACCACATCCTGATGGTCCAAGTATTACGCAAAAATCTTTACTTTCTATTTCTAAATCTATTCCTCTTATTGTAAAATCTTCTCTACCTTCGTATTTTTTACCTAAATTTTTTAATTCAACCTTCATACTTTCTCCTATCCTTTCACTGATCCACTTGTTAATCCAGAAACTAATTGTTTTTGTAATACTATAAACAGAATTACTATAGGTATAGCTGTTAATAATCCACCTGCTGCAAATACTGGTTCAAGTTTTGTTCTTTCATCAGATATTAGTGAGAATAACCCTGCAGCTAAAGTATAATTTTTAGGATTTGTCAACATAATTGCTGGTAGTAAATAATCCATAAATGGTCCTATAAATGACCATAAAGCAATTATGGCAAGCATAGGTCTTGCAATAGGGAATATTATCAAACTATATACTTGCATATTTGAACAACCTTCCATTCTAGCTGCTTCATCTAATTCAGTAGATATTGAATCTATATATCCTTTAAGTATGAAAGTATTTCCCGCTACTCCACCTATAGCATAAATCAATACCAACATCATTTCCCTAGTAAAGAAAGGAAAAATTGAAACTATAATTTGATGCATAGTATAGTATGCAACTATACCTGCAAAGGCTGGTATTACTTGTATTAACATTATTGCCATTAAAGATACTCTTTTACCTTTAAATCTAAATCTTGAATATACATATCCTGTATATGACACAACAAGTAATGTTAAAACAGCTGTTGCTATTGCTATAAATATTGTATTTACAACCCATCTTAAAAAATCAGTTTGAGTAAATAAAATTTTAAATTGCTTAAATGAGAATGCAAATTCTTTAAAGTCTATTATTATATTTTGGTGCTGATTCCCATTAAAAGAAGAAATAACCATTATTAATAAAGGAACTATAATCAATAATGACCACAAAGATAAAATTGCATAACTTATACCAAGTCCAACCTTCCCAGCAAAATTCAAAGGTGGTTTATCAGATAAATATAAATTTGATTTTTTCTTAGCCATTATTTTTCCTCCTTAAATGCTTGAGAATTTTTAAATCCTATATAAGCAAATAATATTAATCCTAGTGATATAAATACTGTAATAGCTGCACCAACAGATTGATATTGTTTTTGTATTGTTAACTTATATATATATGAAATTAATAAATCTGTACTTCCTGCCATATTTCCATATTTACTTGGATCAAATGGCCCTCCACCATTAAATAGATAAATGATAGAGAAATTATTGAAGTTAAATGTATATTGTCCTATCAATAAAGGGGCTGTTTGGAATAAAACTAAAGGTATAGTAATTTTAGATAATTTTTGCCAAACAGTAGCTCCATCTATATCTGCAGCTTCATAAAGATCTGCTGGTATTCCTTGAAGAACTCCAGTAGATAATAAGAATACATAAGAACTTCCAAGCCAAGTTTGTAGTAAGATTAAAGCTACTCTTGTCAATGTTGTACTTTGTTTAATAGCCCAATCACCACCAAATAACATTTCTAATGTTTTAGTTAATACACCGTTACTTGAACTCATTATACTAAAGAACATTATAGTTATAAATGCTGGAACTGCCCATGGTAATAAATATATAGTTCTATATAAAGTTTTTCCTTTAATTCTTTCATTATTAGCAATTAAGGCAAGACCAAATCCAACTGTTATCGCAACTGTAGTTGCAGCAATAGTCCAAATCATAGTCCATAAGAATATTCTCCAGAATGGTCCTCCTGCAATTCCTGTTCCAGTAATCAATAATTGATAATTTTTTAATCCTATCCACTTGAATTTAGATTGATTATTAGGATCCATTCCAGCAAATGATAATAATATTGTAGTAAGTACTGGTAAAATTACAACAAATGATAATAAAATATATGTTATTATCGTTACTATATATGGGAATCCATCTTCTTTTACACTCTCTATTGTTTCAAATTTAGTTCTAGGTCTTATACCCCTATACATACTTAATTGTACATCTCTAGCATCTTTATAAGACACAGCAACTATTGCTATTGAAAATAACATAAGTATTACTGCAACAAGTCCTTCTACCATAAAGATTATAGATTTATCTAATCTTTTACCACCTTGGGCTAATGTAATTATACCTTTTAATCCATCTCCTCTATAATTTCCATAACCTAAAGCATAAGGTATAGCTATAAAGTATATAAATAAAGTCCCTATAAAGAATAACATAGACTTAAAGTATTGTTTATTAAAATATTGACCAAATCCTGGTAAAATCAATGAAGTTAAAGGTTTAAATTTGTCAACTTTTTCAACTTCTATAGGTATCTTTCTATCAAAATCTGATATATCTTGATACATTATTTTATATCTTGCTTCAACTTCAACCTTAGATAAATAAGTTAAAACTCTAGCACGACTTTTTATCGCCTCACTAGGTATCTCTAATTTTAAAACTTCAACCTTATCTTTTAACTCCATTTCTAATTGTTTCACTTGATTTATATATGCTTTATCTGAAATTAAACCATCTTTTTTACTTTGTTTTAATTTTTCCTTATTTTTATTCAAGATTATTTTCAACTCTGCAACTTTATGGTTAAATTCACTTACTTTTATATCATTTTTAGATTTATCTAAATTTGTTAACTCTTTTAATATTTTTTTCTTTTCGTTTATTGAATCACTATATAGACCAATTATAGAAGGTAGTCTTTCTTCTTTTAATTTATTTTTTCTATATTCTAGCTCAAAATCATAGCTTATATATTCCTTACCTTCATAAAACTCCATTTTTTTAGAAGCTTCAAATAACTCTAATCTTAAAGCTAATTCCTTTTTATCATATTTACCTTTTAACTCTTGTCTTTCATGATAAATTTTTGATTTTAATTGATGTAAAAAAACTCTTTCCTCTTCTTGTAATTTTTCAAGTTTAATAATATACGGATGAGTTTTTCTATCTATCTTTTCATTTTCTGATAAATCTTTTAAATAAAGATTTTTTCTTTCATGTGGATTTCCTATACTGTCATAAACATATCTATCCATCTTTCTCCTCTCTCTCATTCAACAGAATGATATAAATTAAAAGAATTATTTGTAACAATAAACTTATAAAATAGAAAATATTATTATGATAATGTACAAATACTTTAAGAAGAATATTTCCAATAATAAATAAAGACCAAACTCCTTTATAAAGTATATTTATCCTAAATTTTTCATAAAATACATAGTTATATATAGAAAATATTATAAACAAAATAATACCTGAAAAATAATTTAACATTTCTAATGTAATATAATCCTTATCACTAGCATTTGTTAATTTTAAAAATTCATCGTATAATTCTAAATCTTTAACTAAATAAAAACTTAGCATACTTTCAGATATTATTATTCCTAAACATATAACTAAAAAAATATTTAATGTTTTTTTTCTTAATTTCATAGTTTTCCTTTTAAAAAAAAGTAAGTGCCAAGCACTTACTTTCGTGTTTTATTTTAAATTAGTTAATAAAGCATTAAAGCTTGCTTGAACTTCTTTATATGCATCTTGTACAGTAGCTGGTTTCTTAGAATCCCAAGAAATTAATGAATTTTGCCAAGTATCCCATACTTGTCCCCATTCTTTAAATAATGGTCTTGCAACAGCATTGTCATAACCATCTATAACAGCTAATATAACTTTCTTATCTAATTCAGGTATATCTAATTTTGCATATTCATCTCTTGTAACATTAGGCATTATCTTACCAGTTGCTTTATATAAATCTCCTGCAAATTTAGGATTTAATAATTCAGCTATAACTGCTTGTGAAAGAGCCATTTTATCAGCATCTTCTTCATTTCTTGAGTTAATAACTAAAGCCCATCCACCTTTCCAGTGTTTTAATTCTTTTCCAGCGAATTTAGCAGCATTTAAAGGTAATACTTCAAAGTCTTCTGTTCCACTTATTTCAGTAGCAGCAGCAACTTCCCAAGGTCCTATTATTCTTACAGAACCAGTGTTTCCACCTTTAAATAATCCATCCATGTATCCATAAACAGCTTTTGTATCAAACATAGGTAATTTTTCTTTGTTTGATTTTTGCCAGTATTCAAATATTCCTTGGAACATTTGTTGTTGTTCTGGAGTTAATTTATCAAAATCATTAGTTAAAGTAGACATAAATTTATCTCCATCTTTTCCTAATAATTCTACATCAAATGCATTAGTAACTGCTACACCATACCAAGCATTAAATAATGGTACCATAGCTACTTTTGGATCTAAAGTTGCAAAATCAATATTTTTTAAATCAACATTGTTTGCAGCAGCATTTTTAGTATTTACTCCTAAAATTAATGTTTCAATATTGTATGGGAATCCGAAATAGTTTCCATCAAATTTTAATTGTCCTCCAAGACCTTTATCAAAGTCTCCGAATCCTCCAACTCTTTCACCTAAAGCTTTAGCATCAAATGAAGCTAATACATCTTTACTTACTAAACCTTCCATTCTATCTAAAGGTACAGCAAATACGTCTGCTACGTCAGCGTTAGTTGAGTCTGTTTTGTCAATTATATCAATATGATCAAATGATGGTTTAACCATTAAATTGATTTTAGCATCAGGATTTTTTTCATTAACCCTTGCAATAGCTGCTTCATAATATGGTTTCCATGCCTCTTCAACTTGAACAGTAATTTCACCTTTTAATCCGCTTACTGGTTCAGCTGCTTCTTTTTTTGAACCACATGATAAAAGTAAACCGAACATTAAAAATGTTCCAGTAACAAATTTCTTTAAATTCATAACTTTCCACCTTCTATAATTATAATTTTTTTATGCAATCGCTTACAACAATATATTATACCTTGTTTTTTTTGAATGTCAATACCTTTTTATATTTTTTTATATAATTTTATTTTCTTTCTAAAATAACACAGTTATATTTTGAAACTTCAAATAAATTTTCTATTAATATATTCATATTTTGTTTTTTAAATGAACTAAATATTATCTCATAATTACCTTTTTCAATTTCAAAATTTATAGCTTTATCCGAACTATTAACAAGTACAAAAATTTTATTATCTAAAGAATACATCAAGCTTCTATCACTAAATTTTAATAATTTAAATTTTTTATCTATTTCTTCAAAACTATTTAATTTAAATAAAGGATTTTTCTTTCTGTATTCTATTAATTCAGAAATATATTGAACATTTTCTTTAAAATTTTCAGCTCTATCAAAATCAAATTTATTTATTTCATCTGATAAATTATACGAATTTTCATGCCCTAATTTTGTTCTAAAGAACTCCTGACCTGCATGTAAGAAAGGTATTCCTTGTGAAGTAATAACTAAAGTTGTAGCAATATTTTGCATTTTTATTCTATCAACTAAACTATCTTCAGAATTAGTTATACTAAAATGATCAAATACAGTATTATTATCATGAGCTTCAACATATTGAATTAATTGATCTGGAGAAATATATCCTCTTAAATTAATACCTCCTTTAATAGAGTTTATTAATCTATCATCTGATTTTCCACCATTTGCAAAACCTTTACCTAATTTTTCAAAAGTAGACCCTCTTAAAGTATCACGCATATCATCACTAAAGAAAGCAATTCTTGGCATTTTATAAGCATTTAATTGATTAGCTTTTTTATCTTTATCAAGATTTGTATTTAAATCCCAACCTTCTCCAAGAACTATAATACCTTTATCTATTTCATCTAATTTTTCTCTTATTTCATTCATAGTATCAACATCAAGTATACCCATAAGATCAAATCTGAACCCATCAAGTTTAAATTCATTTGCCCAATAAAGAATACTATCTACTATATATTTTCTTACCATAGGATTATCACTTGCTATATCATTCCCACAAGCACTTCCATTAGAAAAATCTCCATTTTCATAAAATCTAAACGAATCTTTTTGCATAGTTTTCCAAAGACTATGACTCATAGCATCGAATACATGATTATACACTACATCCATTATTACTCTAATACCGTTTTCATGTAATACTTTTATCATTTCCTTTAATTCTTTTATTCTTACATAAGGATTTTCAGGATTAGTTGCAAATGATCCTTCAGGTATATTATAGTTAACCGGATCATATCCCCAGTTATATCTTACTTCTGGATTATTTTCATCAACTGATTCTTCAGAAAAATCATAAAAAGGCATAATTTGAACATGTGTAATCCCTAATTTTTTTAAATAATTTAATTGTTTTTCTTCTATTACACCTAAAAACTTTCCTTTATTAACTGATGTTTGCGTAAAATCTCTAATTGATATTTCATAAATTATTGCATCAAGTGGATTTTCAAAACTTGCCATTCTTTCAAAATTATCAATTTTTGCTTTCTCTCTATCTATTATTATACCTCTCCCACTATTAACTTCACAAGCTATAGCATAAGGATCTGTTGTAATATATCTTTCATCTTCTGTAAATACTTGATATTGATATCTCTTACCTTCAAAATCACCAGGTAAAACTTGTTGAAATAAGCCTATTTCTGTAATTTTTTCCATACCATAAATTTTTTGTCCTATTATCAAGTCTACATTTACAGCATTAGGAGCATACAGCTTAAATTCCGTATATTCTTTATTATACTTTACTCCCAATTCACCATTGTATATCTTATACTTCATCTTTTGTTACCGCCTTATTTAATCTTGAATAAGTTTTTGTCAAATCATAAATTTTTGAACTCAAATCTTTAGTTAAACTTTCTTCTTTTATACGCCAAGACCAATTCCCAAGTGTTGCTGGCGTATTCATACGACCTTCATCTCCTAATTCTAAAAAATCTTGAATTTGAGCTATTGCTGTATTTGCAACCGAACTCCAAGCAGCTCTAATAAACCCTAAAACATAATCTTTTTCATCTGTTAAATGAAGATATTTTTTAGCAAACTCAACCTCTTCTTTATTTGCTTTATTAAACCAAGATTTAACTGTATCACTATCATGAGTTCCTGTATATACAGCCCAATTTCTTTCTATTTGATGAGGTATGAAATCACTTTCATTATTAGGATCAAATGCAAATTGAAGCATTTTCATCCCAGGAAATCCTGTTTTTTCTCTAAATTTAACAACCTCTACTGTAGTATATCCTAAGTCTTCTGCAACTATTTTAATTTTTCCTAATTTTTCTTCAACTTTTTCAAATAGTGCTTCACCTTCTGCTTTAACCCATTCTCCATTTCTAGCATCTTCATCATATTTAGGAACTGCCCAATATGATTCAAATCCTCTAAAGTGATCTATTCTTAATACATCTACATATTTTAAAGTTTTTTCTATTCTATTTATCCACCATTTAAAGTCTTCTTCTTTATGTTTTTTCCAATCATATATTGGATTCCCCCATTTTTGTCCTCCTGCACTAAATCCATCTGGTGGACAACCTCCAACTTTATCTTTTATAAATAATTCAGGATTTTTCCATACTTCCATACTATCTGGAGCAACATATATAGGCATATCACCTATTACTTCTATTCCTAAACTATTAACATAATTTTTCCAAGATATATATTGTTCAAAAAATTTAAATTGTAAAAATTTATGATAATTTATTCTATCTTCTAATTCTTTAGAATATTTATTCATAGCTTCTTTTTCCCTATTTTTTATATCACTCGGAAAATCTTCAAATGACACATTACCAAAATGTTCTTTAAGAGCCATAAAAAGCGAATAATCTTCTATCCAATCAGAATTATCATTTAAAAATTTTAAATATTTTTCATTATCTTTACTACTCTTTTTAAAATTTTCATAAGCAATACCTAAAACTATATTTCTAGTCGTGTAAATTTTACCAAAATCAACTCTTTCTCTATCATTACCATAATCTAAATTTTTAAAATCTTCTTCCTTTAAGTATCCCTCTCTAGCTAAAATTTTAAAATCTATAAAATATGGATTTCCAGCAAAAGATGAAAATGATTGATACGGAGAATCTCCATATCCAGTAGGCCCTATAGGTAGTATTTGCCAATAACATTGACCTGACTCTTTTAAAAAATCTGCAAATTTATATGCTTCTTCTCCTAAATTACCTATACCATACTCACTCCATAATGATGATATATGCATTATGATTCCACTTTTTCTTTCTTTGTTTATATCTTTATAATTATAATTATCCATTGTACTCCTATCTTTCTATTATTTCACTTTCTACTACTATATAATTAGATTTTAATTCCTTTTCTACTATTTTACTTGTTAATAAATATATCACACCTTTAGCTAATTTATCATATTTAATATCAACTGTCGTGAATTTATAATTCAAATAACTTCTTAATTTAGAATTGTTAAATCCTGTTACTTCTATATCCAAACCTAAGTTATCTATAGCCTTTTTAGCACCTATAGCTAATATATCATCTGTTGTTATAATCGCATCAATTTTATCTATGTTATTATAATTTTCAACATTATTATATGCTAAATCTGAACTAAACTCAGGAAGTGATAAAATATTTTCACTTTCAAAATTTATATCATTCTTTTTTAGAGCATCTAAATATCCCTTTTTTCTATAAACAGAAACACTCATATCACTTGGTCCAGAAATAAACAATAAATTTTTCTTACCTTTTTGTATTAATTTATTTGTAATATCAAAACAAGATTTTATATTATCATTATCTATCCATAGCCCTTTTGTTTTATTATTAGGTGTTCCTATTATTGCGTATGGAAATGATATTTTTTCAAAATATGATATATGTTCTTCATCTTCAATAAAATTAAGAAAAATCAATCCATCAATTCTATTACTTTTAATTAACCTATATACATTTTCATAAGCCTCTTCTTTATTTTCAAACTGTAGATATAATGTATAATAACCTAAATCTAAAGCATATTTACTAATAAAAGGTATAATTTCATTGTAATAATCATTTTGAAGAGGATTTTCTATTTTTGCAGAACTAACAACTACCAATCCTAATATATTACTCTTACTTTTAGTTAATGAAACAGCAGCAGAATTAGGAAAGTAATCTAATTGTCTAACTACTTCCATAACTTTCTTTTTAGTTTTATTACTTATTAAATTACTATTAGACATAACTCTTGAAACTGTCGCCTCACTAACATTTGCAATTTTAGCAACATCTTTTATAGTAGACTTTTTCATATATGCTCCTTTCTATGCAAGCACTTACATTACAGTATACAATCAAATCTTAAATTTTTCAACACTAATTTTTTAAATTTATTTCAGAAGATATCATACCATTTGAAGATCTTCAGTTATTTCTTTCATTATGCCTTTAGAAATAGATTTACTAGAAACTCCATCATGACTAATCTTATCCACACTATTACTAACATCATTAATTTTATCTGAAGGAACTAATTTACTTTGCCCTCTATATTTATATCCATCCTTATTATAAAATGAAGCATCTGTTTTTTTACAATCTATAAAGTCTTTTCCAGAACTATATCTACACCTATTCCAAAAAATCTTTACTTAAACTATTAAGTATTACAGTCCATATTTTAGTTTTTCCTGTAACTACAGAGATAATATAACTATAGCCTTTAAAAATTTTATCTTTAATAAATAACAAATTATTATTATTTTCTTTAATTTTAACTATTATTAAATAAAAATTATAAAACTAGATTAAATTTGACAACAAATATAATTAAATGTAAATTGTGAGTATATAAAAACATATACCTCCAAACTTTTAAGTATAATTATCAGTTCTTCAGTATATGTTTCAAATTAAATTTTAGAATTTATTACCAAACGTATTCAACGTTTAATTTACCTTTTCCTTCAACATTTCTTAAACCTTTATTGCTTCCTTCTAATGCAATTCCAAATTTAGCACTAACTTCAGGTTTGAATGTTACTTTACCATATTTAATTATAGCATTAACACTTGGTGTAACATCTAAAATATGTTTAGTTCCATATGTAGTAAATCTTGCATTTTCTTTATCTATATCTCTTTGTTTTTTAGCAATATAGTCAACTACAGTTTTT
This sequence comes from uncultured Streptobacillus sp., assembly GCA_963526495.1. GTDB lineage: Bacteria > Fusobacteriota > Fusobacteriia > Fusobacteriales > Leptotrichiaceae > CAURNT01. The sequence goes on along the minus strand of CAURNT010000003.1, from coordinate 17,777 downwards.
TCTTTTGAAGTTTCAAAGTTATCTTTAACTAATCTATTCATTCCTTCTTTATTTCTTTCAAATTCAGTTTTTGATAAGTTATATAGATAATCTGTATCAAGTCCTGCTCCTATAGAGTAATTAGAATTTATAGCATATTCTACATTAGTTTTTAATTCAACTTCACCTTTATGTTCTTTAGTTAAATCTCCTTCAAATGGTTTAACAAAGCTTCCATAGTATCTTCCTAATAATTCAGCACTTGTTGACCATGCTTCTTTTGTATATCCTAATTTAAATGCAAGTTCAGAACCTACATATGAATTTTGTTTAGCCTTATTTTCAAAAGCAAATTTATCATCTTTACGTAATACCAATTTATCATATAGTCCAAATTCACCAAAGTTATCAAATCTAGTAGTTAAATTAAATTCTCCTAATTTTTGTTGGTAACTATTATTAAATACTACATCAACAAATTGGTTAACTTTAGGAAGTAAAGAATTTCCTGGATCTACATCTAATCTATAACGTACATCTAATGCATTATTTAAATTAGATGAAGCATAATTAACTCCAAGTCCTGTAACTAATTGATTTTTAACTTTAGACATTCCGTATTTATTATTTTTAGATTTAATTTCACCAAATTTAATAGCAAACTTGTCATCTAAAACTCCATTTACTTTAAATCCATTATTAAATCTATATTCTAATTTATTTTTTGTTTCAAATTCATTGTATAAGTCTTTAACTACTACTTCTTCTTCTGGTTTAAAGTAGTTTGGTTTTCTACTTGTTTTACCTTGTGCTTTTAATAAGTATGTAGCATTTTTATTCTTAGTAAATGCAGTCCAGTTAGAATTTTCATATTTAACATCAAATACTACAGATGGTGCATGTAATAATAATCCTATATTTTCTTTATATATGATTTTTGATTTACTATCAGTAATACTCTTACCTTCTTTAATAGGTATATTACTTACTTCCGCATTATAATTTAATCCAAGTTTTACTTCAAGATCTTTAACACCAGTATATTTAAATTCATTTTCCACTCCTACTTTGTATGCTCTTTCACTTACAGCATTAGAATTTGAAGGTGTTTTTTCAAGTACTGTATATAGATCAAATAATGGTTTAATAGATACGCTAAATCCGTTGCTTTCTATACCTAATTTAACATTCCCTTTTAATCTTCCACCATATTTGAAGTTATTTTCTATACTACTATCATCAAATAATTTAGTTTCAACATCAGTAACTTTAACTAAATCTTTAACATCTCCTATTGTATGATCTAATTCACCTGATACATTAAATATTCCTAATTGTGTTCCAACTTTAACAAAATTTTCAACTCTGTTGTATAAAACAGGTCTACTTGTTAAAGGTGTTCCATCTTGTTTTAAAGTTTCTCTATTTTTTAAGTTATATATACTTCCTAATGAATAATTGAAGTTATCTGCTTTTCCATTTACTATAGCTGATAATAATAATTTATCATTTGAATTTATTGTATATTTATCAGTTCCTACATTTTCTTCTTTTTCAGTTTCAAATACATATCCATTTTCTTTATAAAAATCTAATTTATCTTGCTCTTTATAATCTTGTTCTAATTCTTTTCTTTTTGCATCGCTCCATACATTTTTTGCACTTAAGCTGTTTTTAAATGCTTCTTCAACTGCTAAATAATCTTTATCTTGATCAGCATATATTGTATTTAAAATTAAATTTGAGTTATTTCCTATTTTAGTGTCTACTCTAGCTCCTATATATGCTTGGTTTTTATCTTTATGTTTTAATCCAGTAAATAAAGTTACATCTTTATTTTCATCTAAATAGAATCCTAAATCTAATTGTCCTTTTAAAGGTACTTTAGCTTTACCTAATTGTACATTTCCAGTACTATCTTTAGTAACTTCATTTTCAGTTTTTACTTCTCCATTAAATTTTAAATACCCTGTTACATTTGAGAATGAAACAACAGTATTTAGTGCCAATAATCCTAAAATATATTTTTTCATACTTTTCCTCCCTAACTATTTTCAAGTATATTTTATCAACGTTTTTTATTATTGTCAACTTTTTTATTCATTTTAATCAAATCGACTATTTTGTATATACAAAAATATATTTTCGTAAATAAAAAGACCTCATTTCTGAGGTCTAATCATATATATTACCACATATATTCTACGTTTAATTTACCTTTACCTTCAATATTAGTTAATCTAAATAAATCAGATTTTAATCCAAATCCAAATTTAGCACTAACTTCAGGTTTAACTGTTACTTTACCATATTTTAATTCAGCATTTACTTTAGGTATTACATCTAATATATGTAAGTTACTATCTTCCAATCTTGTTAATTCTTTAAGAATATCTTTTGGTTTAGCGTAGATATAATCCTCTACTGATTTTTCTACTGAAGTTTTGAAGTTATCTTTCATCAATCTGTTGATTCCTTCTTCAGTAGAATCATCATTTTCTATAACTTCTACAATTTCATCAATAATTATTTTTTCACTACTTAATCCCTTGCTCTTTTTTTCAAGTACTTTTTGTTTTTCTTTATAGTAATGTTCTACTCCTCTTAAAATATTTTCAGACCTTATTTTTATTCCTTCATCAGCTTCTTCTTTAAAAACGCTTCTAAATTATTTTTTTAACCATTCCAATAAAGCTTCACGTTTTTCACTATTACAATTTTTTGCATAGCTTATTATAAACCGTTTTACTATACCTATACCTTTTTCTTTTTCTTCTTCACTAAAATACATTTCCCACCTCATTCTATATTATATTTTTAAAATTTTAATATATATCAATTATATAATTTTAAATTTTCTAACAGTTTGTTTTTAAATACTTCACGTAATTCCTTAGGTTCTAATATTTCCACATTTGAATAGAACTGTGGAAAATATACTAATGCTAACTTATTATCACATTCAAATAAATATTGATCATCTTTTTTTTCAAGAAGTTTTGGTCTATTCATAGGTGTTCTCTTATATAGTCTCAATCCTTCTTCAGTAAAAGAAACTTTAACCTTGTTACTATATGACAAAAATGGATCAAAATTATTTAATACATTTTCTATATATTCTGAATCTCTTTCTATCCTATTTTGAACGTGTTGATAAACTATTTTTATATCTGATATCTTATAATTTCTATAATCCTGACATTTATAACAATAACAGAATAAATAAGATCTACCTTCTTGCTCATATGCTTTTATAAAATAAGGATCAACTCTTCTTACTTTACCATGATATTTTATACTTATTTGTTTTCCAAAATTGATTGCATTTTCTATTGGAGAAAATATATCTTGAAAAATTATTTTCTCTCTTGTAGTCCTCAAATTATTTACATAATTAATAAATAAACTTCTGATAAAATCAGAGATTGTTTGAAATTCTCTTCTTTTTAATTCATCCATAAATATATCATCATTATATTTATCTAAATTAAACTGTAATATTTTAGTCGTTTCTCTTTCAAAATTAATAGAAATTATTTTTTTATCTAAATAATATTTGAAAATTCTATTCCCTATACCTCCAGGTTCTATATCAAAATAATCAGAATCTGAAATAATAATATTATGAACAAATTCTGGCAAAGTTGATCTTACTTTAATCATAACAATACCTCTCAATACTTTAATTATTATATAAATTTTACTATTTTACACTTCTATAAACAAGGAACGATTTATTAAAAGTAAAATTCCCTTTCAAATTTTTAAAACCTTATTAAAAAATCATTTCTCTATAATTTAGTTAAATTTTGTAGTTCCCTGTTATTTTAAATTTTAAAATTTTTTTCAGTCCTTTCAATACAGTATACCCCACCATATATAAAATTAGAAATTTTTTACAAACATCAGGCTATATTATTTGATATTATAAGTCAATTTATGGTATAATCATACATATTAAAAAACAAAAAAATATATATAAGGTGGTAAAAATGACTGGAAATGAACTTAGAAAAAGTTTCGTTGATTTTTTTAAAACTAAAGAGCATAAACATTTTGAAAGTGCATCATTAATACCTGATGATAAAACACTTTTATTAACAGTAGCTGGTATGGTACCATTTAAACCTTTTTTCTTAGGAGAAAAAAAAGCACCATATAACAGAATAACTACATATCAAAAATGTATAAGAACTAATGACTTAGAAAATGTTGGAGTAACTCCACGTCACCATACTTTCTTTGAAATGTTAGGAAACTTCTCTTTTGGTGACTATTTCAAAAAGGAAGCAATAGCTTGGTCTTGGGAATACATTACTACAATATTAAAATTAGACCCTAAAAGACTTTATGTTTCTGTTTATTTAACAGATGATGAAGCATACAATATATGGGTTAATGAAATAGGAATACCTGAAGATCATATGGTTAGATTAGGTGATGATGATAACTGGTGGGCTGCTGGTCCAATTGGTTCTTGTGGTCCTTGTAGCGAAATATATTATGATACATTAAATATGGGTCCTAATAACGAAGAAATTAATTCAAAACCAGGAGATGAAGGTAATAGATTTTTAGAAATATGGAATTTAGTATTTACTGAATGGAATAGATTAGAAGATGGAACACTTATCCCTTTACCTGAAAAAAATATCGATACAGGAGCAGGTCTTGAAAGAATAGCCTCTGTTGTACAAAATAAAGAAAATAATTTTGAAACAGACCTATTTACTCCAATTACTAAAGTAATTAATAAGATATTAGATATTAAATCTGATACTACTAAAACTTCTGTTAAAATAATAGCAGATCATCTTCGTGCTTCTACTTTTTTAATTTGTGACGGAGTTCTTCCATCTAATGAAGGACGTGGATACATACTTAAAAAATTAATAAGACGTGCATACGGTGCAGGTGCTTTAGAAAATCAAAAAATATTTAATAATTCTGAAACTTATTTATACAAAATAGTTGATACAATAATAGATAATATGAAAGAGGCTTATCCTGAACTTGAAGAAAAAAGAGAATATATAAAAAATATAGTTAAAAATGAAGAAGATAAGTTCTCTAAAACTTTAAAAATTGGAACTAACATATTATTTGATGAAATTGAAAATAGTAAGAATAATAAAATTTCTTCAGAACTTTCTTTCAAACTTTATGATACTTACGGATTCCCTTTTGAATTCACAAAACTTATAGCTGAAAGTAAAGGATTTACTGTTGATGAAGATGAATTTAATGAAAAATTAGAAGAACAAGTTAAAAGATCACAAAACTCAAGAAACTCTGTTTCTGATATGATAAAAGATGAATTTATAGGAAAATTCTATGAAGAACATGGAAAAACTCATTTTGTTGGTTACGATACATTAAAATCTTATTCTAAATTATTACATATAAAGGAAAATGAAGATAATTTATTTGAAGCTATATTTGAAGAAACTCCTTTTTATGCTGAAAGTGGTGGACAAGTTTCAGATAAAGGAATAATAAAAGATAAAAATGGATTTGTTGGTGAGATAGTTAATATAGTTAAAAAGTCTGATATATTCATACATTACTTTAAATTAATTGAAGGTGAGATCCCTAAAGTTAACAGTGAAGTAAAATTAATAGTTGATGAACAACATAGACTAGAAGTTATGAAAAATCATACAGCTACTCATCTACTTCATAAAGCTTTAAGAGAAGTTTTAGGAACAACAGTAGAGCAAGCTGGTTCTCTAGTAAACTCAGAAGGTCTTCGTTTTGATTTTTCATACTATAACCAAATAACAACTGATGAATTAAAGAGAATAGAAACTATAGTTAATGATGCAATACTTAAAAATCTACCTGTATTCATAAATTATGAAAATATAAATGAAGCTAAAGAACGTGGTGCAATGGCACTATTTAGTGATAAATATGGTGATATTGTAAGAGTTGTTGATATTTCTGATTATTCAATAGAATTATGTGGTGGTACACATGTTAGATCAACTGGTGAAATTGGATTATTTAAAATTTTATCTGAACAAGGAAAAGCAAGTGGTGTAAGAAGAATAGAAGCTATTACTGGACATAAAAGTTTAGAATATGTAAATAATTTAGAAAATTTAATAAATAATATATCTTCTAGTTTTAAAACTAGTCCAGCTAATGTTGAAATAGCCGTTTCTAAAGCACGTGAAGAAATTAAAGAAAAAGACTCTTTAATAAAAGAACTACAATCAAAAATAGCTGAACTTGAAGTATCAGAATTAGTTAATGAAGCCTATACTATTAATGATGTAAAAGTATTAATAAAGAAATTTAATAATAAATCAATAAATGAACTTAAAGAATTAATTGATATTGCAAAAGTTAACTTAAAATCTGCTGTAATATTGTTTGCATCTAGTAATGATAATGCTATATTTGTATCAGGAGTAACAAAAAATTTAACTGATAAATTTAATGCTGGAAATATAGTAAAATTAGCTTCTAGTATAACTAACGGTAAAGGTGGAGGTAGAGCTGACTTTGCACAAGCCGGAGGTAAAGATATTTCTAAAATAGATGAAGCAATAGCTGAAGTTAAAAAATATATTGAGGAGCAATAATAAATGAATACTTATTTAGGTCTTGATATTGGAGATGTAAGAATAGGTGTTGCAAAAACTGATGCTCTTGGTATGTTTGCATCAAGTTATGAAGTTATAGATAGAAATAAAATAAATCCATTTCAAAGAATTTATGAAATTATTAAAGAAGAAAAAGTTTGTGCTCTTGTTGTAGGTCAACCTAAGACTAAAGATGGACAAAATGCTATTCAAGTTGAAAAAGTAGAAAAATTTATAACCGAATTAAAAGAGTTAATTGGAAAAGAATTTAAAGTTTACTACGTTGATGAGAGATATACAACTAAAGAAGCTGAATATTATCTTAAAAATTTCTCTAAAAAAAATGGTAAAGAAAGAAGAAAAGTTGTGGATATGGTTGCAGCAACTATAATTTTACAAAATTTTCTAGATTCAAATAATAAATTTAAGAAATAATATAAAAGGAATTACAATTTGAAATAATATTACAATATATTCTTTCTATGTAATTCCTTTTTAAATATTTATTATTTAGTTTTTTCATTTGTTTTATTAAATATAAATATACCTACAATTCCAGCTAAAATCATTATTGTGCTTATTATATAAGGAGCTCTTATACCATAAAGTAACAAATCTTCTGTTCTAAATGTACTAACTATTATTCTAATAATTCCATAAGATATAATATATATCATAGAAAGTACACCTCTATTATACTCTTTTTTTCTAAATACAAACCATATTAAAATAAAAGTTATAAAATTAAGTATCATTTCGTAGAACATAGCTGGATGTAATTTCATATTGGGAAATTCACTACCAGCTGGTGTATTTTCTGGAAAAACTATACCCCAAGGTACAAGTTCTTTAAACTTTAACTGTTCTATTAAAGTCATTTTTTGAAATTCTGACCACCAAGTATTAAAATTACCTTTTAAAATTACACTTAGAGGAGTTATTACTGGAAATCCGTGTATTTCTCCATTTGCAAAATTTCCTATTCTACCTAAAGCTTGTCCTAATATTAAAGGTCCAACTGCCATATCAGTTAAAACCCAAACATTTAATTTATTTCTTCTTGCAAATATAAACGCACCAACTAATCCTCCAATTATACCACCATGTATTGCAAGTCCTCCATGCCAAACCTTGATAATTTCACTCATATTTTGACTATATATATCCCATCTTAATAATACATAGTACAATCTAGCTCCTATTAAACCAAAAACTATTTCATTGTATGCAAAATCTTCTATTTTATTAGAATCTACTCCTCTTTTTTGGGCAATTTTATCTCTTTTAGCTATAAATATAGCTAAAAATAATGATATTATATACATTAATGAATATATTCTTAATTCAAAATTACCTATTTTAAATAAATATGTTTTCATTTTAATCCTTTCATTGTTTCAATTATTTTAATTCCTGCATTTGAACGTAATTCAGATGTATTTGAACCAAGAATAACTGAAACTATTTTTTCTTTTCCAAAATCCATATAATACACTATATTATATCTTGCTTTACTGTGATATCCTGTTTTAAGTCCTTTAACTTCAGAATATTTTTCAATTAAAGGATTAGTTGATTTTATTTTAGTTCCATTACTTAACACCACAATACTATTTGAAGTTATTTCTAATATTCCTTTATATTTCAATGAATTAATTGCTAATTTATAAATATCACGTGAATTTCCTATATCCATTTTTCTTTTACTATCAGTTGGTGGAAGACCATGTGGAGTATAAAACCTTAATGAATTTAATTTCAATTTTCTTGCTTTATTATTCATTTTTATAACAAAATTATTTATATCTCCATCACCAGATAAATACGCTAATTGATATGCTGCTGAATTTGAAGAATTTATTAAAAGTAATTTCAATAAATCTTCAACTGTGTATACATCTTCTTTTTTTATCCTATAACCATAAGGAATTTGAATCGCATCTTCAACAACATTAACATTAGTATTTAAAGAATACTTACCACTATTTATATCATCAAATATTATTTGAGCTGTCATTAGTTTAGTTAACGAAGCTAATGGATTTAACTTATTTTCTTGATATGAATAATATTTATTACCTTTTGAATCACCTATATACAAAGTTTTATAAATTTTAAAATTACTTTTATGTATATTTGCCATATTATATGTAATATTTTCCTTAAATTTATCAGAATATCCAAAAATAAAGCTAGAAATTATAAGGAATGTAAATATTTTTTTCATATTTCTCCTATTCATATAGTTCAATTAATTTTTCAATTTCTGAATTTTCTTTAATCAAACCTAATTTTTTAGATATATTATACCATTTTATTATATTCTTATTATCCAAAGTCTTTGTATACTCATTAAATATATTTTTAGCATATTCAATATCTCCGTTATTATATAATATAGTATAAAATTTTATAGCATTTTGTGTATCATTCATTTTAGAATACATTATAGCTAATTCCTTTATTGCTATAATATTATTTCTTTTTGCAGATAAATTTAACCATTTCAATGTATTTGAAATATCTTTTCTTGTTTTATAAATTTTAGCTATTTCATAATCCAACTCTTTTTGACCCAAATTATATGCTTTAATTAAATTAACCAATACTTCATTATTATTTTTTTTTCTTAATCCTTGAGTAGCCTTATCTAAATATATTTCTATTTTAATATTTTTAATTTCGTTACTTTTATATCCCTTAGGTAATTTAGAAATTAAATTAAGAGCTTCATCATAATTAAAATCTTCTATTTCAAGCAATATTAAATTAAATATGGAATCTGTGTTTCCTAATTTTGATCCCATTTCTAATACTTCTCTCAATTTAACATTATCTTCTATTAAATAATAAACATATGAAAGAGTATTGATTGCCACAACATCTCCTTCTTTTGATTTTTTTATTAATTTTATCACTTCTGTTGGCGATATATTCATAGCCTTAAATTCATCTAATTCGTATTCAGAAAAATTTTCCTTTAAATTATTATTTTGTAATATTAAATTATTATTTAAATATGAGGATTTTTTTTTAACTATTTCAACTTCTATATCCTCAGCACTACTATTTTCTACTTTTTCTATTTTAGATACTTGATTAAAACAAGATAAAAATAAAAATGTGCTTAATATATATATATATTTCCTCATAATACACCTCTTTTTATTTTTCAAATTTCACAAATGTTTTAATTAATTCATTAATTACAAAAGGTATCAAAGCAAATATTATAACTATATCCCAATCAGATATATTTAAACTTTGTACATTAAATATTTTAGCTACTCCTGTTGTATTTATCAATAATATCTGTAAAACTAAACCAATAATTACAGATATATTTAAATATTTATTTTTAAATATTCCTATTTTAAATGTTGATACATTATCAACTCTCATTGTATATGCATAAAATAACTGCGAAACAGTTAAAACAATAAATGACATAGTTCTTGCATGTGTTAAAGCCTCAACACTTGCCATACGCATTGCAGAAATAGTAGTAATATCTTTTTCTATAAGTCCTATGATAAATGCAAGTAAAGTAAATACTCCTATTAATGTTCCTCCTATTATAGCACGAAGTCCAGCTCCTTTTGCAAAGAAACTTTCACTTACTGGACGAGGATTTTCATTCATAACATCATCATTACCTGGATCTAATCCTAAAGATATTGCAGGTAAAGTATCCGTTACTAAATTAATCCATAATAATTGAGTTGCTACAAGTGGAGTTGGAAAAGCAAATAAAGTTGCTACAAATATAGAAATTACTTCACCTAAATTACATGAAAGTAAAAACATTATAGTCTTTTTAATATTATTGTATATATTTCTACCTTCTTTAACAGCTTCAACTATAGTTGTAAAATTATCATCAAGTAATATCATATCTGCTGCACCTTTTGAAACATCAGTCCCTGTTATTCCCATTGCAACACCTATATCCGCTCTTTTTAATGATGGTGCATCATTAACACCATCTCCTGTCATAGATACTATATTTCCTTTAGCTTTAAGAGCTGAAACAATATTTACCTTATGCTCTGGTGAAACTCTTGCAAATACAGAATATTTTTCTATATTTTCAAAAAATTCTTTTTCATCTAATTTATCTATTTCAGGTCCCGTAATACTTTCTTCTATACTTTTTGCTATATTTAATTCTTTAGCTATTGCAACTGCTGTATTTTTATGGTCTCCTGTTATCATAACTACTTTTATACCAGCTTTTTGAGCTTTTGAAATAGAAGCTTTTACTTCTTCTCTAGGTGGATCTATCATACCTACTATTCCAACTAAAATTAAATTGTTTTCAAGTTCATTTGATTCTAAAAATCTATCAGATAATTTGTAACCCAATCCTAAAACTCTTAATGCCTTATTTGACATTTCTATACTTTTACTTAATATATTTTCTTTATATTCTTTTGTTAATTCAACTACTTCATCACCAACTAAAATATATTTAGAAATATTTATAATATCTTCTATTGCTCCTTTAGTATAACTAATATATTTATCTCCATTTACATGAAGTGTTGACATTAATTTTCTATCTGAATCAAAAGCAAATTCATTAACTCTTTTATACTTGTTATTCAATTCTATTTGATTAAATCCATGTTTTATAGCATTAACAACAAGAGCTATCTCTGTTGGATCTCCTATTATTTCTGTTGCATCAGATGAAAGCATTAAACCTTTTCTTAAAATATCATTGTTACTTGCTAAACTATACTCTTGTACTACTGTCATCTTATTTTGTGTTAAAGTTCCAGTTTTATCTGAACATATAACATTAACAGAACCTAAAGTTTCAACAGCTGGAAGCCTTTTAACTATTGCATTATTTTTAGACATTCTAGTTACACCTGTTGAAAGAACTATAGCCACTATTGCAACTAGACCTTCAGGAATAGCTGCAACTGCTAATGAAACAGCTGTAATTAACATATCAAGGGATGATCTACCTTGCAATACTCCAAGTATAAATATTACAAAACATACAATCATTGCAATATATCCTAATGTTTTACCTAAAATATCTAATTTTCTTTGAAGTGGTGTTTCATTATCATCTTCACTCGTTAAGGCTTTAGCAATCTTCCCAATTTCTGTATTCATTCCTGTACCTATAACTACTCCTTCTCCTCTTCCATAAGTTGCAAGAGTTGATGAATATGCAAGATTTATTTTATCTCCCATAGGTATATTATGGTCTTGTGCTATAAAATTAGCATCTTTATTAACTGCATGCGATTCTCCAGTAAATGCTGATTCTTCAACTTGTAAATTTTGTGTTTCTATTAATCTTAAATCAGCTGGTATATATCTACCTGCATCTATTATTACTATATCTCCAGGAACTAATTCTTTAGAATCTATTTCTATAACTTCACCATTTCTTCTTACTATAGCACGTGGAGTAGATAATTCTTTTAAAGCTTCTAAAGTTTTTTCAGCACGAGATTCTTGAACTACTCCCACAACAGCATTAATTAATACTACCATAAGTATTATAACTGCCTCTGTTAACCCATCTATTCCATGAGCTATTACATTTATTACAGAGGCGATTAAAAGTACGTATATCATTACATCTTTAAGTTGATATATGAACCTTTGGAGTAAAGTTTTTTTCTTAACTTCATCTAATTTATTTTCTCCATATTTTTGAAGTCTTTCATTAACTTCTGAATCCGAAAGACCAACTTTACTATTTACATTTTGCTCTTTTAATACTTCATTTATACTTTTCTTAAATTCCACTATTTATTATCCTTCCATAAATAAATTTCACCCATTTTGTAATATTCATACATAGATATTAAAGATAATATTACTGATGGTAACATTACTATACTATTAGCTATTTTACCAAATGAAAATAATATAATAAATAAGATGGCTAGCATTTGTGTAGCAGTTTTTAATTTTGCAACATTTGACGCAGCCACTATTTCTCCACCATTTTCTACTATTAGTGTTCTAATGGCAACAACAACAAATTCACGAGAAAGTAAGATTAAAACAAACCATACTGATAATAAATTGTATCTTACTAATACTATCAATATTGAAAATACAAATATTTTATCTGCTATTGGATCCATCAATTTACCAAAATTAGTTACTAAATTATCTCTTCTTGCAATGTATCCATCAAAAAAATCAGTTAATGATATAAAAATAAATAATATTACTGTACTTAAATAAAGTATAGCCGAAGAAAGAATAGATAAAAAGCCACTTCTTAAAACTACATTAGAATCTATATAACCAAATCTTAATAATAAAAGAAATACTAAAATTGGTGTTAATATTAATCTTAAAACTGTTAATTTATTTGGTAAATTTAAATTTTTCATTTTATTCCTCCTCTTTTTTTAACAATGCTTTCATACTTAAACTAAATTTATCATCTTCAACTGCTATTACTTTTACATCTACAATATCATTAACTTTAAGAACTTCTTCAACCTCTTTTATTCTCTTGTTACTAATTTCTGATATATGAAGTAATCCTTCAGTTCCTGGCACGACTTCAACAAAAGCTCCAAATTTAGCTAATTTTGTAACACGACCTTTAAATACTTGTCCTACTTCTGCAATAAATGTATATTGTTTTACAAGTTCTAAAGCCCTATTCATTTTATCCATATCTGTACCAAATATAGCTACACGACCATCATCATCTACATCTATTTTAACTTCAGTTTCCTCTATTATTGCCTTTATTGTTTTACCAGCAGGACCTATAAGAGCTGCAATTTTATTAGGTGAAATCTTTAAATTAATTATCTTAGGTGCATTAGCATGTAATTCTTTTCTTGGTTCAGGTATTGCTTTTTCCATAACATCTATTATGTGCATTCTAGCACTATGTGCTTGTTTTAATGCTATCTCCATTATTTCTCTTGTAATACCTTCTATCTTAATATCCATTTGTATAGCAGTTATACCCTCTCTAGTTCCTGCAACTTTAAAGTCCATATCACCTAAATGATCTTCTAATCCTTGTATATCTGTTAATACTGTGAAATCATCACCTTCTTTAATTAATCCCATAGCAATACCTGCAACAGTTCCCTTTATAGGTACACCTGCTGCCATTAAAGCAAGAGATCCTCCACAAATTGAAGCTTGAGATGATGAACCATTAGATTCTGTAATTTCTGAGACTACCCTTACTGTATATGGGAAATCATCAATACTTGGCATTACAGCTTTTAGGGCTCTTTCAGCAAGATTCCCATGTCCTAATTCTCTTCTACCCGGAGCACGCATAAATCCTGCTTCTCCTACTGAAAATGGTGGGAAATTATAATGCAAGAAGAATTTTTTAGTATATTCCCCTTCTATTCCATCTATAATTTGTTCATCTTCTTTAGATCCTAATGTAGCAGTAACTAAAGCTTGTGTTTCTCCACGAGTAAATAGGGCTGATCCATGTGGCATTTTTAATATATCTACCTTTGCATCAAGAGGTCTAATTTCATCAATCTTTCTTCCATCTGCTCTATACTTATCAAATATTATTAATTCTCTTACTATTTTCTTTTCTAAATCGTGGTAATAATTTTTAAATTCTTTAACTAAAGTATCTAGTGATTTAGTTTTAGAAGCTCCTATTAATTCAGCTAATTTTTCTTCTTCAGTTAATTCTCTACTCATAATTTCTTTTGCCATATTAAACTTAAATACTTCAAGTAATGATTCTTCTAACTTATCTATAGCTTCATATTTTTCAAGTTTTCCTGGAACAAGTATAGCTTCTTTTAACTCTCCAACATATTGATCTAAAAAGTTTCTAACTCTTTCATCAGCAACTGGAGCTACAAATTCCATTTTTTCAATATTTAATTCATTTAATATATTTTCTTGTTCTTCACATAATTTTTTAATATTATCATGTCCAAATATTATAGCACCTAGCATTTCTTCCTCTGTAACTTCACTAGATCCTGCCTCAACCATAGTTACAGCAGTCTTTGTACCTGCAACTGATAAATATATTTTAGTATTTTCTCTATCTTCTCCTTTAGGATTTAAAACATATTCTCCATTAATATATCCAACTGTAACACCTGCTACAGGTCCTGCAAATGGAATATCAGATAATCCTAAAGCAAATGAAACTCCTACTGTTGCTATATCTTCTGGCATATTTACACCGTCAAAAGATATAACGTTTACAACAATATGAACTCCATTAAAGAATCCTTCTGGGAATAAAGGTCTTATAGGTCTGTCTATAAGTCTTGAAATTAAAACTTCTTCTGTTGAAGGCTTAGATTCTCTTTTAATAAAACCTCCTGGAAATTTACCAGTTGAATAGAATTTTTCAATATAGTCTACTGTTAATGGGAAGAAATCTTGTCATTCCTTAACATCCTTACTTCTAGTTGCCGTAACTAATAATGTTGTATCTCCTTTACTAATTAAAACAGACCCTCCTGCCTGTCTTGCAACTTCTCCAGTTTCTACAGTAATTATTTCATTACCTGCATTTAATTTATAAGTTTTTTTATCAAACATAATACCTCCTAATTTTTAAAGAGTGAGCAAATAACATCAAAAAGCTCCTTAAAAGCACTTTGAAATTACTTACTCCTAACTCTTTATATTACTTTAATTTTACCATATTTAAGTATAGAATTACAACAAATATATAAGATTATTTTCACTTCCTAAATTAAAATAGAGAGACTTACCTCTCTATTTAATTATCTATCTAAATCTATATATCGAGCATACTCAAATGATATTATTTCATCTTTTTTAGTTGAAAAATATCCTTTTTCTTCATGTGAATAATCAGATATTTGTGAAGAAGTGAAATTTTTAAATTTAATATATACCCTTTCTAAAACTTCTAATTCTTTATCATCATTAATATATTTATTATAATTATCAAAATTGGGAATAATTTGATGCGACTCATAATTAGAATTATATTCAACATTTACATTTATTATCTTATCTTTAACTAATAATCCAATTAAAATATCAAAATTTTCTGGAACTGGACCAAAAGGGTAGTGTAGATAACTTAATCCCGACATAGAAATTGAATTTTCTTTATAAAATATCATATCTGAATAATTTAATAATTTCATTAATTTTGTTTTCAATAAATTTTTATTTTTATTAGCAAAAAATAAAACCATACCTTTAATTTTTTCATAATCAAAACACTTAAATCCATTTTCAATTGATGGCATTTTTAAAAAATAATCATATAGATTAGATTCTTTATTATTATATATTAATTCATCTATTTTTTTATTTAATATAGTTAATTGCTCTTCATCTAAATTTATTTCATTTTGTTCAATAAACATTTTCATATTTTCTGGTTTTTTCAAAAATAAAAGTAGACTATTATGAATTTTATCTTGAATAGCTCCTCTTTCATATCTTTGAATCGTTTTATCTTTCCAATTTAAAAGTTTTGAAAAAGATGTTTGACTCAATCCATAAGTTTCTCTTATATTTTTTATTTCATCTGGTAATAATAATTTATGTTTTTTCCGATATTCATTATATACTTTCAAAAGTGTTTTATTATCAAGATTTTCATCATATATATCACTTCCACAATTTCCACAAGTTAATACTTGTGTTTCTACTTCAATTTCATCATCAAAAACTTTAAAAATTTCATTTTTCGTTATTATTTTTTTTTCAAAATTACTATCACACATTTCACAATATTTCATCTCCACCCTCCTTATATTTGTCTTTATGAAAACTAATACATCTTAAAATATCATTATTATCTTCACTTACAATTTTTAATTTAATATAAAATTTATAACCTTCTAGTTTTTTCTTAAATACCCATATTTTACCAATTTTATCTTTATCATAATCTTCTTCAGGTCCACTATAATAATCATCTTCAACTAATTCAAAAATACTATCTTTAACATCTTCTATTGTAAAACCTAACGTTGATAAAGAGTCTAAATTCTTCTTCCTTGGTACAAAATCATACTTCCCACTAGATAATAATTTTTTAATTTTAATAAGATATAAACTTATTTCATTTATATCAGTTTCACCACTCACCAAATTTTCACCCCCCCAATTATTATTAATAATAATACTCCAAAATTAATATATTGTCAAGAATACCAATCAACCGTCAATCGTTACCCAAATTTTATTTAATTAAAAAACATGTGATTATAAAATATTATAATCACATGCCTTAATTAAAATTATTATAAATATTATTTATTTTTTTCTAAAATAAATTCTTTATATATTTCTAACAATATCGTACTATAATTTTTACTTTTTACAAGATAAATTTATGAAATTCTAATAAATATTTGTATTAATAATGAAATAAATTATAAAAAACATTATTTAAAAATTTTTTCAGTATTTAATAATATAATAAAATACACCATTAAACTCATAAGAGTTAAATGGTGTATTATTCACAATAAAGGATTATTTAAAATTATCTTTTTTTCAATTCTTCTTTTAACCCTTTTATTATTTCGTATAAATCTTTAATTTGTTCTGCTTGTTTGTTTACCATTTCTTTTTGTTCTGATAATTTAACTTGCATTTCTTGTCTTTCTTTTTCAGATTTTTCAAGTTTATCTTTTATTGATGTAGGCATTTCAATAGTAGGTGTTTTAACTTTACCTATCATTACTCCTATACCTGCTCCTAATGCTAATTTCCCTTTTGTATTAAGTGAACCTGACACTTTATATGTCACTCTATTATTTTGAGATATTCCACTTAATCCAACAGATATAGCACTTTGACCTTCATAGTTTCCATAAGCAGCCGAAACCATATGTCTATAATCATTATAACTTGATACTTGTGGTAAATTAGCCATTGCAACTGCATTAGCAACTCCACTAAGTGCAACATCTGATTTAGAGCTAATACGATCAACTTCTGACTTTGTATAGTAATTTAAATCTAAGTGTTTTTTAAGATCACTATCTTTAACTAATTTACCTGTTGGAGTATCTATATTAACTCCTTCATTTAATTTAGATATATATTTATCCGTGTCTATATTTGTAGCATCAATATTTGCTTTATTATCGATTTCAGCAATCTTAGTTTTTAAAGAGTTAGATAGTTTTTCTTTTGTTACTGCTCCATCTTGAATTTTTGCTGATGTTACTGCATCATTTGCTATTTTATTTTCAGTAACTGCATTTG
>CAURNT010000002.1:0-95797 GCA_963526495.1 uncultured Streptobacillus sp. | reverse complement strand
GTGGACAATATCTATATTACCATATCTTATCTCTTATTGTCAACTACTTTTTTTGCTTTTTTTTGATTTTTTTTAATATTTTTATTATAATCCTTTATTTATACTATGTTTAATTTCAAAATATTTTTAATTTTTGAATTTTATAATAAAATAAATAAAATGCCATATTATCTAAATATTTATAATCAATGTTATTAATATTCATTTTTTAGATAAAAATATTTGAAATTTCAATTAAAAAAAACATCTAAAGACCACTTAGAAAATTATAAAAAAATAGAAAATATTAAAAATTATGTCATATATTTTTAATAAATAATATAAATACAAAACCAAATATATATAGTATACGCAACTATAAGAAGTAATGGTAATACTATTTTATCAAATCAAAATATTCCTTCCAAAAGGAATTATATAAAAAAACATGGATTACTCCAAAGAGTAATCCATATTTTTAATCTCTTGATCTTCCAAATAGTCTTAATAAATACAAGAACATATTTATAAAATCCATGTATAAATTAAGAGCTCCTAATATTTGAACTTTTTCAATAATATCTTCTTGTCCTTCTTCATAAAGATAAATCATATTATTTTTAATAATTTGTGTATCTACTGCTGTATATATCATAAATATAAATAAACCAATAATTGATATTCCTATATCTAAACTATTATTTCTTAAAAAAATATTCAATATCGACATAACTATTATACCTATTATTGCTCCAAATAAATATTTAGTATAACTCATTA
The DNA here is from genome assembly GCA_963526495.1 of uncultured Streptobacillus sp. Taxonomy (GTDB): domain Bacteria; phylum Fusobacteriota; class Fusobacteriia; order Fusobacteriales; family Leptotrichiaceae; genus CAURNT01. Next base: position 95,038 of record CAURNT010000002.1, on the reverse strand, counting down.
AATTACTGTTAGTAAATATTCCATAGATCGTCATAACAAAGAACATTGTTGAAGTTCCTAAAAAAACATTTAATATACTAAGTGTATTATAAGCATACATTATAGGAATTAATGTTATCCCTAAAACAACAGCATATCCTAAAAACATAATTTTTAATGCAACTGCACTCATTTTATTAATTCCATATCCCATACCAAATACTAGGGCTATCATTATTAAAAAAGAAATTCTTGAAAATCCAATAGAAAATTCAGCTAAATTAGAATTATATAATCCTAAAAACATAATTCCAAATGTTATTAAAAGACCTATACCCATCCAAAAATATGATCCTTGTATTTTCTTTGATATTTCATATTCCAACTCAACACTACTATAATATCCTCTACTCATAGTTAACCTCCTTAAAGATGTTTAAAATTTAACATTTATTTCTTTTAATAAATCTTCTATAAATTTATCTTTTTCAATTGTTTCACTATCAGTTGAACCAAATCTTCTAACATTAACTTGGTTATTTTCAACTTCATTTTTACCAATTACCAATTGAACTGGTATTTTTTGTTCAGCATTAGCTTCTCTAATCTTATATCCTATTTTTTCATCTCTAGTATCTAATTCTACATCGATACCTTTTTGTAATAATTCTCTATATAATTTTTCTGCATATGGAACTTGTTCTTGTGAAATAGTCAATATCTTAACTTGAGTTGGAGCAAGCCAAACAGGGAATGCACCAGCATAATGTTCTATCAATATTCCCATAAATCTTTCCATAGACCCAAACATAGCTCTATGTATCATAACTGGTCTATGTTTTTCTCCATCTTTACCAACATAAGACATATCAAACCTTTCAGGTAAATTCATATCAAGTTGTATTGTTCCTGTTTGCCATATTCTACCTATAGAATCTTTCATTTTAAAGTCTATCTTAGGACCATAGAATGCTCCATCCCCAGGATTTATTCTATAATCTATTCCTGCTTCTTTAAGAGTTTCTTCTAAAGCTTTTTCTGAAATTTCCCAAACAGCATTATCTCCAACTGCTTTTTCTGGTTTAGTTGATAATTCTACATGGAAATCAAATCCAAATAATTTATAATATTTATCATAAAGTGTTATTATTTCTTTAATTTGCTCTTTTATTTGATCTGGTGTACAGAAAACATGAGCATCATCTTGAACAAAAGCCCTAACACGCATTAGACCATGTAATGCTCCACTGAATTCATGTCTATGAACATGTCCCATTTCAGCATATTTTAATGGTAAATCTTTATATGAATGTAAAGTGTTTTTATAAGCAATTATAGAACCTGGACAATTCATAGGTTTTATCGCATATACTTTTTCATCAATTTCTGATGTATACATATTTTCTCTATAGTTAAACCAGTGTCCTGATATTTCCCATAATTCTTTATCTAACATTATCGGTGTTCTTATTTCATCATAAGCTTGTTTTCTATGTTCTATTCTCCACAATTCTTGTAATCTATTAAATAATCTCATTCCTTTTGGCATGAAAAATGGGAATCCAGGTCCATGTTCATCTATAAAGAATAGATTTAATTGTTTTCCTAACTTTCTATGGTCACGTCTTTCAGCTTCCTCAACTTGTCTTATGTATTCATCTAATTCTTGTTGAGAATAAAAAGCTATACCATAAATTCTTTGTAACATTTTATTTTTAGAATCTCCACGCCAATAAGCTCCGGCTGAATTCAATAATTTGAAAGCTTTAATATATCCAGTTGATGGTAAATGTGTACCTCTACAAAGATCAGTAAATTCACCTTGTGTATATATACCAAATTCATCTCCTTCTAATGAATCTAATATTTCTACTTTATAACTTTGACCTTTTTCTTCAAAATACTTACGGGCTTTTTCTCTATCCCAAACTTCTTTTATAAATTTCGAATTTAATTTTATCAATCTTTTCATTTCTTTTTCTATATTAACTAAATCTTCTTCAGTAAATGGTCTTTCTGTATCAAAATCATAATAAAAACCATTTTCTATAGCAGGCCCTATAGTAACTTTAGTATTAGGAAATAAATTTAATACAGCTTCTGCCATAACATGAGCACTACTATGTCTTAAAATTTCTAGCCCTTTTTTAGTATCTGTTGTTATTAACTCTAATTCTCCTGATTCATTTATTATATAACTTACATCTACTTGAACTCCATTGAATATTGCACCAACAGTTTTTTTTGCTAAAGATGTTGATATAGTTTTAGCAAATTCTATAACACTCATACTTTCTACTGATTTCTTTGAACCATCAGGTAATATAATATCTAACATATTTACTCCTCCTAAAATTATTCTTTATTACTTAATTCTATCATATTTAAAAATATATAACAAGTACAACTAAACAAGTGCAGCTTCAACTTCTTCTATTGAATTAAATCCTTTTTGTTTAACAACATCACTATGAGTTATATATATTAAATTTTTTCCTTCTTTTACACATTGTGTAACATAATCAAAATAAAAAAGAACTGTACGGGTCGAATAACTACTTAATTCTCCTATCAAATAAGTTTGTACTGATGCTCTTTCAGGAATATCACCTGAACTTCTTAAGGGTCTACATAGTTTAGAAAATTTAGGAAATTTATTTTCAAACTCATCTCCCCAATCAAGATATATTTTTTCAATCTGTTTTATCAAAGTTAAAGAACCATTACTTATGTTTGGAAGTAAGTGTTTGACACCATCAAACTCGCTAGGAGCTGAATATTCCATCATTCTTATATATTTTTCTTCCAATAAATTCCGTCCTGCTTTCTTTGCTTCTATTAAATCTTGTTTATAACTTTCAAGTATTTTATCAGGTAAATTATCCCATTGCCCACTACGCATAATTATAAACTCTGGTTTATTATTTTGGCATTCTGCAACACCACCTGTATTTTTAAGTACAGAAAACATTTCCCATTCTCTATCTATTATTTCTTTAATTAATTCTTCTCTTACCATAATAAACTCCTAATCTTCATATGGAGACCATGTTTTTAAAAATTCATCATCTATATTTGATTGTATAAATATAGCATGGTTTACCAAAAAATATCCTTTAATATTACTTAGTTTTTGCTTTTTAAGTTCTTCAACTAAAAAATAACATATTTCTTCTATTTTATTAGACATTTTATACATGTCATAATTTTCAAGCAGTAATTCATTTATACGATTATAAACTAAATCACCAAGTATATCTAATTCTTTAAGACCTTTTGAATACCATTTATAAAAAGGCATATATTCTTTATTTAAAAGATAAACAAGATGAATAATATTTTCTATAAATTCACTAAAAGCTTTATTTGCGCCTATTAAGTCTCCTCTTTTCATCAATCTCAAATAATTATATTGTCCAGATTGAGCTATTTTAGTACAAACTGTAGCCATTTTATTTTGTCTTATAATTTCAGGATAATATTTTATTTTTTCTAATATATTAACTAAATCGTCATTACCTTTATAAAATATATCTCCACTAGTCAAAATTTTAAAGATGTACTCAGGTATTTTTTTATAATCTTCTATAGTAAATTCATACTCATCTTTACCTAAATATTTATACATATATTCTTTTAAATTTTGAACTCCACGTCTTTCAGATACAACATCACTATACACGTGTTTTATTCCTAAAAATTCCGAAGGTAAACAATGCAATATATTTTTTAATTTTATAGCATATTTTTCAAAATCATCTTCATTCAAAAAGATAACCGGCATAAAAGTATAGTCATGATCTTGTGAATACTTATCATCATAACCTAAAACTTCTGACCCTTCTCCAATTAAAGCTATATTTATTTTATCTAAAACTTCAGGTAAATCTTTTTTTATCTTGGGTAATAATAATTTATTAGTAAATTCTTTAGACTTATCTATTAATCTAGCATCTTCTCCTATGTCTAAAGTTATTTTTTCATCTTTTTTCAAACTTTTAATATATCTTATATTTTCAACTAAATTTAAATAATTAACACTATTTTTACCAAAAGATTTTTCTACAATTACTAATGCTTTTTCTAATATATTTGCACTCGACTCTAAATCACCTTCCTCTAGTTTTAAAAGACTTAAATTATTTAAAGTTGATGAATACATTGCATGATTAATTCCTAAAGTTTTTTCATAAATAGATTGTGCTTTTTCTAAACATTCATAAGCCTTATCCATCTCGCCTTTTTCTTTATACGGAATAACTAAATTATTTAAAGTCGTTGCATATTCTACTATATGTTCTGGCATATTAGGTAAAATATTAGCACTTTGTTTATGATAGTATATTGCTTTATCCATATTACCTACATTTTGATAATACAGTCCTAAATTATTACATACGCCACAAAATTCATAAGAAAAAGTTTTACCATTTAATTTATATATATCAATCACTTTTAAATACATAGATTCAAGATTTTCTAGCTCTCCTTTAAATCTAAGAACCTCTATAGTATTTAATATAGTAGTTGCATACGCAACGCTCATATTACCTTCTAATTCTAAAACTAAATTTTGTACTTTCTCTAAAGTTTTTAATCCCAAATCATATTCACCTATATATTTACTTGCACCTCCTAATTCATTTAAGTAATATATATTTTTTGCAGATTTTTCTCCATATATTTTTTCTGCTAATTCACATATTTTTTTTAGAATTTCCACTTCCTCTATTGCATTTGATTCAATTTGACATTTTTTTCTTTTATAAAGAAGGTCATCGAATTCTTTATTCAAATCATTCATCATTTTTCTCCTTTTTAAATATAAAATCAAGTTTAGTCTCTGCTATAACTATACCAGCAAATACAAGTAATGTTCCTACTAATATATTCAAACTAAAACTGTCATAACCAGAAATAATAGATATTAATACTCCAAAAACCACCTCTAAAGATAAGAATAAAACAGTTCTTGATGCGCTTAAAACTTTTTGAGCCATAATCTGTAAATTATATGCAACAAAAGTACCAAAAACACCTAAATAAATCATCGAGATCAAACTAGTACTATTTAATTGTTTAATTTCTCCTTTAGTTAAAGAAAATAGTAAGCATAAAATCATTACTGTAAAAAATTGAATAAAAGACATAACAAAAACATTTATTTTATTAGCATATTTATCTATAACAATAATATATAGTGCAAAAAATATGGCACATAACATAGATAATAAATCTCCTTTATTAATTTCTGAAAAACTTGAAATATTTCCTGAAAGTAATAAGGTTCCAAAAAAAGCTAATATTGACGATATTATTGTAAATATATCTAATTTTTTTCTAAAGAAAATCAACAAAATATACGGAACAAAAATTACATTTAATCCAGTTAAAACAGAATTTTTAGCTGGAGTTGTATAATTTAGTGCCATTGTTTGTATACTATATCCTAGAGTCAAAAGAACACCTTGTATAATTCCAGGAAGTAGCATTTCTTTTTTTATCTTTATTTTTTTTAAAAATATAACAAACATGAGAAGTATACTTGCTACTAAAAAACGTATAAATAATAAATAATAAACTCCTATACCATTATCCATAGCAAGTTTAGTTACAACAAATCCAGTCCCCCAAATTATAGCCACAACTATCATTATTAATTCTGCCAAACGCACTCTTTTATCCATTCATTTTCATCCTCCTCACTTTAAAAAAACTCTCTTAGGAGAGTTTTTTCTATTTAACAACAATATTTAACAACTTATTTTTTACCAATATTTTTTTTACAATTTCCTTACCTTCTATAAATTGTGATACATTAGATATTTGTAATGCTTTTTCAAAAACCTCATTTTCTGTTGAATCAAGTTTAGTAACTAAAGTTCCTCTTAATTTTCCATTAACTTGAACAGCTATAGTTACCTCATTACTTATAGTTAATTTCTCAATAAATTTAGGCCAACTAGCATTAAATATATATCCTTCTTCACCCATTTCTCTCCATAATTCTTCAGAAACATGTGGTGAAAATGGTGAAATCATTAAAATTATAGATTTCATTGATTCTTTAAATATTTTATCTGATTCTGAAGATTTTTCATTTATATCTAAAACATTTTGTTTAAATGTAGTCAACTCATTTAAAAGCTCCATAATAGCTGCAATAGCTGTATTAAAATGGAAATTATCCTCCATACCTTCAGTTACTTTTTTAATTGTTAAATGAGTTTTTCTTTGTAGACTTTCATCATATTTATTTCTATTTTCAACAATAGTTTCACTATATTTCTTATTTAATATTTCTCTATTTTCTTGAACTAATAAATATATTCTATTAATAAATCTATACGCTCCAACAACACCATTCATATTCCACTCTAATTCCTTTTCAGGTGGTGCAGCAAATAAAGAAAACAGTCTTGTAGCATCTGCTCCATATTCTCTTATTATACTTTCTGGATCAAGTCCATTATTCTTAGATTTAGACATTTTTTCAAGTTTAGAAACTAATATTTCACCTGTTTTTTTACTTATAGGATTACCATCCTTCATTTCTACTTCATCTCTAAATAAATATCTTCTTTCATTATTTGAATAATATGAATAATCAAGAACCATACCTTGAGTTAAAAGATTTTTAAATGGCTCATTTGTATCTAAATAACCTAAATCTCTAAATACTTTGTGGAAAAATCTTGCATAAAGTAGATGCATTACAGCGTGTTCAATTCCTCCAATATATTGATCAACTGGAGTATTTTTAGTTGCATCATTTTTATCAAAAGGATTATCTTTATCACGAGGATTTAAATATCTTAAATAATACCAAGATGAATCAACAAATGTATCCATAGTATCTGTTTCACGAATTCCTTTAACACCATTAGGAAGTATTACTTCTTTAAATGTTTGTGATGTTTCTAAAGGATTACCTCCTGTATCAAAATTTATATCTGTCGGAAGCTCTACAGGTAAATTTTCATCTAAATACATATTACCATCTTCTCCGTAAATAACAGGTATTGGAGTTCCCCAATATCTTTGTCTACTTATTAACCAATCATGTAATCTATAATTTACGGTAGCTTTTCCTTTACCCATATTTTCTAATTTTTTTATTATTTCAGATTTTGAATCTACATTGAATAAACCATCAAATTCTCCAGAATTAATCAACGTTCCTTTACCTAAATATGCTTGACTTCCATCAAATTCAAATTCTGGATTTTTAGCCTTAATTACAGCTTTGGCACTCAAATTATATTTTTTAGCAAATTTAAAATCTCTATCATCATGAGCAGGAACTGCCATTACAGCACCTGTACCATAATCCATTAAAACATAATTAGCTATATATAGAGGTATCATTTCAGAATTTATTGGATTTTTAACATAAAATCCTGTAAATATTCCATTTTTTTCTTTATCTTGTGCTTCTCTTGAAATTTTATCTTCATTTATCATTGCATCAACTTCATTTTTTAATTCAGGTTTTTCTTTTAATATAACACTTGAAACTAAATCATGTTCTGGTGCAAGACATATATATGTAACTCCATATATTGTGTCCACTCTTGTAGTAAATACTGGTATTTCAATTTCTTTACCATCATATGTTAATGTAAAGTTTACTTGACTACCTTCAGATTTACCTATCCAGTTTTTTTGCATAGCTAAAACTTGTTCTGGCCAATGACCTTTTAATTCTTCATGACCTTTTAACAACTCTTCTGCATAATCTGTTATTTTAAAATACCATTGAGATAATTCTTTTTGTATAACATCCGTTTTACCATGACGCCAACATTTACCATCTTCAACTTGTTCATTTGCAAGTACAGTATGACAATCAGGGCACCAATTTACATAAGATTTTTTCTTGTAAACTAAACCTTTTTTATACATATCTATAAAGAATTTTTGATTAAATTTATAGTATTCTTTCTTATAAGTTGCTATTTCTCTATCCCAATCATAAGAAAGTCCCATTAATTTTAACTGTCTTTTCATATTTTCTATATTTTGTGCTGTCCACAAAGCAGGACTAGCTCCATTATCAATAGCAGCATTTTCAGCAGGAAGACCAAATGAATCCCATCCAAAAGGATGTATTACATTAAATCCTTTCATTTTTTTGTATCTTGCAATAGCGTCCCCTATAGTATAATTTCTCAAATGTCCTGCATGTAATTTCCCAGATGGATATGCAAACATTTCTAAAACATAGTATGTGTCTTTTCCTTCAACATTATTTAGACTTTTAAAAACTTTATTATCATTCCAAAGTTTTTGCCATTTTTCTTCTATATCTTTAAAAATATATTCTTTTTTCAAATTTAACACCTCTCTTATTTACTCATTTCAGATAATAAAATACCACCTGCGACAGATACATTTAATGAATTTATTTCTCCTTTTAAATGTATTTTTAATATTGAATCGCAACTTTCTCTCACTCTTTTTCTTAATCCTTTACCTTCACTACCTAATACTAGAACAACCTTATCTGGGTATTTTTCCTCATAGTAGTATTTATCACCATTAGCTTCTGCACCATATATAAAATAACCATATTTTTTCAATTTATCTATAGTATCAGCTATATTTACAACTTGTGAAATAGCCACATGTTCTATTGCACCAGTAGATGCTTTTACAACTGTTTCTGTAACTTTAACATTATTTCTATCTTGCATAATTATACTTTCTATTCCAAAACACTCACATGAACGTATAATTGCTCCAAAATTTCTTGGATCTTGTATTTGATCTAAAACTACAATTATAGATTTATCTTTGACAAGTTCTTTTGATAATAATTCTGCAAAATCAACATAATAATCATATTCTGAAATATATGCTACTACTCCTTGAGAATTATCATCCCTTTTATCTGTATAAAATATTTTTAAATTTCTTTTACTAGCTAAATCTAATATATTTTTAATATGTGATTTATTAATTCCTTTATATACTTCTAATTTTTCTATATTTGTATCACTTTTTAAAATTTCAATAACAGGATTTATCCCTTTAATCTTTTCCATTATTCTCCATTCCATTGCTTACTTTAATATTTTTATTATACATCTTTTTTTCATTTTTTTCTAGTAATAAAAACAAAAAACAGAAGTTAAAAGAAACTTCTTTTAGATAACTTCTGTTTATAGTTAAATTTTTAAAATATATTTATATCTCCAACTAAATCCCTAATACTAATTTTTTGACTAGAATTATAGTCTTTTATAACATTTTTCAAACTTACTTTACCTAACACATCTTCACTATCAATAATATCAATTACACCATTAGTTTTAATATTAATATCACCAACTACATCTATAATATTTAAAAGTGAAACTTGTGGCATTTCTATTGATATATCTCCAACTAAATCAACAACATCTATATCTAACATATCATTACTATATTCAATCACTACTTTTGAACTAGTTTTTCCAAAATTAAACCATTTTCTCCTTTTATTTGATATTTTTAAAGTTCCGTCAATATTTCTAATTTCTACATTATCACTTTTTATTATATTATCTCTATTTGATTTTTTTATTTCAATACTTCCAAAAAAATCTTCTACCACTATATTTTGTATAGGTAATACATCTTCACTTTTAACAACCTCATCCATTATTTTAAATCCATCATTAAAATATATTATTATACACCCTAAAAATAACATACATATTCCAATTAATATTTTACGCATCTTTACCATCTCCTATAACAACTTTTCCAACAACATTAAAAATAGACATATTCAATTTTGATTCAGGAGAAACAGAAATATTATTTTTAATTTTAACATTACCTAATATATTACTTTTATCCAAATTCACATCATCAGATAATATAAAATAAAATTTACCTACTATATTTTTTATTTCTATATTCCCAATTTCTGGTGTTTCCATCTTAAATCTAGCAACTACATTTTTTATATTAACATCTAAACTTTCTTCTGAATATTCAAGTTCCAATGAAACATTATATTTTTTATTAAATAAAACTTTACCTATCTGCGAAATAATTAAATCTCCCTTTTCTTCATCATATTCAACTATACTTTCAATATTAGAATTTAATATTTTTAATCTATTTTCATTACCTTTAATTATTTTAATTTTACCAACAAAATTATTCAAATCAATTTTATCAAGTTTTTTTAGTTCCATATTAATATCTTCATATTTCATTTCATTTTTGTTATAAATCCAACTATAAATAGTAGATGTCATCATCAATAATATTTTAAAGAATATTTTTACAATTCCTTTAATTATAGAATAAAGAATTAATATTACCCCTGATATTATCAATACTGATGCCAAAATATCTATAATATTTAAATTATTACCAATATTTGATAAAATAGTTCCAATTAAAGAAAATCCTAAATAAAAAGGAACAGTTAAAATTGAAAATATTACAGCAAATAACGAAATTAATAAAGCTCCCGCTACTACTATTCCCGTAAGAACAAGTATAAGCATCGGTATAGTAATTGGTAAGCTAAATATTCCACCTATAGTTATTAAAAATAATTTAAACGAAGAAAATCCATTACCTTTTTTAATAACTCCATATTCAAGTAATATATCACTTGCAATTTTTTTAGGATTTATATCATCTGGTATTTCATCATCATCTCCAAGTCCTAAATCTTTAAAATATTCTTCATAAAACATAAATACAGAAGCTTTCTCATCATAAGGTAAATCTTTTATATATTTATCTAATTTTTGCATAAATTTTTTCTTAGTCATTATCATTCAACTCCTTTATAAAACTATCGATTTCTTCTTTTAAAACTATCCATTCTTCAATAAATTTATTAAGTTCTTTAATACCTTTATCAGTTATTTTATAATATTTCCTATTTCTACTTTGGAAATTTACATCATAAGTTTCTAAAAAATCTTTTTTCTGTAACCGTCTTAATACGGGATAAAGTGTTGATTCACTAATATTAACTCTCGATTGTATTTTTTGAGTTAATATATATCCATACAAATCTTCTTTTTTCAAACTAGAAAGTACACAAAATTCTAAAATTTCACTTGTTATCTGCATATTATCACCTCACCAATATTATATATAATATAGTATTGTTTGTCAAGTGATATTATATTAAAAAAATACCTCTAGAGTTTTTATACTCTAGAGGCTCAATAAAATATATTTTTAATTACAAAATTAAACTTCTAACTTAATTCTTTCTATTTTAGCTCCAACCTTATTTAACTTATCTTCTAACTTATCATAACCTCTATCTATATGATAGATTCTACTTAATATAGTTTCTCCATCAGCTATAAGACCTGCTACAACTAAAGCTGCACCTGCTCTTAAATCTGATGCCATTACATTAGTTCCATATAATTTATCTACACCCTCAACATTAGCTATACCATGTCTAATAGATATATTAGTTCCCATTCTATTAAATTCAGGAACATGCATAAATCTATTTTCAAACACAGTTTCTTCTACTTCACTATGCCCTTTTATCATAGATAAAAGCAACATTGTTTGTGCTTGCATATCAGTTGGGAATCCAGGATGTGGCATAGTTACTATTCTTGTAGGTTTTAAATCTTCTACCTTACCTTTAACAGTTAGTATATCACCATCTTTAATAAATTCAACACCCATTGATTCAAGATTTTGTTTAAATACACCCAACTCTTCTATATTAGCATTTTTAATTTTTAAATCTCCTTTTGTTAAAATTGAAGCTATAACATAAGTACCAGCTTCTATTCTATCTGGCATTATACTATATTCTGTTGCATGTAATTTTTCTACTCCTTCTATTGTTATAGTATTAGTTCCAAGACCTTCTATTTTAGCTCCCATTTTAATTAAAAATTTACCTAAATCTACAACTTCTGGCTCTCTTGCAGCATTAATTATTCTTGTAGTTCCTGGTATCTTAACAGCTGCCATTAATATATTTTGAGTTGCTCCTACAGACGGAAAATTAAAGGCAATATCAGAACCTTTTAAATTTTCAGCAGATACATGAACATATCCTCTAATTTGAGTAATTTCAGCCCCTAATGCTTCAAAGCCTTTTAAATGTATATCTACTGGTCTTGAACCAATAGCACATCCTCCCGGTAGAGAAACTACAGATTCCTTTAAATTAGCTATCATAGGCCCCATAACTAAGAAAGAGGCCCTCATTTGTTTAACTATTTCATAACTTGCTTCATTTCTTTTAAACCCATTATTAATTATTTTATAGCTATTATCGCCTATTTTTTCTACTATTAATCCAAAATCTTCAAGCAACTGAAATAACACTCTTATATCTCTTAAATTTGGTACATTATTTAATATATACTCTCCTTTTTCAACAAGTGTTGCTATTACTATAGGAAGAGCTGCATTTTTAGCACCACTTACTTCTATTATTCCATTAAGTTCTCTTCCACCTTCTATTTTAAAACCTTCTACCACTGTTATTCCTCCTAATTTTCAAGTTTTTCAACTATAGGACATTTAGTCCCTGTTATTCTATCCAAAAAAGTTATTGGCTTATAGTAAGCTAGTAACTCTGGTAATTTTTCCTTTATTATATCATAATATTTTTTTGATATTTTTTTCCCCATTGATTTATAAAAAATTTCATCCAAACCTGCATTCAATATTCTCTCTTCAAATGAAAGTGGAACAGGATCATCTTTGGGATTTTTAAGCGCTTCTTTGGAAACAACAACAAGACCTATATCACCTATATATGAAAGTCCATCCACCATTTTACACGGTAATTTCATTTCTTGTGATAATCTTATATATTTCTTAATTTTACTTAAATCTGTATCCCTAGATATAATCATTTGACTTGCAATTTTTTTCATCACTGCTTTTTTTACTTCAGGATATATATATTTTTCAGAAAGCTCTTTTTTAGTTAAAGCAACAATCACTCTTTCTTTATATTCCCCTAAATAATTATTACGCTCAACTCTAGCTTTCGCTACTTTATCTTTCATTTTTTCTATTTTTTTTAACATATTATTTTCAAGTATCATAATAATTCTATAATATATATATACAAATTAGTTAATTAAAAATATTAAATATATTAACTTAATTACTGTATACATAGCAAAAAGAATTCCACCTCTTTTCAATCCATTTATTCCTTCTGTTTTACTTAAAGCTATTAGTATTATAGCACAAGTTACAATATATATTAATAAATATTTTTCATTTAATCTAGCTGTTAATAACAACATCAAATCAAGTAAAAAATAAATCATTAATAAAACTCTAATCACAGTAGCTTTAACTTTAAAAATAGAGCATGTTATATTATACACTAAAAATAAAAAAAATAAGCTAAAAATTATAATAGTAGTAAAACTTAAAAATATATGGCATATTACACCTATAAGTATAAAAATAATAAATAATAATAGTTCTTTTCTATACTTATTAATAAATTCATTCATCTTCTTCTCCTATTTTAACACTTTCATATATTTTTTTTAATGTAGATTTCTCAACATGAGTATAAATCTCAGTTGTTTTTATACTAGCATGGCCTAATATTTCTTGAACCATTCTAATATCAGCCCCATTTTCAAGTAATAAAGTAGCTGTCGAATGTCTAAATAAATGAGGATGTATTTTTTTTTCTATTCCAACATTTAATGCATGTTTATTTAAAACTTTCCAAAAATTTTCCCTTCTTATACCTGGAAATAATAAAAATGAACCTACACTTGATTTAAGTTGAGATCTATATACATTTATATACTCCTTTAATTCATTTTCAAGTTCAGGATATATAGGTATATATCTGTACTTACTTCCTTTACCAAAAACTTTAACAAATTCAAAATCAGTATTTTCTACATTTTTAATTTCTAAATTTAATATTTCAGAAATTCTAGCACCTGTTGCTATTAGCATTTTGCATATCATTTGATTCCGTCTATTTTCTGGAGTATGATCAAAACTATTTATTATTTTTTTTATTTCTTCAAGAGTTAAAATTTCTGGAAGTCTTTTTTCTTTATTTAAATTTTTTATCTTATTACTCGGATCTTTATCTATTAATTTTTCCATGTAACAAAATTTAAATAAAGACTTTATACAGCTAACTTTACGTATAACTGTATTATATACATATTTTCCCTTTAAATATTCAATATATTCATATATATCTTCAGTATTAACTTCTTTAATATTCTTTTCTAAATAATCAAAAAAATTTTTTAAATCAATATTATAACTCTTAATTGTATTGTCTGAATTTCCCTTTTCAAACTTTAAATAATCTAAAAAAGCTTTTATTTCAACCATATTATTTCATCATTTCCCTAACTATTATTTTACTTGCTTCAGTAATATTATCTCCTGATAGTATTCTTGCAATTTCATTAACTCTTTCATCACTATTTAAATATTTAATTTTAGTATTCGTTCTATCATTTTTCACTTCTTTATATATATAATAATGATTATCAGCTTTTGCAGCAATTTGAGGAGAATGTGTTACACATATTATTTGTACATTCTTAGATAATTGTTTCAATTTTTCAGCAATTTTAATAACTGTTTCTCCTGAAATACCCGTATCTATTTCATCAAATATTAAACAAGAGATATTATCAACTTTAGAAAATACTATTTTTAAGGCTAACATTATTCTTGAAATTTCTCCACCTGATGCAATTTTAGATAAATCTTTTAAAGATTCTCCTTTATTTGTTGATATTAAAAATCTAACTATATCCTTACCATTTAAATTTAATTTTTCATTTTCTTTAAATTCTATATCAAATATTACATTTTTCATATTTAATTCTATCAATTCATCTGAAACTAATTTTTTTAAATAGTTAGCCTTGTCTTTTCTCATATTAGATAACTTCAAAGAATATTCTTTATAGGTGTATAATAATTTATCTCTATGTTTTATTTTTTCATTTAAAATCTCTGAAGAAAAATCAATAAGCTTTAATTTGTCTTTTAATTCTTTAGAATAAATTAAAAGTTCAGGTATACTTTTACCATATTTAACTTTTATTTTTCTTATTTTTTCTAATTTTAAACTTACCTTATCCAACTTAGTATCATCATTTTGTATATTATTAAATTTATGTTCTAATTCAGATAAAATATCTATATATTCTTCATATATATTATCAAATCTTGAATAAAGTTCATTAAATTCTTCTCCATATTCACTTATTTTTTCTAACTCTCTTCTTACGCCTTTTAACTCATAACTAGACAAAGTAGATACTATATATTTAAGTTTTTCAGATATTATCCCCGAATTAAACAACAATTTATATTCTTGTTCTAATTCTATTTCTTCATCTTCTTTTAATTTCAAGTTATCTATTTCTTTAATTATCAAATTATATAATTCTTTTTTAGACAATACATCAATTTTGTCTTTTTCTATATCTTCTATCTCTTTATTTACAACATTTATCTCCTGGATAATCTTTTTCAATTCTTTTTTTAATTCAAAACTACTTGTATCTAAAAATTTATCTAAAAGATCTATATGGTTATTTGAATTAAGAAGATATTGATGTTCATGTTGCCCAACTATATCTAAAATATTAGAACTAATATCTTTTAATCCACTTAAATTAAATCTTCGTCCATTTACTCTAACTTTATTACTATCATAATCAAAATCACGTGATATTATTAGTTCTTCATCTAATTCATAACCTATTTCATCTAACTTTAAAACTTGATTTTTATTTAATAAAAATTCTGCTTCTATATATACATTATCTGAATTTTTACCTATCATTTCTTTACGTGATTTTTCTCCTATTATCATAGATATAGCATCTAGAATTATAGACTTCCCTGCTCCTGTTTCTCCAGTTAATACAGTTAATCCTTTATTTAGATTAATATCTAATTCATCTATTATTGCTAAATTTTCTATTCTAAGTCCTTTTAACATTTCATCCCCCTACGACCAATGTAATTTTTTCTTTAACGTTTCAAAATAGTTTGAATCATCAACACATATTAAATCTATACCTTTTTCACTTAATTTAACATTAATTCTATCTGTTTCTAAAATATCATAATGTAAATTACCATCAATATTTAATCCAGATATACCACTTTTACTTTTAGCAGTTAAAATTAATTCTTTATGAGGCGAAACAATTATAGATCTTGCACTTAACGTTTGAGGCGCTAGAGGGGTTATACATATTGCACGAATATCAGGATGTATTATTGGTCCATTAGCAGATAATGAATAGGCAGTTGACCCTGTAGGCGTTGCAACTATTACTCCATCTGCTCTATAATTATTTATTAAATTATTATTTTGAAACACAGAAACTTCTATTAAATGGGCTTGTATTTCTGATTTTAATATACTTAATTCATTAAGTGCATAATATATTTTATCCCTAAATACAATTTCTAAAAAATCTCTATGTTCTATACTGAATTCTCCATTTAAATATTTCAAAAAAGAATATTCAAAATTTTCTATACTAACCTTAGTCATATATCCAACATTTCCATAATTTATTGCAAAAACAGGAATATTTTTAACTCTTAATAAAGGTACCAAAGAAAGTATAGTACCATCTCCTCCAAGAGAAATTATTATATCTGCTTCTTGTATATCATCTATAATTTCAATATTATTTTTATTCAAAAAATTTTCAATAAAATATATATCCTTTAATTCTGATTTTTTTACTATTTTAACCTTCATTTATTTTCAACTACTTTCAATAAATCCTTGTACATATTGTTATAGCAATAAAGTGTAGCTACACAATCAACTAAACTATCATGAAATTTTTCTTCTTTAAATCCATAAAAACTTGCACATTCTATAAGTTTTGGCCGTTTAGCATTGACATCATCTAATAATTTTCTATATAAATACTTAAAATATTCTGAAATATCAACCTTAATTATATGATTAACCTTAAATCCTTGTCTTTTTAACAAAGTATAATCAAAATCTATACCATAACCAACAATGTATTCTGTTTTATCTAAAATTAATTGTATAGTTTCTCTATAATCTTCTATACTTTTTTTATCCTTTACAAACTCAGGAGTAATACCATGTATTTTCATTGCTTCATCCCACTCAGTTTTTTGAGGTTTAAAATATTCATTAAATATTATTTCTCCATCAATATTCATTATGCTAAGTTGCATAATTTCATCATCATCTCTAATTCCAGTTGCTTCAAGATCTAAAACTATTTTATTACTTAAACTTTCATATATTTCAATAAAATCTTCTGCTAATCTCTCAAGTTTTGTTTTTCTTACTCTTTCTTTTTTAGGATCTTCATAATACTCTAATATATCTAAATCATATTTATAAGAATATCTATTTTCATCCATTTTTAGTAAATTATCAAAACATACAAGAGTTGCTTGACAATCACTTAAAGAATTATGTGCATTAAAATTATACTCGAAAAAAGAAGCACAATCACTAAGACTTGGTATTGGTTTATCTTCTAAAATTTTTTCATTTTTAAAAAGTTGGTAAAATGGATAAGAAATATCTAATACTACATTATTATTACAATTAATTTTTGCTCTTTCAAAAAAAGTAATATCTGAATATACTTGATACCCTATTATTAATTTATGCTTCTTCAAGATTTTTTCTATACTACGTCTATAATAAGCAATATCCTTCTCATTCATAACTAAATTTTTGTCTATTCCATGTATATTATACGCTCTTTCCCACTCATCAACATGTCTTGGTTTAATATATCTATTAAATAAAATGTTACCATCTAAATCTATAATACTTACTTGTAATATTTCATCATTTCGTTTTACTCCTGTAGTTTCTACATCTATTATTATGGGATTTAATTTTTCTAAATTTTGTTTACAATATTTTAATAGTTTTATATATTTTTCGTGTTTTTCTATATTATTATGTACTTTTTTAGCTTTTTTTCTCAAATTTTTTACTTCTTTAATCTCCATAATTACCTTCCAAATTATATTTACTATATTATACAACATTTTAAATTTAATTTCTACACATAAACATATTGTTATCTTTACACTTTTATATATTTTTGGTATAATTTCTATATAATTTATTAAAGGTGGGATATTATGAAAAAAATTGTAAAAATAGAAAAATTTGAAGATATAAAAAAAGCTAAACTATTATCTGCAATCTTATTAGGATTACCTGAAATAGATAATTTAGAATTTGATTTAAATGAATCTATAATATCAATAAAACTAAATTCTATTTTATCTAACAACATACTTACTTATTATATAAAATCAACAAATATAGAAGTTATAGATATAAAGGATGAAAATTAATGTTTTATGCATATTTTTTAGAAAACGAAAATATTTCAGACATAGTTGAAGATTGGAGTACCTGTCAAACCATAACAAAAGGTAAAAAAGCTAGATTTAAAAAATTTAATTCATATAATGAAGCTAAAAATTGGTTAGATTCCGGTGCCTTATATACTCCAAAAACAAAAGATACTTCAAGTCTATTTAAAGATGCTATATACTTTGATTCAGGAACAGGTAGAAAAGGAACTGCTGAAGTTAAAGTATGTGATTTCTTTGGTGATTCACTTCTTCCTTTCATTATGCCAAATAATAAAATCAATGCCTATGGTAATTACTACTTAAATGAAAATAGAACTAACAATTTTGGTGAATTAACCGGATTATACATTGCACTTAAATACGCTCTTAAATATAACATAAAAAAAATTTGTGGTGATTCTAAATTAATTATTGATTTCTGGTCTAGAGGAAATTTTAATGAAGATAAACTTGATAACGATACAGTTGAATTAATAAAAAAAGTGCATGAATTAAGAATAAAATTTGAAAATAATGATGGTGAAATTTATTATATATCAGGAGATATAAATCCTGCAGATATAGGATTTCATAAATAGAAAGGAATAAAATGAAAGACCTTTTAGAAAATATAGACGAAGTAAAATTAGAAGAACTTGTTAATTTTAATCTTACTGCATTAAGACAATTAGCAAAAAAAGAAAAAGTTGAAAATTATTCAACAATACCTAAAATGCAATTGCTTAATATATTATCATATAAACTAGCAATAAAAAGAGATATTAGATATTCATATGGTGAATTAGATATTGTTAATGATACTTTTGGATTTTTAAGAAATACTCCTCAAGGTGTTGATGTATATGTATCAAATTCTCAAATAAAGAAATTTTCACTTAGACAAGGCGATATTATAGCAGGAGAAGTTCGTGAACCTGTAAAAGAAGAAGGAAATTATGGTTTACTTAAATTATTATACATAAATGGAGAAGAACCCTCAAAAAGTGCTTTAAGACCATCATTTGATGATCTTGTTCCTGCATATCCATCAGAAAGATTAAAATTAGGAGAAGGTAGTCTTGCCTCAAGAATAATAGACCTTATTTCTCCCATAGGTAAAGGGCAAAGAGGTTTAATAGTTGCTCCACCTAAAGCTGGTAAAACTACCATACTTTCTTCTATTGCAAACGATATTTTAAAATACAATAAAGATGTACAAGTATGGATAGTTCTTATAGATGAAAGACCTGAAGAAGTTACTGATATTAGAGAAAATGTTAAAAATGCAGAAATATTTGCTGCAACATTTGATGAAAATACATCAATACATCTATCTGTAACAGAAAAAGTATTAGAAGCTGCAAAAAGAGAACTTGAAAAAGGTAATAATATTGTAATATTGATGGATAGTTTAACAAGATTAGCTAGATCATATAATATAGAAATGCCATCAAGTGGTAAATTATTATCTGGAGGTATAGATCCAAAATCTTTATATATGCCTAAAAAATTCTTTGGTTCAGCTAGAAAAATTAAAAATGGTGGAAGCATAACTATTCTTTCTACAGCACTAATAGACACTGGAAGTAAAATGGATGAAGTAATATTTGAAGAATTCAAAGGAACAGGTAATATGGAATTAATTCTTGACAGAAGTCTACAACAATTAAGATTATTCCCTGCTATAGATATACAAAAAAGTGGAACAAGAAAAGAAGAACTACTTTACTCAAAATCTGAATTTGAATCGATTTTAAAATTAAGAAAATTCCTTATGAAATTAAATGAAGCTGAAGCTTTAAAATACCTTATGGACTTAATTAAACACTATCCTTCAAACGAGGAATTATTAGAAAATATTGATTTTGAAATTACAGATTAAATATTTGACAAAGAATACATTTTATTGTAGAATTATATATATATTTATAAACAAATTAGGAGGACAAAATGTCAAAAACAGTTAAAATAATTAACGAAACTGGAATACATACAAGACCAGGTTCAGTTATAGTAAAAAAAGCAAAAGAATTTAAAGAAGATGGTACTCAAATAATGTTGTCTTATAACGGTAAGGACGCTAAGGCAGATTCATTAGTAAAAATATTATCTTTAGGTATTAAAAAAGATGGAGAAGTAACTGTTAGTGCCGAAGGTCCAAGTGCAGAAAAAGCAGTTGAAGCTATGGCTGAATTATTAGCTAATTTAGTTGACTAATAAATATATTAAAATAAGGAATTACACCTAGAATTTATAATTCTAAATGTAATTCCTTTATTTTTTATTTAATTATTCCTTCTTTTTTCAATATAGCTTTTATCCAACCTTTAAATAAAGGATGCGGTTTGTTTGGTCTACTTCCAAATTCTGGATGAAATTGAGCAGCAACAAAATATGGATGATTTTCCAATTCTATGATTTCTACATAATTTCCATCTGGTGATTTACCTACTATTTTAAAGCCATGTTTTTCAAATTCTTCTAAATATTTTTGGTTAAACTCATATCTATGTCTATGTCTTTCCATTATTTCAGGAACTCCATAAAGATTAAACGATTTACTATTTGGTGTTAATTTACAAGGATAAGAACCTAATCTCATTGTCCCACCTAAATTTTCAACTCCTTCTTGTTCTTCCATTAAACTAATAACAGGAAAAGGAGTTTCTTTATCAAATTCAGTTGAATTTGCACCTTTCATGCCTAGAACATTTCTTGCAAATTCTATTGTAGCCATTTGCATACCAAGACATATTCCAAAGAAAGGTATATTATTTTCCCTTGCAAACCTTACTGTTGAAATTTTACCTTCTATTCCTCTTCCACCAAATCCTCCAGGAACCAATATTCCTGAATAATCATGTAATTTAGATAAATCAAATTCTTCTGCTTTTAAATAATCTATTTTAACCTTAGTCTTATAATCAAATCCTGCATGTTCTATTGATTCATGAATACTAATATATGCATCTTTTAATTCAACATATTTACCTACAACTGCAACTTTAATTTCATGTTTAGGATTTTTAAATCTATTAACCATTTCTGCCCATTTTTCAAGCTTAGGTTTAATATTAGTTAATCCAAGTTTTTTACATACTTCATCAGCAAGACCTAAATTTTCCATATTTATAGGTATTTCATAAAGATTTTCTGCATCTAAAGCTTCTATTACAGATGTTTCATCAACATCACAGAATAAAGAAATTTTAGATTTAATATTATTATCAACTGGATGTTCACTTCTAACTATTATTATATCTGGATTTATTCCAAGACCTTGTAACATCTTAACACTTTGCTGAGTTGGTTTTGTTTTTAATTCACCTGCTGCTTTTAAATATGGTAATAAAGTAACGTGAATATACAACACATTTTCTCTACCAACATCTTTTTTAAATTGTCTTATAGCTTCTATAAATGGATTAGATTCTATATCTCCTATAGTTCCTCCTATTTCTGTTATAACTATATCAGAATTAGAAGCAATTTCAGCTTGTTTTATTTTCTTCTTTATTTCATTAGTAACATGTGGAATATATTGAACAGTACCACCTAAATAATCTCCTCTACGCTCTTTAGACAATATTTTAGACATTATTTTACCACTAGTTACATTATTATATTTAGTTAATTCCTCATTTATAAATCTCTCATAATGACCTAAGTCTAAATCAGTTTCTGCACCATCTGCTGTAACAAAAACTTCACCATGTTGATATGGACTCATTGTACCTGGATCAACATTTAGATATGGATCAAATTTTTGTATAGTTACTTTATATCCTCTCTCTTTCAATAATCTTCCAAGAGAAGCTGCAGTTATACCTTTACCAAGAGATGATACAACTCCACCTGTAACAAATATATATTTTGCCATTATATATTTCCTTTCTTAATTTTTTTCTTGTATTACACCATAAAATTTAACTCTATCATTTTCTGGAACTTGAATCAATTTAAGTTTTTTACTAGGATCTTCTTTTAGAATTATTGTATATATAGACTCAAATGTAGATCTATCTATGGGATTGTTTGCAAAAATCATTACATTATTAACATCTTTACCTGTATAAACTTTTACATCTCCTAAATCTTCTATATACTTAGATAAAAATTTTAAGTAAAGATTTTCATAAAATACTCTTTTTTCATTAGGACTTCTATTTTCAAACGAACTATAGTCTACACCAATTTCACTTTTATATTTTAATATTAATTCTTTTTTTATATTTCTAAGCTCTATAAATCCCTTACTAGTATTAATTGAAGAAAAAGAATTTAAAGATATTAATAGAGTAATAAATAATAAAATTTTTTTCATAATTACCTACTTCATTAATTTTGTTAATCCCTTATCTGAATAAACTTTTAATTGACCTTTAACATCTTTTCCATATATATTTGAAAATATTACATCAACAAGATTTAAAAAATATTTTGATTCTAACTCAGTAAGTCCTTTATCTACATTTATAGCTAATTCTATATTTTTAGCATCACTATCTTTAAATTTAAGAACTGCATCATAACCTAAATCTACTAATATTTCCTTTAAAGCATATTCACTAACTTCTTTCTTTACTTCTTTATTATTTAAATCTAATTTCCCCTTAATTTTAGTGTAATCTGCTACCTTAGAATTGTATAATTCAATAAATACTTGATTTGTTCCAAACGTCACAACTTCGTTAACATATTGATTATACACTGTATTTTGTATATCTTCTACTTTAAATTTAGCTTCAGCTGAAACAGTTAATACTGATAATAAAGCAAAAGCTGCTATTAATATTTTTTTCATTTTATCCTCCTAATATTTTTTATTGTAAAAAAGCCTTATTTCTAAAGAAACAAGGCTTTATACATTATTTTAACTATTTAACCTCTACACCTTTTTTGTATGCACCTTCTGAACCGAATACATTTACAATCTTTTCTTTATAATATTTTTTAATGTAATCTTTTGCAACTCCTGCATATTTTCTAGGATCAAATTCACTAGGTTTATTAGATAACACTTCTCTAATTCCTGCTGTAAATGCTAATCTACCATCTGTATCAACATTTATTTTTGCAACTGCTGATTTAGAAGCTAATAATAATTGTTCTTCAGGTATACCTATTGCATCTGCAATTTTACCTCCATGTTGATTTATTATTTCAACATATTGTTTAGGTACTGAAGAAGAACCATGTAATACTATAGGGAATCCTGGTATTCTTTGTTCAATTTCTTTTAATATATCTAAACGAATTTTAGGATTATCTCCTGGTTTGAATTTATGAGCACCATGTGAAGTTCCTATTGCTATTGCTAATGAATCTACACCAGTTTTTGTAACGAAATCTTCAACTTCATCTGGTTGAGTAAATATATGATCATCAGCTACTACATCATCTTCTACTCCTGCTAATACTCCTAATTCTGCTTCTACTGTTACATCGTGTTCATGTGCAAATTCAGCAACTTTTTTTGATAAAGCAACATTTTCATCATAAGGGAAATGTGAAGCATCTATCATTACTGAAGAGAATCCATATTCTATACAGTCTTTAGCCATTTCAAAACTTGGACCATGATCTAAATGAAGAGCTACTGGTATATCTGACCCTGAAGCTTTAACATAATCAGTTGCAGCTTTAGCAAGTCCAGGCAACATTTCTTTACCAATGTATTTTCTAGCACCTGTTGAAACTTGTAATATTACTGGTGACCCCATTTCAACACAAGCTTCAATAATACCTTGTAATTGTTCTAAGTTATTAAAATTAAACGCAGGAACTGCATAACCTTCTTTGTTTGCTTTTGCAAACATTTCTTTAGTGTTTACTAAACCTAAATCTTTGTAATTGTATTTCATCTTACTGCCTCCTAGTAATTTCTTTTCTCTTAAATTTTATCAAATTTTTAAATATTAGTCAATGTTTAATTTATTCAATTTTGCTATTCTTGTAGAGTCTATAAACTTATCTATATCATCAGATTTAAGTACGTTTCTAGCTGTAAAAATAACCTCTACCAAAAATTTCAAATGTGAGCCTTAAAAAAACTCTTTTTAACTTATATAAATAAAAGTATTCTCAAATATATCATACATGGTTTATTTAGATTTTATTCGGTTTTTATTGCTAATAAAAATATTCAAATTAATTTGATGATTGATATTTTTTTATTGATATAAACCATACTACATATGATAATATAGTTAAAAATACAGTTGATATTATATATCCTATTAAATATATATAATTTATATTGCCTTTTAATAAATCTATAGGACCATTAAAAACCATAAAATAAGATATTAAAAAAATAAAAACATATTTAATAGGTTTAGGGTATATATCTTTAGGTTTTGAAGAAGCATCTTCTAATAATTCTGTTATTCCTTGAATAGCACTTGCTTTTTCTGTGTAAAAAACTATCGTAACTAATATCCTAGATATTAAAAAAACATACCAAACCCCTATTAAAACCATTATAAACCACAAAAATATTTTTAAAATTGGAACATCTTGTATGATAAACAAATATATTTGTAATGTTATATACATAATTGATGTTATTAAATTTTGTAAATCTATTCCATAAAATGTATAAAACCAATAAGAATTTATCGGTCTTATAAACTTATAATCCATTTCACCTTCTAATACTTCATTATAAATTGATTCATTTCCTACTACAAAAAAGCAATAACTAAGAGAAGTAATTATCAACCCCGTACAAATTAGATTTATACTATCGTTAAATGTATAACCATAAATATTATCAGTATAACTATAAAAAACAAAGCTACTTAATATTTGTAATACAAAAAATAATACAGATACTATAAACATTATAATAGATGAAGTTCTATATGCTAATGTTTGTTTTAAGCTATTTTTTGATAAAGTTATAAATAAATTAAAATTCATACTATGCCCCCATTCCTTCATAAATTTTTAATCCTTGTTTTAATGCAAACTTATATAATAGTTTTAATAATATTATCCATATTATACATGCTAGTACATAATACATTATTTCATTTAAATATAATTTGCTTTCTAACATTTTAGCTAATACATAAGAACTTAAAGAAAAAGGATTGTATTTAATAATATCAAATAAATATTTAGGCAATAAATCTAAAGGAAAATATATTCCAGCTAGTATATAGTATATACCATAAAATAAACCTGTTAAACTCCAAGTTTGCAGAATCCAAAACCCTATTGAAGATATAACTGATGTTAAATAATAAAACATCATTATTAATAATAATATGTAGATAATAGCTATTAATTTATATTCTATTTTTGAAAATATTACTACAACTAAAAAAGTTGTAGCAATTATAAGTTTTTCGCCTAAATATTGAAAAAAATTTTCTAGCGATAATGAAATAGGTCTTAATAATATTGTTGTTAATTTTCCAGTTCTAACTAAGTTTCCTATTCTATGTATATTACTAAAATTAAATAATAATGTGATTAAGTTAGTTATTAATAAATAAATTAACATTTCATTAATATTATAATCTCCTATTTTACTTAATTGACTTGTTTTATATACTCCCGACCAAAGAAAAAATATTATTAAAAATTGAAATAATCTAATTCCAATTTTAGTTATAATATTAAATCTATACTGAAAATCTATTAATATTCTATTTATAATAATTTTATAGTATTTTTTCATATTAATACCCCTTAAAATAATCATATATTATTTCTTCTAATTCTTTAGAATTATTTTCAAAAGAAATAATATTATTTCCATCTATTTCATATTTACAAACATCTATTTTTTTAAACGGAATATTTTCAAAAGAAAATTCATCATTTTTTGTATGAATTATATATTTTTTTTCAGCTACATAATTTTGTTTTAATTGCATAATGTCACTATCTAAAACAATTTTACCTTTTAAAATCACAACTATTCTTTTACATAAAGCTTCTATATCCTTCATATTATGACTTGTTAATACAATAGTTGTTTGCTCTTCTTCATTTAACTTTAACAAAAATTCGTGTATTGCTTTCTGGCTAACTATATCTACACCTATAGTTGGTTCATCTAGAAATAATATTTTAGGTTTATGTATTAAAGAGCAAATTAATTCAAATTTTAATCTTTCTCCTAAAGATAATTTTCTAACTGGAACATTAATTTTATCTTTTAAATTAAGTAATTCCATTAATTTTTCTAATCTTTTTTTAAATTCTTCATCATTTATTTCATAAATATTTTTTAACATTTCAAGTGTATCTATGCTAGGAAGATCCCAAATTAACTGACTTTTTTGACCAATTACTACTCCAATTTCTTTTAAATACTGCTTTTCTTTATTGTATGGAATGTAATTATCACATAAAACATCTCCATTTTTTACAGAAAGTATCCCTGTCATAATTTTAATTAACGTTGTTTTACCAGCTCCATTTGGACCTAATAATCCAACTATTTCACCTTTTTCTATATTTAAACTTTCTATATCTAAAGCATCTACAAATTCGTATTTTCTGTTAAAAAAGTCTTTTATATTATCTAAAAAAACACTTCCTTTATGATATGTTTTATATTTATATTTTAAATTACTAATTTTTATCATAGATTTCCTTCTTTCTTTATTTCTAAAATTATACCCCAAAAAAATAAAATATAAAATAAACCAAATAAATAAAAATATTTTTTGTGTATATAAATATTAAAAAAATTACTAACAAATACGCTAAAACTCAACTTTACAAAATAATATATTATAAAAAAAGTATTAAAAATATCAAAAAAAGAAGATATTTAGATGATGATAATCATATTCAATTAATTTTTTTATTTGTTTTTTATCTTTATCATTCATAAGAATAATAAAGATTAGTCTTAATAAATAATTAAGTTCCAAGAAAAAGTATAAAGACTATAAGAGAACTTAATTTAGTTAATATGAGTAGAACAAGTTGTAATAAGATATCAAAATATACAGAAAATATGGACAAGATAGCCAATTTTTAAGAATTAAATTTAATGAAGTAGTATTAAATGGTATACAGATTAGAAAATTATTTGGATAGGCAAAAATGTAATCGTCGGGTAAATACTTTCAAAAAACAAAGAGGTCTGAATACCTTTATTTAAAGGGATTAGACCTCATTTTTTTCTAATTTTTCATTTGAAACTTGAGAATATTATCAAATTTTTAAATATTAGTCAATGTTTAATTTATTCAATCAGTTATTCTTGTAGAGTCTATAAACTTATCTATATCATCAGATTTAAGTACGTTTCTATCTGTAAATCCATCTATACCATAAACTCTACCTCTGTTAGAATATTGCCATATATCCCATCTATCTATTTTAGGGTAATATTTTACATTTCTAAACCATATAGGATTATCTAGAAATTCTCCATCTATATATTTTTTATAAGTATATTTAGTAACATATATAATAACTCTTTTTTTATAATAATCTTCCAATATATTTATCATATCCTTTAGTTCTTTATTAACTATAGTTTTTTCATATTTAGTTGGTATTTCTAAATCTATTATAGGAGGAAAGGCATATTTACTATTAGGAACCTTACTAATGTAGTATTTCGCCTGTTCTTCTCCAGTAGATAACATTGTAAAGAAATGATACGCTCCTACTCTAAATCCACTAAGTTGAGCTTTAGTCCAATTATATGTAAAATCAGAATCAAGAAAATCTTTACCTTCCGTTGCCTTCATGAATACAAATTTATATTTCTTATCTACATCATTCCAATTTATTCTTATTTGATGATGAGATATATCTATACCATGTACTTTATATTTACTAGCAAATATATTATTATGATATACATAACCTGATAGTTCTAAAAATATTGCTATAACTATACTTGAAACAATAAAAAGTAATATTTTAACTAGTCTCATAATTATCCTACTTAATATACTCTACTCCACCCATATATGGTACTAAAACATCAGGTATTTTAATACTTCCATCTTCTTGTTGATAATTTTCAACTATTGCTAGTAATGTTCTTCCAACTGCTAATCCTGAACCATTTAATGTATGTAGGAAATAGCTTTTTTTATCTTCTTCGTTTCTATATTTTATCATAGCACGTCTTGCTTGGAAATCCTCAGTATTTGAACAGCTTGAAATTTCTCTATATTTATCTTGAGATGGAACCCAAACTTCTATATCATAAGTTTTAGCTGCTGAAAATCCTATATCTCCACTACATAAAGCTATTACTCTATAAGGTAATCCTAATTTTTGCAAAATATTTTCAGCACATCTTGTCATATGTTCTAATTCTTCATAAGATTTATCAGGATGTACTAATTTAACCATTTCAACCTTATTGAATTGATGTTGTCTTATCAATCCTTTTAAATCTCTTCCTCCACTACCTGCTTCTTGTCTAAAACATGCAGTAAATCCACAATAATATAACGGTAATTCTGATTCTTTTAATATTTCACCATCATGCATATTAGTCAGTGTAACTTCTGCCGTTGGTATAAGGTAAAGATCTTCTCCTTCTATCTTATACATATCCTCAGCAAACTTAGGAAGTTGTCCTGTACCCATCATAACTTCTCCTTTAGCTAATTGAGGTGTTAATATTTCTTTAAATCCGTGCTCTGACGTATGAGTATCTAACATAAAGTTTATTAAAGCTCTTTCAAGTCTTGCTCCAAGTCCTTTATATATAGTAAATCTTGAACCAGCAAGTTTAGCCCCTCTTTCAAAATCTAATATATCTAAATTCACTCCTAATTCATCATGAGGTTTTACTTCAAAATCAAATTTTCTAGGTATTCCCCATTTTCTTACTTCAACATTTTCATCCTCATCTTTACCAAAAGGTGTTGAACTATGTAATACATTAGGTATAGTCAATAAAAGTAATCTTTGCTTTTCATCTATTTCTGCAACTTTAACATCTAATTCTTTAATTTTAGAACTAACTTTAGACATTTTTTCTTTAAGCTCTAAAGAATCTTTACCTTCCCTTGCATTCTTACCTATTATAGCTGAAACTTCATTTCTTTCTTTTTTCAAAGCTTCAACCTCAGTTAAAATTTCTCTTCTTTCTTTATCTAATGAAAGTAATTCATCTAAATTATAGTCACTATTTCTAGCTTCTAAACTTTTTCTTACAACATCTGTATTTTCTCTAATAAATCTCATATCCAACATTTTATATTTCTCCTTTCAATACTTCTAATAAAAATTTATTTACACCTTCAATATCTTTAGTATTTTTCAATTTTTCTTTAAATTTAATGTTATATATATAAGCTACTAAATCATCAACATATTCATAATCTCCATAACCCTCCATAGAATTTGTAATATAGGATATTAAATTAGAATATATAGAATATATCAAGCCCAAATCATTAAAAATTATTTCAAACAAATAAATCTTTATAAGCCTATTAGGATCCCTTGATAATTTAGCGTTTAAATATACTATATCAAAAAATCTTTGACTATCTCTTAGTAGTAGCTCATTACCTAAAGATAAAGAATGAATTCCATCCCTATTAAATAAAGCTCTAAAAAATCTATCTTCTACTTCTAATATTTCTAAACTTGAATGTCTTGAAATTTTTTTAGTTTTTAACTTTACTATATCTTCAAAATTAAAAAATTCTTTACTTTTTTTATATCCTTTGAAATATATATATGCTAATTCTAAAATATAGCTAGGAGTTTTTATTAATATATCTCCATTTCTAGTAATCTTATAATATTTATTTTTTTGATTAAAATCACAAAAATCTAAAATATATTCTTCTAAGCTACCGTATTCTTCTATACTTTTCATCAACTTCCTCCTTTAATTTCATTATATATTTCCTCTAATCTCCTAAATCTATTCCTTACACCAGATTTTGATATTTTTAATTTTTCTGCTAATTCTTGAAATGAATCACTTTCATTTTTTTGTCTTAAAATAGCTATTTCTCTAAGTGCTTCTGTTAAACTATCCAAGCCAATTTTTTCATCTATATACTCTATCATATCAAGTTGTTTAATAGAAGCTGCCTCACTTTTTGTTTCATTAGCCAATTCATAATTTTGCTGTCTATTTACTTTATTTTTTATTTCTTTTAAAATCGTTATATTTTCATACTCAAAAAATACTTTTTCGCCACCTATTATATATATTACATCTAATATATCTTCAGAATTTCTAATATATACAATATTCTTATTTTTCTTATCTGTTAAAAATACTCTTTTATTTAAATGTTTAAGTATCATATATAAAAATGTTGAAGCATCTTCACTATCTATAAAAAAATCTAAAGTATATCCTTTATTTGGATCTTTAATATATCCACAATTCAAGAAAAAACCCCTTAATATATACGGCAAATATTTATCTACTTCCATAAATCTTTTAAATTTAAACATTTCATTCAAAAATTTAGAGTAAATGTCTTCAATATTAACTGTATTTATTATAGAAATATTATATACTTTAGGTTTAGTAAATCTTTTAGCATTAATATATTTTACCTGCGGTCTAATTCCAGATACTTTTATTATATTTTTATATATCCTATTTGCAAGTAAAAAACTTTCTGTACTAAACTCTATACCGCTATTTTTAAAAGAATTTCTAGATATAAATATACCAAAAAGTTCTGCTAAAACTTCATCTCTTTCGCTTATATCTTTAGATAAAATTTCTTCTTTAAGTTTTGATGAATAAGACATATTTCTCCTAAATGTTTTTATAACATTATAGCACAAACTAAAATACATTTCCATAAACTATAATATTTAATTTAACTATAATTTCAATTTTATCTAAATTCATTAATAAAATTATTTATTAAAAATAAATCTAACACTAATTAATATATAAAAGTATTTTTTAATATGCAAGTTATTTTTTTATTTATTTATTTTTAAAATTCAAACTATCTTTAAACACCATTATTAAAGGTTTCATTTAAAATTTTACAGTAAAAATTATTTCAAAAAAAATAAAAAATATTTGCTTTTTCTATACTTTAGAGATATACTAATACTGAAATAAATTTTATTTTAAAAATTTAAAATAATACAATGGAGGATTGATTTGTTATGTCAATGAAAGAAACTATGAAATGTTTCGTAATGAAACGTATTGGTGAAGTTGGATGGATGGAAAAACCATCTCCAGAATGTGGACCAAATGATGCAATTATTAAACCACTTGCATTATCACCTTGTACTTCAGATATACACACTGTATACGAAGGAGGTATAGGTGAACGTTTTGATATGGTTTTAGGACATGAAGGATGTGGAGAAGTTGTTAAAGTTGGAGAAGCTGTTAAAAACTTCAAAGTCGGAGATAGAGTTTTAGTTGCTGCTATTACTCCAGATTGGATGTCTCGTGAAGCTCAAGCTGGATTCCCTATGCATTCAGGTGGTGCTTTAGCTGGATGGAAATTCTCTAACTTCAAAGATGGTATGTTCGGAGAATACTTCCACGTAAATGATGCTGACGGTAACTTAGCATTAATACCTAAAGGTATGGACTATGGTGTAGCATGTATGTTAAGTGATATGTTACCTACTGGATTCCATGCTGCAGAATTAGCTGATATTCAATATGGAGATGTTGTTGTAGTATTCGGACTTGGACCTGTTGGATTAATGGCAACTGCTGCTGCTTCATTAAAAGGAGCTGGAAGAGTTATAGTTGTAGATACTAAACCTGAAAGATTTGAAATCGCTACTAAATACTATGGAGCAACTGATACAGTTGACTTTATGGCAGGACCTACTGATGAACAAATAATGGCTTTAACTGAAGGTGAAGGAGTAGATAAAGTTCTTATAGCTGGAGGAGACCAAAGAATATTTGCAACTGCAACTAAAGTATTAAAACCAGGTGGACGTATAGGTAACGTAAACTACTTAGGTACAGGAGAATTCATAGAAATACCTAGAATTGAGTGGGGAGTTGGAATGGCTCACAAAAATATTCAAGGTGGATTAATGCCTGGTGGAAGATTAAGACTTGAAAAATTAGCTCGTTTAGTTCAATTTGGAAAAGTTGATCCAAGCCACATGTTAACACATAAATTCTATGGATTTGAACATGTTGAAGAAGCATTACAATTAATGTACACTAAACCTGATGGATTCATCAAACCTATTGTATACATTGACAAAGATCATACAAGAAACGATTAATATTAAATAAAGGGAATTAGCTCATCTCACTGAGGTGAGCTAATTTAATATGGTGAAAAAATGAAAATACTTGTGATTTCTGGTTTTTTAGGAGCAGGTAAAACCACTTTTATCAAAGAAATGATTAAAGCCACTCAAAGACAATTTGTGATTTTTGAAAACGAATTCGCCGATGTTAATATAGATTCTGGAATATTAAAAAATGAAAATAATAAAGATATAGAAGTATGGGAAATGTCTAATGGGTGTGTATGTTGTAGTACACAAAGCGATTTTGCTGCTTCTTTAGTTTTAATAGATAATGCTCTAAATCCTGATTTTTTAATTGTAGAACCAAGTGGTGTAGCTATACTTAGCAATGTTATTAAAAATATTAAAAAAAGTGAATATGAAAGAATTAATATGTTAAACCCTTTAACAATAGTTGATGTTAGCACTTATTTTAAATATAAAGTTAAATATAGAGATATATTTTTAGATCAAATTAAATCAACTAAATATATTCAATTTTCTAAAATTAATCTTGTTCAAAATGATGAATTAGAAAATGTTATAAAGGATATTCAAACTTTAAATCCAGAAGCTATAATTTATTCTGATGATTATCATAATAAAGACATTTCATATTGGGATACTTTTTTTGAAGGTAATTTAAGTATTAAAGAAAGTGATGATGTAATTTCTGAACAAGAAATGCAAAATATGTCCTTTAGAAATGTAGAATGTAATTCATTAGGAGAACTTATATATTTCATAGATAGAATTCTTTTCGGATATTTTGGTAATATTTGTAGAGCTAAAGGAACTTTTAAAATCAAAAATGATTATGCTCATTTTGAATTAGTTGATAGTACATACGAAATATACTTTGATAGAGATATTAAAGAAAATAATATAGTAGTTATAGGAAACACACTTAAAACAGAAAGAATAGAAAACTATATAAATAATAGGCTTAAGAAATAGGATT
The DNA here is from genome assembly GCA_963526495.1 of uncultured Streptobacillus sp. Taxonomy (GTDB): domain Bacteria; phylum Fusobacteriota; class Fusobacteriia; order Fusobacteriales; family Leptotrichiaceae; genus CAURNT01. Next base: position 61,530 of record CAURNT010000002.1, on the reverse strand, counting down.
ACCTATTTCCCAAGCCTAATTCCAAATCCTGCATTTAAAAGTTTTGTTGTTGAACTCGATACTTGAACATCTATCTTATCAAAATACGTTAACCCTACAAATCCCTTTAAATTTATTCTATTTCCATTTTTATTATCTAAATAATGTATATACCCTACATTTCCTCCTGCATATAACTTAAGATCTGCTCTTAATTTTCCATTAACATTCATTGAAATAATAGGAGAAACATATTCTCTATTTTTATTATGATTATTTACAGTTCCTACTTCAAATCCAGCACCATATTCCTTTTTAAAGTTAGAAGATGTGTCAGGCTCATAAAAACCTATGAATGAATTACTATTAAAATCCTTAGTAATCTTTAATTCATATCTATCTAAAGATAATGATGTTTTAGTAGTAATTAACAACAATAAAATTAAGTATATATTTTTCATTTTTCCTCCAAATTTACTTTCAATTTTAATTTATTTATATTTTTTTTTAAAGATAATATATAATCTCCTCCACCTGCTCCTGATATTTTAGATGTTTCATATTCTCTCAACTTATTCTTTATACCATCACTATATATACCTATCATATATTTATCATCTAACTTTTTTAAATTATCCGATAAATTTTTTATTATATTTTTTACATTTTCAAAATTATTATTCAAAAATTCATCAACTAACTTTTTTACTAAAATGTTAGATTTAGAAGAAAACTCAACAAAAAACTTATCATCTATATTTATTTTTTTTATCAACTTAGAAGTTGAAGCAGAATTTCCTGTCCATATAGCTTCAATTAATATATTTGTATATATATCCAAAACCTCAATTTCATAATTTTTACTTACTCTATCTGATGATTTAAATAATATCGTATCTTCAAAACAAATACAAGCAAGATCACCAAAAGACCCTGAAATATCTTCTTTTATCATAAAATCAACTGCAATATTAAATATATCTAATTTAGTAAAATTAATATTATTCTTATTTAATACAGCTTTTATAGTAACCACTATTATAGATGCAGAAGATCCTAATCCCAACTTTTCTCCATGAGTATATAACTCAGTTGTATATTGATACATATATCTAAATTTCAACTTATATCTTTCTTCTAAAAAATATATCAATCTCAATATCAAATTATCTTTATCTTCTATAGAACTCAATATTTCAATATTACCATTATTATCTTTTATTTTTAAATAAGTATATTTGGGTATATATGATATTAAGCTATACGAATTAGGTCTTAATATTGCATACTCTCCTGCTATATACAGCTTTGACCCAGCTTTTTCTAACATAATAATAACTCCAGTTCAATATTTTCACTTAAAATTTTTAAAATCTTTTCTTCATCTTCTTTTAAATAAAGTATTTTAACATTAGGACCTGCATCCATAGTAAAGTACATCTTTACTCCATATTTATTACGTAATCTTTTTATTTTTTTTATAACTTCATACGTCTCTTTAGTTAAAAAAGAAAACGAAGGGTTAGATTTAAATGTTGTATTATGCATTGTTATAGTATTAGCTTCCATAATTTTACCAACTTTTTCAAAATCATTATTTTTTAAATATATCTTCATTTTCTCAAAATCATCATTTGCTCTTTCAACCCAATGATTAAATATACTTGAAGTTTCAACAGATAATTTCATAGCATCTCTCGATGGAATTTTTTTCTTAAGTTTACTTACTACTATTGCTAACATTTTTAAATTTAAATCTGTATTTAACTCATAAATATTTCCTTCTTTATCAAAGGCACATATATTATAGAAACTTCTTCCTGCCGAACCAGAACCTTGAGTTGATATTTTAGCCATTTCATCTATACTTAAATTCAAATTAAAATATGAATTAAGTGCTTTAGTTAATGCACAATATGCACTTGCACTAGAAGCAAGTCCTGCAGCAGTTGGAACACTATTTATACTATTGATCTTTAATTTAGATCTATTTGGTATAATTTTATCAACAAAATCAAACACTTTCTTAGTTTCTTTTTCATTTTGTTTTATTCCATTTAAATAAAATTCATCTTCATCTGAACTCAGAATCTCAGTATCTGTATATAATCTATTTGATCTAATAGAAATACTCCCTTGAAAAGGTATTAAATATGGATTAAAATTCTTTTTACCCCAATATTTAATTATAGCTATATTTATATATCCTCTATCCATATATTTTTTACACCCTTTTTTTTCAATATTTTTTTTAATTCATCTATATAACTCAAATCTTTAAAAAGAGAAATTATACATCCTCCCATTCCTGATCCAGTAATTTTTGATCCAAAAGAATATTTGTCTAAACATTCTATTATATCATCTATTTTTTTTGTAGATAAACTCATTTGCTTTAAATTTTTTTGTGCCTCTTTCATAAGCTGACCTATTTCTTTTAAATCTCTATTTAATATACAATCTTTTGCCTCATTACATATATCCCCAAGTTTTTCTATATTATCAATATATTTATCATAATTTTCTCTAATATATTCAACTGCATTTTTAGTTAAACCCTTAGTACCTGTATCTACAATTAAAAGATATGCCCCTAATGAAAAATCAAATATTTCACTACCTTTATTTTTATTAAAAATAATAGGTTTAGAGGATAGTATTACAGATACATCTAATCCACTTGATTTCCCATGGGCATACTCTTCTGATTTATTCATTATTTTTTCAATATCTATATTTATACTATATTTATTTTCAAAAGCTATTACACAAGCTTTTGCAAGTGCAGCTGAGGAACCAAGACCTCTACCCTCCGGAATATTTGAAATTATTTCTATATAAATTTCATCTTTAATGTTATATTCATTTTTAATAAGTTGTTTTATAAATTTAACATGTTCATTTTCATATATGTACTCATTTATTAAATTAACTTCTAATTTCATATTTAACAAAGGTATAGCTATAGCATTTTCCCCATAAACTACGGAATGTTCTCCAAATAATATAGCTTTCGCATTAGAAGACATTGTACCTCCCATTATACAAAGAAGGTAGAAATATTCCACCTTCTTTTAAATTATATCTCATATATAGTATATTACCACATTAACTTATTTTATTCAATCTTATATTATAATTAGGGAGGCATTTACCTCCCTAATATTAAGATTATAGTTTCACTTCATTCTTTTCAATTTGGCTAATACCGATTAATAAAATTTGTGCTGTAGTATATTGTGTTTTTGCTTTAGCTTCTTGCAGTCTTCTATGCTCGTCTTTATTTAATCTAAGGCCAACATTAACAACTCTTAATTCACTTGTTTTCTTATTTTTCCAAATATCCCAAGTTCTTTTGCTACCTTTCTTAATACTCATATCTCCTCCAATCAAATAAAGAAAAACTATTACCTCAAATACATTATATACCCTATTTATTCAATTTACAAGAAAGTTTTTTTATTATTGTAAAAATAAAATATATGTATATTTTATATATCCATTTATTTAAGCTATTTTCAAGACTTTAACATTTTAATAAATATGAAAAATATTATTCTAAATCATTATATTACATTAAATAATAGTTTAATTAAAACTTTAATCTAGTAATTTGAATTTAAAAAACTTTTATTGTATAATATAAAAAGGGAGAAATAAAATGTGGAATAAAAAATTAGAAAATAGAATAAACGAAGTAATTGAAAAATATAAAAATTCAGGTAATTATGCAGTATTTGATTGTGATAATACCATTCTTATGAATGATATACAATTTGCATTAATACATTATTTATTAAAATTTAAAAAATTTAAAATTACGCCTATTGAATTAAAAAAATTTTTAAATAATAAATTTCCTCAAGAAACCGAAATAATAAATAATTTTTGTAATATATTTAAAAACGCTTATTACGAAGATATAAATAGTATGGAATATTTAAAATTTTTATCAAATTTTTCAGAATTTGTAGAATATCTATATTTTAAATATGATAAATTTGATTTAAATATATTCTTTTCATATAAAAATATGAGTTATGAGGAATTACAAAAATTAATTGATGAATCCATAAAATACCATAATAATTCTGAATTTGGAATCGAAAACTGGATATATGAAGATAATATTTCTACATATAAATTAGGACTTAAAATTACAGATGAAATGAGTGAATTAATAAAAAAATTACACGACAATAATATTGATGTATATGTTATATCTGCATCCACTTTAGAAGTTGTTGAAGCTGTACTTAAACCTTTAAAAAAATATATTTCAAAAATATATGCAAAAAAAATAACTAATACCAATAATATTTTCAGTGGTTTACTCGATGAAAACGAATTAAGAATTACTAGTTTAGATAAAAAAATAATAATTGAAAATATACTTAAAAAAAAATACAATAAAGACCCAATAATAGTGGCTGGGGATAGTATGGGGGATTTTGATATGTTAACAGGATTTGAAAATACAGAAATTTCTATACTTATTGATAGAAATAGAATTGATAATTTTACAAATTTATTAAATATATCAAACGATAGATATATAAAACAATGCGTAGATGAAAATTTAGGTATTTTTATATCAGAAGAAAAAAGTTTAACTCTTTAAAGGAGGAGAAATGAAACAAAATTATGATGTTATAATAGTGGGTGCAGGTCATGCTGGTGTTGAAGCAGCACTAGCTTGCGCAAGATTAGGAAAAAAAACAGCACTTTTTACAATTTATCTTGACAATATAGCTATGATGAGTTGTAACCCTGCAATAGGTGGTCCAGGAAAATCACATATCGTAAGTGAAATTGGAATGCTTGGTGGACAAATGGCGATGCACATAGATAAATATAATCTACAACTTAAAAATTTAAATCATACTAAAGGATTAGCCGCTAAAATTACAAGAGCACAAGCTGATAAATACTGGTATAGAATTAAAATGCGAGAATTAATAGAAAAACAAGAAAATCTAGATGTTATACAAGGAATGATAGAAGATTTGATTTTGGATAATAAAAAAGTTATAGGAGTTATAGATAATCTAGGTATAGAATATGGTGCAAAAGCTGTAATTTTATGTACTGGTACATTTTTAAATGGACAATATGTAATAGGTGATGTTAAATATTCTGCTGGTAGACAAGGAGAAAAAGCAAGTAATTCACTTCCTGATAACCTAACTAAATATGGTATATATATGGAAAGATACCAAACAGCAACTCCACCACGTATAGATAAAAAAAGTATAGATATAGATAAACTTGAAAAATTACAAGGTGAAGATAAACCTAGATATTTTTCTTATTTAACTAAAGCAAAAGTTGAAAAGCCATTAGAAACTTGGCTTACATTTACAACAAAAGAAACTATTAAAGTTGGACAAGAATTATTAAAATACTCTCCTATAGTAACAGGTGTTGTAAATACTAAAGGGCCTCGTCACTGTCCTTCTTTAGATAGAAAAATTATGAATTTTCCTGATAAAACAGATCATCAAATTTTCTTAGAACAAGAATCTATAGAAAGTGATGAAATATATGTAAATGGTTTCACTACAGCTATGCCACCTTTCGCACAAGAAAAACTTATACGTACTATTAAAGGACTTGAAAAAGCTAAAATATTAAGATACGGATATGCTATAGAATACGATTTTATCCCTGCATACCAACTTAATTTTTCTTTAGAATCTAAAATAATAGAAAATTTATTCCAAGCCGGTACTATAAACGGTACAAGTGGATATGAAGAAGCAGCTGCTCAAGGATTTATAGCTGGTGTTAATGCTGTAAGAAAAATAGATAATCTTGAACCTATTATAATATCTAGAGATGAAGGATATATAGGAGTTTTAATAGATGATATAATAAATAAAGAAACTCCTGAACCTTATAGGGTACTCCCTTCTCGTGCAGAATATAGACTTACATTAAGACAAGATAACGTATTTATAAGACTTTTAGATAAAGCTAAAGAAATTGGACTTCTTCCTAAAGAAAAAATATCTGAACTTGAAGAAAATATAAATATTATGAAAGAAGAAATTCAGAGATTAAAAGAATTAAAAATATATCCTAGTATAGAAACAAATAATAAACTTAAAGAAATTGATAAAAACGCTTCACATACTAATGTCATGAATGCATTTGATTTTTTAGGGCGTAAAGAAATCAATTATGATAATTTATCTAAATTTATAGATACAAAATATTTACCAGATATTGCAAAAGAACAAATAGAAATAGAAGCTAAATATAGAATATTTATAGAAAGAGAACGTAATCAAATTGAAAAAATGAAAAGACTTGAAAGTATTGAAATACCTTCCGACTTTGATTACGAATCTGCTAAAGGTCTCTCAAATATAGCTATAAGTGGTTTAAATTATTCAAAACCTAAAAACATAGGTCAGGCACAAAGAATAAGTGGAGTTACATATAACGATATTGCTATACTTATTGCCTTATTCAATAAAAAAGGTGGTGATAAATAATGAATTTATTTACTCAAGGACAATATGAATTAGTATATTTTTCTCCTGAGCATATTCATGATTTACTTATATGGATTATAATTATTACAGTTTTATTATTAATACCTTATATATTTAAAGGATCCGAAAAAGGGAGATATGTCACTTTTTTAGGATATCTTATGTTATTTACAAAAATTGGTGATTCTATTTATAGAATATATCTTGAAAAATCACCTTGGTATGATACAATGCCTTTCCATTTATGTAATGCTTCCCTTGTTTTTGCTGGTATTTATTACATTACAAAGAAAAGAGTATTTTTTAATATAGTTTACTTTTGGTTTTCAGGTGCAATACTTGCAGTGTTATTACCTGGATTAGGTATATATAGAACTGCATTTTATCCTCATGTATTTATGGCAACACATTTTTTTGAAATATTTGCTGTATTATTTGGATTCATTCATCTTGATGAAAGAATTACATATAAAGGGTTTAAAACTGCAATTATAGGATATTTTGGTTTAATTTCTTTATCATTTGTGTGGAATTATATATTCAAAACTAACTATATGTATACTAGCGATTATATTATATCTGCAATTAATTTTATAAAACCATTTTGGTTATATCTAGTATTATTTATATTGCTATTTACTTCATCAATAGTACTAATGTATTTACCATTTGCATTCAATCAAAAAGAGGAATTTGAAGAATATGAAATAGAAGTCAAATAAAATAAAAAAGAGGAGTTATCCTCTTTTTTATAATGGTTAACTTTTAGTTAAACTCCAAATCATACTAAAGCTTATTCTCGTACTACCCACTAATGATCTTATACTTGATAAAACTCAATATATTCTTCTCTTTTTTTCCAAGGTTTCATATAATATATTGCTAATAATCCTGCAACTAATGTAGTTACAGAATTTTTAATATCTTCACTGCTTATATTCGAACTTATAACCATATTTTCATCTATATCAGTTTTAGATTTTTCTTGTTTATCAAATTCATTAAGATATGTTAAAGAATTTAACCAATTATAGTCAGAATTTTCAAAATTATCAATTCCATTTTTCAATAATTTTAAATCATAATTAGTTAATGAATTAATATTATTTTCTCTAACTTTTTCTATTATCTTAACTTTTTCACTTACATCATATACATAGTGTATTCCTTGATCCCATGTAGTTTGTGTTACTTTAACCTCTACTTTATTTTTACCATTATTTAACATAGCATTAGCATTACCAATACCAGTATTGTACGATAAAGTTGTTACACCAATATCGTTATTATAATAATCTAATAACCATTTCAAAAAACCTATTGAAGCTTTTATATTTAACTTCTCATTTTTTCTCATAGCTGTTATATCCCCTTGAAAATCATCATTTAAAATTTTCAAATATTCTTCATTCCTTATACCACTTTTAATTAAACCAGTTTTAAAAGCAGCTGGAGTAATTTGTCCTATTCCAACAGCATTAGAATAATTAGGATTTAAATTTTCAAATTGTGATTCTCTTAAAAAAATTGCAATTACTAAATCAACATTTACATTCTGACTTTTTGCTTCATCTTCTATAATTGAAGCTAAATATTTTTTTTCAGGATTTATTACAGAAATTATATCTTCCGTACTAGCTCCTGCAAAGATCATTGTGGGTAAAAATAAAAATAAAAATATTTTAAATATTTTATTCATCTTTACCTCCATTTATTCTATAATTAGAATATAATTTATTTTAACATATTTTAAATTATAAATCAAATTATGCAATTATTACTTAAATATATACTAAAAAGTGCAATAATTTTATTGCACTTCATATATAACAATTCTATTTAATCTATACCTCTAATTGCAGCAAGTAAAGAAGTCAAATTTTGTAATTCACTTGGTATAAATATTTTAGTAGCATTCCCATTTGCAACTTTTTCTAAACTTTCAAGAGATCTTAAGGTTAACACTTCTTTATTCGGACTAGATTCATTTAATATTTTCAATCCATCTGCTTCAGCTTGTTTTAATTTAAGTATAGCCTCAGCCCTACCTTCTGCTTCTTTTATACTAACTTCTTTTTCAGCTTCAGCTCTTAAAATACTTGCAGTTTTTTCTCCTTCTGCTACTAATATAGCACTTTCTTTTTGAGCTTGTGCTTCTAATATCTTGGCTCTTTTTTCACGTTCTGCCTTCATTTCTTTTTCCATTGCAACTCTTATTTCAGTTGGAGGTATTATACTCTTTAATTCAACTCTATTTACTTTAATCCCCCAAGGATCTGTAGCTTCATCAAGTTCTGATCTCATTTTACTATTTATTGTATCACGACTTGTAAGAGTTTCATCTACAGTCATATCCCCTATTATGTTTCTCAAAGTCGTAGCTGTTAGATTTTCTATAGCAGCTAATGGTCTTTCTACTCCATAAGTATATAGCTTAGGGTCTGTTATTTGAAAATATACAACTGTATCTATTTGCATAGTTGCATTATCTTTAGTAATTACACCTTGTGGATCAAAATCTACAACTTGTTCTTTTAATGTTACCTTTTTAGAAATTCTATCTATAAAAGGATTCATAAAATTAAGTCCAGAATTTAATACTCCTGAATATTTCCCTAATCTTTCAATAACATAAACTTGTGCTTCTGGTACTATTCTTATACCAGTTGTAACTAATAAAATTATTATTACTAATAAAATACCTAAAATCATCTTTCTTCCTCCTATATTATTATTTTATTACCTTCAAAAGAAATTATTTTAACTTTATCTCCTATTTCATATTTATTTTTAGAAATTGCCTGCCATTTCCCACCTTTATATTTTACTACATATTCATCATTTTCTATTTTTACTATAATAACTTCTGCACCAATATCACCTACTCTTGTTTCATTAATATTTTCAAAATATTTTTTAAATATAGGTTTTAATAATATCAAGAATAACATTGAAAGTGCCGAAAATATTATAGAACTTGATTCTAATTTACCAAAAATTAAATTTAATAAAAATACTATAAGCGCAGATAAAGCAAACCATATAGTTACTAAATTAATAGTCAAAATTTCTATAACTGATAAAACAGCAAACAATAATAACCATATATATATTTCCAATTATATCACCTTCTTCCTTTTATTTCTTTTAATTCTGAATAAGTTACAAATTGAAATCCTCTATTTTTCAATATAGGTACCATATATTTTATAGCCTCATATGTTTCAGGATAAAGATCATGAAAAAGAACTACATCTCCATCTTTAACTTTATCTAAAACTCTAGATATTATAACATCTTTATTTCTATTTTTCCAATCTTCTGAATCTACATTCCATAAAATAAGATTACTTTTTCCACCAAGTATTTCAACTACATTATAATTATATGCACCATAAGGAGGTCTTACATTTTTATTTTCATCTCCAATAATAGAATATATTAAATCATCAGTTTTTAATATTTCATCTATTATTTGAGCTCTACTTATCTTAGAAAGATTTTTATGATCATAAGTGTGATTTGAAATTTCATGACCATCTAAATAAGTTTGTAATACCATCTTAGGATTTTTCTTAACGTTAAGTCCCACAAAATAAAAAGTCGCACGTTCATCATATTTATTAAATACTTCTCTTATTAATACATGGTTTTTATTACCTGGACCATCATCAAATGTAAATGCTATATGTTTTTTATTTGAGTCAATAGGTCTTTTTTTAGTATCTAAAATTTCTCCTTCATATATAGATGGTATTCCTATGCCCCCTTTAAATACTCTCTTAAATTTATTATATTCCAAATTAATTTTTTTATCTTTACCTACTACTATTTTATCATTTTCAAATTTAAATTTTGAAAAATCAACATCATTAAAATCTATATTAGGATCTATGCTTTTTATTATATATTTATATCTATTTCTAAATATATCATTTGAAGTTATATTTCTATTTAATTTATTTGAATAATATATATATTCCCCATTTTCATCTACTATCTCTTGTATATCATCAAATACTGGAGATATTAATTCTTTATTAACTTCTTCAACTTGTGGTTCTTCTTTTTCTTCTAATATTTTTTCTACATTATCTTTACTTTCATTATCATCTATAACATTCAACTTTTCTTTTTTCTCTAAATTTAATTCTATTTTTTTATTTTCTTTATATCCTTTTTCTTCTATATCAATACTTGTTTTATTTCCACACGAAAATAACACGAAAAAAGATAGAAATACAATTAGTTCTTTCATAATTTTAATATTAAAATTTTAACCTTTCTCCTAAATTTACTATAACTGGATTATCATTATTCATATTTCTTATACTTTCAGGTTTATAATATATTAGTTCTAAATCAAAAGAATTATCATCATATACTTTAAACAATAACTTTGCACCTATAGGATATTTTTCTAATATTTTATAATCTAAATTTATCCCTAATTTAGCAAAAATTGTTGCTATATTAGAATCATGACCTACTATAACATCAAGATCTGTTTCACTATTAATTTTTGATTGTATAAGTTTTGTAATTTCAGTTGGACTATCATTTATATAATCCAAATCTCCAAATATTGTATCTAAAAGACTATCCTTTATTTCAGATATATATTCTAAATCTTTATAAAAATTATCACTTTTAAATATATTTTGTTCTTTAAAGCCTTCAAAATACTTTAAAATATACATGTCAACTATATCTGTTGCAATTTTAAAGGCCCCATCAGACATTAAAAATCCATTTTCTCCAATTTTTATATTAGAACCAATATTTAAAAAAGTCCCATCTTCTATATTTAATATTTTTTCAAGTCTTTCATATTGTGGTTTTAACCTATAATCAAGTTTTTTTAGTTTCTCCTTATTTATATCTAAACTATCTAAATATATATTAAAATCTTTTTCCATCGTAGAAAAAGTTTTATCTTTAAATTTTATTTCTATTTCTCTATACGGAAACATAGAGGTTGCAAGTATCTTTGCCGTAGCTACTGTTCTTTTTATAGAATTTGAACTAAACTCTATTTTTTTTAATTTTTTACCAAATTTTTCTATATATTTTCTTAAAAATATACCCATTTTGAATTCTAAAATTTCACCTTTTTCAGTTAACATTCCTTCTTCAAAATCCCAATTTACATCTTTTTCACTTATTATTCCTTGCATACTTTCATATTTTAATAATGGATATCTCAATCCATGTCTACTAAATATTATTAGTTTTTTCATATATATTAAATCCCCTCTTTCTATATAAATTTATTATATTATATTTCATTACTTTTTTCAATTAACTTTTATCTCTTGACTTATATCTTCCTTTGAATTATAATTTCACTATACAAAAAATAATTAGGAGATAAAATGTTTCAATTGTTATCACAATTTTTAGGTCTTGGACCTACTATACTTTTACCTATTATTATTGTAATAATAGGATTAATTGTTAAAATGAAATTCAAAGATGCTATTTTTTCTGCACTTATGCTTGCAGTTGCATTCACTTCAATAAATGTAGTTGTAGGATTTATGTTTGAAACTATAAGTCCTGTTGCAACAGATTTTGTTAAAAATACAGGAATTACTTTAAATGTAATCGATCTTGGATTTTCACCTATGGTTGCTGTTGCTTTTGCTTGGAAATACTCTATTATTATGTTTCCTTTACAAATATTAATTAATATATTTATGATTCATTTTCATTTTACAAATATATTAAATGTTGATATCTTTAATGTATGGACGAAAATATTTACTGCAGCTTTAGTTTCTATACTTACCGGATCAACTATACTAGGATTTATAGCTGCCATAGTTCATATTATACTAGAACTTAAAACTGCAGAATCTTTAGCGCATCGTATGGAAGAAATGTCGGGCATTCCAAGAACTGTAACTACTAATGCTTGTATTATAGAAGCAGCTTTTATGAAGCCAATAAATGATATTTTAGATAAAATTAAATTTATTCGTGAAAGTAATTTTGATTTAGAACATATAAAGAAAAAAATCGGAATTCTTTCTGAAGATGCTGTAATGGGAGCACTTATAGGACTTGTTCTTGCAGTATTTGCTGGATATTCTATAAAAGATAGTGTGGAAATAGCTATAAAACTCGCAACTACACTTGTACTTTTACCTACTGTTTCCTTCTTATTTGTAAAATCTTTAACTCCAGTATCTCAATATGCAAAAAGATATATGGAAAAAAAATATGAAGGTAGAGATATTTATATAGGATTAGATTGGACTGTTCTTTCAGGAGTACATGAACTTTGGATAGTATCAGTATTATTAATACCCATAACTTTAGTATTAGCTATCATACTTTCTAAACTTGGATTAAGTAGTATACTACCACTTCCTGGTTTAGTAAATACTATGGTTGTCGTACCTGCTATAATAGTTGCAAATAGAAATATTTTAAAAGCATTGATTCTATCAACTATTTTTAGTCCTTTTTACTTCATTATTTCTAGTTTCTTTGCACCTGCAATAACAGATGTTACCAAAACATTTTCACAACTTGATATTAAAGCAACACAACTCGTAAGTTATTATTGTTTAGAATCGCCTATATTTAGATGGGCAATAACAGTTTTCTTACAATTCAAAATATATGGAATTATATTATTCATATTCTTAACTTTAATATATATATATTCTTATATTAAATTTAAAAAAGAAAAATAAGGAGGAGATAAAATATGTATAAAACAAAAGCATTATCAGAAGCAGGATGGTTAGTTAATTCAAACACAGATGGATTTAGCTATACTATGGACAGAAAAAAAAGATTTGGAACAACTCCAGTTGGAGTATTATCATCAGCACTTAGTGGTTGTGTAACTATGTGTGTTAGAGGATATTGCATTGTTAACAAATTTGATGGAATTGTTATAGAAACTGAAGTGGATACTAATGTTGATGATTTTACTATAGAAGTTCGTATCAATATCAATAAAGATGTTGAAAATGATGAAGTAAGTAAAATTGTTGAATATGTAAAAGATAAATGTACTGTATCTCAAATGTTATCATCTGATATAAAAATAAGCTATTTTGTAAATAATATTCAATATTAAAATAAAAAAAAGGGTTTCTTAGATTTTTATCTTTGAAACCCTTTCCTAATAATTCTATCTAAACTCTTCTCCATTAATTCCCTATCCTTAAGTTCTACATACTTGTCAATACCATCTTCTGGAGGAAGAGCCCATATTATCTCATTGCTCTTTTCTGTTTTTCTTAAATCTATTACTCTTTGATTTTTTGAACCTCTAAATTTTAATTTTAAATCTAAATAATCTATTTCAAAACGACCATCTATCAACACATCAACTAAAGATAATATCTCTCCTATTTCAGGATATATAGGAATCATAACATCAAGTATATATTCATACATAAATCCTGTAAAACACCATATATCCTTATTCGGAAGTTTTTCTCTTAAACTTTTAACTATTTTTAATATTCCTTTAGTATTCATAGGATCAAGAGGTTCACCTCCAAGAAGTGTCACCCCTTGTATATATTCCTTCCCTGCCAAGCATAGTATTTCCTCAATATCATTTTCAGTGAATTCTTCCCCTTTTTTAAAATCCCAAATATCACTATTAAAACAGCCTTTACATAAATGTCTACATCCACTAACAAATATGCTTACTCTTATTCCAGGTCCATTGGCGACATCAGTTTTTTTTATACTTGAAAGTCTCATAAATGTAATACTCTTTTCCCTATTTCACGAGTTTTACCTTCATTCCAATAATTTTCTCCTAAATAACCACATGTTCTTCTTATTACATTCATTTTTAATTTATCTTTATTATGACATTGAGGACATTCCCATTGATTTTCAGAATTTATTATTATTTCTTCATCAAATCCACAAATGTGACAGTAATCACTCTTTGTATTAAATTCAGCATATTGTATATTATCATATATATATTTAACAACTTCCTTAAGAGCTTCTAAATTTTTACTCATATTTGGTATCTCTCCATATGATATTGCTCCACCACTAGAAATTTTTTGAAATTCTGATTCAAATTTAAATTTATCAAAAATATTTATTTCTTCTCTAACATCTACATGATAAGAATTAGTATAATAACCTTTATCTGTAATATCTTTTATACTTCCAAATTTTTCTTTATCTATTTTTGCAAATCTATAACACAAACTTTCAGCAGGTGTTCCATAAAGTCCAAAACCTATACCTGTATCTTTTTTCCATTTATTAACAGTATTTTCCAATTTTTTCATAACTTTTATTGCAAAAGTTCTACCTTTTTCAGTAGTATGAGTCTCTCCTGTTATCAATTTAGTAGCTTCATATATACCTATATATCCTAAAGAGATTGTAGAATAACCATCCATTAAATATTTATCTATTTTTTCTCCTTTTTTAAGACGTGCTATCGCTCCATATTGCCAATGTATAGGCGATATATCAGAAAGTGTACCCTTAAGCCTATTATGTCTCATCATTAAAGCTTCAAAACATAAATCTAATCTATCTTCTAATAATTTAAAATATTCTTCCTCAGTTTTACTAAGTAGTGCTATTTGAACTAAATTAAGACTTACTACTCCTTGATTAAATCTTCCTTCAAATTTATATTCTCCGTTTTCATCTTTATAAGGAGATAAAAATGATCTACATCCCATAGGAGAAAATACATTACCTTCGTAATTTTCTTTCATTATTTTTGAACTAATATAGTCTGGATACATTCTTTTACTTGAACACTTTATTGCTATATCAGTAAGATAGTCATATTTACCACCTTTAAATATATTATCTTCATTTAAAACATACACTAATTTAGGAAATGCTGAAGTTACATAAACTCCTTCTTCATTTTTTATTCCCTCATATCTTTGTTTTAATATTTCCTCTATTATCAATGCAACTTCATCTTGATATTCTTTTTCACTATCTATATCTAAAAATAAAGTAACAAAAGGAGATTGTCCATTAGTTGTCATAAGAGTATTAATTTGATATTGTATAGTTTGTACTCCACTTCTTAATTCCTCTTTTATTCTTTCTTCAACCAATCTATTTATCATTTCTTCATTTAACTCTGAAAACTCTTTTTTATATCTATTATAATACTTATCTCTACTATATCTTAAATACTTACCTAAATGGCTAATATTTATACTTTGACCACCATATTGACCACTAGCAACTGCAGCTATAATTTGTGTCATTACAGTACATGCAACTTGAAAACTTTTAGGGGTTTCTATAAGTTTACCATTCATAACTGTGCCGTATTCAAACATATTTTTAATATCAACTAAACAACAATTAAAAATATTTTGAATGAAGTAATCAGAATCATGAAAATGTAAAATACCATTATTATGAGCATCACTTATTCTTTTAGGTAATAATATTCTACGAGTTAAATCTTTACTTACTTCACCTGCTATTAAATCACGTTGAGTTGAAGCTACAGATGAATTTTTATTTGAATTTTCTTCTCCAACTTCCTTATTAGAATTTTTTACAAGAGATAAAATCGATTCATCAGTAGTATTAGCCTCTCTAACTAAAGATCTAGTATATCTATATACTATATACTTTTTAGATAATTTATACAACCCTAATTCAACAAGATTTTTTTCTATAAAATCTTGTATATCTTCGACATTATTAATGTCTTTGTTAACAATATCTTGTACAATATTATCAATTTTTTCTTCAGACACTCTTTCAATGATATCTACTTCATTATTTGCTTTTCTTATAGCAACCTTTATTTTATTAGCATCAAATTCTACTTCTCTACCATCTCTTTTTACTACTTTCATTATTTATCCTCTATTCTAATCAAACACAATATATTGTGTTTGAAAGGCGTTAAAAGCCTTATATTTTGTTATTAATAGTATACCAAATAGAGTTAAATATTGCAAGATTTTTTTAAATTAAAATACCCCTTAAAAGGGGTATAAATAATTTTTTATTTAACTTCTAAATCTCTTAAAACCTTTATCATTTCCATATATTTATCAGAAATTTTTCCTTTATTTCTTTTTTTATGTAAATTAATCAAACTTAATGTTTCATTTACATCAGATTTCGTTCTATAATTATCATCACTTGTAATCAATCTATACTTAGTTTCAATTAAATCAGATAAAATAGAATTCATTCTAGTATAATCACCTTTATTAATTTTATTACTAAATGCATCTATTAACATTGCAGATATAGCTCCATAATTTGTTGTATAAAAATGATTTCCATAAAAATCATTAGGTTTTTTAATTTTATCTATTACTGCCGAATTTTTAGCATTAGTTAATAATACTATTACTATATTTTGATTAGGTTCTATAACTGTTAATGTTCCAGTCCATCCAGTATGCCCTATAGTATCTTTTTCAGCAAGTGGAGAAAATGCCCATCTATAGATGTAGTCACCTTGTCTTCTCCAACCTAGGCCAAAACTTGCATTTATATCTTTAGGTTTAATAAAATTATCCAATGTAGTTCTATTAAAGAATTTATTTTCTCCATAACCACCTTGATTTACCATTATTTGTGCTAACTTTGCAACCTCTATA
The DNA here is from genome assembly GCA_963526495.1 of uncultured Streptobacillus sp. GTDB lineage: Bacteria > Fusobacteriota > Fusobacteriia > Fusobacteriales > Leptotrichiaceae > CAURNT01. The sequence goes on along the minus strand of CAURNT010000002.1, from coordinate 44,447 downwards.
GCATTAGAGAATAATCCCGCATGTCCTGAAACACCCTTCATTGAATAAAATGCTTTTTCATCATGAACCTCTCCCCAAACTGTTTCTTTACGAGCATTTATAAAATCAATTGAATTATCACGAGTATTCCCATTTAATTCAGTTGCTGCTATTTTTTCCTTAGATATACCATGTTCTAAGGGATTAAACATTGTATGAGTAAGCTCTAATTTATCATATATATTCTCTTTTAAATATACATCTAAATCTTGCCCACTTATTTTTTCAACTATAAAACCTAATAACATATAGTCTACATCTGAATATTTAGTAGATGTTTTAGGTTCATATATTAAAGGTGTTCTCATAATTGCATCTAAAACATTTTCCTTACCTATGGCATATAAATCATTTTTACCATTAGGTATACCATCGTCTTTATCATATTTATCATTAAAATATTGTGGGTCTGCAGGAAAACCAGCTTGATGTTTTAATATATCTCCTACCTGAACATTTTCTTTCCATTTACCTTTAAACTCAGGATATATATCTTTAATATATGTATTTATACTTAATTTACCCTCAGAAACTAATTTTTGTATAGCATAATTCGTTGCATACATTTTAGTATTACTAGCTAAATCATAAATAGTTTCATTTGTAACTTTAATTCTATCTTTTAATTGATTTCCTTCCTTATCATAATTATTAACATACCCAAAACTCTTAGCATATTCAAGTTTACCATTTTTAACAACTGCTATTTGTGCACTTGGCATACCGGCTTTTACTTCTGCTTCTAAAAATTCATCAAAGAATTTAATAGCTTCATTATTAAAATCTCCTTTTCCTTTTGTAATTTCTGGATAAGGTATTTTAACATCTAATTTCCCATCTAATTGTGTAATTTGAATAATATTTTTATCATCTTTGGTATACTTAGATATATCTACTTTTTTACTTCCTTCTCCTTTTAATGAAGTTGTATCTAATTTATTACCATTTATATATATATCTACTTTTTTAAGTTCTTTATAATTTAAAAGTAAATAACCTTGTTTAGAATAAGACTTAAATTCATACATTTGATTAGTTAAAACCGAATCATCAAATCCCTTTTCTATAGGAAATTGCTTTTCAAATTGAAATGAAAAAGATAAAATTCCAGCTATTAACATTGAAGTCATTAAAATTTTTTTCATATTTATACCTACTTTCTAAAATTCTCATTAAAGAATAATGTTTGATATTTTATAGAATCTCTCCAATAAATCCAAGAATGATTTCCTGGTCTTTCCATATATGTATGTTCGATATTTAAAGATAACAATTTTTTATGTAATTCTCTATTAGGTTCTATAAAGAAATCTGAGATACCACAATCAAATATTATATTAGTTTTTGAACCTAATAAAGAATGTGCTATATCTTTAATGTTATAATCTTCCCAATTAGAATTTATAGTTTTCATTATACCCCAATTATATTTATATTCTTGAGGATTAACTCCACCACTCATTGATCCAATATTACCAAATATATCTTTATGCTTAATACCTAAATAAAAAGCTCCAAATCCACCCATACTTAATCCTGTTATTGCTCTTTTTTCACGTTTTTTATCTGTTTTATACTTACCATCAATATATTTAATCAATTCATTTGATATAAAATTTTCATTACTAATATACCACGTATCATATCCACCATCTGGAGATACATAAATAATATCATATTTATCTGATAATTCTCCTATATTCATTTTATCAGGGAAATTTCTATTATTACCCGACCAACCATTTAATGTATATATTACCGGATAATCCTTACCTTTTTCGTATGAACTAGGCAGTGTAAGTGTTACATCCACATCTTTATTTAAGCTTTTACTATAAACTTTTTCATTTTTTTCAGTATAAGCCATGCTAATCATACCAATAAGTAATAATGTAAAAATTTTTTTCATAAAAACCATCTCCTTTTTATTATTAATAATAGTATACTTCTATTTTTAAAAAAAAGTAGTTTTTTAGAAATCAATTTTCAATAATTGAAAATAAAAAGGTAGATTTTCATCTACCTTTAATGTCTTTTTAGAAAGTTTGCCCAAATCCAAAATTAAATTTACCTGTTGGTTTTTTACCTTTTTCAAGATTCCAAGCATAATCAAGTCTAACTACTCCAATAGGAGTATTAATTCTTGCACCTAACCCTATATTATTTACAAATTTCAATTTATTAGTACCCTCAATTTTAATATTTTCTGCTATTCCTGCATCATAGAATAATACTCCTTGTAAATAATCATTAAAATATGTTCTATTTTCTGCAGTAAATGTAACAGAATATTTGTTACTTGAAACTGAATTAGGAAGTCCTCTTAAAGTTATTCCATCTCCTACTACAGCTAATTGTCCCACTGGTGTATTATCATGTGCATAAGTTGCAAGTAATCTATATGCCATTGAATTACTACTCTTATATACTGGATGATATGCTCTTAAATCTAAAGTTGTAAGAGCGTATGCTCTAGGTTTGTATTTTTCATACTCACCAGTTCCTTTACCATCTTTATCTGTAATTTCTATAGGTCTTCCTTTATTTAATTTTAATGATTTTTCTCTAAAGATGTATCCACCTTCTACATAAAGATCAGCATAAAGACCTTTTTTAGGAGTATTTCTGTCATCTCTTGTATCATAAATTAAATCACCACCAATAGAGGCTAATGTATAATCTTGATATACACGTGCTTTTTCTTCCTTAGCTCTATTCTTAGAGTATACATTTATTAATCTTGGAGTTAAAGTTAAATATATATCACTTGTTAGTCCCTTACCTATTTGTCCATTTATACCAAATACATATTGTTTATCCGTTGGTTCATTATATATTGATTCTGCAAATTTTGCTTCATCTTGATTAGGATCTTTCTTAAATTCATCTAAATCTTTAACTCTTGTAGTAGTCTTTTTAAAATATATATTTCCTCCAGCTAATATTCTTGAAGTATTTTGTATCCAAGGATCTTTAAATCCAAGTGATATACTATAATTTCCTTTTATTCCTGCTTCTCCAGTTAAATCAAAACTTTCTTCTCTTCCTAAGAAATTAGAATCTGAAAGTTTTAAAGACCCTGATAAACTATCTTCTGTAGAATAAGAAATATTAGCATTTATTGCAGTAGTTGGTCTTTCTGTTAATACTATTCTAACTATTAAATTTTCTGGATTATTAATATCTTGAGTTATTTCATGATTAATATTAGAAAATAGTCCTGTTCTAAATAACTCAGCTAAAGTTGTTTCCAATGCTTTTTGATTTAATACATCTCCTTCTTTAATGTATGTATTTCTTTTTAATACAAAATCATTTGTTTTTAATTTATAATCCTTAGAATCTATTCTTTCTCCATCTTTTACAGTTCCTTTTTTATCATATACAATCTTTGAAACTTTAGCTTCTGATATTTCAATATTTATATCTCCATCATTACTAATATCTAGTTTTTTATATCCAACCCAAACATATCCATTATCTGCATAAGCTTTTAATAGAGGTGATGTTTCTTGACGTAATAATTGTAAATTTAATATTTCTCCAACTTTAAGTCTAGAAACCTTAATTAAAGTTTCTTCATCCATCAACTTTGAACCTGTAATTTTTACTGATTTAATAACAGGATTTTGAACAACCTTAAATTCTAAATCTACACTCTTATCATCTGCACTTCTATGTACATCCAATTCAACATTACCAAAATATCCTGTTGACATAATTAAACTTTTTAATACCTCAGCATCATACGGAGAAAAATATTCCCCTATTTTTAAACCACTTTTTTCTACTAAAGCATTTAAATTTTGATCAGTTCCAGTAAAATATACTTTATTAACCAAATATTCTGTTTTTTCCTTTAAAGCTTCTATTTCTAATTTATTTTCATATATTGCTTTTGCATTAGGTAACTCATCAACTACAATTTTTAAATTAACATTATCACCATCTTTAGTAGGATATATGTTAACATTTTGAACAAGACCTGTTCTTAAAAGTGATAAATATATATCATTTGATACTTTATTTGTATATTCATTACCTTCTTTAATAGGCAAAGCATTTTTTATAACATCTTCAGATAATTGACTTAAATTAGTTACCTCTATATTAGTTATTTTTGAATTTGCTAAACCTATACTTGTTATCGCAAGTAATGTCATTAATATTTTTTTATTCATAAATTTTCCTCCTTATGATTTTATCTTTTTAAAGTTTCTCTTTTTTTAAATATACTAGATATATCTTCAAATAATTCTCCAAACCTATTAAATCTATTAACATATCCTATCCCTGTATAGAATGTAGCTTGATTAAAATCATTAATAGAACTACGTATACCAGTAGTAGCTGATATTCCTTTTCTTAAGTTATAGTTAAACCATATATTATATTTAAATTTATTTCTAACATTACTTAAATCAAAAGGTACAGTTACTTCAGCATTCCAGAATATATTATTAAAGTTTAAAACATTATTTTGAATATATACTGTTGTTGTTGTATTATTTATTATATCTCCTATATTTGATGTATTATTAGAATCAAAATTAGTTTTAATTTTAAAATCACTTATACCTAAACTTGAACTAACTCTATTAGTTATAGACGATAATAACAAATTATTAAGTGTTGTTTCAAGTGCTTTACCTAAAATACTTGAAGCTCTTAATCTTTCAAGATTTAATATTCCTCCTGATTCATCAAAAGCAAGTATACCAAGTATTTCATTTACATTTTTACCTAAAGTAGATGTAATTTTAATATTTTTATCACTTAATTTTCCATTCAATGCTATCTCAATTTGATCATCATTTAATTCTGTTATAGCTCTAAAATTAATCATAGGATCTAAACTTCCATCTAATTTAAGATGTGCTTCTTCTACCTTAAATATATGTCCATTTAACTCAAATGTACTATTTCCTAAATTTAATTCACTTAATAAACTCATACGGCCATTTTCAATAGCAAGTTTACCTAAACCATCAGCTTCTCCTTTAATTTTTTTAACAACTCCTAGCATTGATGGTATATTTACTTCAACACTTTTTTCTGTTTCTAAATTTAAGTTTACTATATACTGATTAACTAAATTATTTAAAACTTGTGAAAATACCTCTGATATATAGCCATTAAATTTATTAGTTCCTGTTTTTTTATTTAAACTAGGTATAGAATAAATATTTCCTTCTTCTATTAAAACCTTACCATCTATTCTATTATTTTTAGCTAAAATATCACTTGTAATTCTTAACATTAAATTATCACCATAATTAATTCTAACATTACGTAAATTTGAATTTATATCCATAGCTCCTAAGACTAAAGTTTTTGTTTTCATAAAATTATCAGGTATACTAGGAAGTTCTATTCTTCCTTTTATATCTAGTAATCCTTCATTAACATCCCCTTTTAGTTCATTTATTTCAATATTAGTATTTTTTACATTAACCTTAGAATTAAGATTAGCTACATTTACCATATTATCTTTAGTTTTTAAAGTAAGATTATCTAAATTTATATTCCCATCAAACTGATTTTTTTTAAAATAAAGATTAGCATTTACTATACCACTTGATTCTTTAATTTTATCACTAATTTCTAAAAATTTTAAATTAAAATTGTTTGCTAATAATCTAAAATTATAGTCATTTAATCCATAAGTTACATAACCATCTAATAAAAGTGGATTATTTTCATATTCTAAATATATTTCAGATACGTTTATACCCTCATTATTTGTTTGTATATCCACATCTAAACCATCTATATTTAACCCAGCCCATGTTAATGTATCCGAATTAAGTTTAACTGAAGCAAATTTATCATTTTTATTAATTTGAGCTATAAAATCAAGTTTTAATTTACCATTATATTTATCTTTACTTCCTAAATCTAAATTACTAAGGTCTATTTCTTTATTAATTAGATTATAGTTTACTTTTAAATCACTTAAATCAAAGATTTCACTATGTTTTAGTATAGTTTTATCTCTACTATTTTTTATTTCTAAATTTTTAATATTTAATATACCTGTGTTAAATAAATTAAACATATTTCCATTCTTATATTCTAAATCTAAATACACCTTAGGTATAGTAATATTATTATAGCTTAAATCATTTAATTTAACACTACCTTCTAAATTAATATCATGTATATTACCATTTAATTTTAAATCTGTTTCTACATTAAGTCCTATATTTTTATTTCCTATTATTTCATTTATATTTTTTTCTTTAGCATTCAAATTTAAATTAAACATATTATTAGATAAATTATATGTTCCATTAATTAAATAATCTCTAACTTTAAGATTATCTATATTTAATATACTTTTATTTATATTACTTTCTAATTTTAAAATTCCAACTTGATTTTTACCTATAAATATTGGAGAATCTTCTATTTTTAAATTACCTTTTAGATTATTTAGTTCTCCTTCTAAATTTATAGATAAATTTGTAATATATATATTAGTATCCATAGAATTTGTAGTATACAAATTATATCCTTTTAATTTAAGATCTAAATTAGCATACTTATCTTTTAAATTATATCTACCCTTAGCGCTTAATTTATTATTACTAAAGTTTAATACATTTATTTCGTTTCTATCAACTTCTAAATTTATTTTTACATCAGTTAATCTTTGATAATTATACCATAATTCATCAAAATTTACACTTAAATCAATCTTAGAATTTAATATATTTTTAGTTTCTCCTTTTATATACATTTTTTCATACTCAATATTAGAATATTGCCCATATTCACTACTTGCCTCAAAATTTGCAGCTATATTAGTACCTTTACCTCTTAATCCTACTTTAAAATCATATATTAAATTTTTATCTTTTATATCTGTTTCATTAAGCATATCTATATTTTTCAAGAAAGAAACTACATTAATACTTTGTCCTTCTAATTTATATCTATGTTCCAAACTTTTATTAGTAGTTCCTTCTAAATTAACTACTCCACCATTTGTATAAATTTTAGATACTATATTATATCCAATATCATCTATATTAATAGAGGCATTTAACTTATCATAATATTTTCCATTAGGCATATCCGAATCTATATTTATCAATCCTGAACTTAAAGATTTAGAATTCATATTATAAACTAAATCTTTTACACTTGCATTTAAATTTATTAAATTACCTTTATATAACAAAGCTTGATTTTCTATTTTATCTATATTTATATTAAATATTCCATTGTTATTAGTTGCACTAATACCAACATCAAGTAATCTTTTTTCTCCACTTAAATCATTTAGTAACTCTGAGCTAACTTTATCTAAAAGACCATATTTTTTTATTAAATTAAATATATCAATTGATTCTGAATGAATTCTATATTTATGATTCATATCTTTTGTTGTAACACCGGATACATAGACGTGACTATCATCTACTAACATATTTGCATTAATATTATACCCTTTATCATTTATATCTATATTAGCTCTTACATTATCAAAATATTTAGAATATAGATCATCTGCATTTAAATATATATTACCATTTATTATTTTTTTATCTCTAGTTGAGTAAACTAATTTAGAAATATTAGGATTTATATTATATACTTGATTGTTATATATAATAGGAATTTTTGAATTTGTAGTTAAATCTAATATTATATTACCATTAACATATTTAGCATACACATCTCCATTAATGTTTATATATTCACTCTTTAAGTTTCCTAAATTTTTTATCCCTATATTCTTAGCATAATTCAATAAATTAAATTTAGTTAAAGTTAAATTATACCTATTACTTAAATCATTATATGTAATTCCATCAAGATAAATATTACCACTACTCGTATAAATATTTGATTTTATTTTATATCCTCCATTTAATACATCTAAATTTAAGCCTATATTATTAAAATATTTACTTCCTATTCCTAATATATCAGCACTAATATTACCTTTAGTAAATTTAGATAAACTATATTTCCAAATAGCATCTTTTATATAAAGATTTTTAATATTATATCTTGAAGAATTTAAATTAATTCCTATATTATTGGAATTAAGATTTAAAGTTATACTTTTATCTTCAACATCAAAATTTATATTAGAATTAAGTTGTGAGCTTATTAATTTAGCATTAACTTTTTTATTATCTTTTATAGTAAATTCTCCGTTAATATCTGATAAATTTATAACCTTAGATAAATTTTTAAATTTTAAATTACCCTTACCATCATGTTTTTTTATATCATATTCCATATTTAATGATGTAGATAGATTTAACTTATTACCAAATATATTCTTTTCTATATTTGCATTTTTCTTAGTATTTATACTTATCAAATTATTTTGTTTCAGTCCAAGATTTACATCAAGATTTTTAAAATCTACACCAAATGTTTCTATTTTATCTGTTTTTATATTTCCTTTAAAATCAATTAAATCAATATCTCCATTTTTAATTAAAAGCTTTGCTAATATATTACCTTTAATCAAATCTGAATTTGCTTTAAGATTAAATTTTTTAACTAGATTATACTTATTAAGTGTTTTATAATAAACATCACTAAAACTAGTGTCAATAGATAATTCTGAATTTTTTGGGCTAAATTTAAGGCCAAGTTCCAAACTACCTCCATCTATATTATTAGTTTTAGCTTTAAGATCTATATTATTATTAATTATCTCAACATTTCCATTAACGTTTTTTACAATATCATCATAATCTTTATAAAAAACTGAAGCATTTGATATTTTCAAATCTCCATAAGTTGATAAACCATAATCAGAAAATTCAAGTGCAATATCTCCGTTTAATTTCCCATTTCTAAAATTTATCATATCATATATAGGAATATATTGAGATAATTTTTTATTTATATCAAAATTCTCAAAATCAAAATTTACAGTCAACTTATTTTCATCTAATTTTTTTCTTGATTTTAAAGAAAACATATCAAATATATTTTTTTTCATATTTATTCTATCAAATAATATACCTATATTGATTTTTTCTTTTTCACCACTATTTGCTCCTATAGATTCTCCAATAGTTCTTAAATCAAGATTATATTGTATACCAGTATACAAAACACCTGAAACATTATTGAATTTTTTCTCTATCTTATCATTATATGAATTATCAATAAAATCTAAATTTATATTCTTATATTCTAATTTTCCTATATTACTACTTTTCTTATATACTCTTTCTCCATTTAAAAGTATATTATTTAAATTAATACCTCCCCCGTTTCTTTCTATCAAAATATAACCATCATCTAAATACACATATCTTATTCTACTTGGAGTAAATAAATTAAAAATAATAGTTGCATTTTTAGCTTTTATAACCTCTTTTTTATCTTGTGTTTTAACAACAAGATCTTTTATTTCAAATTTAGTTAATCCAGTTAAGTGTAAATCGGAAAAATCTACATTAATTCTAGCTACATCATTGATTATAAAATGTATATGTGATTTAAATATATTTGAATTAATATATACTTTAAAACATGTAACTATTGCAAAAAGAGAGATTAAAATTTTTCCTGTTCTTTTTATCGTTTTATTTAACATAGATTTTCTCCTTTCTATAATGGTTTTTTACTAGGTATACCCACTGCTCTTGGATATATTTTATTTGTTTTACTCTTCTTTACTATTTCTAAAATTATTCTTTCATCTCTAGATATTGGAAGTCTAAAATTATATATATTTACAATTTCTGAATTTAAAGTTTTTAAAGCATTTTTTGATTCTTCTAATTCATTAATATTCAATTTTTGAGGAAGAAATCTTCCATTCACTTTTAAAAATGGGATTAAATATTCAAGTATTATTCTTAAATTAGCAACTCCTCTACAAAGTGCAACATCAAATTTCTCTCTATTATCTTTTATCAATTCTTCAGCTCTTTCTGTACTTGTTTTAACATTTTTTAATCCTATTTTTTCTATAACAGTATTTATAAAAAAAATCTTTTTTTTAACTGAATCTACTAGAAGAAAATTTTTATCTGGATATACTATACTAAGAACAAGTCCAGGAAACCCAGCACCTGTTCCTATATCTATTATATTTTTTTCATCTTCTCTTATTATTTTAGTGAGTAATAATGAATCTATAAAATGCTTTTCAAGTATAGATTCTTCTTCTCTTATTGCAGTCAAATTCATTACCTTATTAGTCTCTATAAGTAAATCCAAATATTTAATCAAATTTTCTATTTGTTTTTCATTCAATACTATATCTGAAATTTTCAAATATTCTTCTAATTTATTTTTCATTTAATACTTCCTTATCTTCACTTTTAGAATAATATTTTTGTATAAAGTCATAGACTCTATTACCTGCCTCAACTGAACCATATCCCCCATTTTCAACAAGTGCAACAAAGGCAATTTGAGGATTTTCACTAGGGAAATAACCTGCCATCCAAGAATGGTCTAATACTTTAGAATTTTGTGCTGTTCCAGTTTTTGCAGAAACTTGAACATTTAACTTTAATAAATTTTTTGCTGTACCATTTGTAACAGTTTGTCTTAATCCTTTTTTTATAGCATTTATTGTTGATTGTTTTATTCCTAAATTTCTTAACTTTTCTGTTTCTTTATATTCTCTAATTCCATCTTGACTTTCAAAATATTCTACAAAAGAAGGTTTTAACATATCTCCGTTATTAGCTATAGCTTGATACATCATAACAACTTGTATCGGAGTCATTAACATATATCCTTGACCTATAGACATATTAATCAAATCTCCAGTAAACCATTTTTGACTTCTTGGATCTGCAAATTTTGTTTTTTTCCATTCAGGTGTAGGTAGCACTCCTATTAATTCTCCTGGTATATCTATTTCTGTCAATTCACCTATACCAAATCTTTTGGCTATATCTAAAAAATTATTTAATCCTACATTTAAAATATTAGTATAAAAATATGTGTTTACTGAATCTGCAATCGCTTTATAGAAATTTGTTATTCCATATCCTCCTCTATGATCATCTCTAAAAGTTACCTTTCCATAAGTAAATTCTCCAGTAGAGTTTACAGTAGATTCAGGTGAAATTCCTGATTCAAGTATAGCTGCACCACTAGCAACTTTAGCGGTAGACCCCGGAGGAAATAATCCTGCTATTCCCCTATTTAATAAAGGCTTTCTTTTAGAATTTACTAATTCATCCCATTTAGATTTACTTATTCTTGAACTAAGTAAATTAAGATCTATTTCAGGATAACTTATATATGTTAATATTTTACCAGTCTTTATATCAACAGCTATAAATGTTCCAAGTTCACCCTTAAATTTTTCAGTCATATATTTTTGTAATTCATAATCAATAGATAAATATATATTTTTTCCTGGTGTAGGTTTTTCTTCATCTAATAAATTTAATACATTTCCTCTTGCATCAACTTCAACATATTGATTACCAGACTTACCTTTCATAACCATATCATAATATTTTTCTATACCATCTTTACCTATTAAATCATTTTTCTCATACCCTTTTTCTTTTAAATTATCATATTCTTTTTGATTTATTAATTTAACATTTCCTATAATATGAGATGCAAGTTCATTATTTGGATAATACCTTTTATTATACTCTACTATATCTATTCTACTATTAGTTATCTTCTCTACATTAACAAAGGCAATTTGAGGATTTAAATCTTCTTCTATGATTATAGATTTCTCAAAACCTTCAGGCAATACTCTATAAAATATATCTACTACATCATCATATTCTTGACCTGATATTTTTATCATCTCTAATATATCATTATATAGTTCCATCAATTTTTTTCTAGTTTTTTCTGAACTCTTTGATAAAATATTATTAATTTCAAATTCATTTTTATTATACATAGATTTTAATAATTTTACTTCTTCTTCAGAAATATTTTGACTATTTTTATGAACTAAATAATATCCCGTTGTATTTGTTGCAAGTAAAACGCCATTTTTATCATATATTCTACCTCTTACAGGTTTTATAATATTACTACGTAATCCATTTCTTGATGCTTTATTATCATATTCTTCACCTTTTACTATTTGAAGAAAATAAAGTCTTGCTATCAATAGAAAAAAGATGAAAGAAAGAAAGATAATAAATAAATTTACTCTTTTATTATTGTCTTCTTTATCTAATATTCTCATATCTATATACTTTCATAAAATTTATCTATTTCATAATATTCTCTAGATTCTTTAGTAAATACATTTACTATAACATCCCCTCCATCTATTAATACCCAATTAGACTCTTCTTGTCCTTCTATATTTCTTACAATTTCCATATTCTTTTTTAAATCTTGAACTATTGCATCAACATTTCTAGTTGATGAACCTGTACATATTATTGAATAATCAAAGAAAGGAGATTTTCCTTTTAAATCATATACTCTAATATCTAATCCTTTTTTATCTTCTATTACATCAATTATATCTTTTACTATATTTTCCATAATTCTCCTTAAATTAAATTTATTATCATTCCACTAAGTACAATAGCTGCCGTTTCTGCTCTCAATATTCTTTTACCTAAACTAACTTCTATTGCACCACAATTTTTCAAAAAATTAACTTCCTCTAAACTAAAACCACCTTCAGGTCCTACTATACATAAAATTTTTTTATCTGAATTATTAACTATATCCTTAATTTTAAAACTACTATCACTGCTCTCATAAGCATAAATTATTTTATCATATTCATTAAATTTAATATTTTTTAATTCTATTATTTCTGATATATCAGTTTTTTTTACTGCTCTACATTGTTTCATACTCTCTTTAATTATTGTGTCCCATTTATCTTTCTTATCATCTATTTTAACAACAACTCTTTCTGAATTAAATGGAATTATTTTATTTACACCTACTTCAGTTAATTTTTGTATAAGTAACTTCATTTTCTCATTTTTAAGAATACCTATAGCTAAATCTAAATTAATATCTAAACTATAATTATCTTCATTTTTTTCTAAAATTTTTAATTCTACTAAATTTTTTGATATACTTAAAATTTCTGATATATATTCAAAATTATAGTCTATAACTCTTATCTTATCCCCAACTTTTAGTCTATATACATTTTTAATATGATTTATTTCTGTTTTATCAAATATTTCAATAATTTCACCATTAACATTATCTGCTATAGTTGTAAGCATAATACCTCACTTCTTATATTTTTCAAGTCCCATATGTTTATATGCTATATCCGTTGCCTCGCGACCACGCATACCTATTTTTATCAATCCTAACTGTATAAGATATGGTTCATAAACTTCTTCTATCGTTTTTCTATCTTCACTTAAATTAGTTGAAAGTGTTTCTATACCTACTGGTCCTCCTGAGTAATTTATAATTATAGCACGTAGAAGATTTCTATCCATATCATCTAATCCTCTTTCATCTATTTTAAGTATTCTTATAACTTCTGCCATTATTTTATCATTTATTGTCCCATCTCCATTTACAATAGCATAATCTCTTGCTCTTTTAAGAATTCTATTTGCAAGTCTAGGAGTTCCTCTACTTCTAAGAGCTATATCTCTTAATGCAGTTTTAGTACAATTAACACCTAATATATTAGCAGACCTTTCTATTATTTTCATAAGCTCTTCCGTATTATAGAAAACCATTCTATATTGTATACCAAATCTATCTTTAAAAGGCTTAGATAATTTACCTGCCATAGTTGTTGCCCCAATTAAAGTAAATCTTTTAAGTTCTACTCTATAACTAGTTGCACCATGACCTTTACCTATCATAATATCAACTTTAAAATCTTCCATAGCTGAATATAATATTTCTTCTATATTTGTACTTAATCTATGGATTTCATCTATAAATAATATATCTCCATCTTCAAGTGTTGTAAGTATAGACACTAAATCTCCAGCTTTTTCAAGTACAGGTCCTGAAGTTATTTTTATATTCGTCCCCATTTCATTTGCTATTACTGTAGCCATTGTAGTCTTCCCAAGACCTGGAGGTCCAAATAGTAATATATGATCTAATGCTTCATTTCTAATCTTTGACGCTTTAATAGAAACTTCCAAAGTTTCTTTCAAATCTTCCTGACCTATATATGTTCCAAAATCTTTTGGCCTTAAATTATTTATTTCTTGATTTGATTCAAAATCTTCAATCATTTCTCCTAAATCTACAAATCTATTTTCCACAATTCCTCCCTAATCAAGCTCTATCTCAATAATACTGTTATAAACTTTAGAAGTATCAGAATTAATATATTCTCCATCTATATCTTTTCCAAATATATCTATTTTTTTTTCAGAATATTCTATTATCTCATTTTTAAATTTTATAAATTTATCTAAATTGTCATTTTTTTCTACAAATATATTATTTATATAATTTGTACTATTTTGAGCAAGATTTAATATATTTTCTTTTATTTTTCCAGATAAATCTATGCTTAATTTTCTATTTAATAAACTATTAGAATCTTTTATATTATACTCAAAATTTTCAAGAACATTTATAGGTGAAAATAAATGTCTAATATTAATATCATTTGAATTTATAACACTATTATCAAAACTAGTCGCTTCTGATAATATTGTATTCCCACTTAAAATCGGTTTATAATCTCTTTTATCTATACTTTCTAAATGTGAACCATATTTATCAATTATTTCAGCATCTTCATATATATTTACTTTTCTATTTATATCAATAGGAGTAGTAACTACTCCAAACAATAAAGATATATATATCAATTTTTTCATTACTCCTCCTATCATATATTTTAACCCAAATTTCAATTTTTTATATTTATTTATTATTTGATTAATCTTAGTTATTTAACTTCTATTACTTCATCAAGTTTATTAACGATTTTATCAACTAAAGCTAATCTATTATTTCTAATATTTTCATCACTATCATTTATTATTACATTTTCAAAGAAATTATTTATTATATCCTTATGTTCTAATAATATATTAATATCTTCTATATTACCTTTTAATTTAGATGTGATTTCATATAAATTTTTCTCTTCTTTTTTATTAAATAAACTAACATTAACTTCTTTATCAATATTTTTAGAAATATTTTTAAGCCGTTTAATTAAATTTATCAATATTTCAAAATCATCAGTTTTAGATAATTTTTCTAAATATTCAATTTTAGAAACAAGATTTATAATCTTACTTTCTTTATTTATTTGATAAGAAATTAAGTTTTTAGAAAATCTTGTTTGAAGTTGAGCTTCAAGTCTTAATTTAAAGAAATCAATTACATTTTTAACTGTATTTTCATTCAACACTTTTTTATCACTACTAAATATTTCATAAGCCTTATTTATCAATTCAATATAGTCAAAATTTAACCCTGAATTTATAGCCGTTAAAACTATACCTTGAGTTGCACGTCTTAGAGCATAAGGATCTTTAGAACTTGTAGGTATTAGTCCTACTGCAAAACACCCAATAACAGTATCAAGTTTATCTGATATAGAAGCTATAGCACCTTCAATTGTTTCTGGTAACATATCTCCTTGATATCTAGGTAAATAATGTTCAAATATACCTTTAGATACATTTTCCTTTTCACCTTCGTGTTTTGCATAAACAGAACCCATAAATCCTTGAAGTTTTGTAAATTCTTTTTCACTTATAACATTAGATACAAGGTCTGCTTTAGCTAAATATATTGTTCTTAAAATATCTTCTTCATTAGAAAGTGATAAATCATCTATTAAATACTTAGCAATTTTTGTACTTCTTTCTATTTTATCAAATATAGTTCCCATATCCTTTTGGAATGTAACTTGTTTTAATTTTTCAACCATATCATCTAACTTAATTTTTAAATCTTCATCAAAAAAGAATTTAGCATCTGATAATCTAGGTTCTATAACTTTTTCATTACCCTTTTTAACAAGTTCTGAAAATTCAGGTGCATTTCTAATAAGTATAAATTTATTAACTAAATTACCATTAGAATCTTTAACTGGGAAATATCTTTGATGTGTTTCCATTGTTATTGTTATTATATCTTCAGGTAATTTTAAATAATCTTTATTAAATTCTCCTTTAATAGCAAAAGGATATTCAACTAAATTATATACCTCATCTAATAAATAATCATTAATTATGGCTTTATCTCCATCATTTTCGCAATTATTTTTTACACTATCAATAACCATTTGACGTCTTTTGATTGGATCTACAACTACATATTCTTTAAGTAATTCAGATTCATACTTACTTGAATCAGATATCAATATATCTTGATTTCCATAAAGTCTCATCCCACGTGTTCTGTTTCCTGATTTAACACCTTCAAATTCAAAATCTATTACTTCATCATCTAAAGTAGCTAGTATCCATTTAATAGGTCTTGCAAATCTAAAACTTCTTTTCCCCCACTTCATATTCTTATCAAATTCTATAGACTTAATAGTTCTAACTAATATATCAGAAATTATATCCTTAGTGTATACTCCTTTAAGATTTTTCTCTACATAAATATACTCACCTTTATCAGTTTTTTCTATCTTTATATCATTTTCTGTAAGTCCTTGTGATTGTATAAATCCTTTAGCTGCTTGTGTTAATATTCCATCTTTATATGCTACACTTACTGATGGTCCCATTTTCTTTTCATAAAAATCATCTTGTTTTTCTGATATTTCTGATATATATACAGCCATTCTTCTAGGTGAATTAAATTCTACATCACCAGAAAATTTAATTCTTTCTTTATTTAATTCTTTCTTTAAGTTTTCAAGTAAATCCTTACTTGCCTTTAAAACGTATCTTGAAGGTAGTTCTTCCACTCCTATTTCAAATAAAAGTCTCATTATTCTATACCTCCTTTTTTAAGTAATGGATGTCCTAAATCCTCACGTGTTTTAACAAATATTTCAGCACATTTTTTAGCCATATCTCTTACTCTTAATATATATGACATTCTTTCTGTTGTACTTATAGCTCCTCTTGCATCTAAGTTATTAAATGTATGAGAACATTTTAATACATAATCATAAGCTGGAAGAACTAAGTTGTGACTCAAGCAATTTTTTGCTTCTTTTTCATACATATCAAATAATTTGAAATTCATTTCCACATCACTTACTTCAAAGCTGTATTTACTCATTTCATATTCATATTGATAACGTCTTTCTCCATATTTAACACCTTTAGACCATTCTAAATCATATACATTATCTTTATTTTGTAAATATAGAGCTATTCTTTCAAGACCATATGTTATTTCAGAAGGAACTATTTCTACCTCTATTCCTCCAACTTGTTGGAAATATGTAAACTGAGTAATTTCCATACCATCAAGCCATACTTCCCAACCTAATCCCCAAGCTCCTAAAGTTGGAGACTCCCAGTTATCTTCAACAAATCTAACATCATGATTTTTAACATCTATACCTAAAGCTTCTAAACTTTTAAGATATAGTTCCTGAATATTATCTGGAGATGGTTTCATAATTACTTGAAATTGATGATGTTGATACACTCTATTAGGATTTTGTCCATATCTTCCATCTTTAGGTCTTCTTGAAGGTTCAACATATGCAACACTCCAAGGTTCAGGTCCTAAAGACATAAGGAAAGTGTCAGGATTAAAAGTTCCTGCACCTGTCTCTACATCGTAAGGATTACTTATTATACATCCTTGTTCACTCCAATATTTTTGAAGTGTTAATATTATATCTTGAAAATACATAATTATTCTCCTTTTGTTTTTTTAAATACATAATTAGATAATAGATAATATACAACTAATATATATATACCTATATGTATATATGCATCTGCAACATTAAATACAAAACTCCATATACCACGAAAATCTATCATGTCTATTACAAATCCTCTTAAATATCTGTCTATCATATTACCTGTTGCTCCTGATGCTATAAATATTACACCTATTTTATTAATAATATTTGTATTTAAAAAATTCTTAGTTTCTGTATAAAGTAAATAAATTATTAAAAGTGTACTAATTATAGTAAATGCAATTATACTTCCTTGAAATAATCCAAATATACCACCATGATTCTCAACATATGTAAACTTTAAAAAATCACCTAATATATTAATTGAATATCCTATATTTCCACCAGAAATATTATACATAAATTGCTTAGTTAATTGATCAAATAATACAAGAAGTACATATAGAGTTATAAGTATAAAATACATATTATTGATTCTCCTTTTGTAATCTTAAAACTTTTGCATCTCTTAGTGTTACATCTGGATATTCTGAATCAGTTCCTACTTCTAAACTATATTTCCAACATCTTTCACATTTCTTACCTAATGCTCTAATAACTTTAGCTTTTATTCCTTCTATTTCTGTTTCTTCTAATTCAGTCGCGTTTTCAACAAATTCAACTTGCGATACAAGTAAAATATCTGATATATCCCACTCACTATACTCCTTAACAAAACTATATTCTGAATTAGATATATTTATTAACACTCTAGCATCAAGAGATAACCCTATAAGACCATTTTGTCTTTCTTTTTCTATTTTTTTATTTATTTCTCTTCTTAAAGAACCTAATTTTTCCCATTTTTCATTTAATTCATTATTAATATACTCAGGATTTTCTTCTACCCATGAAGTTAAATGTACACTTTCCTCTTTACCTTCATAATCAAGTCTTTCCCATATTTCTTCTGCAGTAAATGATAAAACTGGAGATATAACCCTTACAAGTACATCTAAAATATTTGAAAGTACAGTTTGAGCTGATCTTCTTTCTAATGAATCTTTATATTCACAATATAGTCTATCTTTTATTATATCTAAATAGAATGATGACATTTCAACAGAACAGAAATAAAGTATTTCTTGGAATAAAGCATAAAATTCATAATTTTCATAATGTTTAGTTGTTTTTCTCTTTAACTCTTCTAATTTATGCATAGCCCATTTATCTATTTCTAACATATCTTTATAATCAACTTTAGTTTTTCTATCAAAATCATTTATATTTCCTAGTAAATATCTAGCTGTGTTTCTTATTTTTCTATATGAATCAGACATTTGTTGTATTATATTATCTGATATTCTAACATCTTCTCTATAATCAACAGATGATACCCAAAGTCTTAATATATCTGCACCGTGTACATCTATGATATCTTTAGGAGTTATTGTATTTCCTAAAGATTTAGACATTTTTCTTCCTTGTCCATCCATAACAAATCCATGAGTTAATATCTTCTTATACGGAGCATCAAAAGTTGATGCAACTGAAGTAAGTAGTGATGATTGGAACCATCCTCTATGTTGATCTGAACCTTCAAGATATAGATCAACTGGTCTTTCATATCCTCTTGTTACAACAACAGATCTATGAGAAACTCCAGAATCAAACCAAACATCTAATATACTTCTTTCTTTTCTTAATTCAACTTCTCTTAAATTAAATTTATCTAATAATTCATCTCCTATAATTTCATTTGCTGAATATTTCCACCAAATATCTGTACCTTCTTTTTCTACAAGCTCTATAACTCTTTCCATTATTTCACTATGATATATAACTTCATTTGTTTTAGCATTATAGAAAATTGGTATAGGTACACCCCAAACTCTTTGTCTTGATATAGTCCAATCTGGTCTATTTTCCATCATAGAAGTTATTCTATTTCTTCCCCAAGTAGGAACAAATTCAACTTTTAATAATTGTTCTAAAGCATTTTTTCTAACTTCTCCATCTACTTTTATAAACCATTGTTCCGTAGCTCTAAATATTACAGGTTTTTTACTTCTCCAATCATGAGGATAAGAATGTGAGATTTTTTTCAAACCTAAAAGTTTTTGATTTTCTTCAAGTTTTTCTATAATAGCTTTATTAGCTTTTTTATAAAACATTCCTTCAAATCCTGGAGCTTCACTTGTCATATGTCCTTTATCATCAACAGGAGATAATATTCCTATTTCATATTTTTGTGCTGCTATATAGTCATCTACCCCATGTCCTGGTGCAGTGTGAACACATCCTGTTCCTGCTTCAAGAGTAACGTGTTCTCCAAGTATTATAATGCTTTCTCTTGAATATATAGGATGTGTGTAAGTTAATCTTTCAAGTTCACTTCCTTTAAATTCTTTTATCAATTCAAATTCTGTTATTTCCATTTCCTTAAATGCAGAAGATGATAATTCTTTTGCAAGTATTAAATTCCCTTTTGAAGTTTTATAAACTCCATATTCAAATTCTTCATTTAATGCTATAGCAAGATTAGCAGGTATTGTCCATGGTGTTGTTGTCCATATCACAAATGATGCTGATTCAAGTTCTAATTTTGATAAACTATCAGCTGTTAAATCCATTTTTACAAATATAGAATCAGATTCAACATCTTTATATTCAATTTCAGCTTCAGCAAGTGCTGTTTCTGTTGTAGGTGACCAATATACTGGTTTAAGACCTTTATATACATATCCATTTTCATATATATCTCTAAATACTCTTAATTCTTCAGCTTCAAATTCTTTCTTTAAAGTTATATACGGGTTATTCCAATCTCCAAGGATTCCCATACGCACAAAATCTTTCTTTTGATTTTCAACAGATTTAAGTGCATATTTTTTACAAGCTTCTCTAAGTTGTAAAGGACTCATTTCCTTAACTTTTTCTCCAAGCTCTTGTATCATTTTCCATTCTATTGGTAATCCATGTGTATCCCATCCTGGTATATATGGTGCATTATATCCTCTAAGTCTTTTATATTTTAATATTATATCCTTAAGTATTTTATTTATTGAATGACCTATATGTAAATCTCCGTTTGCATAAGGTGGCCCATCATGCAAGAAGAATGTAGGTTTATTTTTATCTAAACTTTTTTCATAAATATTTTTCTTAGTCCAATCTCTTATTACAAGGGGTTCTTTTTGTGCAAGATTAGCCTTCATTTTAAAACTTGTTTTAGGTAAATTCAGGGTAGAAGCATAATCTACTTTTTCATTTTCCATTGTTTTCCTCCTATTTCTTTATTTTAAATCCAATAGATATTAATTGTTTTTCTAATTTTCTTTGTTCTATTTCTTCTTTTCTTTTTTTATCATCAAATTTTTTCTTAACTAATTTTTTAGGTTTTACATAATTAGGATTTTTACGTGTTAATCCAACTCTTTGTCTAGGTATATCTATATCTAATACTCTAACTTTTATAATTTGTCCTATTGATAACACCTTAGTAGGATCTGTAATATATTCATCTGATATTTGAGATAAATGTATCATAGCATCATTTTTTAATCCTATATCTACAAAAGCTCCAAATTTAGTAACATTCCTTACAGTTCCTTCAAGTTCCATACCAACTTTTAAATCTTCTATACTTAATACATCTTCTCTTAAAAGAGGTTTATCAAAATCATCTCTTGGATCACGTCTATCTTTTATTAAAGCCTCATATACATCCTTAACAGTTTTATCTAATCCAGTTTTTTCTATAATTTCCTTTAAATCAGCACCATTTAATTTTTCTCTTACAGATTTAAGATCTTCTTTTAGCTCTATTACACTACTATTACATTTTTTAAGAATTTCTTCTGCAATATAGTATGACTCTGGGTGAATTATTGTATTATCTAAAGGATTATCACTATCAGGAATAACAACAAACCCTGCTAATTGTTCAAATGCTTTTGCACCTAATCCCTTAACTTTTAAAACTTCTTTTCTATTTTTAAAATCCCCATTTTCTTTTCTATAATCAACTATATTTTTAGCTATATTTTTCTTAATACCTGATACATATCCAAGTAATGCAGCACTTGCAGTATTAATATTAACTCCAACTCTATTTACTATTTTTTCTATAGTTTGTTCTAATTCTGTATTTAAGTTCTTTTGATTAACATCGTGTTGATACATTCCAACTCCAATAGATTTAGGATCTATTTTAACAAGTTCTGCTAATGGATCTTGTATTCTTCTTGAAATAGATATAGTTCCTCTTACAGTAACATCAAGGTCTGGGAATTCTTCAGCAGCTATCTTAGAAGCCGAATATACTGAAGCACCTGCTTCATTAACTATAATATATGAGATCTTTTTATCTTTATACCCTTTCAATATATCAGATACAAAACTAGCTGTTTCACGCGATGCTGTACCATTACCTATAGCTACTATATCTACATCATATTCTTTAATATATTTTAATATTTTTTCACGAGCCGTAGCTAATTGTTTTTCACTATGCATTTCTTTAACTAAATAAACTACATCATTTGCTCTAAAGAATCCTTCATTATCAATAATAGCAAGTTTTGCACCTGTTCTATAACCAGGATCTAATCCTAGTATAGTTTTTTTATATAAAGGTGGTTGTAAAAGTAAATCTTCTAAATTCTTTGCAAAATTAGCAATTGCTTCTTCTTCTGATTTTTCAGTTAATATATTTCTCAATTCATTCTCTATTGATGGATAAATTAATCTATCTAAAGAATCAACTATTACATTTTCTAAAAATGATTTTAAATTCTTATTTTCAAAATATGTTCCGTATATATGAGATACTATATTTTCTCTAACATCATCATCAATTTCTAAATCTACCTTAAGTATTTTCTCATTTTCTCCACGATTAACTGCTAATATTCTATGAGATAGTATTTTATTATATGCTTCACTAAAATCATAATAATCTTTATATACTTGTTTTTCATCTAGTTCTTTATTTTTTTCTATTAATTTAGATACAAGTTTAGATTTATCCGTTAAAACTTTTCTTAAATACTCTCTTATTTCTATATTTTCAGATAATTTTTGAGCTATTATTAAATGTGCTCCTTCTATAGCTGCTTTAACATCAACAACATTTTCGTTTATAAAGCCTTTCGCTTCTTCTTCAAGCATTTCCATATTAGTTTCTGGTTTAACTAAATATTCTGAAAGTGGTTCTAATCCATTTTCAATAGCTATATCAGCTTTAGTTTTTTTCTTTTTCTTATATGGAAGATATAAATCTTCTACTCTTTGTAGAACTTGAGCTTCTTTTATAGCTAATTCTAACTCCGGAGTAAGAGCTCCTTGTTCTTCTATCAATCTTATTACTTCTTCTTTTCTTTTTTCTAAATTTCTAAAATATGTAACTTTATCAACTATATCTCTAATTTGTTCTTCATCAAGATTTCCTGTAACTTCTTTTCTATATCTAGAAATAAAAGGTATAGTGGATCCTTCATCATAAAGTTTAATTGTTTGTTCTACTTGATTTGCACTAATTTTTATATCTTCTGCAACAAGTTCAAATATCTTATTTTCCACAATTTCTGCCTCCAACATGTTATTCATAATATTTTACCATATTTTAGACCTAATTTCCACCATAAATTAAAAGGATTGACTCCTATAAAACAAAGAGTCAATCCTAATTTATTTTTTAATATATTTAATATTAACTATATATTATTTTTTACAGCTTGATATATATCTTCTGCTCTTAATCCATATTCTTCTTGTAAAAATTCAAGAGTTCCAACTTGACCAAATCTTTCTTTCACTCCTACTCTAACAAGCTTAGTTTGACATTCTTCTGCTAAAACTTCTGCAACTGCACTTCCTAGACCATTTGTAATACTATGATTTTCTGCAGTAACTACCAACTTTTTACCTTTTGAATGTTCAATTATAGCTTCTCTATCTATAGGTTTTAAAGCGAACATATCAATTACTGTAACTGATATTCCTTCTTCTTCAAGTTTTTTAGCTGCCATACGAGCTTCATGTACCATCATACCAATAGCAATTATACAAATATCACTACCAAGTTGTAATACATTAGCTTTTCCTATTTCAAATTTAGAACCTTCTTCATAAATTTTAAATACATTTTTTCTTGTTAAACGTATCCAATAAAATTTATCTTGTTTACTATATACCTCATCTAAAACTGATTTTAAAACATTAGAATCTGTAGGTTCTATAACAACTGAATTCGCAAGCCCTCTTATTAAACCCATATCTTCAAATGACATATGAGTTCCACCATTATGAACAGCTTGTATTCCTGCATCTGAAGCTATTACTGTTATAGGATTATTTTGATATAGAGAAGATATGAAAATTTGATCTAAACATCTTCTACTTGCAAAAGCTGTAAATGTATGTACAAAAGGTTTAAGTCCTACTCTTGAAAGACCTGCTGCACAAGAAATTTCTTGAGCTTCCATTATACCTACATTAATAACACGTCCTTTATATTTTTCTACCAAACTTCCACTACCAAGAGAACCCATTAAGTCTGCATCTAATACCACTACTTTTTCATCTTTTGTTAAGTATTCTTCAAATTTATTTGTACACACTTTTCTTAACTCAAGTTCTTCTTTAGTAGTTTCTCCATTATATACTTTAAACATTAATTACCCTCTCTTTCTAATTCGGCTACTACTCTTTCAAGTTCTGCTTTAACTTCAGCATTTGGACGTATATGATGATTACCTTTGAATTTTTCTATAAATTCTACACCTTGACCTTTAATAGTATCAAGTACTATAAATAAAGGTCTATCCGTTTTCTTTAAAGTTGCTTCTTTTATAGCTTCAACATCATCCCCTTTTACAGTAATAGCATCAAATCCAAAAGATTTAGCTTTTTCTTCAAAAGAATAAGGTCTATTAATATCTTCTAAATATCCATCTAATTGTTGTTTGTTATAGTCTAAAAATACTACCATATTATTTAAATCATTATGAGCAATAAATTGCATAGCTTCCCATACTTGACCTTCTTGAGATTCTCCATCCCCTATAATACAAAATACTTTATTATCTTTACCTAATATTTTTAATCCTTTAGCTATACCAGAGGCTATAGATATACCTTGACCAAGTGATCCTGTTGTAACATCTACTCCCTTAGTTTTAAGTCTATCTGGATGACTTGGTAAATTTGTTCCATTAACATTTAAAGTTAATAAATCTTTTACATCAAAGAAACCTTTTAATGCAAGTGCACTATAAAGTGCAGGCCCTGCATGACCTTTAGAAAGGACAAGATAATCTCTATCTTCCCAATCAGGATTCTTAGGATCATACTTCATTACATCATTATATAAAACTGCTAAAGTTTCTACTACAGAAAGCGAACCTCCATAATGACCAAATCCTAAATTATTTAACATCTTAACAACATTAATTCTAATATCTCTTGCAAATTTTTTAGTATTTTCCATATTTAATATCCTTAATCTTCTTTTTTAGCTATAAAGTTATGTCCTACAAGTAATATTACTATTGCAAATATTATACAAGTTATTACTGTTGGTGATAATACTTTAGAAGCTCCTCCTAATATTATACCTAAAGTTGCAAAGTCTGCATCTGAGAATGTAGATCCTGCAAATCCTAAAGTTGCAAGTAATGGGAATAATACTGCTGGTAATGCTGTTAATAATAATCCATTAGCAAATGCTCCTATCATAGCACCTTTTCTACCACCTGTTGAGTTACCAAATACCCCTGCAGTTGCTCCACAGAAGAAGTGAGGTACTACACCTGGTAAGATTAATGGTAATGCAAACACTCCTTTAAATACCCATAATAGAGCTAAACCAACTATACCTCCTAAGAAGCTGAATAAGAACCCTATTAATACAGCATTTGGTGCATAAGGGAATACTATAGGACAATCAAGTGCAGGTTTTGCATTAGGAACTAATTTTTCAGAAATTCCTGTAAATGCTGGAACTATTTCATTTAATATTAATCTAACACCTTGTAATACTACGAATACTCCTCCAGCAAATGCTATTGCTTTAATTAATACAAATACTATATAGTTTTGTCCATCAGAAAGAGTTGAAACAAATTCATTTCCTGCAGCTATTGCTAGAACTAAGTAAATTACCATCATTGTTAATGAAATTGAAATTGAACTATCTCTTAAGAATGATAAGTTCTTAGGAAGTTCCATTTCTTCAGTTGATTTAGAACCTTTACCTACAGCTTTTCCTATATATCCTGATAAGATATATCCTAAAGTACTAAAGTGACCAAATGCAACACTATCATCACCTGTAATACCTTTCATAAATGGTTGAGCAAGTGCTGGGAATACTGCCATTGTTAATCCTAATAATACTGATCCAACAATTACAAGCATGCTTCCACTAAATCCTGCTATAGTTAACATAACAGCTATCATACAAGCCATGTATAAAGTATGGTGACCTGTTAAGAATATATATTTCAAACGAGTGAAACGAGCAATTAAAATATTAGCAACCATACCTAAAGCCATAATTAATGCAGTTGGTGTACCAAAGTCTTTTAATGCAACAGCTATAATTGCTTCATTATTAGGAACTACTCCTGTAATATGAAATGCTTGTTCAAAAATTTTACCCATAGGAGAAAGTGATGCAACGATTAAATCTGCCCCTGCTCCTAAAATTAAGAATCCCATTATAGTTTTAATTGTTCCTTTAATTACATCTGTTAATGGTTTTCTTTGTAATACTAATCCTACTAGAGCTATTAACCCAACAAGAATTGATGGTGTTTTTAATATCCCTACGATTAAATTTAATAATGATATCATAAAATATCCTCCTAAAATTTATTTATATTTGTTTTATTTTAATCTTTCTATTAATTTTTCTTCAAGTTCTGGCATACTTATTATGCTATTTAGAACTACTATTTTATCTTTAGGTATAGAAGTCGCACTTTCTGCAATATCTCTACCCATAACGAATATATCAGCTGAATTTGATGTAACTGAAGCAAGATCTGAATGTGTCGCTTCTGCCTCTTTACCTATTTTTTTTAAAACTTTCTTTATGTTCATTTCAAGCATAAAGCTTGAACCAAGTCCTGAACCACAAACTGCCATTATTTTCATTTTATCCTCCTATTTATCTATTTAAAATTTTAATTAATTCATTTTTATCTTCAGTTTTAAGAAGATCTTTTATTTTTTCTTCATCTTGGAATATTTCAAGTAAAGCCCCTATAGTATCTATATGTGAATTAGAATCTTTAGCTGCCAAAATAAATATTAAAGATATTGGATCACCACCAAAATCTACAGGTTTATTTACTTTTAAAAAAGAAACTCCAGTCTCATTAACACCATTTTCTGGTCTTGCATGAGGCATCGCTATATGTTCTCCTAAAATAATATAAAACCCTAAATCATTTATACTTTTTATCATAGCATCTACATAGCTTTGTTCAATATTACCTGATTTAATCAAAGGTTCAGAAGCTAACTTTATACTTTCTTCCCAATCTTTAACCTCACTTAATACACTTACATTAGACTCATTAAACATGTTACTCCTCTCTATAGTTATCAATATATTCTACTAACTTTTGATAACTATCAATATTTGTAATTTTTTCCATAAAATTAGGCCTTAATATTAATTTATATATATCATTTAAAATTTCTAAATGATTTCTTTCATCACTAGTTGAAAAAGAAAAGAATATCTTTGCCATTCTACCTTTAATATCAACCGCTTCCTTTAATATTAATAAAGAAAGATCAGTTTTATACACATTCCCCATAGATTGTGAATGTGGCAAAGCAATGTTATTATCAATTATTATATATGGTCCTAATTTTTCAATATTATCTATCATACTTTTAGTATATCTACTATTTGCTGCACCATGTTCTTCAAGTATATGACCTGAAATTTTTATTGCTTCTTTCCAATCTTTAACCCTATTTTTAAAAACAACCTTACTATCAGATAAAATTTCTAGTAAATTATTTTTCATTTTTAATTTATCAATAAATATATTAGAATACTTTTGATTTAATAATTTTTTCAAAACTATTTCATCAAAATTACCTATTTCTTTAAGATCTTTAATAAAATTATCTATTACTATTTTATCTTTTTTTCTTTTTATTCCAAGTGACTCTAGTTTTTTATAGTCCTCTATTTGTAACACTGGATTAATTTTAATTGCTTCAAAATCTAAATCAACCGTTGTTAAAATATAGTCTATATTCATATTTTTAGAAATATCTTTATTTATCATATACGCAGGTAGAACATCTATTATATCTACATCAAAATGATCTTTTAAGTAATATTCTAATACTCTAGAAGTTCCATAACCTAATCCACATACCAGTATGACTTTTTTTCTATTATTGATTTCAATTCTATCGATTGAAGCTTTAAAATGATACATTATCAATGATAATTCTATATCTGTAAATTTAATTTCAAAAGTTTCTTCTATCTCAACTAAACCTTTTTTTAATATATCTATTAAATTCTCATCATTCCAATCAAGTTTTTCATAAAATGTATTAGATAATTTAATATTCTTTTTTAATCTATATATAGAAACTTTTAAGTGACTTAATAAAAAGTCATATAATATAGCATCTTCTGTTAAATCTACATTTAAATTATCGCTTACATATTTAATCAACTTTTTAATTAAAAAACTTTCATCTAACCATGACTCTAAATTAGAATTAATAGATAAGCCTATCAGTATATCAGCTATTGTATTAAATGATTTTTTATCATCAAAATATTTATCAAATATTTTTTCTATAACAAAGTAATCATTCCCTGCTATAAGATTAGAATTTACTGTATTTTTTTCATAAAAAATATAATGACAATATATTGAAATAAGTAATTTTAAATATACATCTTCACTAATATTTAACTTAATATTATTAGAAGTTTCTTTGATAAACTCTTTAATATTGAATATCAAATCTTTATCCAAAACATCATCTATATACTTATTGATTCTATGATTTCTATATATTCTTTCAAGAATTTCTATCTTTTTATTATTATTTTTTAAAATATAATAACCTTTAGAATTAATATATTCAAATTTTTCATTCATAGATTCCATATCAGATTTTATAGTATTTCTTGAAACTCCTATAATTTTAGATAGAGAAGATATATTGAGTCCTGTTAAATTAAATATACTATTTAAATATATGAGATCTATTCTATCATCTTTAATTAAATCATTACTCTTAGCATTTTCTTTAAGAATTTTAGTTATTGAATCAATATCAAATATAAATCTTGAATCTTTAATTAAAATCTTAGGATTTTTATTTTTTAATAAATAATAATTTATCTTATTAATATAATATTGTATAGATCTTTTAGAGACACCAAAATGTTCTGAAACCTGATTTATAGTCAGTTCTTCTTCTGTTAAAAGTATTTCTAATATTTTTACTTCTCTTTCATTTAACATTATTTTCACTCCTATATGGTATAGTATACCTTGAAAAATATATATGGCAATTATAAACCTTTTTCATAAAAATGAAAAGAAGTGACCACCTATACATTAATGGTAACTATACTTTTACGATAAAATAAAAATACCTATAATCAAATAACAATATAATTATAGGTATTTCATATTATATAGCCAAACTTCTTAATAATTCCAAACTTCCTTTAACTTTTACTTTAATATTCGCTGGAATTAAAACTGTTTCACCTTTTTTAACTTTTAAACTTTCTCCTAAATATTCTATAACACCTTTACCTTCTAATATAGAATATATCAACATATTTTTATAACTATCTTCAAACTCATCTAATATTTTTATTCTATCTATAGAATAAAAATCTGTGTTAGAAATATTTTTTCTAATTTCATCATCTTTAAAATTAGTGTTTCTAACTTCAGGTATTAAATTAAAGTCTATAACTTCAGCTGCTCTATCAAGATGAAGTTCTCTTTTTTTACCATTATCTAACCTATCAAAATCATATATCCTATAAGTAATATCTGAATTTTCCTGAATTTCAGCAAATATAACACTACCTTCAAGACTAGCATGTACACTTCCAGGTATAACATCTATTATATCCCCAGTTTTAACAGAAACAACATTAAATAAATCTACAAAATCATTATTTTTAGTCTTCTCTAAAAACTTCTCTTTATTTATACCTTTTTTCATACCCATTATTAACTTAGCATCATCACTTGCATACATGATAAACCAAGACTCACACTTACCCAATTCATTATGATTCTTCAAAGCATATTCATCACTAGGGTGTACTTGTATAGATAATCTATCATTTACATCTAAATACTTAATTAATAAAGGAAATCTATTTCCATATTTAGTATATATTTCTTCTCCAACAAGTTCTTGTTTAAATTCTTCTAAAAGACTTTGTAACTGTCTTCCTGAAAGATATCCATTTTCAACTTCACTCATCCCATTTTTATGAGATGAAACTTCCCAAGATTCACCAAAATTTCTATCATCAGGTAATTCTATACCAAGTTTTTCTTGTAAATTTCTACCTCCCCATACTTTAGGAATTAATACTTTTTTAAACTTTAATGGATAAAGCATAATATCACCTACTTTGTATTTTCTATTTGTGTATTTTGAAATTCTTTAATAAAGTTTACAAAATCTTCCTTATTAGATAAAACCCATTTACCATCAACTTTAGACATATTTGCTTTTAAATCCCTTTCTACATATTTGAAGTTTTGTTCTTTAAATAATTTTTCAAAATATGCCTTTGAAAGTTCGTTCATTTTTTCTTCTGTCAATCCTTCAGATAATGATTTTTCTATTATTTGATTTAATAATTCTTTCATATATACTTCAAGATCTACTCTCTTCATATGAACATCTATCTCTGATTTATCCTTTTGTTCATTAACATTATTTATACTGTATTCAAATTTTTTTATTAATTCTAACATTCCTTTACTCAATTCATTATCTGCTCCTATAACATTTTCTGTTCTAAGCGATTCTAATTCTTGAGTTAAAGCTTTTTTTGATTTAGGTTCTCCACAAGAAATAAAAATCATAA
The DNA here is from genome assembly GCA_963526495.1 of uncultured Streptobacillus sp. Taxonomy (GTDB): domain Bacteria; phylum Fusobacteriota; class Fusobacteriia; order Fusobacteriales; family Leptotrichiaceae; genus CAURNT01. The sequence continues at coordinate 13,557 of CAURNT010000002.1, read as the reverse complement.
CTGCAAATAATGTAAAAATAATAGGTTTAAAAAATTTTTTCATCAACTATTCTCCTAACAATTCTTTTAATTTTTTAGTTTCTTCTTCATAACCTGGTTTTTCAAGTAAAGCAAACATATTTTTCTTATACTCTTCAACTCCTGGTTGATCAAACGGATTTATACCTAACATATATCCACCTATCGCTACTGCTTTTTCAAAGAAGTAGAATAAATATCCTAAATTGAAAGGAGTAGCTTCAGGTATGCTAATAACAAGATTTGGAACATTTCCTGTTACGTGTGCTAATATAACTCCTTTTGCAGCTTGTTTATTAACATAATCTAAAGTTTTACCTGAAATGTAGTTCAATCCATCTAAGTCAACCTCTTCTTTATTTATCAATATATCTTCTTCTGGTTTATCTATTAATAATACAGTTTCAAACATAGTTCTTCTAGCTTCTTGTATTGATTGTCCAATAGAATGTAAATCAGTTGAAAAATCAGCTGAAGTAGGATATATTCCCTTACCATCTTTACCTTCTGATTCAGCAAATAGTTGTTTCCACCATTCTGCTATAAAATGTAATCTTGGTTCATAATTTGTTAATATTTCTATATTTTTACCCTTGTTGTATAATATATGTCTAGTCGCAGCATATATCATTGCATCATTTTCATAAAAATTCTTATTTGAATAATCTTCCATAGCTGCTGCTGCACCATCCATTAATTCTTGAATATTTATCCCAGCTACAGCTATTGGTAATAAACCTACTGCTGTTAATACTGAAAATCTTCCACCAACATTATCTGGAACAACAAAAGTTTCATAACCTTCACTTGTTGATAGATTTTTTAAAGCCCCTTTTGCTTTATCTGTAGTAGCATATATTCTTTTAGCAGCTTCTTTTTTCCCATATTTTTTCTCTAATTTTTCCTTAAATACTCTAAATGCAATAGCTGGTTCTGTTGTAGTCCCTGATTTTGATATTACATTTATAGAAAAATCTTTATCTCCAACTAAATCTAATAAATGTTTTAAATAAACAGGACTCATATTAGTTCCTGCAAAGAATATTTGAGGACCTTTTCTAACACTTTTATCTTGATTATTATAGAAAGTATTTGATAAAAATTCTATAGCTGCTTTTGCCCCTAAATATGAACCTCCTATACCTATAACTATTAGTATTTCTGAATCATTTTTAATTTTTTCAGCTGCTTTTTGAATTCTAACAAATTCTTCTTTATCATAATTTTTAGGAAGATCTACCCATCCTAAAAAATCATTACCTGCACCACTTTTATTTTCTAATATTTGATTAGATAATTCTACAAATGGTCTTAATTGATCATATTCATGTTTTTTAATAAAGTTTTCTGTATATTTTGTTTCTAATTTTAATTTCATTTTATCTCTCCTTAGCTAAATTTTCTAATTCTTTTTCTAATTTTTCTAAATCTAAATTCATAGATTCTATATCTTTAAAGTATCTATATGTTCTAACTTTTAAATCAAGAGCAGCATCTTCATCTATTACAAGTATAGCTTTTCTATGTAATTGTAATGCTGATATAGTCCATAAATGATTAACACCTTCTTCTATACCCTTGTGTATAGCATGAGCTTTTTTAGGCCCATTTGCCATTATCAACACTTCTTTTGAATCCATAATAGTCCCTACTCCTACTGTTAAAGCAAGTTTTGGAACTTTTGTAATATCATTATTGAAAAATCTTGAGTTTACTAATATTGTATCTTCTGTTAATTCTTTATCTCTAGTTCTTGATGCAAGTGAAGATCCCGGTTCATTAAATGCTATATGACCATCTTCTCCTACTCCACCTAAAAATAAGTTTATTCCTCCAACAGACTTAATCTTATCTTCATATCTTTTACATTCAGCTTCTAAATCAGTTGCAAGTCCATCTAAAATATTAATGTTTTCTTTTTTAATATCTATATGATTGAAAAAGTTGTTATACATAAAATAATGATAACTTTGATCATGAGTTGGTTCAAGTCCAACGTATTCATCCATATTAAAAGTAATAACATTTTCAAATGAAACTATACCTTTTTTATTGAGTTCTATTAAATTTCTATAAGTTTCTAAAGGTGTAGAACCTGTAGGTAGGCCTAAAACAAAAGGTCTATCTTTTGTAGGTTTAAACTTTAATATTTCACGTGCAACATGAAACGCAGTCCATTTACCAACTTCTTTTGAATTTTTAACAATAAGTAATCTCATCAAAATCTCTCCTATTCTATTAAATTATTACATATATTTAATATAATTATAACTAGTTTAAAGGTGAGTGTCAAGAAAATAATATAACAAAAAAGTATAAAAAAATTTTTTTCTATGTTATACTATAAATATATAACATAAGGAAGGTAAATACTATGATTAAATTAAAAGATATAGAATTAGCTTATGACAATATTAAAGATTCAATAAAAAGAACACCGCTTATAGAATGTCCTTTATTAAATAATATTACAGGGGGTAATGTAAGGCTTAAACTTGAAAATTTACAAAAAACAGGATCATTTAAAGTTAGAGGTGCATTAAATAAAATAAAAAACTTAACAGATGAAGAAAAATCTCGTGGAGTTATAGCATCTTCTGCTGGAAATCATGCTCAAGGAGTAGCTTTGGGTGCTCGTGAATCTGGAATTAAAGCGACTATTGTTATGCCAAAATTTGCTCCTATTTCTAAAATTGAAGCAACTAAAAGCTATGGTGCTGAAGTAGTTCTTCATGGAGATACTTTTAATGATGCTTATTTAAAAGCGCGTGAGATACAAAAAGAAAATGATTATGTATTCCTACATGCTTTTGATGATGATGTTATTATTGCTGGACAAGGTACATTAGGACTTGAGATTTATGAAGATTTCAAAGATGTTGATATAGTTCTTTGTGCTGTAGGTGGCGGAGGTATAATGGCTGGAGTAGCTGTTGCGCTTAAAGAACAAAACCCAAATATAAAATTAATAGGAGTAGAAGCTGAAAATATGGCCTCTATGAAAAAAGCTTTAGAAAAAGGTAAGCCTTATCTTGTAACTGGACCTACAACTATAGCTGATGGTATAGCCGTTGGTCAGGTAGGACAAATTCCTTTTGAAATATTTAAAAAATACGTAGATGATATAATCACTGTAAATGAAGATGAAATAGCTCAAGCTATACTATTTCTACTTGAAAAATCAAAAGTTGTTGCAGAAGGAGCAGGAGCTAGTGCACTTGCACCATTGCTATTTAACAAAATAGATGTAAAAGGTAAAAATGTAGCAGTTATAATTTCTGGTGGAAACATAGATATAACTAATATAGAAAAAATAGTTAATAGAGCTCAAATAGTACAAAAAAGAAGAACAAAATTAAATATACGTGTTAAAGATATTATAGGAGAATTGAGTAAAATAACTAAATTATTATCAGAAAATCATACAAATATACTATATCTTAATCAAACAAGATACTGTGAAAAACTTCAAAGTAATGAACAATTATTAGAAGTTGTTATAGAATGTGTAAGTAAAGATCACTTAGATAGCGTTCTTAGTATTTTAAGTGAAAATAAAATTGAATATAGTATAGTATAAAAAATAATTAAAAAAGTGTACTTAGATAAGAACAATGAACATGTTCTTTTAAAGTACACTTTTATCATTTTTAATATGTTGTAATAAAAAGCTGTTCCTTTTCATATTCACATAAAAATACTTCTCTTAAATTATATCCTTGCTTTTTCAATTCATCAAGTAACCATTCTTCACTTTTATCTATTATTTCCAAAACATTTTTCTGTATAGTTGCATCTGTAATCAAAGGAAATTTAGTATTTTCTTCTCCATATTGAACTACAATAAGTTGTCCATTTTGTTCAAGTATTGCCTGTTTTACTTTATTTACACTATATACGTTTTGATTTCTAAGCTTAAATGAAATCTCTTGTGCTGTTAATCCTGCTCGTCTACAACCCTCAACATCAATAATCCCTTTTTTTATAAGTATAACAGGTTCACCATCTATCATTTTTTTCAAAAAATGATTATTAGTTTTAATCCATTTTAAAGCTAAAACTAAAAAAGACCATAATAATAGTATTATAAAATACTGTAATAATGTAATACCAGGATTATATATAACTCCACCTATTATACCCCCTAAAACATAATTTTGTATCTGATCGCTTGCACTTGATGGAGCAAGATTACCCTTACCTGATATATTAATTACAAAAGTTATAGATAAAAGCCCTAATGCAAGTTTTAATCCTATTATCAAATATGCTATCACTATTTTTTTACCTCCACTAACTCTATATCTGGATTTAATATATTTATTTTTTCATAAATATATGTATTTTCACTTTTCATAACCCTATAATACCAATCTTTAGTTTTAATAACTATACCTATATTATTATCATTTGAACGTGTTATATATATTTCATTTTTAGGTATTCCCAATTTCTCAGAAGCTTTTTCAACAATATTTATCGAATCATAATAACTACTATTTATAGCATTAAAATTTCTATAATCATTAATTTTAAGACAAGCAAACAAAACTATAGCTATCATAAATAATATTATTAATTCTCTATATTTACTATCTCCATTAGATTTAAAATACATAAATACCGAAAATATTATTATACCCAAAAATATTATTAATATTATCATTTGAAAAATATTTGCTGATAATATATGTTCTTTTAAATATTCATAAGAATAAAATTTCATTATTAATCCTCTTTATACACAAATTTTATTATAAATCTTTAAGTAAATAAATCCTTTAATTTGTCAAAAAATGTTTTACTTTGTTTTTGATTTTTTTCAGTCAAACTATCATCAAAATTAATTAATTTTTCTTTTTGTTCACTGTTTAATTTAGTAGGAACTTCAACAAAAATTTCAACTATTTGAGAACCTATACCATAACTATGTTTAATTCCAGCATCTCTTATTCTCATTTTAGTTCCATTTTGTGTTCCTTCTGATATTTTTATTTTAGTTTTACCTCTTAAAGTTGGAACCTCTATTTCCCCTCCTAAAGTTGCTAATTTAAAGCTTATAGGCACTTTACAATAAACATCTATACCATTTCTTGTAAATATTGAATGACGTTTCTCTCTAATTTGTATATATAAGTCACCATATTCACTTCCGTGACCTTCATAATTTCCACCAGATCTAATAACTAATCTTGAACCATCTTCTACACCTGCTGGTATTTTAACAGTTTTCTTTACATTTTCTCTCTTCGTTGCTTTACCATTACATTTATCACACTTAGACTCAGGTATACTTCCTGTTCCATGACAATTACCGCATTCTACATGAACTCTACTCATTCCAAATATACTTTTCTGAACTTCTTCTGTATATCCTTTACCATTACATTTAGAACATGTTTTAGTTTTACCGTTTTTAGCTCCTGTTCCATGACAACTATCACATTCTCCGGTTCTCGTATACTCTAAATCCTTTTGTACTCCATCAGCTATTTCTTCTAATGTTAATTCTACAGTATAAAGAAGATCATCGCCTTTTTTTCTAGATTGTTGTTGTCCAAAACCACCGAATCCACTAAAGCCTCCAAATCCACCTCCGAAAACATTGTTTATAATATCTTCAAAGTCAAATCCTGCTCCTCCAAATCCAGAACCATTACCAAAACCACCATTTTCAAAAGCAGCATGACCATATTGATCATACATTTGTCTTTTTTCTGAATCTGAAAGTACTTGATAAGCTTCATTTAATTCTTTAAATTTTTCTTCAGCAACTTTTTTTTCTTCTTCACTTGCATTAACCATTCTATCCGGATGATATTTTAGAGCTGCTTTTCTAAAAGCTTTTTTTATTTCATCATCACTTGCATTTTTACTTATACCAAGTAATTCATAATAATCTTTTTTCATTAATTACCTTTCTTAAATTCAAATTTTAATATAGCATTAAATTCTGAATTAGATTCTAGTTTTTGTATTCCTTCTTTTTCTTTTATATCTCTTCCTTGATTAATGTTATCATTTATACCAAACCATGGTTCTATACACACAAATGGAGCTTTCAATGGTTTCCAAAAAGCTACATACGGAAATCCTGTAAAATCAACCATTACTTCTTTATCGTTATTTCTTGATTTAATAAATACTTTATTAGAATTTAAACCTTTAAAAGATATTGCATCTTCTTCAAAATTATTATCTAATATTTCTATAACTTTTTTATTTTCTTGCTTTGAGAAAAATTCTTTTAATCCATCATAAAATCCACTTTCATGCAATCTATATTTACTTGCACTTTCTTCTTTTTCAAATTCTATATAGTTTACATTTTCATAATTTTCTTCTAATAAAAATGCAGGATGTGCTCCTATAGAAAAATACATATCTTTATCATCTATATTTTTAACTAAATATGATAAATTAAAGCCCTTACCTGTAAGTGTGTATTTTATATAAAGTTCAAATTTAAATGGATATTTTTTTAATGTTTCTTCTGTTGAAGTAAATTTAAATGTCACTTCATCATCAGTTAAATATACTACTTCAAATTTATTATCTCTTGCAAATCCATGTCTTGTAGGCATAGAATATTCAACACCTTCATATATGTATTTACCTTCTCTTAAACCTCCAACAAATGGAAATAACACTGGAGAAGTCTTAGGCCAAAAGTCTTTTTTGTTCCACATAAACTCTTCAGCATCTAATTTTAAAGATTTAATCTCTGCTCCCATTTCTTCAATTTCTGCAGTAACACAACCACTTCTTAGTACTATCATAACATTTCTCCTTTTTACAGAAGAAATAGGTCAAATGACCTATTTAACTTCTTCTGCTTCTACTATATTATCATCGCTATCATTTTTATTTTCTGAATTACCTGCATTTGCTTGTTGTGATGCTGCTTGATAAATTCTTGTTGCAAAACCTTCGCTTGCTTTAGATAATTTATCTATAGCACTTCTAATGTCTTCTATGCTATCTCCATCTTTAACTTTCTTAACTTCTTCAATTGCAGCTTCTATATCAGCTTTTTCATTTCCTTCTAATTTATCTTCATTTTCTTTAATAGTTTTTTCAGTAGCCATTACTAATTGATCTGCCATATTTCTAGCTTCTATTAATTCTCTAAATTTATTATCAGCTTCTTCATTAGCTTCTGCTTCTTTCTTCATTCTTTCTACATCATCTTTACTTAAGTTTGATGAACCAGAAATTGTAATTTGATTTTCTTTACCTGTTCCTAAATCTTTCGCAGAAACATGTACTATACCATTTGAATCTATATCAAAAGTAACTTCTATTTGAGGTATTCCTCTTGGAGCTGCAGGTATTCCTTCTAAATTAAATTGTCCAAGAGAATGGTTTTGTGAAGCTTGTGCTCTTTCACCTTGTAATACATGTATTGTAACTGCTGTTTGATTATCTGTCGCAGTTGAATAAGTTTGTGATTTTTTAGTTGGTATAGTTGTATTTCTTTCTATCATTTTAGTAAATACTCCACCCATTGTTTCTATTCCTAATGAAAGTGGTGTTACATCAAGTAATAATACATCTTTAACATCTCCAGCTAATACTCCACCTTGAATAGCAGCTCCCATAGCAACTACTTCATCAGGATTTATAGATTTATTAGGTTCTTTACCAAAATATTCTTTAACCCATTCTTGAACTGCTGGTATTCTTGTTGATCCTCCAACTAATAATACTTGTTCTATATCTCTTACAGTTAATCCTGCATCGTCTAATGCTTGTTTAACTGGACCTTTAGTTTTTTCTACTAAATGTTTAGTTAATTCATTAAATGCTGCTCTAGTTAATTTCTTTTCTAAATTCTTAGGCCCTGTCGCATCCATTGCTATGAAAGGTAAAGAAATTGTTGTTTCAAGTGTTGAAGATAATTTTTTCTTAGCATCTTCAGCAGCATCTTTCAATCTTTGATATGCTTGAGGTTCTTTTCTTAAATCTATTCCGTGTTCTTTTTGGAATTCATCTGCAAGCCAGTTTATTACTTCTTCATCAAAATTATCTCCACCTAAATGATTATTACCTGCTGTAGCTTTAACTTCTACAAGCCCTGATCCAACTTCAAGAACTGATACGTCAAATGTACCTCCTCCTAAGTCAAATACTAATATTTTTTCTTCTTTTTCCTTATCTAATCCATAAGCTAAAGCTGCTGCTGTTGGTTCATTTATTATTCTTTTAACTGTTAATCCAGCTATTTCCCCAGCATCTTTAGTTGCTTGTCTTTGCGCATCTGTGAAATATGCAGGAACTGTAATTACTGCTTCTTTAACTTCTTCTCCTAAATAACTTTCAGCATCTTTTTTAAGTTTCTTTAAAGTCATTGCTGATATTTCTTGTGGTGTATATTTCTTAGAATGTATATCTACTTTATAATCTGATCCCATATGTGTTTTGATTGAAATTACAGTTTGTTTAGGTTCTGTTATTGCCTTTCTTTTAGCTGTAGAACCTACTATTATTTCTCCGTTTGATTCTATTGATACTACTGATGGTGTAGTTCTTTCTCCTTCTGCATTTGGTATTACAGTAAATGCACTTCCTTCCATAACTGCTACACATGAATTTGTTGTTCCTAAATCTATTCCTATTATTTTACTCATTTTTATTCCTCCTATTTATTTTCTTCTTCTATTTTATTTATTACAACCATTGATGGTCTTATTACTCTACCTTTTAATTTATATCCTTTTTGAGATACAAAAACTACTGTATTATTTGCTTTTTCTTTGTCTGATATAGTAGTTATAGCATGATGTTCAGTTGCATCATATATTTTATCTTGTGCTTCTATTTCTTCTACTCCTTCATGCTTTAACATTTCTTTAAAATTATTAACACTCATATTCAAACCTTCAATTAAAGCTTCCATATTATTTGTGTCATTTGTTGCAAGTTGAGCTCTTTCTAAATTATCTAAATTTTCTAAAACTTTAAGTATTATATCTTTAGCTGCATATTCTTTAAAATCTTGAAGTTCTTTTTCTTTTCTTTTAGAAAAATTTTGAAAATCTGCCATTTTAATCGCATACGCTTTTTTATATTCTTCAAGCTCTGCTTTAATTTTATCTAGTTCATTTTCTTCTTTTTCTACATTTTCAACTTCTTCTTTTATCTCTTCTTGTCCTTGAATTTCTTCCTCTAATTTATCTTTTACTTCTTCTGACATTTCGCCTCCTAATCTATTTAAACTCTAAAAATTTATTATTCATATTTTGATTTAAAACTTTTTTTAACATAACTACAACATAATCTATTATACCTATAAGTTTTGCATAATCTACACGTGTTGGAGTTATAAGTCCTAATATTCCTTTATCATCTCCAAATTCATAACACCTAAATATGAAAGAATAACCTTCAAACTTACTTAATCCAATATCTTCCCCAAATACTACATTTGTCTCATTAACATCATATTCAATACTTTTAGCTAATTTTTTAAATATATCTTTAACTTCATTTTTATTATTTATCGTCTTCATTACTTCTAATAATTTATCAAATTCTATATCATCTTTTAATAAATAATCCATTCCATCTACAAATACCTTATTATCTCCAAAAGTATATCTTTTATCTATTTCAAGATCACTATTCCCTATATTATTTAAGAATATTTCAAGTTCTCTTAATGTAAATGTTTTATGAGTAGTTTCTAGTAAATTTTTCATATATTGATTAAGATTTTCTATATTATCTTCACTCATATAAGTATTTACTGTTAATACTGATGTTTTTATTATATTATTTTTCAAAACAACTACTACATATATATTAGTATCAGTTATTTTAATAAATTGTACTTTTTTTACAATTTCTAAATCAGAAGATGGTTCTATAGCAATAGCCATAGTTTCTGAAATATTTGATAACATTTCAACTGTTTCTTTAAAGATTTGATCTGTTTCATTTATTCTTTTTTGATAAGACATAAAAATTTTATCTTTAATCGTATCTTCTAAATCAGAATTAGGAACAACATCCTCTATATATCTTCTATATCCTTCTATAGTAGGTATTCTTCCTGAAGATGTATGAGTCTTTGTTATTAAACCCATCGTTTCAAGATCTGACATCACATTTCTTATAGTTGCCGATGAAACTCCTATATTATATTTCTTTTCTAAAGTTCTTGATCCAACCGATTCACCATTATTTAAATAATGGGTAACTATTATTCTAAAAACCTCTTTTTCTCTATCGTTCAAGTATTTCACCTCCCATTAGCACTCATACTCTTATAGTGCTAGTATATATCATTTTGAAAAATATGTCAACAATTTTTTTAAATTTTATTTACTTTTTTTACTTTTATTGTTAATATATCCTTAAAGTAATATTTTAGGGAGTTTTTATGAATAGAAAAGATCAACATTTGGAACTAGCATTAAAGCAAATTGAAAAATTTAACTCTTTCGATAAATATAGATTAAAGTATTTTTCATTACCTAAATTTTCATTAGAAGATATAGATCTACAAACAAGTATTTGTGGCATAAAAATAGATTTTCCATTCTACATTAATGCTATTACTGGAGGTAGCTCTTTAGGGGATAAAATAAATAAAGATTTAGAATATGTTGCTAAAAAAACTAATATACTATTTTTCCCAGGATCATATAGTCCTATACTAAAAGGAAAAAGCACCTACTATCCTAAAGGATTTGGTTTCAATTTAGGTATAGATAAAAATGTAGATGAATTTATAACCGGAATAAAGGCAACAAATCCAAAATTTATTCAAATACACCTAAATTTAATACAAGAATTATTAATGCCTGAAGGAGATCACAACTTTTCAGATTGGAAAATAAACTTAGAACATATATTAAAGAAAATTGAAATTCCAATAATTTTAAAAGAAACAGGATTTGGTATGAATAGTGAAACAATGGAAGAACTTATTTCTATGGGAGTTAAATGCATAGATATAAGTGGTACAGGAGGAACAAACTTTGCAAATATAGAAAATATAAGAGCGAATAAAAATAGAAAATACTTTGAAGAAATAGGATATGATACCTGTAGTTCACTTGAATATTCTAAAAAATTTCAAAATGATATAGATATACTTGCGAGTGGAGGAATTAGAAATCCTTTAGATGTCGTAAAAGCTTTATCTTTAGGTGCAAAAGCTGTAGGAATTTCTAAACAATTTCTTAAAATTTTAATAGAACAAGGTAGAGATGAACTTATAACCACAATAGAAGATTGGAAAATGGAAATTAAATATTTAATGTTAATTTCAAATTCAAAAAATATAGAAGAATTAAAAGGTAAGATATATTAAGGAGGAAACATGGAAAGAAAACCAATAATAGGAATATCAGCAAGTCTAACTTATGAAAGAGAAGATTCATCATTAGGTTATGAAACAACATTTGTAAGTCAATATTATATAAAAAATATAATAGATGCAGGTGGTATACCTTTAGTATTACCTATAACAGATAATTTAGATGTTATACATTCATATATTCAAAACATAGATGGATTACTTTTAACTGGAGGATATGATGTAAATCCTGAATTATATAATCAAGAACCTCACAAATTATTAAAGGAAATATTGCCTGAAAGAGATCATTTTGAGCTACATTTATTATCAGAAGCTTGTTCTAATTCTAAGCCAGTTTTCGGTATATGTAGAGGATTACAACTAATAAATTCTGGATTCGGAGGAACCTTATTCCAAGATTTATCTCTTGCACCATTTGAAACCATCAAACATACACAAGAGGCAAAATTAAGTACAGAAACCCATTCTATAAACCTTTATGGTATTCTTAAAGAAATTATAGGGAGTGATAAATGCTTAGTCAATTCATATCATCATCAAGCAATAGATAAACTTGCTAACGGATTTGAAGTTGTAGCTTGTGCAAACGATGGAATAATAGAGGCTATATTTACTCAAAACTCTAATCTTTGGATATTAGGTGTACAATGGCACCCAGAATTAATAGTTAAGAATAATAATAATTCAAAAAAAATATTTGAATTATTTATACAAAAATCAATTGAGAAAAATAAAGAACAAAAAGAAAGGATCAATAATTTATGATTGAAAAAATAAAAAATTTAAGTTTAATAAATAAAATACTTATAGGAATGATATTAGGAGGAATATTAGGTATATTATTTCCAAAATTTACTTTAATATCAATTATGGGTAATCTTTTTGTAGGGGCATTAAAAGCAATAGCTCCTCTATTAGTTTTCTTTCTTGTAATTAGTGCAATAGCTAATAGAAAAGAAAGTGGAAATACAAACATGAGAAATATTATATTACTATATCTATTAGCTACATTTGCTGCTTCTGCTACAGGAGTTATTGCAAGTTTCATATTTCCAGTACATATAGAGCAATTGAATAATATAGACACTAGTTCTATAACACCTCCAGGTAATATATACGAAGTAATACAACAATTACTTTTAAAAATTGTAGATAATCCAATAGCTGCGCTTGCATCAGCAAATTATATAGGTATTTTATCTTGGGCAGTTATATTTGGAATAGCTTTAAAAGGAGCAAATTCTCATATTAAAGATTTACTAGAAACATTAGCTGAAGCTACTTCACTTGCACTAAAGTGGATAATACATCTTGCACCCTTAGGTATAATGGGGCTTGTTTTTAAATCAGTTTCAGAAAGTGGATTAAACATATTTACAGACTATTTACAATTACTTGCCGTTCTTATCGGTAGCATGGCTTTTGTAGCATTAATTCTTAATCCCATAATAGTATTTTTAATGATAAAAGAAAATCCATATCCATTAGTATTTAAATGTTTAAAAGAAAGTGGACTAACTGCATTTTTTGCTAGAAGTTCTGCAGCAAATATACCTATAAATATGAAAATTTGTGAAGACTTAGGTTTAGATAGAAGCGTTTATGCAGTATCTATCCCACTAGGAGCAACTATAAATATGGCAGGTGCTGCAATTACTATATCAGTTCTTACTTTAGCTGCTGTAAATACTTTAGGAATACAAATAGATTTATTAACTGCTTTAATACTTAGTATATTATCAGCTCTATCTGCTTGTGGTGCTTCAGGAGTTACTGGTGGTTCACTATTACTAATACCTGTTGCTGCAAGTTTATTTGGTATATCAAATGATATAGCTATGCAAATTGTATCAATAGGATTTATTATAGGAATAATACAAGATTCTTGTGAAACAGCATTAAATTCATCATCTGACGTATTATTTACAATAGCAGCCGAATACCATAATAAAAAGAAATATAAAAATTAAAAGAAGAAAATGTACCTCCAAAAGAACATGTACCAACAAACTAGACAGAAAAAATGAAAATAGTTTGAAGGTACATGCTCTAAATAATCAAAATGAAAGTAAAATATCATATAGGAATAAAGAAATAGAAGACTTAAAGAAAAATAATGGTGCAATATATTCTAAATTAAAATATTTTGAAAAAATATTAAATATAATAAAAAATATATCTTCATATTTTCCTCCTTTAAGAAAAATAAT
>CAURNT010000001.1:0-120406 GCA_963526495.1 uncultured Streptobacillus sp. | reverse complement strand
CATTTACAGGTAATGGAGAATTTGCAGCAAATAACAAAGATGGAGTAACTAAAGCAGAAGGAACAGGAAATGCAAATGGAACTGTAACAATTAAGGGAGAAACAGAAAATGTAGCAGGAAATGTAACATTAAATGGAAACTTAAATGTAGCAGGAGGAAAAGGAAAAGAAACAACATCAGATGTAAATGCGAATGCAAATGGAAAAGTAGTAATAAAAGGAGAAACAGAACATGTAAATGGAAATCTAACATTTACAGGTAATGGAGAATTTGCAGCAAATAACAAAGATGGAGTAACTAAAGCTGAAGTGATAGGAATTTCAAATGGTGAAATGGTATTAAAAAATACTGTGTTTAATAAAATTAATAATAAAATATCAGATTTACATTTAACACTTTTAACAAATAAAATTAAATTAAATAAAAATATTTTAAAAGAGATTAAAATTTCTTTAGAAAATGGAGAAGAAATTTTAGTAGATAATGAAATTGATAGTAAATAAATTATTTAAACTTTAATTTGTGATGAAATTTTTATCTAAGAATATGTACCAACATTTTGTTGGTACATTTTTATTATAATTCCCACAAAGTTGACAAAGTCTTATTAAAGGATATATAATTTAAATAAAATCCAAAAAGGAGAAAATATATTTATGATAGAGTATAAAAATGTATCATTATGTTGTAAAATAAATGGTAATATTTTAAATGATTTAAATTTTAAAATAAATAAAGGCGAATTATTTGTTTTAATTGGTCCAAGTGGTAGTGGTAAAACTACAACGTTAAAATTAATTAATAGATTAATAGAACAAACGGATGGTGATATATATTTTAATGGAGTGAAATTAAAGGAATATAATTTACGTGAATTAAGGCTAGGAATAGGTTATGTATTACAAGAAATAGCTCTTTTTCCTAATCTTACTGTATTTGAAAATATTTCAATTATTCCTGAAATGAAAAATATGAATAAAAAAGAAATAAAAGATAAAAGTAAATTTTTATTACAAAAAGTTGGATTAAATCCAGAAGAATATATGTATAGATATCCAAGAGAATTATCTGGAGGAGAACGTCAAAGAATAGGTATACTAAGAGCTATAATTGCAAATCCTAAAGTATTATTAATGGATGAACCGTTTTCAGCCCTAGATCCTATAAGTAGAGTACAACTTCAAGATTTAATTAAAGATATACATAAAGAATTTGGTATAACAATAGTATTTGTAACACATGATATTCAAGAAGCTATTAAATTAGGTGATAGAATATGTATAATGAAAAATGGTGAAATAGTTCAAATTGATAAACCGGAAGAAATAATAAAGAAACCTATTAATGATTTTGTTAAAGAATTTATTAATACTAAGGTGGTAGAAAAATGAGTATATTTAATGTGTTTATAGAAAAAAGATTTGAATTATTAAAGGCGTTAATTGAACATTTTCAAATTTCATTAATATCATTACTTCTAGCAATAATAATATCATTTAGTATAGGTGTATTGATATATAGGTATAAAAAAGCAAGTGAAATTTTACTTCAAATTACTGGAGTATTCCAAACGATACCTTCTCTAGCTTTACTAGGTATTTTTATACCTTTTATGGGAATAGGGGTTATACCGGCTGTATTTGCATTAGTGATTTATGGAATTTTTCCAATTTTACAAAGCGTAATTACAGGTCTAAATTCTATAGATCCCATATTAGAAGAAGCTGCAGAAGCTTTTGGAATGTCTAAATTTGAAAAATTGAAAAAATTTGAATTTGCACTAGCTTTACCTGTAATTATGTCTGGTATAAGAACATCAAGTATAATGATAATAGGTACTGCAATTCTTGCTGCTATAGTTGGAGCTGGAGGTCTTGGTAGTTTTATACTTTTAGGTATAGATAGAAATAATACAGGATTAATTTTAATAGGAGCTATATCTTCAGCATTAATAGCTATAATTTTTGGTTATTTAATTAAAAAGTTAGAAAATAAAAAACCTAAAGTTATATTTACAATTTTCTTAATAGTAACAGGATTGGTTGGATTAAGTTTTATTCCTAATAACTATGTAGGTAACAATGAAATAGTAATAGCAGGTAAGCTTGGGGCAGAACCTGAAATATTAATAAATATGTATAAAATTTTGATAGAAAATGAAAGTGATGTTAGAGTAGAAATTAAAGAAAATTTTGGTAAAACAACATTTCTTTATGAAGCATTAAAAAATGGTAGTATAGATATATATCCAGAATTTACAGGGACAATATTAACAAGTTTATTAAAAGAAACTCCTAAGACATCAAATGATGCAGATGATGTTTATAAAGTTGTAAAAGATATGATATATAAGCAAGATAAATTAGTATATTTAGAACATAATAAATATCAAAATACTTATGCTTTAGCTGTGAAGAAAGATTTTGCAAAGAAATATAATCTTAAAAATATTACAGATTTAAAGAAAATAGAAAATAAATTGGTTGCAGGATTTACTTTAGAATTTAATGATAGAGAAGATGGAAATATTGGATTAAAAAAAATATATAATTTAAATTTAAATGTTAAGACTATGGAACCAAGTTTAAGATATGACGCTATTAAAAATGGTGATGTTAATGTAATAGATGTATATTCTACAGATAGTAAAATAATTACAAATGATTTAGTTTTACTTGAGGATGATAAGCATCTATTTCCTCCTTATCAAGCAGCGCCTTTAATAAGAGAAGAAATTGTAAAAAAATATCCAGAAATTGTTAAAAGTTTAAATAAATTAAGTGATAAAATTGATACAAAAGAAATGATAAAAATGAATTATTTAGTTGAAGTAGAAGGTAAAAGTGCAAAAGAGGTAGCATTAGAATATTTGAAATATAATAATTTATTAGATAATAAATAAAAAATTTAATATATTAGATTAACTTTACAATTAAATACTTAAAGTTGTATAATAAAATAAATAAATAGAAAAGAGGAATATTAAATTGAAATTAATAGATTATTCAATAAATAAATTTGAACAAGAAAATAAGGAAAAAGGGAATATAGTAATACCTAGTTCATATACAGTATTAATAATGGATGATGAGTTACTTAGAATAGAACAAGAAAGAAAAATGGAAACTTTAACTCAAAAAGAATTAGCTAGTTGGATATTAGAGGTTGTAGAAAAATATTTAGAATATTTTGATAATAGAGAAGATGTTAAAGTAAAAAAAGCTTATGATTTATTTAATCAATATAAAGAAGGTAATATTAGTAATATTGAATTTAGAAAAGGAGTATTAGAGATATCTAAATTATCTAAAGAAGCAACAACTGAAATTGGGAAGTATGCAACTCGTGCATTTTATCAAGCAATTTCAACATTAAATATGAGAGTAAATGCAATAGCAGCTAGTGATAATTGTATTAAAATTATAAATCTTTTATATCCTAATGATAAAGATAAAGTAAGACTTGAAAGGTTAAGACAAATAAATTTAATTGATAATTATAAAAGATAGGAGTTGTTATGTTAGAAGTAGACTTAAGTTATGATATAGAAAATAATAAGGAATATTTAGATGAAGAAAAAATACTTGAATTTACAAGATTTATAGTAAAAGGAGAAAAAGGTGATGAATTTGATAATAATGATTACTATGTTTCTCTTTTGGTAACAAATAATGAAATAATACAAAATATAAATAGAGATTATAGAGGAAAAGATATGCCGACTGATGTAATATCTTTTGCATATAATGAAACTGATAATTTTGGACCAGTTGAAGTAATTGGTGATATAGTAATATCTCAAGATAGAGTTATAGAACAAGCTAAAGAATATAACCATAGTGAAGAAAGAGAATTTTATTATGTTTTATGTCATGGATTACTCCACATATTAGGCTATGATCATATAGAAGAAGAAGATAAAAAAATAATGCGTGCAAAAGAAGAATATTATTTATCAAAATTTGATTTAAAGAGAGATTAATATGAAGAGAAGAAGTGAGATAGAAAGTTTTAATAATGCAATAAGAGGGATAATTAATGCGGTAGTAAGTGAGCCACATATGAAATTTCATCTTTTTACAGCAATAATAGTTTTAACATTATCTTTAATAGTTGATATCACTAAATATGAAGTAATGCTAATAATAATGATGATAGCTATGGTAATAACAGCAGAATTATTAAATAGTGCTGTTGAAAAAATTGTAGATTGGATATCTCCTGAATATAGTTTAATGGCAAAGTATATAAAAGATGTAGCAGCTGGTGCTGTTTTAGTTAGTGCTATAGCATCACTTGCTATAGGTTATTTAATATTTTACGATAAATTAATAGCTCTATATTTTAATGGCGATAATTTTATTAAATTATTTGGTAGAATAGGTAATATTACTATAATAATATTAGGTATAGTTTCTATACTTGTTATAATTATAAAAGCACATTTTAATAAAGGAACTGCTCTTGAAGGTGGAATGCCAAGTGGACACTCTGCTCTAGCTTTTTCAATATTTGCAATAGTAATATATATGACAAATAATATACGTATAGATATTTTAGTATTTTTGATGGCTTTATTGGTAGCGCAAAGTAGAGTAAAATCAAAAATACATACATTAAAAGAAGTTTTTTGGGGTGGAGTATTAGGGTTTACTGTAAGCAGTTTAATGATGTATATGTTAATTTATTTTGATATAATAATATTAAATTAAACTAGAAAAAAAAGATAAATTAAAGTATAATAATATATATAAGAGAAAAAGTAGGAGGAAAGATGAAAACAATAATATATGGACATAAAAATCCAGATACTGATACAATATGTTCAGCATTAGCTTATGCTGAATTAAAAACTTTACTAGGAGAAGAGGTAGAAGCAAGACGTTTAGGAGAATTGAATGAAGAAACTAAATTTGTTCTTGATTATTTTGATGTAAAGGCCCCAGAATTAATAGATAATATATCAGGGAAAAAAGTAATACTTGTTGATCATAATGAAAGAACACAAACTGCAGATGGGTTTGAGGAAGCTCATGTATTAGAAGTTATAGATCACCATAGAGTAGCTAATTTTAATGTTTCTGATCCTTTAAAAATGAGACTAGAACCTTATGGGTGTACAGCTACAATATTACTTGACATGTATAAAGAAAATTCAAAATTACCTACACCTAAAGTTGCAGGGCTAATGCTTAGTGCAATAGTTTCAGATACTCTTTTATTTAAATCACCAACTTGTACACCTAAAGATGTGATGGCAGGTAAAGAGTTAGCAAAATTAGCTGGGGTTATTTTAGAAGAATATGGATTAGATATGTTAAAAGCAGGTACTAATTTATCAAGTAAGACAGAAAAAGAATTACTAAATATGGATATGAAAATATTTGAAGTTGATAATGTTAGAATGTCAGTTGCTCAAGTTAATACAGTAAATGAAGAAGAATTATTATCTAAAAAAGATGCAATTCTAAAAGAAATGAAAGAATTAAAAGAAAAAGAAAAATTAACATTTGTATTGTTTATAATAACTAATATATTAACTAATGATTCTTTAGGAATAGTTTACGGAGATAATTTAGAAATAGTAGAACAAGCATTTAATGAAAAGATTGAAAAAGATTTAATAGTATTAAAAGGTGTAGTTTCAAGAAAAAAACAAGTTATACCACCTTTAACTGATGCTATAAATAATAGATAATATATAAATGAGATTGTGTTTAAAGGCATAATCTCTTTTTATTTTAATTATTAAATTAAAATATGTAGAATTAAAGATAATAATCATTAATTAAATATATGGATAGCATATATTAAATATATTAGATTTCTTGTTAACTTAGGAGTATACTTATACTAAGAAAATTGAAAGGAGAAACTAAGATGAATAAAAATATAGCTATATTAGGGAGTTTACTTTTAGCTGTTAATGCTATGGGTTTGGAAAATAGTATAGAAACTGGAATTAAAGTTAATACTATTTTTTCTCCTAGATATGAAGAAAAAGATGTTTATCCATCTAAATTTAGATATGAGACTTCAGGTTATGACTTAACTTTAGCAAATTTAAAGTTAGTTCCAATAAAAGAATTAGAATTTGAAACAGTAATAAAATCTTCGAGAAAAGATTTTGCTATTAATGATTTTGATAAAGATGTTAAGCATATTAATAACTTTAAGAAAAGAGATGCAAATCATGATATAATGGCAAAATTTTCTGTTAATTCTAATGTTGAATTAAATAAAGATTTAAAATTAACTAATTCATTAAAATACTATTTAGATGATTTTTGGGTTAAAAAAACTGTAGATAAGAGTGGTAAAATTACAGAAGAAGTAAAAACAGAGTATGTAGAGGATGATGGCGAAAAAGAAGCTCTAGGAAATAGTATATTTTCATCTAGTTTAAAAGGTAAGTTATTAAATACGAATGTAGACGCTAGATTGGAATATAAAGCAAATCAGTTCCATAGATTTGATAAAGATAAATCATATTTTAAAACAAATATAAATGTAGATAAAGATATAAATGATAAATTTAAATTAAGTAGTAAATATGCTTTTGATATAGACCTACATAATGCAAATATACCATTTGATGCTTTTGATACAGAACTTGATGAGTTTCCAGATTTTCATGTAGGAGATTATGTTACTAAATTTAATCAAAATGCTAATTTAGAATTTGAATATAGTCATAATGAAAATAATAAATATAAAATGAAATTTGATTTAGAACATAAAGCTGAATATTCAGGAGGTAATACTAAAGATAAACCATATAGAGTTTTTTATGATATATTAGACCCTAAATTAACTATAAATTCTAATAATTCCTTTATACTATCTAAGGGGAAAATTGTTTTAGATAGCAATATATCTACTTTATTTGAATTAAGAAAAGCTAATTATCTAGCAGATGAAGGGAAATTAGCTAGTAGTGATGTTAAATCAAAATTAGAGCCAAATATTAATAGTAAAATTTCATATATATTAAAAGATGACGTTAATGATTTAGATGTTAATACAAGTATTGGTTATTCTCCAAGTTTACTAATACAGCCTGATATATTAACTGTTGATGTTATACCTCATACATTTAATATAGGGCTTAATAGTAAGTATGAAAGAAAATTAGGAGAAAATCAAAATATTATTATTAACACTGAAAATAGTTTGGAGACTACAAGAAAATTTACATCTGATATATATGTTGAACCTAAGGATAAAATTAAATCAAAATTAGATATAAAATATATAAATAAGATGATTAAAAATTTAGATTTAGAAGTAAAATTATTAAATGATTTCGATCTTGATACTATTAAAAAGGTTAAAAAATTAAATCCTAATAAATTCAGTGAAAAATTTGATATAGAGGTTGGGACTAAATTTACTGGAATAGATAAATTTGAATTAAATAATAGTGCAAAATTTCATCATAGTTCAGGATATAACTATGTTACACGTAAAGATGATAAGATAGTAGCTACTTTTGCTATAAATTCTATTGAATTAAATTCAAATACTAAATATACAAATAAAATAAAGGAAAATTTAAATTTGAATACAGAAGTTAATTTAAAAGCAAAATTTGATACATTAATGTTAAGAAATGAAAAATTGTATCACTATAATATAAATGATATAGAATCATATAAGGAAAAACCTTTAATAAGTGATACTTTCAATACAAGATATAACATAGGTGGAAGTTTAGAAATTAATCCAAAATTTAATTTAGAATATATGCTTACTAAGAATTTAAGTTTAGATGGTTCTTTAGGACTTAATTTAGTTTTTGAGAAAAAAGTTATTAATTTAATAAAAGATAGTAGAAGACCAGATAATGGACAATTTGGTCCAGTTGATAAAAAATTTGAATTTAGAAAATTAAATCCAACATTTGAATTTAATTTAAAATATACTTGGTAGGAGGTAGACGTGAAGATAAATAAGAGAATACTAAGTGTAACACTAGGGTTAGTTGCATTAACAAGTTGTGCAAGTATAAATACAAAAGATAGTGGGAAAAAGAATACTAGTGTTAAATATATTAATCCAGAATATGATCCTAATGAGGATCTTAAAGATATAGTAAAAGAATTAAAAAAAGAAAAAGTTGATTATTTAAAAAATATAAACAAGAATAGTTTTGAAGTAAGTAATTTACCAGATATGTATGAAGGTGAAGAGATATATCTTAAAAATGAATCTTTAAATAAAAATGTAAGTATAGTTAAGCTGTTTACTAAAAAACCATCTTTAGTATATAGAGAAGGAAGTGAGGATTATTCTAAATATAAAGTTGGGGATAAAGATGGCATAGTAGTTGAAGAAAAAAAAGGAAATGAATTATTTCCTAATAAACCAGAGCTATCTGATGTTAAGTATAAGGTTGTAGTAGATAATAATAAGAATTATGTGTATATACAAGTAAGAGATAATGTAAATGGTGTAACTAAAGATATAAGACTTGATGAAAAAGTTAGTATAATAAATAGACCAGATGAATTAAAAGATAATATTAAGTATGCCGATTTAAAAGTTATTAACAAAGATAAAAGAGTTAAGTATAGTATTAATACTATTGATGAACCTTTTGAAGATGTAGATCTTGGAGAAATTGAAAGAGATAATCAAGGAGTAGAGTATATAGATTATTCTAAATATTTTGAAGCTGATAAATATAATGATTTAGATAATTTTGCAGGATTTAAAAGAGTTAGTATAGTAGACCATATTGATGGACTTCAAGATAAAGAGTATATTAGGAATATAGAATTTGGTCATAAGTTATCAGATTATAAAAGTAAATTTTCAGAATTATTGACAGATTTAAATGAAAAAACTTTAAAATTATCTGATGATGGAACAGTTAAAGGTGGATTTAATGAAGGATTAGTTTCAGAAATTTTAAAATATAGTGAAAATGTTAAAAATGAGGGTAAAATAGAATTTAAAACTGAAATTCTTGATAAAGATAAAACAGTTGGAATACATAATATTTCTAGAAAAATAATAAGAGATGGTAAAGTTATTTTTGAAAAGAAAGATAAAACATTTATATCGTTTGATGGTGTAAATGTAGGTGTTGCTGATGGAACTTTCTTTGATCTTTCAGATGAGGTAGAAGCAAGAGTATATAGAGGTACAGCTAAAGAAGATGATAAAATTAAAGATTTTAAAAAAGATGCCAAATATGATAATGATAGAAAACTTGCCAATATGAATATAGATAGACAACACGGTGCAACTGTTATAGGTTCTATGATAGATGAAAATGTTTTAGGAGATAGATTCTATTGGTATGGTCATTTGACTGGAATGTTATCTAAAATAGGTGAAACAGGAGAATTACCTGATTTTATTAGTACACGTGCAGAATTGAATAATTTTATAGGAAGAGTATTAACTAATTTACAAGAAAAGTATAAGCATTCTGAAATAATGCAAAAATATTTGGCAGATAAAATACAATCTGCAGCAAAAAAATTAGATGAGATTTCTGCATTAATAGAAGATGGTAATACATCTGAAACTCTTAAAAATGAGAAATATAAGGTAATGTATAAAGAATTAGCTGATTTATCAGAAGAGATTTATAGAATGACAGAAGTAGATAAGTTAAAATATTCTAATTTACATTTTACTACAATTAGTGTAGGTGTAGATGATAGTCATATTAGTGCAGAATTAGCAGCTAAAAATATTTCTTCAATATTAGATATGAACAAAAATATTAAAGCTATTAATATGTCTTATGGAGGAAATAATAATGTTGAAGAATACATTGCATTAAAGGGATTAACTGAAAAAGATTATGAAAAAGGAGCTAAAGCCTTTAATACAGATTATAAATTTAAAAATGCTGTTTTGTCTTGGTTGAAAAATGAAGACCTAACTACTAAAGATAATCTTAAAAAATATTATGATGGAGAATTAGGAATACCTAGTGTATATGAATATTTTGATAAAAAGAATGAAATTACTAAGGAAGATTATAAAAAATTAGTAGATTTAAGATTATTAACTCTTGAACATAGATTAAAGAGTTCTCCGGAATTAGTAGCTGCAAATCATGATGTTTTATTTGTTAGATCTGCGGGAAATACATATAATGATGCTCCAGTAAATCTTGTTGATTATGATGAAGATGGTAAAAAGATACCTTATTATGATACTAATTACAAATATAATAATGATTTTGCTTCAATTCCATCATTTTTAAATGAATTAGAAAAGAAAAAAGCATTAGAAGAAGGAAGAGAATATAAGTATAATTACAATTATAGAAAAAATATATTAGGTTCAGTAGGTCTTGCGCCTAAAAGTATTGCTTATGGTGAAGATGCAACTGAGGACATATCAGATGATTGGGGATTAAATACAGATAAGATAAATTATAAAAGATTAAAACTTTATGGTGTTGGAATGTTATCTGAATATAATAATTTAATAGGTATTTTAAATGATATTAATTTACATCCAGAAAAATATCCTAAGGGCTATAAAGAAGAAGTCCTAAAAAGAATAAAAGTTGTAGATGATATGTCAGAAAAACATAAAGACTTCATAAATGATGATACAAGATTCTCATTCTCAAGGGCAGGTAAAGCAATGCTTTGGACTATGGCAACTGATGGATCTTATGTTTATACTAAACGTCTAACTGAAGAAGAAAAAAAATATGGTAAAGGTGAAAATATAGGTGAGAATATTGCCTATGGATCATCATTTTCTGCTCCTAGAATGACAGCAGTTGCAGGAATGATAGCAGAAAAATATCCTTGGATGAGTGCTCATGATATAAAAACATCATTATTAACAACAACTATTGATGATTATAGAATTATATATAAAAAAGCAGATCCTAACAAGCCAGAAGGTCCAGATAATGTTAAAATTTTAAGTAAGGGACTTTATGGTGTTGATGAAAACATAGGTTGGGGAATAATGGATAAAGATTCTGCACTTGATGGTCCAGCAAGATTTGTTAAGGCTTTAACTCATGAAGTAGGCGAAGAAAACTTTATAGCAAATATTCCTTATGGAACATATACATTCTCAAATAGTATAAAAGGTGGATTTGATCCTATTAAACATATGAGTTCAAGAGGATTTATTACATTTGATGAAGGTTCTGTATTGACTTTAACATCTAATTTTAAAGATAAAGAATTGTTATCTGATGATTTCTTAGAAAAACACGATAATGTTAAGAAAGTGTTAGAAAAAACTAATATTACAGTATCTGATATTGTTAATAGATTAAGACCAAAAATTAAAGGATATATACCAAGTCTTGATTTTGAAGAAAGAGAATTATTCTATAGTGCAGGACTTGAAAAACATGGTAATGGTACTTTGATTTTATCTGGTAATAATACGTATACTGAACCTACATATATTAAAGGAGGAACATTAGTTGTACAAGGGGTACAAAACTCAGATGTATACGTATCAGAAAATACAAAACTTAAGATAGATTCAGTTCGTATGGAACAAGGGAATTATGCAAGAATTCTTTTAGGACTTGAACCAATAAAAGGTGGAATTTATGCTAATGTATATAATAAAGGTAAACTTTATTCATATTCAGAAAAAGATTCAATATTTGGTACATATAAACCGTATGAAAATTCAGAGACAATAGTTGCAACTGGTGGAAGATTAAGTGTAGATAAGTTAGACTTATCTGATATGAATCATTTTAACATTTCTTTATTTAGAAAATATGGAATGTTAACATTTAAGTTACCAGAAACTAAGAAGTTAGAAGACTATACAGAAGAAGATGTAGTGGAAAATAAAAAAGAAGATACAGAGGATACAATAAATAAAAAACTTGTATTTGTAGCTAAAGATGTTCCTGTTGAAGATATTTCTAAATTTAATTTTGGGGTAAAAAGTGTAAGTTCAGGATTAAATTTAGTTACAGAATTATCTAAAGATAAGGATAAAAATGTAGTTAAAATGTATTTGGAAAGAAAAGAACATATTGAAGATGTTTTGAATAAGAAAACTGAAATGCCAACAACTCTTTCTTCAAAATTGAGAAATAAGATAATAAATGAAATGAGTTCTACATTAGATAAAAATGAATTATCTAGATTAGCGATTAGTTTAGATAATTTAGAAATAGCAGATGAAGAAGATCTTGAAAATTTAAATGGGGATATATTATCAGACTCATTAACTTTAGGAACAGAGATATCAGATATTAATAATAGAGAATTATTAAATACATTAGATGGTAATAATAAACAATTTAACGTATTTGCAAGACTAATTAATAGATTAGATAGTAAGATAGTAAATAGTAAAAAAAGATTATATTCTATTAATGGAATGATGTTAGGATTTTCTCATAATATTAAAATATCAGATCTTAGCGTAACTACAAATGTTGGAGTAAGTTATGAACATTCATTACTTAAAGATTTAAGATTTAAAGTTAAATATCCAAATGATGATACAAAAGTTTTAGGAAATGTAAATGTTAATAGTTTAGGATTAGGCGTAGCTAATAAAATAGGATACAAGAATTTTGAATTAGATACTTTAATTGGTTTTGATTATTTAGATAAACATATATCAAGAGAATTATTAGATAAACATGTTGAAGATACAAGAAGTTCAGATCTTATTTTAAACTTCAATAATGTATTTGGTTATAGATATAACAAAGATATAAATAGTGATATAAAATTATCTATTAAACCATATATAGGCTTAAACATGAAAACATATATTAAAGGTTCATACAATGAAAATAATGATTTTGGATATAGATCAGAAAGTGAAATATTCTTTAAACCAACAGCAACAATAGGAAGTAAATTAGCACTGAATTATAAAAATTATAACTTTGAATTATTTGCTGATTATACTAAATATTTAGTTGATACTACTATAGAATCAAAAGCAACTCTTAAAGAGTATAAATTTACAAGAAATATTGAAGGAATTAGTCTTGAAGATAATTTAGTTAATTTTGGTATTAAATTTGATAAAAAATATGGTAATGTCAATTTAGGATTGAGTTATGTAAATAAAAATATAAAGAGTAATGCAATAAATGCATCACTTAAATTTGAGTTTTAGAGGAGCAGATATGAATAAATTTAAAATTTTAATATATAGTTTAGCTACTATAACAGCATTTTCTGCTAATAAATTACCTGTAGATATAGAAAGTAGTTTTTCTGTTGGTTATGATATTGACAAAGTAAGTAAAAAAGATTTTGAAAATGCTGGATTAGGTAGTCTTGTTAAAGGAGATTTAAAAATACAAAAGTTAAATTTAGGTCTTAATTTGGATACTTATTATCCAATAAAATTTTCAAATGAAAAGATATATTTAGGAGTAGGAGCAGGAATTTCTAGTAATATTGCCATTGATTTAAATAATAATTTTTCATCAGTTGTTGTACCTAAAGTTGAAATAAATAATAAAGAATTTGAAAAACTTAAGGAAGATTTAGATATAGCTAATAAAGAAGCTATTGATAAAGAAGAAGAATTTAAAAGATTTTCTACTGAATATTCAATGGTATATAAGAATGTAAGAGATGTGATATATAAATTATATTCAGAAAAAAAAGAACTTAAAAAAACAGAAAGAATTTTGAATGAATATTCTGATTTTAAAGAAATTTATAGTAATATAGAAGAAGATTTGGGAAAATTAAAAGAAAAAAGAAAAAAATTATCTGTTAAAAATAATGAACAAAAAGAAGAAGTAAGAAATCTTTTAAAAGAACTTAATGATTATGTTAATAAACAAGGTGAAAAAACTTATGAAGAATATAAGGAAGAACAAGAATATAAAGATTTTATTGAAAAAATAAAAGATGCTAGAAAAAAAGCTGATCTTTATTTCAATGTTGAAAATGAGTTTGATATACATATTGCTATACTTGAAAATTTAGAAGAAAATACTAAAAAGAATGAAGATAAAAAGAAAAACTCTGAAAAGAAGATTCTTGATTTAGAAAATAAAAAAACCGAAATTTTAGGTAAGTATAAAGAAAAATATGGAAAATATAAAGGACCTAAAATTGAAAATAAAGAGGAAGATTATGAAAAACCTGTAAATCTTTTAGAAAGATATAAAAATGAAGATTTTGACAAACCAGTAAGAGAAGAAGGAGAAGTTGAAGAAAAACCAGTTGAAGATAATAATTCAGAAGGTAATACAGGAGAAAATACTGAATCTGAAAGAAGAGAAGAAAATAATTCATCGGAAGAAAATCGTAGTGCTACAGGTGCATTCGTTTCAGAAAATATTAGACTAAGAGATGGTGAAGAAGGTTCAGAAACTAACGAATCTCAACCGAATGAACCAGAAAGAAATGATGGTGAAAGTAGTGAGGAAAATAGTAATGGAAATGGTGAAACTGAAGAAAATAATGAAGAAGATGATTCAGAATTAGAAGAAGATACATTTGCCAATCTTAATGAAAAAGTTATTGATTCCGAAAAAGTTAAATGGACTGAAGCTTTAGATAAATATAATGAATTAAAAAAAGAATATGATGAAAAAATTAATGCTTATAACAATAATGAAGCAGTATCTAAATTAACAAATATTGTATCAGTAAATAAAATAAGTTATTCAATAACACCATATATAACTACTAAATTTGGTTATAAATTTAATGATAATTTAGGGGTTATGTCTTATTTAAATGTAGGATTAAGTATTTCTAATAATAGACTTTATACTTATGCTAAATATTTAGAAAGTAATAATGTAAAAGTAGACGGTAGAGATTATTTAATACCACAAAATGTAAAAAACTTTAAATTATTACCTTCAGTTAAATTAGGGCTAGGTTTAAATTACAAATCATTTGGAATATACACTTATACAGGGTATAAAAATTCAGGATTTATAGGATTGAACTTAAGTTATAAATTCTAAAAAATTTATTTTAATTTAAAACGTGTACTTTTAAACTTAAAAGTTTATTAGCACACGTTTTTATATTTTTTAAATATTTTATTGTATATTATATTTATCTTTTATTTTACTCTTATAAACATCAGCTTGAGTACCATATATAGCTTGTACTCCGTTACCTGATCTTATAACACCTTTTGCATCTAATTCTTTCCATCTCTTATCATCAGCAACTTTTGAAGGGTCTTTAACTGTAACTCTTAATCTAGTGATACAAGCATCTAAATTTTCTATATTTTCAACACCACCAAGAGCTTTAACTATATTATCAAGTAATTTATCATCATTTTTAGAATTAAAATCTTTTCTTGTATATAGTTTATTTTCTCCACCTTCTCTACCAGGTGTTGCAAAGTTGAACTTAACTATTAGGAATTTGAATACATAGTAATAAATAATAGCATATACTGGTCCTAATATTAAAATCCAATAGTAACTTGTTTTAGCAGGGCCTTGTAATAAACCAAAGAATGTGAAGTCTATAATTCCACGAGAGAAAGTTATACCTACTGCAACATTTAATATATACATTAACATATATGAAATACCTTCAAGTATAGCATGTACTACATAAAGTAATGGAGCAACGAATAAGAATGTAAATTCAATTGGTTCAGTAATTCCAGTTAAGAATGAAGTTAAAGCTGCAGATATTAATATACCTTTTATTGCTGCTTTATTTTTATCTTCAGCAGTTCTATACATTGCAAGAGCAGCAGCTGGTAATCCAAACATCATAGGTAGGAAACCACCTGTCATAGTTTTAGTAGCAAGAGCACTAAAGTGAGTGATTGAAGGATCGGCAAGTTGTGCAAAGAATATATTTTGACCTCCTGCAACCATTTTACCTGCTACTTCTTCATAACCACCAAGTTGAGTATACCAGAATAATGGGTATATTGCATGGTGTAATCCAAATACATTAAGTAATCTCATAGACATACCATAGAAGAAAGTTCCTATTGCACCAGTTGCAGCAAATAGTTCACCTGCTTTAACAATAGCACCAAATACTGTTGGCCAAATAAATGGGAATATAGCAGCTATCGGAATAAAGAATAGTATAGTTATAACTGGTACAAATCTATTACCACTAAAGAATGCTAAATAATCAGGTAATTGTTTATCTGAATATTTATTAGTAATCCAAGATGATACAAGTCCTGTTATAATTCCACCAAATACTCCAGTTTGTAGAGTAAATATTCCAAGTTCTCTAGTATATAAAGCAGCAACTCCACGAGCATTAGCTTCACTTAATCCAGACTTAACTAAAGCATCAAATGATACATTATCAGGTGTTATTCCTTGAAAACTAATTACAGTATTAATTACTGTATGGAATAATAAGAAACCTATAACAGCAGATAGTGCTGCAGTTTCTTTATTTTTATTAGCCATACCAATAGCAACCCCGACTGCAAATAATAATGGTAAATTACCAAATACAAATGATCCTATATTTGAAAATAAAATCAATAAATGATTTAAAAAAGTACCTTCTTGTAAGAAAGTTAAGTGGTAAGTTTCAATTAAAACTTTATTTGTAAATGAACCTCCAACACCAAGAAGTATACCAGCCATAGGTAAGACAGCTATTGGAAGCATAAATGATCTACCTATTTTTTGTAAACTAGCAAAAAATTTACCTTTCATGTTATCTCCTTTTCAATAAAAAAATTTCATTATTATTATAACCTTTTTTTTAGAATTTGCAAGTATGGTATAAAATTTTAATTTATATTTAATATTATAGTTTAGGGGTTATAAACAAATGAAAAATATTTTTTGAATTTTGTATTTTTCTGTGATATAATCCTATAAAAGGTTTTTTAAAAACATACTTTGGAGAAATTAAATTTAAAAATGGGATATATTTATTTTATACATCTTATGAATATTCAGGAATGTCATTTAGATGGACTTCTAGTAATGTAGATAGTAAAGGTAAAGAAATTCCGAGTCTTCAGTATTCAAAAAAGCTTAAAAATGAATATAAAGTAAGAAAAATAAAATTTATAGAAAAAGGTGAAAAATAATGGAATTATTAAATGAAGTATCATTTTTAGAAAAACTTGAATTTAAGTTGATAGATATGATTTTTAATAGAAATGATTTAAAAAAAATATATTATGCTTATGGTATTGATGAAGATGATGGTGAAATATTTCTTTCAAGAGTTATTTTTGAAAAAAATAAATTACTAAATGGAGTTAAACACGGTGTAGGTAGGTTAAGAATACATGATCATGATGATCCAATGTGGAACAATGAAGTTAGAGCTATATATAAAGATGGTAAAATAGATGGTGTATATAATGAATATGAAGAGTTTAGTGAAAATTTTATGAGAGGATTATATGTTAATGGCGAAAAAAAATTCACTTTAGAATTTAATAAATATTTTGATGATTTTTTATTTGAAATTTATAAAAATAATGAAATTAGTGTATCAATATATTGCAATCCATCTAAATTAAGAATTGGCATATTTATAGGAAATAAAAAAATAAAAATACCTTTCTATGAAATTGAAAAAGAAAGTTTTGGTTATTATGATGGAGAAGGACATGAAGTAAAAATAGATCAAACTAAAATAGATATTTTGGGATATGGTTCAAAAGAAGAATATGGAATGTATAAAGGACTTAAATCAGGAGGTAGTACTACAATAAAAGAAAATGGAAATATAGTAGATAAGAGTTTGTATGTTAATGGAAAAAGATTTGGTATGAGAAAAATAGAAAACATTAAAGAAAATAAAATAAACTTAAGTTATTATGAAGATGATATTAAAAGATATTATGAGTTTGAAATAACAAAAGACTATACATTAGCTAATCCTGTAGAAAATGGAGATTGGGTAAAATTTTATGAAACAGGAGAAATAGAAGTAAGGGTTAGAAAAGAAGGAGTTTTATCTTATGATTCTACAGTATATTATATAAATGGAGACAAAGAAATAAGGAATTATTTATGCAATGGGAAATATATTTCTACATATATTAAATTTGAATAAATGTATATTTAGAAATTAATATAATTAAATTATTTATAAAATAAAAAAACATTTATCTTTGCGATAAGGCAGAAAGGACTTAAATGAAAAAATATCTGTTATTACTTTTACCAATAATAAAGATGGGATTAAAGAGTAGTTTTGAAAATATAAGCTTAGATACATTATTAAACTATGATAAAGAGTTAAAGTGGTTATTTAATTTGAAATATAATATATTTTAGAAGGAAGTTTTTTACTTTCTTCTTTTCTTTCTAATGTCAATTAAAAATGACACAGGTTTAGGGTTATTATTCTATAATATATTGACTTTAAAATCATTCTATCATATAATTATAGCATTAAGAGTTAAATTGTTATTAAGTTATAAATTTAAAGTTAAATGATTAAGAATATATGAACAATTAATTTACAGAATGGTGGTAATTTATGAGAATATTGAGTCTTGATGGAGGAGGACTAAGAGGCGTATATACTTTAGAAATATTAAAGAAAATTAGAAATGATTATGGAATAGAATTTCATAAATATTTTGATATAATAATAGGTACGAGTACAGGCTCTATAATAGCTACAATGTTAGCGTTGGGAAAAACTCCTGATGAAATTATGGAGCAATATTTAGAAACTTCAAATAAAATTTTTCCTGAAGAAGAAAGAGGTAAAGGACAAGGCGGCTTTCTTTCAGCAGCATATAGAATTTCAAATCTTGAAAGTACGATTAAAGATTATTTGAAAGAATATAGTATAAATAATTTAAAAACTAAACTTGTAATTCCTAGTGTTAATTTAAGTGATACGAGTATTAGTATATTTAAAAGTTATGAAAATGATAATGATCTTAAGTTAGATGAAGCTGTAATTGCATCATCTTCAGCTCCAGGATTTTTTGATCCTTATGAAGTTGATGACAAAATGTATATAGATGGTGGAATATTTTCTAATAATCCGGCATTGATAGGTTTTTCTGAAGCTTTTAAATTTGGAGTTAGAAATATAGATGATATTAAAATATTATCTATAGGTACGGGATATAATAAAAAACATTTTAGTAAAAATCAAATAAGTAATCAAAATATTATATCAAGATTTGGTAACTTTGGTGGTATGTTAACATTAGGATTAAATAGATTTTTTGGAACAAATGAAAATGATAAAGGTTTACTTGCTATGGCATTTCCTTTATTTAGTGCTACAATGAAAACTTCAACTCAGAATGTAGATTATATTTTATCTAATATGTATACAAATAAAAACTATGTTAGACTTAATGAAGAATCTACAGGATTAAAGGTTGATGAAATGCCTTATGCTCTAGTAAATCAGCTTAATAGTTATACTTATGATGAAGAATATAAACCTAAACTTGACATTTTCTTTGAAGAGAAAGTTGTTAGTGAAAGTTGGTTTGATTGGATTAAATCTAGAATTTTTAGAAAATAGGAGGAGTAATGCAAATAATTTATTGGATAGTAGCTATTATTATAGCTTCTATTATAGGTAAAGGTAGTAATAATAGAGTAAGTGTTTTAAGTTTTATATTAAGAGTAATATTTATAGTTTTTGTTCTATCTATAATTGTTGCTTTATCTCCTTTTTTAATATTTTTAATTATCTTATTTTTCATATTTAGAGGTAGAATTATTAATGTTAATAGAACGAGTTATTATACAAATGAAGATTTTGAAAGATTTAGAAATCAATATAATCAGTATAATCAAAATAGAGGATATAATGATTCGTTTTCACAATCTAATTTTGAGAGTGAAGTAGAAAAAGCATGTTCTATACTAGGAGTTAATAAAGAAGATAGTTTTGAAATTAAGAAAAAGAGAAGAAATGAATTGTTGAAAAAATGGCATCCAGATTTTTATACAGATGAGGAAGAAAAGAAAAAAGCAACAGAGGTTATAAATAAAATCAACAATGCTTGGGAAATAATAGAAAAATATCATGGTGTTAAATAAAAGCTAGAAGTATTATACTTCTAGCTTTATTAATTCTTTAGGTAAAGTTGTTAGAGAACGAGAACCATCTTTTGTTATTACTAAATCATCTTCTATTCTAACACCTGCATATCCTGGTATATATATACCTGGTTCTACAGTTATAACCATACCTTCTTCAAGATATGAATCTTCTCTCATTGATAGTAAAGGAGTTTCGTGTAATTCAAGACCTAAACAATGTCCTAAAGAGTGACCAAAGTATTGTTCATCATCTCCCATAAAGTCTCTAACTATTTTATCTACATCTTTTCCTTTTATACCAGCTTTTAGAGATTTGCATCCTAATTCATTTGATTTTCTAACAGTTTCATAAATTTCTTTCATTCTAGGTTCTATATTATTACCTATAAATACAGTTCTTGTTATATCACTTGCATATCCATCAAGATAACACCCATAATCTATTGTTATAAACTCATTATTTTCAATTTTTTTATTACTTGCAACACCATGAGGCATAGCAGATCTTTTACCACTAGCAACTATAGTATCAAACGATGTACCGTTTGCTCCTCTTTTTCTTTGATTAAATTCAAGTATTGCTGCAACTTCAATTTCAGTCATACCAACTTTAATTTCAGGTAAAGTAGCAAGTAGGGCATCTTCTGATATTTTTATTGCTTTTTCAATTTTAGATATTTCCTCAGCTGTTTTAATTTGTCTAGCTTTAAGTAAATTTTGAGATGCTTTTACAAGTTCTGCAAAATTAAATTCTTCTTTTAATTGTTCGTATTCAGAATATGATAAAGAAAGATTGTCAATACCAAGTTTTGTAACACCATCTTTTTTAGCAAGTTCTATAATTAAATTATGGTTTCTATTATTATCTTCAATAAATTTAAAACCATGAGGTTTGACTTGATTTTCAGCTTGTTCTGCATATCTAAAGTCAGATAAAAAATATTTTCCAGTCTTGGTAACAAGTGCTATACCTGTAGTACCAGAAAATCCTGTAAAGTATCTTTTGTTGTAATAATCAGTTAATAATAATCCATCAATACCTAGATCATTTAATATTTTGTCCAGTTTATTCATATGTTAAACCTCCATCTTTCTATTTATCTATATTATACATAATTTATGATATTTATTTCAAGAGCTTATATATACTTTTTTAGTTTTCGTATTTAGATCTATTAAGATTAAAAATATAAAAACATACTTTACATATTTAAAATAAAATGATATAGTAATAGTTGACTAATTTAAAATATTTTTAAAGTTCATAGGTGGCAGCGTTGAACATAAAAACAAGGAGGATTAATGGATTTTTCAAAAATTTTTACGATTAACGAAGCTACTTGGCTTTTTTATGTCGTTATAAACTTTTCAGTTATTTTATTAGCCTACAGAAAATGGGGTAGAGTAGGATTATTAGCATTTACACCAATTTCTATAATTTTAGCTAATGTTCAAGTTTCAAAACTTGTTATTTTATTTGGAGTTGAAACTACACTAGGAAATATTGCATATAGTAGTATATTTTTAATATCAGATATTTTAACAGAAAATTATGGTAAAAAAGAAGCTAGAAAGGTTATAGGTATAGGTTTTTTAACTATGATTTTTACAACTGTTATTATGAATATAGCTATATTTTTAAGAGTTTCACCTAATGATGTTAATCAACAACATTTGATAGCGTTATTTGGACCATTTACTAGATTTACAGTAGGATCATTAACTGCTTATGTTGTGTCTTCAAATGTAGATATATTATTATATCTAGGAATCAAGAAGATTACACCTGAGTATAAGAATTTATGGATAAGAAATAATGCTAGTACATTAATAAGTCAAGTTGTAGATAATGTTATATTTAATACAATAGCTTTTGTTGGAGTATATAGTATGCCTACTATAATATCTATAATTTTTTCAACATATTTCTTAAAAATTATTACTTCAATATTTGACACACCATTTGTGTATGTTGCAACATATTGGAAAAATAAAGGGAAAATAAATGATGAAATAGAGATAGGATAAGAAGTCAGAAATGACTTCTTTTTTAATAGAAATATATTTAAATTTATAGATAAATGTGATAAAATGTAAAAAAATTAATTTAAAAATAATATTATATTTTATATAGATTGAGATGGTGATTTTATGAAAAAATTTCTTTTTATATCTTTTATAGTTATATTAAGTACACTAAGTTGTACAAGTATGAATGATAGAAATGATAATATTAAACCGGTTAAACCTATAAAACCAGTAGAAAAAGAAGATGATGGTTCTAAACCGACTAAA
The DNA here is from genome assembly GCA_963526495.1 of uncultured Streptobacillus sp. Taxonomy (GTDB): domain Bacteria; phylum Fusobacteriota; class Fusobacteriia; order Fusobacteriales; family Leptotrichiaceae; genus CAURNT01. The sequence continues at coordinate 98,157 of CAURNT010000001.1, read as the reverse complement.
CCTGTAAGCCCAATAGAAAAAGTGGAGGAAGATAAAAAAGAAAATACAATAAATGATAAATTTAAGCAAGGAAAAGTTGATAGAAAAGATAATGAGGAAAAAGAAGAAAATGTTGTTGAACCACCTAATAATATACTGGTAGGGGATGATACAAGTTTAGAAAAATTAAAAGTTAATGATTTAAATTTTTCTAAGTATAAAGGAACAATGATTAATTCTATTTCTTCTGATTATAATGTAAATTCATTATCTAAATTTAAATTATTAAATGGAGAGTATAAAAAATCAGATAAAAATATTAAAGAAGTTGCATTTGTTGAAATTAGTTTAACTGCAGAAATTGAAAAAAAATTACGGGAATTTGGAGATAATATAACATTTTCAAGAAAATATGTTGAAAATTTTAATGATGAAAAAACTAATAATCATCCCTATTATACAATAGCATCATTTGTTGATTCTAATAGAAATCATATTATTGATGATGAAAAAAGTAATATAAATATTAAAGTTTATCCTATGATTGATTTTAAAGATTATTATAAAACAGAAGGTATAATAAATATGTCTATTGGGTCAACTATAAGTGATCTTTTACTTGGAACGATATACTCTAATGGTAAATATGATGATAAAATTGGTAGGAGTTTATCAAATTCTGTAACTATATATGGAAGTAATTTAGCTAGTTTTAAAGATGAATTATATAATAAACAACTTAAGATTATAGTAACTGGTAATTTTTCAGATACAAGAAAATTTAAATATAATATAAAAAATTCATATTTTACTAAAGATGCTATGCAATATTTTCTAGCTATGTCTCCTGAGAAACAAATGATGTATAGAAGTGATGTTATAACAGTTAGAAATGTAATAGAGAAAAATAATCAATTTAATAAGAATAATGGAATAAAAATATATGATAGTGATAAAAAAGAGTATTTTACAATAACTAAAAATAAAGATGCTTCTTCTTTACTTTTAAGATCTATGTCAGTTGCAGATACAGGTTTAATTTTAAAACCTAATAATAAAGAGGAAATAGGTGTTTCTTTTGCAGCACCTCGTGTTTCAAGATTAGCTTATGATATTAAACAAAAATTTCCATTTTTACAATGGAATCAAATTAAACAAATAATATTAACAACTGCAGATAGAAAAAAAGGTAATAATGAATATTTAGATAATGAAGTTGGATGGGGTGTTGTTGATTATGAAAAGGCATTGAAAGGACCTTCTGATTTTAATGCTGGGTTAATTGATGAACAGAGATTTTATGCTGGAATGCCTAGTCGTATATATGATTTAGATGAAAATGGTAATATTTTAAATAGATATTTTTATGTTGATATAAATGATGGAGAAAGTGCAGTTTTTGAAAATGATATAGTTTCAGGACTTAAAGGAAAAGGCAAAGATAATTTTGATGATCTAATTGTTATAAAAGGAACCAATAATACTAAAAGTGATACAGATTTATATAGATTTAGAATTCCTAAAATTTTAGATTCTGAAAAAGCATATTATGCAAGTTATGCAACTGCAGGACTTAGAAAAGATGGAAAGGGTAGTCTTATTTTAAAAGGAAAACAATTGTATAAAGATAATATCCAAATATTAGATGGTAAACTTTATATTATGAATGATGTTAATTCAAAGGAGATACAAGTTTTTAAAAATTCTAATTTATCGTTAGGAAATAAAGAATATAAAATACAGGTTAATGACATAAAAAATGAAGGTAACATCTCTATTTTAGGAAATGTAAATATGGATAAACTCTTTTCTTCAAAAGATTCTAAGATTAATATTAATAGTGATAGTTTATTGGAAGTTAAAGAATTGAATTCTGATATAAATAATATATCAATACATTTTTCTGAAAATATGGAAAAGAAACCTATTAATCTAATTTTTGAGAAAAATTCTAAAATAAATTTAACAAATGTTTTATTAAATCCTAAAGTTAAATACGACGGTAAAAGATATTCATTAAGTTATGAACCTTTTACTACTAATTTAGATAAATTTAAAAATTTAAAAGATTTGACTGAAAGTGAAAAAAGAAATTTACCAAGTTATGATGTAAATAGAAGGATGTTTTTTGAAGAATATAGTAAAGATGAATATTTTGATTATTCTACTAGAGATAAAATTGATATGAGTTTATTGAATGTATCAACATTAGGTGTTAAAGAAGATGCTATTAACCAATTATTTACTGATAATTATAATACGTATATTTCAAATGTATTTGAAAATAAAGATGATAGTGATATTATTAAATTTAATTTAGAAAAATATAGCAAAAATAACTATAATATTTATTTTTCGAATTTTATAAATACTAATTTTAGCAAATCTAAAAAATATAATTCATTTGATTATAAATCAATTAACAATATAATAGGTTTAGGAAGTAAAAATTATGGAATAGATTTACAATATTATAATTCAAAAATTCTATATGATAAAGGATCTATATTTAATAGTAGTGGGTATGGATTTGAATTATATGCAAAATATTTTGATATAATAGATAGTGGTATAAATTTAATGTATATTGATACAGATATAGACAGAAGTGTAGGAGATGAAAAGATAAATTCTAATCTAAAGGCGATAATGAGTGATTTTAAAATTTCTTTATCAAAAACATTTAAAATAGATGTATATAATACATTGAAACCCTCTCTTAAAATTAATACAACACTATTTTCTATATTTAATCATAAAAGTAAAAGTTTGATAGATCTTAAATTAGAAGATAATTTATTAATAAAAAATAAATTTACTTTAGGTTTAGAACATAGTTTAAATATAAATAAAAAAATTGATTTTATTGAAAATCTTGAAATTAGTATGTATGATAATATAAAAACTACTTTAAATGCTAATCTTAATGGAGTTAAATTTAAAACAATTGGTAAAAATTTAGATAGATTTAATGTTAATTATACAGTCGGGTTAAAATATGATATAAACGATAAATTAAGAGCAATGATTAAAGCAAGCATAGGAAATAGAAGTAAGATAGGTGGAATGCTATCTATAAATTATGAATTTTAATTAAAAAGAAGTTGAAGAGAAATCTCCAACTTCTTTTTATATTTATCTATAAATACAATAATAATGTAAACAAAGATGTGAAAATAAGATATATTGTAAGTAAAGTTCTATAAATTTTTAAGAAATTATCGTTTATTTTAATTCTACCAATTATAAATACATTACTAATAAAAATATAGAATATATTTACAAATATATTATTTCCTAAAAGTACCAATATAGTAGGAGCTATTGATTGCATAGAGTTGCTAAAAATATATCCTATTGTTGAAATTATTTCAAAAACAAATATTGGTATTATTAAAATATTTAAAATATCAAAAGGCTTCTTAAAATTAAAGAATACGCTTATAGATATATATAGCTTTACGAATGCTATTAAAATATTAATTAGTGTTAAAAATATTATCATTATCCTAATTTAACTAATTCCTTTGCAATTTCTGAAGCAAGTCTTACATTATTAAATACAAGTTGTATATTAGCTTCAAGAGATTTACCAGCTGTTATAGTCTTAACTTTATCAAGTAAGAATGGAGTAGTATCTTTACCTTTAATACCTTTTTCATCAGCTTCAGCTATAGCATTGTTTATAGCATTATTTATAGTATCAAAATCCATTGCATGCTCTTCAGGAATAGGATTAGCTATAACAACACCACCATTTAAGTTTAAATCCCATTTAGTTTTTAAAATTTCTGCAAATTCTTTAGGTGTATCAATAGCGTAATCTAAATTAAATCCACTTTTTCTAGTGTAGAATGCAGGTAATTCTTTTGTTTTATAACCAAGAACAGGTACTCCTTTAGTTTCTAAATATTCAAGAGTTAATTTAAGATCTAATATAGATTTAGCACCAGCACAAACTACTGCCACATTTGTTTGTCCTAATTCTTCTAAATCAGCAGATATATCCATAGTTGTTTCAGCGTGTCTATGTACACCACCTATACCACCAGTTGCAAATACTTTTATACCTGCAAGAGATGATATTAACATAGTTGTAGCAACAGTAGTAGCACCATTTAATTTATTAGCTGTTATATAAGCTAAATCACGTCTACTAACTTTTGGAACACTTAATCCTTCTTTACCTAATAATTCAATTTCTTCTTTAGTTAATCCAACTTTTAATTTTCCTTTTATTATACCTATAGTTGCTGGAACTACACCACATTCTCTTGCTAATCTTTCAACTTCTAAAGCAGTTTCAACATTTTTAGGATAAGGCATACCGTGAGAGATTATAGTTGATTCCAATGCTATAATCGGTTTATTTTGAGCTAATGCTTCTTGTACGATTGGGTTAATTTCTAAATATTGTTTCATTTTTCCTCCTAAAGTTCTATATTAAAATAAGTTTTCATAGTATCATTTAAAATATTTTTGTTTAAACCTTTGAAACAAGTTCCAAGGTGTGTAACGTTAAGTATAGACATGCTAAGAGCACATCTTGCCATTTTCTCTATTTCAAAATTGTTGTATAAAGAAAAGGCTACACCTGCTGCAAATGAATCACCTGCACCAGTAATATCAACAGCTGAAATATTAGGATTAGCAATAATTTCATTTTTTTCATTATTCATATAGAATATACCTTTGCTTCCAAGTGTTATAAATACATTAGTAACACCTTTTTCTAATAATACTTTAGCTGCTTTTATTAAATCTTCCTGACTTTTAATTTTTATATCAGTTATTACTTCAATTTCTAATTTATTTGCTTTAATTGTATGAAAGTTTCCTAAAAAATCTTTTATTTTTACAGCTTTTTTAGTAGAAACTAAATCAATAACTGTTTTTTTATGTGTACTAGAAAGATACTCAAGAACATCTTTTTTTAGATTGGTATCTAAAACAAGAATGTCAGATTTTGAAATCAAATCTTTTTTAGTAGAAATGAAATCTTTATCAAATTTTTCTAATATATCCATAGCTGCGATTGCAACAACCATTTCATTTTCTTCATTCAATACAGATAAGTATGTTGAAAGTTGACTATTTTCAAGTTTCATTGAGTCACTCATATCACAACCAACATTATTCATGTACTGAACTAATTCATTAGAAAAATTATCATCACCAATAGGTGATATTAATTTTGGTTTAGTATTTAACAAAGCAAGATTCTCAGCAATATTTCTACCAACTCCACCAAATCCTTTTTGTATAGTACCAGGATTTGAATCGTATAGGTTGAGTTTGGTTTGTGAGAAACCTTGTATGTCGATATTAGAACCACCTACAATACAAATCATAAGTCACCTCGCTTAAATCTATACTGAAATATTAACATACAGTAACGTTAAAGTCAATGAATAGAAATAAGGATATATATTGAATAGTGTAAAAAAAATTAGATTTATAAATTGATGGAAATGACAAAAAACTTCCTAATAATAATATTTTATGAAAAAAACTTCAAAAATACAAATTGAAATAATTATTAATGTACAAATTTATTTTTTTTAAAATATAAAAAAAACGACAATTCTAAATTGTCGTTTGTTTTTAATTATTCAACTATTTCTTCAACTGAAGATTTTAGAATTTTTCTTCCTCTATATTCACCTGTTACAAGATTTAATCTGTGAGGTCTTCTTACATTACCATTTTCAACTACTATACTTGGCGCACTGATAGCATCATGTGCTCTTCTCATATTTCTTTTAGCTTTAGAAGTTCTTTTCTTAGGTACTGCCATTTTGAGCTCCTTTCTACATGATTCACATCATGTTATTACATGTAATTTTTGTATTAATACACTATATTCTACATAATTTAACTATCTTTGTCAAGAGTGATTTTACCAAATTATAATTCTTTTTTCTTTTTCTCTATACATTCTATCTGATTCTTTAATATTAAATGTTCTATAAAAATCATCTAAATTTTGTGGAGTTATATTTGCTCTTAATTCGCCAGGCGAATGTACATCTACATTTAAAAGAAGATCTATGTGTTCTGGTTTAGCTTTTCTTCTCCATATTCTAGCCCAGTTTATAAAATATTCTTCTAATGAATAGTCTTTTTCTAATTTTAATGCTTCTAAAGCAGAAGTGATTCCACCTAAATCTGCGATATTTTCAGAAACTGTAAGTTTACCATTTACTTTTCCACTTCCAAATGGTATATCATCAAATTGTTCTATCATTTCATTTGTTTTTTCTTCAAATTTTATATAATCTTCTTCATCCCACCAGTTTAATAAGTTTCCATTTTCATCATAATTACTTCCATTATTATCAAAAGCGTGAGAAATTTCATGACCAATTACAGCACCAATACCTCCATAATTTTTACTTTTAGATTGAGTAATACTATAGAAAGGTTCTTGTAATATAGCAGCTGGGAAGCAAATGTGATTATGTAATGGATGATAATAAGCATTAACTGTATTTGAACTCATACCCCATTCCATTTTATCAACATTTGTATTCCATTTTTTAAAGTGATCTATAATTTTTATTTGTTTAAATTTTATGAAATTTTCAAAAAATGTTTCATCGTCATTATATTTTAATTCTTTATATACATCTTTATATTTTTCAGGGTAAGCTATAAGAATACCAAGAGTGTTTAATTTTTTAATAGCCATTTTTTTAGTATTTTCTTTAAGCCAAGTGTTTGTTTCAAGTCTTTTCTTATAAACATTAATAATATTTTTCACCATATATTCTACATCATTTTTAGCTTTCTCACCAAAATACTTTTTACCGTAATATACACTTATAACATCAGCAAACATAGCTGTGGAAGTATAATATGAGTATTTGTCTATACTATCAGCTACTTTAATACCTGATTTTTCTCTTTGATATAGACTACCAATAATTCTTAAATTATCTGTGAATAAACTACTAAGATAAATTACTAAGTTAGATATTAACCATGCTTTTAACAATTCTAAATTATTTTCTGTTAAAATATTTTCTAAATTTTCAAAGAAGTTAGGTTCATCTACGATTATTTTTTCTGGAATTTGTTCTAAAATATCATTTATAAATATTTCAAAATTGATTTTATTTGAATATTTTTTTATATTTTTCATACTTCTAGGGTTATATGATTTAGTATAATCAGCCAATTCAACAGAAGTTTTAGTATATGGATATATAGTTTTATCAAATTCTATAGTTTTATCAATAAGTTCTTTTACTTCATTTGTGCTATAATCTAATTCTTCAAAAATTTTTTCTAACATCTTAGTGTAAGACTTAATTAAAGTTTTTCCATTTTCTTTTTCATAGTAAGTTTTATCTGGAAGTATAATAGAAGCTCTATTTAAATGTAATACATTAATTTTAGCATTCATCATATCAGGTCCAATAAACATACTAAATGGTAATGGGAATCCTTTTAAAGTCCATTCTTTAAGAATTTTAGAAAAATCATTATAATCTTTAATTTCAGATATTTTAGTAATATATTTTTTTAATTCTGCATATCCTTCCTTATTTCTTTTTTCAAAATTTCTTGCTTCATTAAAAAATTTTAAAAATTCTTTCATTTCAGGATTTTCTACATTTTTTAAATTTTTAAAATCTTCTAGTAAAAGATTTTCAATGTCAATAACTAAGTTTTGAAAACCTCCTACTTGTGCTCTATCTTCTGGAATAATGGCTGTTTTTAACCACTCTCCATTAACAGCTAAATACAAATCATCTTTTAATAAATCTTTGTTTATCATAATTTGACCTCTTTCTATTTTATATAACTAATAATACCATATAAAATGTTTTTTTTAAATAGTTATAATCAAATAAAAAAAATTAGTTTAGAATAATTAAAAATAGAGGAGTGGTTAACTCCTCTATAATAGGTTATTTATTATTAAACTAAAGCAAAGTGTAATAAGAAAATCACAAATAAAACCCATATAATAGCAGGTAATTTTTTCTTTTCTTTGCTAAATATATTTGTTATTACATAAACTATAAATCCTGCAGCTATACCATTAGCTATAGAATAAGATAAAACCATTATTATTATTGTTGCAAATCCTGAAGCAGCTGCTCTAAAATCATGCCAATCAACATTAGATAATTGAGTAGCCATTAGAACTCCAACTATTACTAAAGTTGGTGCAACAACTGGAGATAAAAATAGTGTATCATTTACAGCAATAGAATCTACGACAGATAATAATGGAGAGAATAATGTTGAAAGTAAAAATAATATTCCAACAATTACTGAAGATAATCCAGTTCTTCCTCCAGCAGCAACACCACTTGAAGATTCAACAAAACTAGTTACATTTGAAGTTCCTAAAGTAGCTCCAACTACAGTACCTAATGCATCAGAATAGAACATTTTATCTATGTTATAATCAACTTCTAATTCAGGATGTTCACTTTTTACTAATCCTTTTATTTTGTCTATAACTGCTATTAAAGTACCAGCTGTATCAAAAAAATCAACAAATAACATAGTAAATATTATAACTATACTTTCTGGTTTAGTTAATATACTCCCTAATCCACTTAAAAATAGTCCTACACTAGAAGTGTCAAATGATAAACTAATTATTCCATTAGGTAAAGTAGGCATACCAGAAACACCTGATAATCCTAATACTATACCTAAAATAGCTGTTGCTAGTAATCCAAGAAATGCTGCAGATCTAATTTCTAAAGTCATTAATATTAATGTTAAGATTAATCCGAATACTCCTAATAATACAGTGGGATTTTTGAAAGATCCAAGTGTTACATAAGTAGCTGGGTTTGCAATAATTATCCCTAACTTATTAAGACCTATAAATGCTATAAAGAATCCTATAGCAGCTCCAATTGATTTTTTTAAACTTGTAGGAATAGAATCAACAATTAGTTTTCTAAGTCCTAAAACAGAAATGGTAAGGAATATTAAACCTGATACAAATACCATAGCCAATGCTTCAGCAGGTGTATATCCAGAACCTAGTACAACCGTATATGTAAAGAATGCATTAAGTCCCATACCAGGTGCAAGTGCTATAGGTGCATTTGCATAAATTCCCATGAAAATAGTAGCTACAGCTGATGATATAGCTGTTGCAAAAAATACAGATCCAGGTGTTAGCCCTGCACTACCTAAAATACTTGCATTAACTCCTAAAATATATGCCATTGTTAGGAATGTAGTTAATCCTCCTAAAAATTCAGATTTTAAATCTGTTCCGTGTTCTTTAAGTTTAAAATAACTTAACATAACTAAAGTACCTCCTAAGATTGAATTTCAAAATAAACAAAGCCCAGAAAAGTAGGCTTTTAAGTGAAACCTACCTCCTGGGCTTTTGTCCCTATGGTGTAATACTTTTACAAGTACCAGTGTTGCTTGGACCAGCAAGATAATATCTTCGGAACCCTAAACACTCTTTCTCTTATAGAGTTTATTTATATTTGTTAATATTTAAATCTAATTTATTTTATCATTATTTCAAACAAAAATCAACATATTTATTGATATTTTTTTATTTTTTTTAATTAAATTTATACTAAAGTCCATCCTAATAAAGCAATGATTATTTCGTGTTCTGTTCCACTAATAACTACAGAGTCTTTATCTGATAAAAAATATTTATTTTCAGTATTATGAGTATATGATGTTATATTTATAGATTCAATTTTAATAACTCTATTTGTTTTTTCATTCCTAATATATCTACCACATAACCCAATTATACTATTTATTTTTTCTATTTTTATCATTTTTACTCCTTCCAATTAGTAAATTGATTTACTAATTATAAGTGATATATCTAAAGTATAGCTTATATAAAATTTTTTTTCAAGATATATATTAGTTTTATACTGTAAATAAACACAAAATATTTTTTGAATTTTATATATTTCTATGATATACTTAATATATAAAAATAAATTTTAGAAAGGAGAGTATGATTTCAATCATACTGTTTAGAAATATGGGATTTTTTGATTTTTTATTAGGTAAGAAAAAAGAAGTAGAACAAACTCCAGTAGTGGTTAAAATAGTTTCACCTTTAAATGGAACTGTTATACCTTTAAGTGAAGTGCCTGACCCAACATTTGCAGAAGAAATGTTAGGTAAAGGTGTTGGAGTAGTTCCAGAAGAAAGTGGAGTTGTTAGTGCTCCTGTAAGTGGGACAATAATACAATTATTTGAAACTAAACATGCTTTTGTTGTTGAAACTGAAGATGGAATACAAGTATTAACACATTTTGGATTAAATACTGTTAAATTAAATGGAGAAGGATTTGAAGCAGTTGCTAAAGAAGGAGACAAAGTAAATGCTGGAGATCCAATAGTTAAGTATGATTTAGACTTTTTAAAGGCTAATGCTGATTCTGTTGTTACACCAGTAGTTGTACTTGAACCTGACGATTTTAAAAATGTTGAATCTTTAGTTCCAGGTAAGAGTGTTGCTGGAAGTACAGAAATAATAGTTGTAGAAAAATAATAAAAGTATTAGATTAAGTTTAAAAGCATATGTTAAGGCATATGCTTTTCTTAAATAGAAAGATGTGATATGAATTTATTTAAAACAAATTTAGATGAAAGAAGAGAAATGATATTAAATGGTGATATTGTTAAATCCATACTTTTTTTAACAATACCAACATTTATGATGGCAATAGTGCAAACTTTAATTCCATTTTCAGATTCCTTATTTCTTAATATAAAACTAGGAACAGATGTAGGAGCGGCAATTTCATATGTACAACCGGCTATTAATATTTTAATTTCCTTATCCCAAGGATTAGGGGTAGTAGCTATGTCTATAATTGGTCAACTAAATGGTAAGGACGATGTGGTAGGGGTAAAAAAACGTTCTTTAGAGATATTATTTTTTGGGTTATTTATAGGTATATGTTTAATACCTATAGCTATTTTTGCAGCACAATTTTTTGTTCCAAATGATAATAGACTTAAAACGTATGCATTAATATATTTTTCTTTAAGTTCTATGATTATACCTTTTCAATTTATGGCATCTATTTTTAATTCAATTAAAAGTGCAATAGGCGAACCAGAATCTTCTTTTTATAGAATGGTAGTATTATTGATACTAAAGTTAATATTTAATACCATATATTTACTTGTATTTAATTTAGGTATATATGGTTCGATAATGGCTTCACTTAGTTCATATATATTAACAGGTATATGGATGTATTATGATTTATTTATACGTGAATATAAGTTTAAATTAAATATTAAAGAGATTAAATTTGATTATAAATTTTTAAAAGAGGTTATAAGATTATCAATACCATCTATGATGACTTATATGGGAATAAATCTTGGATTCTTTTTAATAAATAGAGAAGTTGTAATATATGGAGCAGATGTACTTGCTGGACTTGCAATAGCTTCTCAAATTAATGGAATATGTTTTACAATGCCAACTTGTGTTGCAACTACAGTCACAACTATGATAAGTATGAATATAGGGGTAGGTAATGTTGAAAAATCTAAAAAAATTTTTAGAAAAGGACTACTTATAGGTAATATAGTTGCATTAATATTAGTTTTACTAATAATACCTAACTCTCAGTATATAGTTATGATGTTTAAACCTAGTTTAAGTGTTGAAAAAATAGCAATGGATGCACTAAATTATTATACTTATTCAGCATTTGCATATACTGTATTTATGATGTGTCAATCTGTATATAACGCATTAGGAAGAAATGTATATCCATTAATTATGACATTTCTAAGAGTGTGGGTATTTAGGTATTTCTTTATAGTTTTAACACATAGTATATTTAGTTATTATTCTGTATTTTATGGTAATCTTTTTTCTAATTTTATGACTGCGATAATTTTCTATATAATAGTAACTAAAAGTAGTTGGAGGAGTGAAATACACTATGAATAATAAATATATATTAATAACTGGGGCAAGTTCTGGTATAGGTAAAAGTTTAGCTTATGAATTTGCAAAAAAAGGGGAAAAGTTAATACTTGTTGCAAGAAGAATAGAAATACTTCAAGAATTTAAAAAAGAATTTCCTGAAACAGTAATTATTAAAGCTGATTTATCAGATATAAATCAAGTTAATGCTGTTTATAAGCAAACTAAAGATATGAATATATTTGTTTATAAATTAATTAATAATGCAGGATTTGGTGATTATAGTTTATTTGCTGATAGTGATAATAAAAAAAATATAGATATGATAAATTTAAATATTTCAGGATTAATTACTATGACTAGAAATTATCTTGAAGATATGAAAAAATATAATGAAGGATATATATTAAATGTTTCATCTATTGCTAGTTTTATGCCAGGTCCTTGGATGGCAGTATATTATGCAAGTAAAGCTTTTGTAACTTCATTTTCAAGAGCGCTTAATTTTGAATTGCAAAAAACTAATATTAGAGTTTCTATACTTGCACCAGGACCAACTAATACTGGTTTTAGGAAAATGGCTAATATCAAAAATAGTGGATTAGATAAAAGTTTTGAAAGTAATAGTTCAGATTATGTTGCAAGATATACTTTGAATAATTTAAATAAAAAATTAATAATACCGGGATGGACTAATAAAATTGCAGTTTTTATGTCAAATATACTACCAATAAATATTATGTTGTATTTTGTTAATAAGGCACAAGAAAGGAAAAATAAATGAAAATATTAGTTATAGGAACAGGAGTAATGTCAAATTATGTTTTAGATTCGATAAAGTCTAGTGGAAATATCTGTATAGGAAGATATGATAAATTTGGTAATGGAGATTTTTCTGATTTTAATGAGATAAATGAAGAATTTGATGTTATAGTTGATTTTTCACATCATAGTTTAACTAAGGAGTTATTAGAATTTGCAATGAAAAAGAATAAAAATATACTAATAGCGACTACTGGACATAGTGAAGAAGAAAATGAGATTATAAAAAATATGTCAGAAAAAATTGCGATACTTAAGGCAACTAATACTTCTTTTGGAGTTAATGCTTTAAATAAAATAGTAGCATATGCAACTAAAATATTAAAAGATTTTGATATAGAGTTAGTTGAAAAGCATCATAATAGAAAATTAGATGCACCAAGTGGAACAGCCAATACTTTACTTGATGTTATAGATGAGAGTTTAGGTAAAAAAATGAATAGAGTATACGGTAGGCATGATGTTAAAAGAGGAGAAGATGAGATAGGAGTTCATTCTATAAGAGGTGGCTCTATTGTTGGAGAACATGAAGTGATATTTACCAAAGGAGATGAAATTATTGAAATTAAACATACTGCTTTATCAAGAAAAATATTTGCAGATGGTGCAATTTCAATTTTAGAAAAATTGATTAAATTAAAAAAAGGACTATATTCTATCAGTGAAGTAATTTAAAGCATATTCTAATTGTTTTTTAGAATTTTTTGTGGTAGAATTTATAAAAAATAAAGAAAGGAATAAATAAATGACAGAATTAGAAAGATCAAAAGAAATTATTGAATATATTTCAAACTCAACTAGAAAAACACCTGTAAAAATGTATACAGATGCTGAAATAAAAGGTGAGTATTCATGCCAAATATTTGGAGATAGTTTAAAACTTGTTATAGGAGATTTGGATGAAGTAGAAAAATTAATAAAAGAAAATAATATAGAAAAATATCATTTGGAAGTAGATAGAAGAAATTCTGCAATACCTTTACTTGATATAAAGAAAATAAATGCAAGAATAGAACCGGGTGCTATAATTAGAGATAGAGTAAGCATAGGTGATAAAGCTGTAATAATGATGGGGTCTGTTATAAATATAGGAGCTAAAATTGGTGAAGGTACAATGATAGATATGAATGTTGTACTTGGAGGACGTGCAACTGTAGGTAAAAATTGTCATATAGGTGCAGGGACAGTTCTTGCAGGTGTTATAGAACCACCTTCAGCAGATCCAGTTGTTGTTGAAGATAATGTAGTTATAGGAGCTAATGCTGTAGTTTTAGAAGGTGTTAGAATAGGAGAAGGTTCAGTAGTTGCTGCAGGAGCTGTAGTAACTGAAAATGTTCCTAGTGGAGTAATGGTTGCTGGAATGCCTGCAAAAATAATTAAAAATATAGATGATAAAACTAAATCTAAAACAGAGCTTGTAGAAGGTTTAAGAAAATAGATATATGAGAAAATTGCTTGTTATTTTTTCATTATTAATTTCTATTATTTCATTTTCAAATACAGATATAGAACTACAAAAAGCTAGTCAATTTATAGCTGATGGGGAATTAAAAAAAGCTAAAATTATATTAAAAAAATTAAGCAATGAAAATTTGAATAAAGAAATTGCTGTAAAAGTTCTTAATAATTTAGCTTTAATATCTAATAGTGATAATAATATAGAAGAATCTATTGATTATTATAATAAAATTTTAGATTTACATGTTGGAGATAATTGGTATAACATAAATTCAAATCAAAAATTATTAAGTTATGCTTTAAATAAAAATGATTTTGAATCAGCAATTAAATATATAGAAAATATAAATTATTTAACACAATATAGTGATGTAAATTTTGTGGCAAATTTAATATATTTATATGAAAAATTTAATAAAACTGATAAGATCTCTAATTTGAATATGCATCATATAGATAAAATGTCAGAAAATGATAAAATTATAATATATGGATTAGTTTTTAATAAGTTTTATGATGAAAATGATATAGAAAAATCTAAAAAATATCTTGATAAAATTAAATCTTTTTCAAGTAATTTATCTAAAATATATGAATATATATATTCTAATAAATTAAAAAATATATATGATGAAAAATTGAATATAGATGATATAGATTTGACTATTGTTAATGATAATATAGATATTAATGTTTTGGAAGAATTAAAAAAAATATATATAAAGAATAATCAATTAGAAAAGGCATATAAGGTTATAAATATTATGCTAGAAAAAACATATACTCCAAGAATAGTAATGCAAGCTTTAAAACTAGCAATAATTTTTAATGATGAAATAAATATAAAAAAATATACTAATTATCTTGAAATGACTTCAGATGGAGGATATAATTTAGGAGTTGCATATTTTAACGAAGGAATGGACAAATATGCTGAAAAATATCTTTTTAAGGTTTTAAGAGAAAATGATAAACGTTCATACTACATTTTGCTTAGAATATATTTTAATAATTTTGATGATAAAGGATTAGAAAATTTATTGAATATAGCGCTAGAAAAAAATATGATAAGTAAAATAGAAAAAAATCAAATTAATTATGAATATTTACAGTATAAAGAATATAAAAATTGGAAAGAAAGAGTAGGTGTCAAGTAATGACACCTTTTAGTTATGGAAAATAAAAGGGAAAAATTTTTAGAAATATATAAAAGTATAAAAGAAGAAATAATGACTTCTGGAACTAGTAATGATAAGTTATATAGTTTAATCCAAGATAAATCTTTTATAGAACAAGAAGATTTTGAAGATGGTTTAAAAATATTATCAAATATGAATAAAAATCAAGTAATAAATTATAATAAAATATTAGATAAGCTTATAAAACAATGGACTAATAATCAAAAAAGACCAAAGATACTTTTACATAGTTGTTGTGCACCGTGTTCTACATATACCTTAGAATTTATGTCTAAATATGCAGATGTTACTATACTTTTTGCAAATTCCAATATTCATCCTAAATCAGAATATGAAAAAAGAGCAAGAGTTCAAGAAGAGTTTATACTAGAATTTAATAAAAGAACTGGTAATAATGTAGGTTTTATAGAAGATGAATATAATCCTAAATATTTTGTTGAATTAACTAAGGGAGAAGAGTTTGAACCAGAAGGTGGTAAAAGATGTATAACATGTTTTCAAATGCGTTTAGATATAGTTGCAAATTATGCTAAAAAAATGGGATTTGATTATTTTGGATCAGCACTTACATTATCTCCTAAGAAAAATTCAAAATTAATAAATGAACTTGGATTTGAAGTGCAGGAAATATATGATGTTAAATATCTTCCTTCTGATTTTAAAAAGAATAATGGTTATAAAAGAAGTATAGAATTATGCAATGAATATGATGTATATAGACAATGTTATTGTGGTTGTATATTTGCTCTTAGAGATCAGTTAAAACAACAAAAAGAAAGAGAAAATTTATGAATATAGGTATAATTGGAGCTGGGGCATCAGGAGTAGTTCTTGCTATATTATTAGCAGAAAAAGGTTATGAAGTAACTGTCATTGAAAGAAAAGATAGAATATTAAAAAAATTATTAGTTACAGGTAATGGTACTTGTAATTATACTAATGTTAATGCAAGTTATTCAAATTATTTTTCAATAGACAAAGAAATAAGTAAAGATATATTTGAAGATTTTTCGTATAAAGATGTACTAGAATTTTTTTCAAATATTGGAATTGAACCTTCAATTGAAGATAGTGGTAAAGTATATCCAAACTCATATCAAGCTTCTTCAGTTGTAGATGCTTTAAGATTCAAACTTGAAAGTTTTGAAAATGTAAATATAGTTTTAAATGAAGAAGTTGAAAAGATAAGAAAGAAAAATAATAAATTTAATATAACAACGAATAATAGAGAATATATATTTGATAATATTGTATTAGCTACAGGGGGTAATTCATATAAAGAACTGGGTTCTAATGGTAGTGGATATATACTAGCTTCTAAAATGGGTCATACTTCAACTGAGTTATACCCAATATTAGTACAACTTAAGTCGGAAAAAGAATATATTAAAGGATTAGAAGGTGTTAAACTTCCTGTTATATTAAAAGCTTTTGTTAAAAATGAAAAAATAAGAGAAGATAAAAATGAGTTGTTATTTACCCCTTATGGTATATCAGGTCCAACAGTATTTAATTTATCATATTTAACAGCTTTATACGGATTTGAAAATATAGACTTTTATATTGATTTCTTACCAAATATAGATAAGAAGGAATTGAAAAAAAATATATATGATAGGATTTATAAATTAGGTTATTTAAATTCTGAGTATCTTTTAAATGGTTTGGTTAATAAAAAACTAGCTGTATTTTTGCTTAAAAAATCTGGTATTGAAAAATTAGATGTTAAAGTTTCTGAAATAAATAAGAGTATAATTGATAAATTAGTAGATAATTTAAAAAATTACCACATTAAAGTATATGATACAATGGGATTTTCTAACGCACAAGTAACTGCTGGAGGAATAAGATTAAGTGAAGTTAATAATATAACGTTAGAATCAAATATTGTTAAAGGGTTATATATAATAGGAGAAGTATTAGATGTTTTTGGAGACTGCGGAGGGTATAATCTTACTTGGTGTTTTATGACCTCATTTGCAGTTGCTAGATGTTTTTAAGGGGAGTGAAATGTTAAGAATAACTAATGTTAAAGTAGATGTTAAACATGATTTAAATGATGTAATAGAAACTATAAAAGAATCGTTAAATATTACAGATGTGAGTGATATTAGAATTAATAATAAATCTATAGATGCAAGAAACAAAAATAATATAAAGTATGTATATTCTATAGATTTTAATAGTGATGATATATTAGATGCTGAAATAGAAAATTATAAAAATTTGCAAGTGGTAGAAGAATATATATATCCTCAAAAAATCGTAGAAAATTTTAAAGGTTTAAGACCTGTTATTATAGGTACAGGGCCTGCTGGTATGTTTGCTGGATTAATACTTGCTCAGGCTAATTTAAAACCTATAATTATAGAAAGAGGAGAATCAGTAAGAGAAAGAGAAAAAACGGTATATAATTTTTTTAATACAGCCAATTTAAATGTAGAGAGTAATGTTCAATTTGGTGAAGGAGGTGCCGGAACTTTTTCTGATGGTAAACTAACAACAAATACTCATAATATACGAATACAAAAAGTTGTAGAAGAGTTGATAGAATGTGGAGCTAATCCTGAAATAAAATATATATCTAAACCACATTTGGGTACAGATGAATTGATAAAGATAGTTGAAAATATTAGAAATAAAATTGAAAATCTTGGTGGTAAATATTATTTTAATACTAAGTTTATAGATTATACAATTAACTCTAATAATGAATTATCTAGTATAAAATTATTAGATATGAAAAAAAATGAAATTTATGAATTAGAAACTGATAATTTAATATTAGCAATAGGACATAGTGCAAGAGATACTTTTGAAATGTTATATAAAAATAAACTTGAAATGAGTAAAAAGCCTTTTTCTATGGGAGTTAGAATTGAACATAAACAAGATATGATTAATAAAGTTCAATACGGGAAATATAAAGATATATTGCCTCCTGCAGAGTATAAACTTAATGCAAGAACTTCAAATAATAGAGGGGTATATACATTTTGTATGTGTCCAGGAGGTGTAGTAGTACCTTCAGCAAGTGAAGCAGGTAGACTTGTTGTTAATGGTATGAGTTATAGTAAAAGAGATTTAGAAAATGCGAATTCTGCAGTTTTAGTTAATGTAATGCCTGATGATTTAAATGAGCATGTACTATCAGGTATGTATTTTCAAAGAGAAATTGAAGAAAAAGCATTTATTTTAGGGGGTTCAGATTATAAAGCACCTGTACAAATGGTTATTGATTTTATAAATAATAAAAAAACTATAAAAATAGGGGAAGTTAAACCTAGTTATAGTATAGGATATAAGTTGGTAAATATGAATGATTTATTTCCAGAATATATTAGTAGTTCTTTGAGAGAAGGATTAAGATTATTTGATAATAAAATTAAAGGATTTGGAAGTGGAGATGCAATTATTACTGGAGTTGAAAGTAGAACATCTTCACCTATAAGAATAAATAGAAATGAGAATCTTAATGCAAGTATTAAAGGAATAATTCCTTCAGGAGAAGGAGCAGGTTATGCAGGGGGTATAATGAGTGCTGCAGTTGATGGTATTAGATGTGCAGAACAAGTTATAGAAAATATATTGAATAATAGTTAGAGGATAGTAAAAACTATCCTCTATTTTTTTAATTTATTCAATTCTTTCTCCAACTTTAAATCCATATTCATAATCAATGATTAGTTTAGTTCCATCTTCTTTATAGAATATAGAAGGACCAAATAGCTTTCCATCTCTATAAGACATATCTTTTATAATCTTACCATCATTATAGAATATATGATGACCATCTTTTTTATTTTTTCTATAATTTCTTTCAGCTGATAATATTCCGTTTTCATCATAATCAAACCAAGTTGATTTTTCAGGGAAAGATTGATAAAGTTCAGCATAGTATTCTATTAACATTATTTTTCCGTCTTCATGGAAAAATACTTGTTCTCCAATATGATGATTATCTAGGAAATTTTCTATTGATAGTAATATAGGTTTTTCTAATGAATCATTGTCATAAAATATCCATTTATGATCTTGAAATGCTCCATTTTTCATAGTGAAAATAGATGTTTCATTATGTGTATTTAATATATATTTTCCGCTTCTTTTATTAGGTTGTGTTTCTTCTGGCATAAAGTCAACATAACGTTCTGATTTGATATTTTCTTTAGTTTCAATTAGCTCACCATTTCTATAAACATTTATAGACATTATAAGACCTTCTTTATCGAAACGTAATTGTTCACCATCAAGTAAACCTTCTTTGTAATTAGCGATACCTATAAATTCAGTTTCTTCTCCAGTTGTTCTAAGTAGTTTATATGTACCATTTAAAATTGCTACATTGTCTAAACCAAGATAATTTTTCATTATTACCACCACTTTCATATAGTATATATTATAGTATATCCTAAAAAAAATAAAAAAGAAATAATTTTGATATTTTTTCAAAAAAGATATTAAAAAATGAAATTTTTTGTAATTTTAATAAATTTGTTAAAAAAAATTGTATATGATATAATGCTGTAAAGGAGTGAAAATATGAAATTAAATAAAAATAATCAAATAGTAATTGGAATTATATTTTTAGTTTTGGCAATAATTTTAAATAAAACTTCAAATGTTAGTGATTTAATTTTAGGTATACTTTATGGTATATCAATAGGAATGTTGAGTATGGGAATATATAAAAATTAAAAATATAGGCTTAAGAACATGATATGAACTTAAGCCGTTTTATTTTCTAATTAAAAAAATGTGTATTTTCTGTTTCCCATTGTTTTTGTCTCATTGGAACGATAAGTCCATAAATACCAAGTGTTATTAAAGAAAGTAGTGCCCAAATTATACACTTTAGATAATAGTCTGATATTTTGCCTTCAAACACCAATCTATTACCTTCAATAATAGTGTGACTAACTTCCCAACGTTTAAATAAAATATATGTAAAAGGATATAGTATACCAAAAGATACAAATGTTGAAATATACATTAATAAGGAATATCCTATATATTCTAAAAAATTACCATCAAATTCTGAATTGTACATATTTACCTCCTAATTTTTTATAGTATAACATTTTTAAAAATTTTTTCAAGATATATACAAATCAAGATATTAAATGTTAAATAAAAATATTTCTATATTTAAAAAAAAAATAAAATATGATAAAATATAATAAAAAACAGGAGAAATAGTGATGGGAAATAATATTATAGTTCATAAATATGGTGGTTCATCAGTTGCGACCACAGATAAAATTAAAAATATTGCAAAACATTTAATTGAAGTTAAAAATAGTGGGAAAAAATTAGTAGTTGTAGTATCTGCAATGGGGAAAACAACTGATGGTTTAATAAAACTTGCAAAAGAAATATCTAGTAATCCAAATAAAAGAGAATTAGATAGATTGATGGCAACGGGAGAAGAACAAACAATTGCCTTACTTTCTATGGCTTTAATAGAAATGGGTGTAGATGCTATATCTTTAACAGGAGCACAAGCTGGTATAAAAACATTAGGTATACACACTAAAAATACAATAGAAAGTATTGATAATAATACTATATTAAATTATTTAAATGATGATAAAATAGTTATTGTAGCCGGATTTCAAGGTATAAATGAAAATGGAGATGTCACAACTTTAGGTAGAGGTGGTTCAGATACTTCGGCAGTAGCTTTAGCTTGTTCTTTAGGTGCTGAATGTAGAATATATACTGATGTTGATGGTATATATACTATAGATCCAAGAGTTTATCCAAATTCTAAAAAATTAGAATATATTTCGTATGAAGAAATGATGGAACTTGCTTATCTTGGAGCAGGTGTTATGGAGCCACGTGCTGTAGAGTTAGGATTTAAATATGGTATACCTATATATGTTGGAAAGACTTTAGGTGAAGAAAATGGAACTATTATTACATTTAAGGAGAAAATAATGGAAAAGAAAGAAATTAAAGGAATATCAATAAACAAAAATATTAGTATGGTAACAATAGATAATATAGCAACTTATGCTAAAAATTTATATCCAATATTTAAACTTGCATCAGAAAATGGTATAGCAATAGATATGATAAGTCAAAATGATGTTTTATCAGAAAGTGGAAGTATAGCATTTACTATAGCTAAAACTGAGGAGCAAACTGTTAGAGATATATTTTCTAATTTAGATGAAAATTATAATATTATGATAAATAATGATGTTGTTAAAGTTTCTCTTGTAGGTATAGGATTATCTACATCATTAACAATGCTTAGTAAGATATTTAAAGTTTTTTCTGATAATAATATTAGTTTTCATCAAATATCTTCATCAGAAATTACTATTTCTATAATAGTTAGTGTAGAAGTGGGAGAAAAAGTTGCAAATTTATTAGCTAAGGAATTTGAATTATAATGAAAAAAGTAGTAAGTATTTTATTGATTATACCAATAATTGCTTGTACTAATATATCTGTGATAGAAAAAAGTGATTATAGGGAAATTAAAAAAGAAAATCAAGTTAATATATTAAAAACAAAATTAGAAAAAGAAAAGTATAAATATACAGATAAAGTTGTTGAATTGATTTCAAGTCAATATGAAGCTAATAATAAGGAATTATCTGTTTACTATATTGAAACTTTAGCTTCACTTATGCTTAAAGATGTTAAATATAATGATGAAAAAATAAAACAACTTTATGAATTAGAAGACTATGATATAAATGAAGTATTTAATTATTTAGGATTATTTGAAATGAAAAGAAATAATTATAGAGATGCATACAATGATTTATGGATATCTAAATCAAGAAAAAATAATTATCTTTCTAATGAGTTGTTTATGCATCTTATAAATAATAAAGATAATAGTGAAGAAATAATAGCTGATATGGAGAAACAATTTCCAGATTATCCATTAAATAAATATAATAAATTAGTAAATAAAACTTTATATGAAATTGATGAAATTAAATTATCGGACTTTAATGAAGCGAGAAAAGATTTAAAAAAGATAAATTCTAAATTTTATCCAGAAATAGAAGTTTATAAAATTAAATTTTTAATGATACTAGATTTAATGGAAGCGAATTATCTATATCATATTAAAGATTTTGAAAAATTGAGAGAATTAAAAATTAGAGTTAATAAAAGTGATTTAAAAGATAAATTGGATTTAGAAAGATTTAATGGTTTTGTAGATTTTAGATTATCAAAAGGAGAAATAAAATGAAATATACAGGAAGTTATGTTGCACTAATAACACCGTTTAAAGATAATTTAGAAGTTGATTATGATAAATTATCTGAGCTTTTAGATTTTCAAATAGAAAATGGAACAAATGGTATAGTTGTTTGTGGAACAACAGGAGAAGCAGCTACTCTAAGTGAAGAAGAGTATATAAAGGTTATCACCTTTGTAACAGAAAAATCTAAAGGAAAAGTAAAGGTAGTTGCAGGGGCAGGAAGTAATTCAACAAAAAGAGCAGTAGCATTAACTAAAATTTGTAAAGAAATAGGAGTTGATGCAGTTCTTTCTGTTGCACCGTATTATAATAAACCTACTCAAAAAGCAATAATAGAACATTTTAAGAAAATTGCTGAAGTTGGTATAGATGTAATATTATATAATGTTCCTTCAAGAACTGGAGTAAATATAGAAGCTAAAACAACTATTGAATTATCAAAAGTTAAAAATATTGTTGGAGTAAAAGAAGCAACTGGTAGTATAGAACAAATGATAGAAATAGCTAATAATGTAAGTGAAGAATTTGATATATTATCTGGGGAAGATAATTTGATATTACCTATGTTATCTATTGGAGCAGTTGGTGTTATTTCAGTTACTGCAAATGCCCTACCAAAAGAGGTTGCAGCTCAATTTATACTTAAAGGAGCTGAACAATTTAATCATCATAAATATATGTATGATATACATAAAAATATGTTTATTGAAGGTAATCCTGTAACAATTAAAGCTGTTATGAATATAATGGGATTAATAAAAAATAAGAAAGTTAGAGAACCTTTAATGGAAACATCAGATGAAACAGATATTAAGTTAAAAGAATTACTTAAATCAAAAGGTTTGATATAAATGGAATTTCAAAAATATACAGGACTTGGTAATGACTTTATAATAACTAATGAAAATATTTCTAGTGAAAAAGTTGCAAAGTTATGTGATAGAAGATTTGGTATTGGTGCAGATGGTTTAATAGTAGCTGAAAGAAGAAATGATAAATTTTTTATGAAGTTTTTTAATTCTGATGGTAGTCGTGCTAAGATGTGTGGAAATGGCATAAGATGTTATACTCAATATTTAGTTGAAAATGGGTTGGTAGAGGATAATGGAAATATAGAAATTGATACTTTAGCCGGAATAAAAAAAATTGAATATATAAAAATTGATGATAATTTTAATGTAAGGGTAAATATGGGTAAACCTTTAGATTTATCATTAAATAATGTTATTATAATTGATGGTATAGAATATATTTATCATTATGTTTTTACAGGTACTATACATATAGTAATATATGTTGATAAGAAAAACTTAAATAAAGATTATGTGACTAAAGTTGGAAAAATAATACAAAATAATAAAGAATTATTTCCTGATAGTATAAATGTTAACTTTGTATCAGTTTTAGATAAGAAAAATATTAAAGTAATGACTTATGAAAGAGGTGCAGGGCTAACACTTGCTTGTGGGACAGGCTCTATAGCTTCAGCATATATATCTAATATTTTAGATTTAACTGATAAAAATGTAAATGTTGAGTTATTAGGTGGTAATTTAAAAATTGAAAAAATAGATGAAGAATTATATATGACTGGTTTAAGTCAATATGTGTTTAAAGGAAGTGTTAAAAATGATTAATATTGCAATAGTAGGTGCTACAGGACTTGTAGGAAGAACTTTTTTAAAAGTTATAGAAGAAAGAAATATACAATTTGATAATTTATACCTATATGCCTCAGCTAGATCTGCAGGTAAAAAGATAGAATTTAAAGGGAAGGAATATTCTATTATAGAACTTAAAGAAGAGAATATATTAGATGATATTACTTATGCTCTATTTTCAGCAGGAGGTTCAATCTCAGAAGAATATGCTCCTAAGTTTGCTAAAAAAGGTGCTGTAGTAATAGATAATTCTAGTGCTTGGCGTATGGATAAAGATGTTCCTTTAATAGTTCCAGAAGCTAATCCTGAAGCTATAAAAGAAATAAAAAAAGGGATAATTGCTAATCCTAATTGTTCTACTATACAGTGTATGGAAGTTTTAAAATTACTTGATGATAAATATGGGTTAAAAAGAGTAGTTTATTCAACTTATCAATCTGTATCAGGAGCAGGAGTTAAAGGGTTAAATGATCTTGATAATGGATTTAAAGGAGATGAATTAACGAAATTTCCTTATCAAATAGAACATAATTTATTGCCTCATATTGATGTATTCTTAGATAATGGATACACAAAAGAAGAAATGAAAATGGTTAATGAAACAAGAAAAATATTATCAAAACCTGATTTAAAAATAACTGCAACTTGCGTGAGAGTTCCAGTAAGATATTCTCATTCTATTTCTATAAATGTTGAATTAGAAAATGATTTTAATTTAGATGATGTTAGAAAAATAATAAAAGATTCTAAAGGTTTAATATTAGAAGATGATGTTAAGAATAATATATATCCTATGCCAATAAATGCAGAGGGTAGAGATGAAGTATTTGTAGGAAGAATAAGAAGAGATGAATCAATAGATAAAGGTCTTAATTTATGGGTTGTTGCAGATAATATTAGAAAAGGAGCTGCAACAAATACTGTTCAAATAATGGAGTTGTTTATAAATAATAAATAAAGTAAAAATAAAATGAAAATGGGATTTGTTTAAAATCCTATTTTTCTTTAAATTTACTTTTAAATATAGTTGTGTATATGTTTGTTAATTTTTATTATACGATAAGAATATGTTAAAAAATAAAATAAAAATTTTGAAAAAACAAAAAAAAGTAGTATAATTTAATATAAACATGTTTAATGAAAGGAGTAGTTATGAGAATTGTAGATATAATACAAAATAAAAGAGATGGTATTGAACTTACCGATGAAGAAATTAAATTTCTTTTAACAGAGTATTATAATGCTAAAGTTCCTGATTATCAAATGGCTTCATTTTTAATGGCAACATATTTTAAAGATATGACAGATAAGGAACTTGTTACATTTACTATGACTATGCGTGATTCAGGAGATATTATTACTTTTCCAGAATTAGATAGATATCTTGTTGATAAGCATAGTACTGGGGGTGTAGGAGATAAAGTAACGGTAGTTCTTGCTCCAATACTTTCAGCTCTTGGTATGGCAACTGCCAAATTATCAGGTAAGGGCTTGGGACATACTGGAGGTACAATAGATAAATTTGAATCTATAGAAAACTTCCAATTCTCTAATACTAAAGAAGAGTTGGCTATAATTGCTAACAAAACAGGTGTAGGTTTAATGGGATATAGCGATAAGATAGTTCCATTAGATAAAAAAATATATGCTTTAAGAGATGTTACTGCAACAGTACCATCTATCCCACTTATAGCGAGTAGTATAATGAGTAAAAAATTGGCTATACAATCTGATGTTATTATACTTGATGTTAAAGTTGGTGACGGAGCATTTATGAAAACTTTAGATGATGCTAAAATGTTAGCAAAAAGAATGGTTGCAATAGGAGAGGGAGCTAACCGTAAAGTTAAAGTTGTAATTTCAAATATGGATGAACCTTTAGGGTATAATATAGGAAATGCTACTGAAATTATTGAAGGTATAGAAGCTCTAAAAGGAAATTGGTCTGAAGATCTTAAAGAAGTAGTATATACTATTGCAAGTCTTGCACTTAAATCTAAAGGAGAAATTAAAAACATTAAAGAAGGTTATAAACTAATAGATGATGTAATTTCAAGTGGTAAAGCCCTTTCTTTATTTAAAGAGTTTATTAAAGAAAGTGGTGCAAATCCTGAAATAGTTAATAATTATACTTTACTTCCAACAGCTAAAAATAAATTAGATATTTTTGCTGAAACATCAGGTTTTGTTCATAGAATAAAAACTGAAGAAATAGGAAAGGCAGCTATGGTTATAGGTGCAGGTCGTGAAACTAAGGAATCTATAATAGATCATGCTGTAGGTATAAAAATACTTAAAAAAGTTGGAGATAAGGTTGAAAAGGGTGACCTTATAGCTCAAATTTTCTACAATGATGATAAAAATGTAGAAACTTCAAAAAATATGTTATTAGATTCTTATGTGATTGATAATGTAGAAAATTCAAAAATGAATCCTATTTTAGATATAATAGAGTAGAATGGAGAAATAATGTATAATATTGCAAAATATATTGATCATACTGTACTTAAAGCAACAACAACAAGTAAAGAAGTTGAAAAACTTTGTTTAGAAGCCAAAGAATATGGATTCTATTCAGTTTGTGTAAATGGATGCTTTGTTAAAGAATGTAAGGAATTATTAAAGGACTCAGATGTTAAAATAGCTGCAGTAGTTGGATTTCCTTTAGGTGCTATGACTAAAACTGCTAAAGTTTTTGAAGCTCGTGAAGCTATTGCTAATGGTGCAAATGAAATAGATATGGTTATAAATGTAGGTAAATTAATTGAAGGTGATTCTAAATATGTAGAAGATGAAATTAGAGAAATAAAAGAAGCAATAGGAGAAAATGTTCTAAAAGTAATAATTGAAACTTGTTATTTAAATGAAGAACAAAAAATGTTAGCTTGTGAATTATCTTTAAATGCTAATGCTGATTTTGTTAAAACTTCAACAGGATTTGGAACTGCAGGTGCTACATTTGAAGATGTAATTTTAATGAAAAAAATGGTAGGGGATAATGCAGAAGTAAAAGCAAGTGGAGGAGTTAAAAGTTACGAAACTGCTGAAAAATATATTGAATTAGGTGCAACTCGTTTGGGTACTAGTTCAGGTATAGATATAATAAAAGGTGCAAAAAATATAAAATAAATAAAATAGGAATGGAGATGATTAAAAAATGGCAACACCACATATAGGAGCAAATAAAGGAGATATAGCAGAAACAATATTATTACCTGGAGATCCGTTAAGAGCTAAATATATAGCAGAAACATTTTTAGAAGATGTAGTATGTTACAATAATGTTAGAGGAATGTTAGGGTTCACTGGTACATATAAAGGAAAAAGAGTATCTGTTCAAGGAACTGGTATGGGAGTACCTTCTATAGGAATATATACACACGAATTAATAGCTGAATATGGTTGTAAAAATTTAATAAGAATAGGTACAGCAGGTTCTACAAATGAAGATGTTAAAATTAGAGATGTAGTAATAGCTATGGCTGCTTCAACTGACTCTAATATAAATAAATTAAGATTTAATGGAGCAGATTATGCACCATGTGCTAATTCTGAATTATTTATCAAAGCTTATGAATTAGGAAAAGAAAGAAATATAAGTATAAAAGCAGGTAATATTTTAACTAGTGATACTTTTTATGGAGATGAAGCTGATGGATGGAAAAAGTGGGCTAAGTTTGGAATACTTTGTGTAGAAATGGAAACAGCTCAATTATATACTACTGCAGCAAAATTAGGTGCAAGAGCTCTTACTCTTTTAACTATAAGTGATTCATTAGTTACAGGAGAAGCTACATCTGCAGAAGAAAGACAAACTACATTTAATGATATGATAAAACTTGCATTAGATACAGCATTATCTTTATAGGAGTAGATATGAAATATACTGATACACAAATTAAAGAGTATATAAAGCAAGCTAATGAAATTTTAGATAGGGCGTATGTTCCTTATTCTAAATTTCATGTTGGAGCAGTTGTAGTTGATACAGAAGGAAATGTTTATAAAGGAATAAATGTTGAAAATGCTTCTTATGGTTTGGCTATATGTGCTGAAAGAAATGCTATTAGTTCTGCAGTTACTGAGGGAATGAAAAAAATAGATTTGATAGTAATAACAGGAAATACAGATGAACCTATTAGTCCTTGTGGTATGTGTAGACAAGTTATACGTGAATTTGCAACACCTGATACAAGAATAGTGCTAGCAACATCAAAAAATGATAATTATATAGTTTGGACTTTAGAAGAAATGATACCATATTCTTTTGGACCAGAACATTTATAAGAGTGGAGATATCCACTCTTTTTATTTTATAAGTGAAAAATGTTTTTGAATCAATACCCTTGATTTTGAGAAGATTTTACTGTATAATCTACATAATAAACATATTTAAGTAAAGAAAGGAGAGTGTGATAAATTTAACTGAATTTAAACTTATCATACAAGATCTGAAATGAGAGATTGGGAAAAAGGAATAGTTAAAAAAATTGCAACAGAAGAGCAATTAAAAGAAAGAATAAAAGAATTAGGTGCACAAATAACAAAAGATTACGAAAATGATGATGCAGACTTTATAGTTGTCGGTATTTTAAAGGGATCTATATTATTTATGGCAGATTTAATTAGAGAAATTAAGCGTCCTTTAAAAATAGACTTTATGGAAATATCTAGTTATGGTGATGAGTTTGAAACAAGTAATGAAATTAAGATTATTAAAGATTTAGATTATCCAGTTAAAGGGAAAAATGTTTTAATAGTTGAAGATATTATAGATTCAGGACAAACACTTAAAAAGGTTCTTAAAATGATAGGTAAAAGAGAACCTAAAGAAGTTATACTTTGCACTCTGTTAGATAAAAAAGTTGAAAGAAAAGTTGATATAGACGTTCAATATGTTGGATTTGAAATACCTAATGAATTTGTTTTAGGTTATGGGCTTGATTTTAAACAAGAATATAGAAATATACCATATATAGGAGTAATGGATTTAGAACTTTATGAAAAAGAATAAGGAACACAATCATAAAAAAAAATATGGTCAAAATTTTCTTGAAGATAATGAACTTTTGGAGAGAATTAAGGAAGTTTCTAGAATAAATAATACAGATTATGTTATAGAAATAGGGCCTGGACTTGGATATTTAACTTCTATGTTGCTTGAAAATTCAAAAAAATTAATTGCTTTTGAAATAGATAAAGATTTAATACCTAAATTAAATAAAAAGTTTTCAAATTATTCCAACTTTGAATTAATAAATACTGATTTCATGGATTATGATTTAAGTCAAATATTAAATTATAATAAATTTAGAGTTATAGCTAATATTCCGTATTATATAACAAGTCCGATAATAAATAAATTGATTGATTTTAGAGAACAAGTTGAAGATATATATTTAATGGTTCAAAAAGAAGTTGGAGAAAGATTGATTTTCAGTAAAAATAATAGTGATAGAGGTGTGTTTACATATATATTACAGTTTTATGCTGAAGTTGAGTATTTATTTACTGTAAATAAGGAAATGTTTGATCCTATACCTAAGGTTGATTCAGCTTTTATTAGAATAAAACCATATAAAGATAAAAAATATGAAAAATTAATAAATGAAAAAATATATATTAAATATATTAAAGCTTCATTTACTAATAAAAGAAAGAGTTTAGTTAATAATCTTAAGTTGATTGGTGTGGAAAGAGAAAAATTAGAAAATATTTTACTTGAGATGGGGAAAACAGTTAAAGCACGTGCTGAAGAATTAACTATAGAAGAATATATAGAATTAATAAAGAAATTAGAGGACTGATATGAGAAGTTATGAATATATTTTAGATATAGATAAGCATGATATTGATTTTATCAATAAAATTGTAGAAGCTTATGAAGGTTTAGCTATAGTAAGAACTTTAGATTCTAAAAATGGTAAAATTAAAATTTTAACAAATGAGTATATGAAAAGTGATGTTGATTTGCTTTTAGAAAAATTTAGAAAAAATGGTATTAAATTTGATATAATATCACAAGATTTTTGGAAAGGGATACTATGAACGAAGAATATTATAAAGAAATGGTTAAATTTTGGTTGGAACAATTATTACAAAATGAAGTAAAGTATGACATAAGTACTAAAGGTGGGAAAAATATACTTATTGACATAGTTGTTGATAAAGAAAATATAGGGAAGATAATTGGAAGAAATGGAAAGTTGATTACTTGTATTAGAAATTTAATTTCTTCTATATCTAATAAAAATAAAGAAAATGTAGTTATAAAGGTTATAGAAAAATAGATGTATGTCTATTTTTTTTATTTATGAAAAAGAATTCAATCATAAATAATATATATGGCAATCATAAATTAAATATATTTTGAATAATTTAAAATATGTGGTATAATCATTTCATAATTTTAAGAATTGGAGGAGCGAAAATGAAAAAAGTAATATTATCAGTTTTATCTGTAATGTTTTTATTTAGTTGTGGTGCTAAGGCAACAAATAGTAGTAGTCAGGAGGGAGCTGATTCTATTATTAAAGTTGGTCTTCCTGAACCATTAACAGGTGATTTATCACAATATGGTGTAGCTATAAAAGAGGGAATAGAATTAAAGATTGAGGAAGTTAACAATGCCGGTGGAATAAATGGTAAAAAAGTTGAATTATTAGTACAAGATACAAAAGGCGATTTACAAGAAGTTGTAAATATTGTAAAAAAAATGATATCAGTTGATAAAGTTAATGCAATTTTAGGGGAAGCTATTTCTGCAAATACCTTTGCAGCAGCTGAACTTGCACAAAAGGCAAAGATACCTATGATTACACCTGCTGGAACTAGATTTGATATTACAACAGGTAAAGATTATGTATTTAGAACTACTTTTACAGATCCTTATCAAGGTGAAGTTTTAGCTAAGTATATAAAGAAATTAGGATATAAGAATGTTGCAATTCTTACAAATACTTCAAGTGATTATTCTGTTGGAGTTTCTGATAAGTTTAAAGAAGTAGCGAAAAGTGAAGGACTTTCATTTATAGAACAAAAATATACTAAAGATGATAAAGACTTTAAATCTCTTTTAACTAATATTAAAAACTCTGGCGCTGATGCTTTATTAATACCAGATTACTATAATACAATAGGATTAATATTATCACAAGCTAAAGAATTAGGATTAAGTATTCAAGCCTTTGGTTCAGATGGTTGGGATGGAATACAAGAGAATTTTGCACAAGTTGCAGATGGTGCAATATTTACAAGTCAATATGATCTTGAAGATCAAAAGGAATTATCAGTTAAGTTTAGAGAAGCGTATAAAGCTAAGTATAATAAAGAGCCTAATTTATTTAATGCTTTAGGTTATGATTCTGCTACAATTTTAGTAGAAGCTTTAGCTAAGTCAGAAAATTTAGATCCAGCTAAGTTAAGAGATTTAATTTCACAAACTAAACTTGATTTAGTTACAGGAAATTTAGAATTTGATTCTGAAAGAAATCCTAAAAAACAAGTTTCTTTCTTAACTATTAAAGATGGAAAAGTATTATTAAAGGAAAAATATTAAAACAATAAAATGACCATCTAGGTCATTTTATTTTTGGAGGAAAAATGTTTAAGAACTTTTTAGAGCAAACATTGAATGGTTTGCAAACTGGAAGTATTTATGCACTTATAGCCCTAGGATATACTATGGTTTATGGTATAGTAAAGTTAATAAATTTTGCACATGGTGATATTTTGATGGTAGGTGCATATATAGCTTTTATGTGTGTTACAAATGGTTTTGGGTTGACAAGTGCCTTACTTGTTGCAGTTTTATTTTGTGTAATATTAGGGGTAGTGATTGAAAAATTAGCATATAAACCATTAAGAGATGGTAGTCGTATGAATGTATTGATTACAGCTATTGGAGTTAGTTTTTTACTTGAAAGTATCGCTTTAATTTATTTTGGAGCTTCTCCTAAGGTTATATCATTAAATAATGTTCCTATATTTTTATCTAATGATAAGTATGTAAATATATTAGGTATTGATGCTAGTTATTTAAGTTTGTTTATAATCATAGTATCAATAATATGTATGATATTACTTTATTTATTTATTAAATTTACGAATCTTGGTAAAGCTATGCGTGCAGTTGCACAAGATTTATCTGCAGCTAAACTTATGGGAATAAATACAGATTTTACAATTTCTATAACTTTTGCAATAGGATCTGCTTTAGGTGCCTTAGGTGGAGTTATGTATGCCCTAATGTATCCAAGAATTGATCCATATATGGGATTATTACCAGGTCTTAAAGCATTTATTGCTGCTGTTTTTGGTGGTATAGGTTCTATTCCTGGAGCAGTTATTGGTGGATATTTAATGGGTATAATAGAAAATTATGTAAAAGGATATATTTCATCAACTTGGGCAAATCCAATAGTATTTGGAATATTGATAATAACTTTAATATTTAGACCTAATGGTATTTTAGGTAAAAATATGAAAGAGAAGGTGTAAGATGGAGAATACTTTAAAAATTAGAAATTATGCTGAAAATTTAAAAAATATAAATAAGAAAAACTATATTACAAGTTTTCTACTTTTAGCTTTACTTTATTTATGTCTTGCTTATTCAATACTTGGCGATGATATATTTAGTTATAAGGCTGGTATATATGTAAATATTTTAATATATATTTTATTTGCATTAAGTTTAAATGTAGTATCAGGAGTAATGGGAGAACTTAATTTAGGTCATGCAGGATTTATATCTATTGGAGCCTATTCTGCAAGTATTTTATCTATATTTCTTCAAAAATATTCATTAAATTCAGATTTACATTTACTTATAGTAACTATATTTGGAGGAATAATAGCAGGATTTTCAGGATTATTTTTATCGTCTATAACTTTAAGACTTAGAGGGGATTATCTTGCTATAATTACTCTTGCTTTTGGTGAAATAATTAAATATATAATACAAAATATTGATTTTTTAGGTGGTGCAGCAGGATTAAATGGTATTCCTAATATTACAACATTTAATAATGTGTATTTAATAGTTGTTTTATCATCTATTGTATTAATAATGATATTGATTTCTAAAAAAGGTAGATTACTATTATCTATTAGAGAAAATGAAATAGCTGCAGAAAATATGGGAGTAGATATTAATAAAGCGAAGATTTATGGATTTATACTTTCTGCATTTTTTGCTGGTATTGGTGGTTCTTTATTTGCACATAATTTAGGAAGTTTAACACCTGATAAATTCAATTTTGTATTCTCTATAGAAATATTAGTTATGGTTGTGTTAGGAGGTCTTGGTAGTATTACAGGTGCTGTTGTTTCTGCGACTTTCCTAACTTTATTAAATGAAATATTAAGATCGGTTTCAGAGTATAGACTTTTAATATATTCTTTAATACTAATATTTTTAATGATATTTAAGAAAGATGGTATATTAGGTACA
This sequence comes from uncultured Streptobacillus sp., assembly GCA_963526495.1. Taxonomy (GTDB): domain Bacteria; phylum Fusobacteriota; class Fusobacteriia; order Fusobacteriales; family Leptotrichiaceae; genus CAURNT01. The sequence continues at coordinate 64,433 of CAURNT010000001.1, read as the reverse complement.
TCAGAGTTTACTATACCTAAACTATTCTCATTTTTAAAGAGGATAAAAAATAAGGTGGTGAAATAATGGAATTACTAAAAACAGAAAATCTAAGTATAGATTTTGGAGGATTAAGAGCTGTAAATAACTTAAATATGGAAATAAATGAAGGTGAATTAGTTGGATTAATAGGACCTAACGGTGCTGGTAAAACTTCAGTATTTAATCTTTTGACAGGAGTATATAAACCTACGGAGGGAAGTATTAAGATATCAGGAGTTAATACTTTTAATTTGAAAACTAATAAAATAGTTGAACTTGGTATTTCTAGAACTTTTCAAAATATTAGAATATATAAGCAACTTAGCGTATTAGATAATGTTAGAATATCTCTTGATCAAAAAGAAAATTATTCAACTTTAGCTGCTATATTTAGAACAAAGAAATTTAGAAATATGGAATCAGAATTAACAAAAAAAGCGTTAGAATATCTTAGGATGTTTGATTTAGAATCTATGGCTAACAATAGAGCTGATTCATTATCTTATGGTAATCAAAGAAAATTAGAAATAGCAAGAGCACTAGCTTGTAATCCAAAATTATTATTATTAGATGAACCAGCTGCTGGTATGAATCCTAATGAAACACAGGAATTGATGGAAATAATAAGAAATATTAGAGATAATATGGGTATTTCAATACTTTTAATTGAACATGATATGGATTTAGTTATGGGTATATGTGAAAGATTATATGTTCTTAATTTTGGAGAAATAATAGCGAAAGGAAATCCTTTAGAAATTCAAAATAACCCTGAAGTTATAAAGGCTTATTTAGGTGATTAGTTATGAGTAAAATTTTAGAAGTAAATGAAATAAATGTATTTTATGATAAGATACATGCAATAAAAGATATTTCTTTCTATATTAAAGAAGGAGAAATTGTTTCTTTTATAGGGGCTAACGGTGCAGGTAAAACAACTATACTTAATGCTATATCTAATATATTACCTATTAAATCAGGAGAAGTAGTATTAAATGGAGAGAGTATAAATAATGTTAAGGCTCATAAATTAGTACCTATGGGTATGGCACATGTTCCAGAAGGGAGACGTATATTTACTGATTTAACTGTTATGGAAAATTTAGAAATTGGTGCATATACAAGATCTAAAAATGAATTTCAAGAAGAATTGAAAAAAGTATTTGACTTATTTCCTAGATTAAAAGAAAGAAAAAATCAATTATCTGGAACTATGAGTGGAGGAGAGCAACAAATGTTAGCTATAGGACGTGCATTGATGTCTAAGCCTAAGCTTTTATTACTTGATGAACCATCTATGGGATTATCACCTTTATTAGTTAAAGAAATATTTGAGATAATTAAGAGAATAAATAAAGAAGGTAAAACAACAATACTTTTAGTTGAACAAAATGCTAAAAAATCATTAGAAATATCTGATAGGGCTTATGTTATAGAAGTTGGTAAAATAGTTCTTGAAGGTAAAGGAAGTGAAATAGCTAATAATGATATTATAAAGAAAGTCTATTTAGGGGGCTGAAAGATTATTAATTATTTGACATAATGCTAAAACTATGCTAGAATAACAATGAATTTATACGAAGCATATACTTAATGCCAAATATATGCTTGGTTTAGATAATATATATTAGGAGGAAATAAAATGGCAATGAAAACAAAAGCAGAAATTATTGCAGAATTTGGTAAAGATTCTAAAGATACAGGATCAGCAAATGTACAAGTAGCAATATTAACAGAAAGAATATCTCATTTAACAGAACATTTAAAGTTTCACTTTAAAGATGTTCATTCAAGAGCAGGATTATTAAAATTAGTAGGAAAAAGAAGAAGATTATTAAACTACATAAAAAATAGAAATCTTGATGAATATAGAGAATTAATAGAAAAATTAGGAATTAGAAAATAGTTTAAGATATACACCTTGGTCTTTAAATTAGACTCAAGGTGTATTTTTATATCTTATAAATCTCCTTTTTATTTGGCAAAAAAAGCTATATTATGGTATAATAAAAGTAAAAAATTAATAAAGGAGAATATATTGAATAGTAAAGAAAGAAACTTTTTAAGAAAAAGAGCTCATAATTTAGAAGCAGTAGTTAGAATTGGTAAAGAAGGAGTTACAGATAGTGTTTTAGAAAGTATTTCAGCATATATAAAGAAAAATGAATTAATGAAGATAAAATTATTACAAAATAGTTTAGAAGATGTAAATAATGAAATTATAGAACAAATAGAATCTTCTTCAAATTCTATTTTTATAGGTTCTGTAGGTAAAACAATGATATTTTTTAAAGAAAAAATAGAAAATGGTAAACCTGGTGAAATTACACAAGAATTCTATGATTTTAAAAAGAGTAGGAGAGTTAATAATGCTAGATAATGGAGGAATAATATTATCTAATAAAGTTTTAGATTTAGTGTTTTTAAGTGCTTTTGCAGCTCAAGTATATAAATGTATAGTACCAATATTTAAAACAGGTAGGTTTGATTTTACAAAAATATTTACAACAGGGGGAATGCCGAGTTCTCATTCTTCATCAACTGTTACCTTAGCAACATCAGTTGCTTTATTAAAAGGTATACATAGTGTAGAGTTTGCAATAGCTGCTATATTTGCTATTGTTACAATGTATGATGCAACTGGGGTAAGGCAAGAAGCTGGGAAACACGCAAAAATATTAAATAGATTATTGGAAGAAAGAAGACTATATAATGCTGATGAAATTCAAGAATTGAAGGAGTTTTTAGGACATACTCCTTTAGAGGTCTTAATGGGAGCTATATTAGGTATAGTTATACCTTTTTTATTTAAAGGATATTTATTATGAAAAAGCGTTTAGATGTATTATTAGTTGAACTTGGTTATTTTGATAGTCGTGAAAAAGCTAAACGTGAAATAATGGTTGGTAATGTTATAATAAACGATAAAGCCGAAACTAAACCGGGTAGTCAATTTAAAGAGGAAAATATTAAGGATATTAGAATAAAAAATAAATTAAAATATGTCAGTCGTGGTGGATTAAAACTTGAAAAAGCTATAAATTATTGGAATTTAGATTTTAATGATAAAAAAATATTAGATATAGGTGCATCAACTGGTGGGTTTACTGATTGTGCCTTACAATATGGAGCTAAGTTGGTATATGCTAATGATGTAGGTACAAATCAATTAGATTATACCTTAAAGAATAATGAAAAGGTAATATCTCTTGAACAAATTCATATTAGAGATTTAATAATAGATGATAAGGTAGACTATATTGTAATAGATGTTTCATTCATTTCTTTAACTAAAGTTATACAGTATTTTGAAAATTTTGGTAAAGATAATTTTGGAGTAATTGCTCTTATTAAACCACAATTTGAATTAACTCCAGATAAAATTTCAAGAAATGGTATAGTAATTGAAGAAAAATATCATGATGAAGCAATAAAGAAAGTAGTTCATTCATTTATTGATAGTGGATATATAGTAAAAGAAGTTATAGATTCACCAATAAAGGGGACTAAAGGAAATAAAGAATTTTTAATATATGTAATAAAAGGTGATAAAAATGAAAATAAATAAGAAAAAATTAATGATGTTAACTTTCATAGCTTTTCTTGGATATATAACATATTCAGAAGAAAAAGTAAATCAAGAAGTTAAAAAAGTACAAGCAGAGCAAAGAGCAAATGCTGTAGTGGATTTAAAAAATATTAATAAATTAATACAAACAATAAACTATATTAATGATCGTTGGGTAGGTAGTGCTGATACAAGTAAAGAAAAATTATACGAAGCAGCACTTCGTGGTATGGTTAAAAGTTTAGAAGATCCTTATTCTGAATATTTAACAGCTAAAGAACTTCAAGAATTAAATGAAGGTATGGATGGAGTTTATGGTGGAGTAGGTATGTCAATTAGAAAAGAAAAAGGAGACTATATGGAAGTTATTTCTCCATTTATAGGGACTCCTGCTTTTAGAGCTGGTATACAAATTGGTGATATACTTACAAAAGTTGATGGAGAAGATATATTAAATTTAACAGCAACTGAAACTTCTAAAAAACTTAAAGGAGATCCAGGGACTAAAGTTAAAGTTGAAATATATAGAAAAGGGTTAAAAAAACCATTAGAAATAACACTTACTCGTGAAATAATAAAACTTGAAAATGTTGAATATAGAATGATTGATAAAAAAAATGGAATAGGATATATAAGTTTACTAAATTTTGGTAGTAAAACAGGACCAGAAATAAAAAATGCAATTTTAGAATTACAAAAACAAGGAATGAAAAAATTAGTATTTGATTTAAGAACAAATCCTGGTGGTTCTCTTCAAGAAGCAGTTGAAATAGCTTCGTTATTTGTTTCAGAAGATTTAATAGTAACCCTTAAAACAAAAAGTGGAAATAATAATGAATATAAAAGAGTAGGAGAACAAATATTTAAAGGTGAAATGACTGTACTTGTAAATCGTGGATCAGCATCTGCTTCAGAAATTGTTACAGGAGTTTTAAAAGACTATAAACGTGCAACTATTATAGGAGAAAAAACATTTGGTAAAGGAGTAGCACAAGGAATATATAACTATCCTGGAAGTGATGATGCAATAAAACTTACAATAGCTGAATATGCAACACCTAAAAATAATAATATAAATAAAAAAGGTATAGAGCCAAATATATATATTAATATGAATAATCTTTTATCAAGTAAAGGGTATAGTACAGAAACTGAACTTGCAAAAGAAAATAGACAAAAAGAAATAAAAAAAATATTAGTAGAAACTGAGGGTGAAGAAAAAGCAGATGAAATTCTAAAAAAAGGTGATGTTCAGTTAAAAGCAGCAATAGATGTTTTACTTGGTAAAGAAGTTAAATCTGATCCTAAACCAGAAGATGCTAATAAAGATAAAAAGACTAAGAAAGATTTAATACTTGAAGAAAGTAATAAAAAGTAGGTATATATGCTATATATTGTAGGAACGCCAATAGGTAATTTAGAAGATATTACCTTTAGGGCAATAAAAACATTAAAAGAAGTTGAATATATTTTTGCAGAAGATACAAGAGTTACAAGAAAACTTCTTCAACATTATGAAATTGATACTAAAGTTTATCAATATCATGAACATAATAAACAACATCAAATAGAAAATATTATAGGACTATTGAAAGAAGATAAAAATATTGCAATAGTAACAGATGCAGGTATGCCTTGTATATCAGATCCAGGTTATGAACTTGTAGATAGTGCTTTGAAAAATGGAATTAAGGTTACCTCTATTCCAGGACCATCATCTATTACAACGGGTGCATCTATTGCAGGAATAGATACAAGACGACTTGCTTATGAAGGTTTTCTTCCTAAGAAAAAAGGTCGTCAAACCTTGTTTTTAAAACTAAAAGAAGAAGAAAGAGCAATAATAATATTAGAATCACCTAATAGAATAGTTAAAACTTTAAAAGATATTGAAAATTATTTAGGTAATAGATATGTTGTAATAACTAGAGAATTAACTAAAATTTATGAAGAAATTATTAGAGGTCGGGTAAATGATGTAATTAAATTACTTGAAAATAGAAATATTAAAGGTGAAATAGTGCTTTTTATTGCTAGTAAGGATGATGATGAGTACAATGATTAATTGGTATCCAGGTCACATGAAAAAGACAAAGGATATGATGATAGAAAATTTAAAAATAGTTGATATTGTTATTGAAATATTAGATGCCAGAATACCTCTTTCTAGTAAGAATCCAGATATAGAAAAATTATCTAAAAATAAAGTACGTGTATTAGTATTAAATAAAATAGATTTGGTTGATGAAGGAAAACTTAAGGAATGGGAAGATTACTTTTTAAGTAATGATATAGCTGATTATTTTATTCCACTTAGTGTTGAGAAAAATAAGAATTTTTCTGAATTAAGGAATATTGTAAATAAGATATACAATGAGAAGTTGGAAAAAATGAAGAAAAAAGGTCTTAGAAAAACGGTTGTAAGAGCTTTGATTGCAGGAATTCCTAATGTTGGTAAGTCTAAGTTTATAAATAAATTTTCAAATAAAAACAAGGCAAAAGTAGGAAACAAACCTGGTTTTACTAGAGGAAAACAATGGATAAGTGTAGATGAAAAATTTGAGTTATTGGATACTCCTGGTATACTTTGGCCAAAATTTGAAGATGAAGTTGTAGCATATAATTTGGCAATAACAGGCTCTATAAAAGATGATGTATTGCCACTTGAAAAGGTTGTAATGAAGTTACTAGATATTATGAGAAATAGAGATTTACTTTCAAATTTAGTAAAAGTATATGATTTGAATATTGAAGAAATATCACTGAAAGATAATATAGAAATATTAAAAATATTAGAAAAAAGATTAGGTATATCAAAAAATGATGAATTTGATTTTACCGTTATAGCGAGAAGAATTTTAAAAGAATATAGAATGGGCAAATTGGGTAGATTTTTACTTGAATTGCCTGAAGATTTTGGAAAGAAGGATTAAATGAATTTTAAGGATTACAATTTAAGTAATGAAATGCTGAATGCATTAGAAGAAAAAGGATTTGTATCACCAAGTGAAATACAAGCCTTAGTTATACCTGAACTATTAAAGGAGAGAACACATTTAATAGGTCAAGCTCAAACAGGAACAGGAAAGACGGCTGCCTTTTCTATACCTATACTTGAAACTATAAAGCCAAACAAGAAGGTTAAAGCGTTAATACTTGCGCCTACAAGAGAACTTGCAAATCAAGTTAGTGATGAAATATATTCTCTTAAAGGTAAAAAAGATATTAGAGTTTTAGCAGTTTATGGTGGAGCTTCTATAGAAAATCAAATTAAGAATCTTAAAAAAGGAGTAGATATTGTTGTAGGTACACCAGGTCGTGTTATAGATATGATAAATAAAGGTGTATTAAAGTTGGATGAACTTGAATATTTTGTATTAGATGAAGCAGATGAAATGCTTAATATGGGATTTATAGAAGATATAGAACTTATACTTGAATCAACTAACGAAGATAAGAAAATGTTATTTTTCTCTGCAACTATACCAAAACCAATATCTGAAATAGCAAAAAGATTTATGCCAGAACATAAGGTTTTAAAAGTAAAGAAAAAAGAATTGACAACAAATCTTACTGAACAAATATATTTTGAGGTAAGACGTGAAGATAAGTTTGAAGCACTTTGTAGAGTTTTAGACTATAAGCCAGATTTTTATGGTATAGTATTTTGTAGAACTAAATCAGAAGTTGATGAAGTAACTAATAAATTAAAAGCACGTAATTATGATGCTGAAGCTATACATGGTGATATTACACAAGGTTTACGTGAAAAAGCATTAGATTTATTTAAGAATAAAATATTAACTATATTAGTTGCAACTGATGTTGCAGCACGTGGTATAGATGTAAGTAATCTTACACATGTAATAAATTATTCTATACCTCAAGAATCTGACTCTTATGTTCATAGAATTGGAAGAACAGGAAGAGCTGGAAATAAAGGTATAGCTATAACTTTTGTTACTCCACAAGAATCAAGAAAATTAGCTCAAATTAAAAGAGAGACTAAGTCTGATATAAAAAAAGAATCTATACCAGATGTAGAAGATATATTAAGAGCTAAAGAGGAAGTATTAGTTGCTTCAGTTGAAGAAATTATGCTTGAAAATGATTATAAACCATATTTAGAATTAGCTCAAAAAATACTTAAAGGTAAAAATACTGAAGCAGTTGTTGCATCTCTTCTTCGTCATGTATATGATGATGAGTTTATAGCTTCAAGTTATTCTAAAATTAAGAATGTTAAGGTAGAAATGAATGATAATACTAGATTATTCATAGCACTTGGAGAAAAAGACGGATTAAATGTTAATAAGTTATTAAAACTTATACATGAAAAGACAAAAGTACCTGGAAGAAAAATAAAAGATGTTAAGGTAATGGCAAACTTCTCATTTGTTAGTGCGCCACTTGAAGAAGCAGAATTAATTATGAAAACTTTAAATAAAGGAAAAAGAAAAAATGACAAACCTATGGTAGAGGTAGCTAATTCTGATAAAAGTTCAGGAGAAGGTAAGAGAAAAAGAAGTAGAGGGTCAAGATCAAAAAATAGAAAATAAAAGAGGTAGTTATGGAGTCTTTTTTAAAACCAGATAGTCAAATAAGTTTAGAGAAAAAGTTATTAAATACTGAAATATCAGTATTAAAAGATATTTTAAGTACAATTGTAGATGATGTAAATATAGAGGAAGTTTTAAATTTAGATGATAATTTATTTAATAAAGATTTAAAATATATTTCTAAAGTTGTTAGATTGTTATCTATTATCCCTATATTAATAAATATACTTGAAGATGTATATCAAGCAAAATTAATAAGAAATATGGATATAAAAAAAGAAGTTAGAACGGGTAGTCTAGAAGATATTATAAACAAACTAAATTTTTCTAAATATTCTAAAGATGAATTAATATCAAAATTAGAGAGTATAACTGTTACACCAGTTTTAACAGCTCACCCTACTCAAGTACAAAGAAAATCTGTACTTGATTTAATGCAAAATATATATAAAATACTTGAAAAAAGAGAATTGGTAGATTATGGTATTGTAGATGAAGAAAAATGGAAAATTGAATTAAAAAGAGCATTATTACTTTTATGGGAAACGGATATATTAAGAAATTCAAAACTTAAGGTAAGTAATGAAATTACAAATTCAATGAGTTATTATAATTCAACATTCTTAAAAGCTATACCAATAATTAATAATAAATTTAAAGATAAACTTGAAGAATACAATATTAAGTCCGATAATCTTCATCCTATACTTATGGGAACATGGATAGGTGGAGATAGAGATGGTAATCCTTTTGTTACAGATAAAACTCTTAGAGAGGCTATAAACTCTCAAGTTGAAACTGCACTAACTTTCTATATTTTTGAGGTAGAAAAGTTATATAGAGAATTATCAATTTCATCTTTAAAAAAAGATATTACGAAAGAATTAGAAGAATTAGCTTCTAAATCTAATGATAAATCTGAACATAGAATGTATGAACCATATAGAAAAGCATTAGGATATATTTTAGAAAATCTTAAAGAAACATTTGATATATTACTTGTTAAAAAATTAGATGTTAAATATGATGATTACTATAATAATATTAAATTTTTAAATGATCTATATATAATAAAAGATTCACTTGAAAAAAATAGTGATAAAATTTTATTGAATGGAAGTTTAATTGAGTTGATAGAAGCTGTCAAAGTATTTGGATATCATTTATCAAGTATAGATTTAAGACAAGATTCTTCAGTATATGAATTATGTGTTGATGAACTTTTAAGAGAAGCTAATGTAACAAATAAATACAAGGAATTAAGTGAAGAAGAAAAATGTAATATACTTCTAAATCAATTAGAAAATGAACCTAGAAAATTAAGTTCTGTAAATTGTGAAAGAACTGAATTACTTAAAGGAGAATTAAGAATATATAAACTTGCTAAAGAATTGATAGATAAATTTGGTAGGTCTGTTATAAAACATAATATAATATCACATACAGTAGAAGTTTCTGATATGCTTGAGCTTGCTATTATGCTTAAAGAATATGATTTAAATGATAGTATATATATATCACCATTATTTGAAAGTGTAGAAGATTTAGAAAATTCACAAGAAATAATGAGAAAATGGTTTAGCTTAGATATATCTAATAAATGGCTTGATTCAAATGAAAGACGTCAAGAAATAATGCTTGGATATTCAGATAGTAATAAAGATGGTGGATATATATCTTCTAGTTGGTGTTTATATAAAGCACAGAAAGATTTAGTTAAATTATCTAAAGAATTTAATGTTAATATAGCATTTTTCCATGGTAGAGGTGGAACAGTAGGTCGTGGAGGAGGACCTAGTTATGAAGCCATACTTTCACAACCTAATGGTTCTATATTAGGTAATATTAGATTGACAGAACAAGGTGAGGTAATAGAAGCTAAATATAGTAATACATGTTTAGGTATTAGTAATTTAGAATCACTACTTTCAGCAACTATTGAGAAAACATTTAATGATGAATCTAATGATGAGGATAAATATATAGATATTTTAGAAGAAATATCTAAAGAAAGTTTTAGAAAATATAGAAGTTTAGTATATGAAAATAATAGATTTTCTGAATACTTTTTTCAAGCAACACCAATAAGGGAGGTTTCATCTTTAAATATAGGGTCACGTCCTAGTGCTAGAAAGAAGGTACTTGATATAGAAGGATTGCGTGCTATACCTTGGGTATTTTCTTGGTCGCAATCAAGAGTAATGTTACAAGGGTGGTATGGAGTTGGAAGTGCATTTAAAAAAATATATGATAGTAAAGATGGTATAAAAATATTAAGAGAAATGTATAATAATTGGCCATTCTTCAGAGGAATAATATCAAATGTAGAAATGGTACTTTCAAAAACTGATATGAATGTTGCAAAAGAATATTCAAAACTTGTAGAAGATCAAAATTTAGCAAGGGATATATTTGAAAATATATATTCTGAGTGGGAGTTGACTATAACTCTTATTAAAGAAATAATGGAAAGAAATTATCTTTTAGAAGATAATGAAATGTTAACTTTAAGTTTAAAAAATAGACTTCCATATTTTAATGCTTTAAATTATTTACAAATATATTTAATAAAAGAAACAAGAAAAGGAAATGAAAATCAAGATGTTCAAAAAGCTATACATACAAGTATAAATGGAATAGCTACAGGTCTTAGAAATAGTGGATAGGAGGAGAAAAATGACAGAATTAGAAATACAAAAAGAGGTAGAAAGACAGTATAAAATTTTATCAAGAGGTTGTGATGAAATAATAAATGAAAAAGAGTTTAAGAATAAATTAGAAAAATCTATTAAAGAAAATAAACCTTTAAAAATTAAATTAGGTATTGATCCAACTGGTAGTGAATTACATATAGGACATGCAGTTCCTTTAAGAAAATTAAAACAATTTCAAGAATTAGGGCATGAAGTTAATTTTTTAATAGGAACATTCACAGCTAGAATAGGAGATCCTACTGGTAAATCTGAAACACGTAAAATGTTATCTTTTGAAACAATACAAGAAAACATAAAAACATATTTAGAACAAGTTGCAATAATACTTGATTTAGATAAGTTGAAAGTAGTGTATAATCATGAATGGCTTGAAACTCTTAGTTTAACTGAAGTTTTAAAACTTTTATCTATGTTTACAGTATCACAAATGATACAAAGAGAAGATTTTGCTAAAAGACTTGCAAATAATCAACCTGTATCTTTAATAGAGTTTATGTATCCAATATTACAGGGATATGATTCAGTTGAATTAAAAGCTGATGTAGAACTTGGAGCAACTGAACAAAAATTTAATTTATTAAGAGGTAGAGATTTACAAAAAAACTTTAATCAAGAGCAACAAGTATGTATGATAATGCCTATACTAGTTGGTCTAGATGGTATAGAAAAGATGTCTAAATCACTAGGAAACTATATTTCAATTAAAGATACTCCTAATGATATGTTTGGAAAAATAATGTCTATATCTGATGATTTAATGAAAAATTATTATGAAATGATAACAGATATTGATTTAGCTGAAGTTAAAGAAATACTAAAAGGTCATCCTATGGAAGCTAAGAAAAGATTAGGAATGGAATTAGTTGAAATATATTATGGTAAAGAAGCAGCTATTGATGCAAGATCTTGGTTTGAAAATGTATTTAGTAATAAAAATCTAAATGTTGAATTACCTGAATTTAATGTTGGTGTAGAAAATATAAATATACTTGAATTATTAACTAAGGTAGGATTTATTAAAACAAATAGTGAAGGTAGAAGATTAATAGAGCAAAATGCAGTTAAAATTAATGATGAAGCAATTAATGATATTAAAGTTGATGTAGAAATTAAAGATGAAATGATATTACGTTGTGGTAAGAAAAAAATAGTAAAATTATTTAAATAAGAGGTAGAAATGAGTAAACTATTAAAATTAGATGTAAATATTAAATATGATATAGCAGTTATTGGTGCAGGACCTGCTGCAGTTTCAGCAGCTATTTATGGTGCTAGAAAAGGTTTAAAAGTTGCAATGATAGGTGATTTAGTAGGAGGACAATTGATAAATACAAACGATATAGAAAATATTATCGGAACTCCACTTACAAATGGATTTGATTTTTCACAAAGTCTTGAAAAACACTTAAATGAATATGAAATAGCTTTTTATAAAGGACATAAAGTTAAAAAAGTTATTAAAGAGTCTAAAGATAATGTTTTAATTTTAGATGATGAATTAGAAGTTAAATCAAAAACTGTTATAGTTGCTACAGGTGCTATATGGAAAAAACTTGGAATAGAAGGAGAAGACAAGTATGCAGGTAAAGGAGTACATTATTGCGCTACTTGTGATGGACCTTTTTATAGAAATAAGGATGTTGTTATAATCGGAGGAGGGAATTCAGGAGTAGAAGCAGCAATAGATCTTTCAAATATTGCTAAAACTATTACTTTGGTTGAATATAGCTCTACTATTAATGCTGATGAAGTTTTAAAAAATAAACTAAGTAGTTTAGAAAATGTAAAAATTCTTACTTCAAGTGCAGCTCAAAGTGTAACAGGTAATCTTTTTGCTGAAGGATTGAAAATATTAAATAGAGATAGCAATGTTGTTGAAGAAATTAAGACAGATGGAATATTTGTTGAAATAGGTACAGTTGCAAATACATCGTTTGTAAGTGATATATTAGATATAAATACAAATAGTGAAATTAAAATTGATTCAGTAAATAAAACATCAGTTGAAGGTATATTTGCAGCTGGAGATTGTACAGATGTTAGATATAAACAAGTTATAATAGCAATGGGAGAAGGTGCAAAAGCTGCTCTTTCTGCTTATGAATATTTAATAAAAGAATATTAAAGAAATTTATTAATGAAGTATATAGAGAAATTAAATAAAAGGATAATAGACTTATAATTAATACGTATATATAAACCTAATAAATTAAGATTTGAAATTTACATAAAATCTATAAAAAAATATTATAACATAATTAGGGGTATAGAAATATGCCTCTTTTTATTACAATAAAGAAGGAGTTATTATGAAAAAAATATTTTTAGTTTTATCAATTGTCTCTTTAATATTATTAGCTGAAAATAGTAAAGAAGGTAATAATGCAATAGCAGATGGTATTGATAATGTTGCAAATGGAAATGATACCGTTGCAGTAGGGAATAATAATAAAGCAGTTGGCGAAAAATCAGTTAGTATAGGAATAGAAAATGAAACTAATACGAGTAATTCAATTGCTATAGGTAAAAAAAATAAGGCACTAGGTTCTACAAGTATTGCTATAGGTCTTGAAAATAAATCTACAGGACAAGAATCAATAGCTTTTGGTACGAAGAATATAACTAATGGATATTCAATTAGTTTTGGTTATGGAAATATTAATCAAGGTAATCATTCGGTAGTTAGTGGTAGAGAAAATAATATTTCAGGTGAAAAAAATTATGTAATTGGTGAGAAAAATAATGTAAAAGGAAACTCTAATTTTGTATTTGGAAGTAGAAATATTTTTGAAAATGAAATTTCTAGAGATGTATATATTTTTGGTAGTGATGTAACAGTTAATAATGGTGTAACGGATGCTATAGTATTAGGAAGTAGAAGTGAAGCTGTAAGTAATGCCCTATCTATTGGAAATTCAACAACTAAAAGAAGAATAGTAAATGTTGCAGAAGCACAAAATGATAGTGATGTAATAACATTAGGTCAAGCAAAAACTTTAATTAAAAATAATAAAAATACAACTGAAACTATGGCTTCTAATAATGAAGTAGATTTAAGTCAATATTTAAAAAAAGATTTTTCTAATATTGATGAAGTAAAAGCTAAAGAAAAATTATTAAATATTTTAAATAAGGGAACAATTACAGCTAGTGATACTAACTTTATTACAGGTAAAACAGCTTATGAGTACATATCTAATTATACATACACTAAAGCTGAAATAGATACAAAAATTCAAAATATATCTAATAATTCAGGAAATGTTGATACAAGTAATTTTGTAAATAAAAGTGATTTTGATAATTTTAAAAATGAAGTTTTAAATAAATCGGAACTAAATAAAAAATATATATTAGATAAATTAGGAAATAAAGAAGTTAGTTTTACGGATGCAAGTAATATAGAGGTAGATAAATATGTTGAAAAACTAAGTGAAGGTGCTAACATACAAACTCCTAAAGGTTCTTTTGTTACAGATAAAATAGTTAATAAATATTTAACTGAGAATTATTTAAATAAAAATATTGTTGATGGAAAGCTTGAGTTAAAAGCAGACAAAGATGCTAAAAATATAAATGTTATTGAATATGTTAAAAAATTGAGTAATGGGTCTAATATTTTAAATCCAACTGGGGCTTTAGTAACTGATACAAAAATTAATGAATATTTAACTTCTAATTATACTAATAATACAAAATTAGAAGAAAAATTATCTCAATATTCTAAAAAAGATGGAAGTAATATTGAAGTTGATAAATATGTTAAAAAATTAAGTGATAGTAGTGATTTAAACAATCCTCAAAATAGATTGATAACTGATACTAAATTAAAGTCATATTTAGAAGATAGGTTTTCTAAAATAGGAATATCTTCTTTAGAAGAAAAGTTGACTAAAGCTAATCAAGAATCAGAAAAAGCTATATCAGGTGTTGCAAATGCTATAGCTGTAGGAAGTTTAACGCAAATAAATACTACAAATAATCAATTATTTAATATTGGAGTAAGTTATGGTATGTATTCAGGAGAGCATGCTTTTGCACTTGGAATTAGTGGTACAGAACCTAGTGGTAGTTTTGTATATAAGGTAAATACATCAATTAATACAAAAGCAGGCTTTGGTATAGGTGTAGGTGGTGCATATCAATTTGCAATTCCTAATGTTAAAGTTAATAATAGAAACAGTAAAATAGATGAATTAAATAAGAAAATAGCAGAACTAGAAAATTTAATAAAGAGAAAAATTAAATAGGGGGCTATTATGAAAAAATATTTAATTTTAATATCACTAATTTTATTTAATCTATCTTTTAGTGGAGAAAATAATATTATTAAAGGTAATCCTAATACAATAACAGGAGATAATAATGTTGTTATAGGAAACAATAATACTATAAGAAAAAATAGTTCTGTTACAATAGGAAATGAGAATAGTACAGGTAATGATAATTCGGTAGCTATAGGTATAACAAATAGACCAGATATTGGTGGGAATAATGTATCTATAGGGTTTGTAAATTATCCCCAACATGAAGGAGCTATAGCTATAGGTAATGGTATGACAGATGGTTCAGCATATTCTATAGGTATGGGTGAAGATAATAGTGTAAAAGGTGATAATTCATTTGTATTAGGTAAAAATAATAAAAGTTTTAGTTTCTATAATAAGTATCCAACATATACCATAGGTGATAGTAATTATATGGCTGGATATGATTCATTTAATTTTGGAACAAATAATTGGTATGGAGAAGATTGGTATGGGAAAAAAGATTATACTTATGAAGTAAATAATCATAAATATCCTAAAGGTATGTGGTTTAATTATGTATTCGGTAGTAATGTAAGAATAGATGAAACAAAATCATATACTATTGTTCTTGGGAATAACTCTGAAGCAGTATATAATTCATTGTCAATTGGGAATAGTAATCACCTTAGACGTATAGTAAATGTTGAGAGAGCTTTAAATGAAAGTGATGCTATAACTCTAAAACAATTTAAAGATATATTATATAACAAAAATACTGATAATGATTTTAGTTCATATTTATTTAAAGATTTATCAAATAGTGATGATGAAACTTTAAAAAATCAAGCACTAAAATTATTAACTACAGATAATATTTCCTCAACTTCTAATTATTTAATAAGTGGTAAAATATTATATAATTATATAAATAGTGGAGATAATATATATAGTAAAAATAAAATTGATGAATTAATAAATAATAGAACATCTAATCAAGATTATTCTGGCTTATTAGAAAAGGGAGAGTATGATAAATTAAAAGATGTATCATTATTAAAAAGTAATGTTACAAAAGAGTTTTTAAGTAATATATTAGATAATAAGGAATTAGCAGAAACAGATTCTAGTAATATTAATACTGGGGAATATAGGGAAGTATTATCAAAATCTAATTTAATTAGTGATAAAAAATTTCAAGATAGTTTGACAACATTATATAACAAAAATGAAATAGAAGAAAAAATTGATAATAAATCTAACATTTCTGGAGATAATATAGATGTAGATAAGTATATTAAAGTATTAAGTTTAGGAAAAGAAGGAAATAAATTAATAACAGATAGAAATATAAAAGAAATACTTGAAAATAGTTACATAAAAAGTTCTGAAATTGATAATAGATTAACTAATTTAGAAAAAAAAGATGGAAGTAATATAGAAGTTGATGCTTATACTAAAAAATTAGAAGAAAAAGGACTTTTAACAGATAGCAAATCTAAAGAATTGATAGATGAAAAATTAAAGACTATTGATTTAACAAAACCAAATGAAAAATTACAAGTATTTAATAATATAAATGAAAAAAGTATTAAAGCTAATGCTGGTATAGCAAGTGCTATTGCAATTTCAAGTTTACCACAAGTTAATATTAGTGATGATAGACTTTTAAATATTTCATTTGGATATGGAATGTATGGTAGAGAACACGCTTTTGCTTTAGGTGTAAGTGGTGGAGATCCTAATGGAAATGTAATTGCTAGACTAAATAGTTCAATTAACACTAAAGTTCAATTTTCAGTTGGTTTAGGATTATCTTATCAATTTGGTATAAGTTATAGTAATGATGATTTAGAAATTGAAAATTTAACTAAAAAACTTCAAAATTTAGAAGATTTAGTAAAAAGACTAAATGTTGATTAAAAATTAAAATAAAATTATAAAATAATGTAGCGACGAATATATATAATTAAAAGTTTGAAGCTACATTTTTTAATTATTTGTAATTGAAGATTAAAAAAGTAAAAAAGTAGTTAATCAAGTTGATAGGTAATGATATTAAAATAACTAATTGGTTTGGATTTATTGTTGATGTAGAAATTTTATAAATTATATAAAGATGTTTAAAAGTGTAATCACTAATATTAAGATTTAATGTACTAAATAACCTAAAATAAATACTTATTACTTCCCAACCATCTATTGAAGTAGTTTTTGAAATATGTTAAAATAATAGTACGATTGAGAGGTAAAAATGATAGAAAATTTTTTAAATTCTACTAAATTTGTACAAGATTTAGTTAAATTTGATAATGAAGAAATTTTGAAATTAGAAAAAAATTCAATAGATGAAAATGTCCCTATAATTACAAGAGATGTTTTAAAATTTATGATATTTATGGCAAGTAGTATAAAAGCACAGAATATATTAGAAATTGGAACGGCTGTTGGTTATTCAGGAATATTTTTAGCTCAAATTGCTAAAAGTAATAATGGGAAATTAACAACTATAGAAATAGATGATGATAGATATGAAAAATCAAGATTAAATTTTGAAAAATTTAATTTAAATAATTATGTAAACTCTATTAAAGGGGATGCATTAGTTGAGTTACCTAAACTTGAAGGGAATAAATATGATTTCATATTCATAGATGCATCTAAGTCAAAATACAGAGAATTTTTTGAATATTCGTATAAAATGTTAAATGATGGTGGTCTAATTTTTATAGATAACATTATGTTTAGAGGATACGTTGCAGAAATAGAAATACCTAAGAGGTATAAAACTATAATAAATAATTTAAAAAGCTTTATAAAGTATTTGAATGATAATACGGATTTTGTATTATTACCTTATGGAGATGGAGTAGGATTAGTAAAAAAATAGGAGGGAAAATGAAAAAAATAATTTTTGGGTTAGTTTCAGTTGCTTTTTTAATTTCATGTTCAACAACAGAAGAAACTAAGAAAGACTTATACAAAGAATATAATCCTAAATATGAATTGAATTTTGATGAAACAAAAAAAGAAGGTGAAATAACACTAATTAAAATAGAAGATTTAGAAAAAGAAAAAAAATTAGAAGTTAAAGATATACATAAAATAAATGAAGAAACTTCAAAAATTGATAATGAAGAAATTTTATCAAATGAAAATTTAAAAACAAATGTATTTGATAGAAATCAAAGAGTATTAAACAATAATTTAAAAGGTGTTTGGGTGGCAACTGTGGCAAGACTTGATTTTCCACACACTTCAAGTGCAGAATCTCAAAAAAAAGAAATAGATACAATAATGGATAATGTTAAATCTTGGGGATTAAATGCTGTATTTTTTCACGTTAGACCTACAGCAGATGCTTTCTATTTATCAGAAAATGAACCTTGGTCTATATATTTAACAGGAACTCAAGATAAATATCCTGGATTTGATCCTTTAGAATATGCAATAGAAGCAGCACATAGTAGAGGGATTGAATTACATGCTTGGATAAATCCATATAGATCATCAATGAGTTTAGACTTAGATAAATTATCAAGTAAAAGTGTAGTAAAAAAACATCCTGAATGGATATTTACTTATGATAATAAATTTTATATGAATCCTGGTAGTCCAGAAGTAGTTAAATATGTTTCAAAAGAAATAGAATATATAGTTAGTAAATATGATATAGATGGATTACATTTAGATGATTATTTCTATCCATATCCATCAGCTACTTCAAGTTTACCTGAAAATGTAGATGATAAAGAATATGAAATATATGGGAAAAATTTTGATAATAAAGCAGACTGGAGAAGAGATAATGTAAATAATATGATAAAGAATTTATCTGTATCTGTTCATAAAATCAAACCAGGAATATCATTTGGAGTTTCTCCGTTTGGGATTTGGAGAAATAAGGATAATGATTTAACAGGCTCTGACACTAAAGGACTTCAGTCTTATGATTCTCTTTATGCAGATAGTATAGAATGGATGAAAGAAGGATGGGTTGATTATATAGCTCCACAAATATATTGGAAAATAGGACATAGTAAAGCCGATTATTCAGAATTAGTTAAATGGTGGTCTCAAAAAGCACGTGAAACAAATACTGCTCTATATGTAGGGCAAGGGACATATAAGGTTAATGAATGGGAAGATAGTGAAGAAACAACTAAACAATTAAAGTTAAATGAATCTTACCCAGAAGTTAAAGGAACTATATTCTTTAGATATGAAACTTTATTAAATAATCCTAAGAATGTGTTAGAACAAATTAAGGAAAATTTAAAATAAAGAAGGAAAATATGGAATTTAAATTAAATTCAAAATATAAGCCAACAGGAGATCAACCAAAGGCTATAAAACAAATAGTTAAAAATATAAAAAATGGTATAAGTGATCAAATATTATTAGGAGTTACAGGAAGTGGAAAAACTTTTACTATAGCAAATGTTATAAAAGAATTAGGGCGTCCTGCCTTAATTATGGCTCCAAATAAAATACTTGCAGCCCAATTATATAATGAGTATAAACAATTTTTTCCTGAAAATGCAGTTGAATATTTTGTTTCTTATTATGATTATTATCAACCAGAAGCGTATATACAATCTACAGATACATATATAGAAAAAGATGCAGCAATAAATGAAGAGATAGATAAACTAACTCACGCAGCTACTGCTGCTCTTTTGAATAGAAAGGATGTAATAGTTATTGCTTCTGTTTCTGCTATATATGGATTGGGTTCTCCTAATTCATATTCAAGTAATAGTGTATACTTAGATGTGACTCAAAATGATTATACTAGAGAAAAGTTAATAAAAGCTCTTTTAAATTTAAGATATGAAAGAAATGATATGGTACTTGAAAGAGGGAAGTTTAGAGTAAAAGGCGATGCAATTGATATATACCCTATATATCAAGATGTTGTATATAGGATAGAATTTTTTGATGAAGATATAGATTCTATTTCAGAATTACATACTTTGACTTATAAAAAAGTAAGAGATGTAAAGAGATTAAATCTTATGCCAGCAACACACTATTTATCTGAAGTTAGAAATAGTGTATTAGTTGAAGAAATAAAAAAAGATTTAGATATTAGAATAGAAGAATTTGAAAAAGAGGGTAAAATACTTGAAGCTCAAAGAATAAAACAAAGAACAGAATATGATATTGAAATGATAAGAGAAATAGGATATTGTAAAGGTATGGAGAATTATTCAAGATATTTAACAGGTAAAAAAGAAGGAGAAGCTCCATATACTTTATTAGACTATTTTCCGGAAGATCCTATAGTATTCTTAGATGAATCTCATATTATGGTTCCACAAATTGGAGGAATGTATAATGGAGATAGAAGTAGAAAAGAAATGCTTGTAAATCATGGTTTTAGATTGCCTTCAGCTTTAGATAATAGACCATTAAGAAGTGAGGAATTTTTCTCTAAAGTAAATCAAGTAGTGTATGTTTCTGCCACACCTAGTGATTATGAATTAAATGAATCAGGGGATGAAGTAGTAGAATTAATAGTTAGACCAACTGGTATAGTTGAACCTACTATAGAAATTAGACCTACGGAAAATCAAGTAGATAATTTAATGGATGATATAAATGAAAGAGTGAAAAAAGGAGAAAGAGTCCTAGTTACAACTTTGACAAAAAAAATGGCAGAAGAGTTAACTGATTATTATACTGATTTAGGTATAAGAGTAAAATATATGCACTCTGAAATATCAACTATAGAAAGAGTTGAAATTGTTAAAGGACTAAGAAATGGAGAATTTGATGTATTAGTTGGTATTAATTTATTAAGAGAAGGTCTAGATCTTCCAGAGGTTACATTAGTTGCAATACTTGAAGCAGATAAGGAAGGTTTCTTAAGATCAAGAAGATCTTTAATACAAACTATGGGACGTGCTGCTAGAAATGTTAATGGGCATGTACTGCTTTATGCAGATAGAATAACTAAATCTATGAAAGAGGCAATTGATGAAGTTGATAGAAGGCGTAAATTACAACAAGAGTATAATATAGAAAATGGAATAATTCCTAAAAATGTTATATCTCATAATACAGAATCTTTATTGGAATATGAAGAAGAAGTAAATGAAAAAGTTGTAGTTAAGAAATTTAAAAATACTTTAGAAATTGAAAAAGAGATTAAAAAACTAGAATTAGAAATGAAAAAATTTGCTGATAATTATCAATATGAAGAAGCTATTGATAGACGTAATAAAATAAATAAATTAAAAGAAATGTTATTGGAGTTGATGTAAATGGACAATATTTTTTTATGCTATAGTAAATGTAGTACTTGTAAAAAAGCATATAAAAAATTAAATGATATGGATATAGAAGTTAAATATCGTGATCTTGTTACTGAAAAATTAGAGAAAAAAGAAATAGAAGAGATCATTAATATATCAAAACAGGATATTAATACATTTTTTAATAAGAGTGGTTTGGTTTATAAGGCATTAAAGTTAAAAGATAAATTATTAGATTTGACTTTTGATGAAAAACTCACTCTTTTAGCAAGTGATGGTAAACTTGTTAAAAGACCTATTCTTGTATTAAATAATGAAGTATATATTGGGTATAAGGAAGAAATATATAATAAATTAGGAGAATAAATGAGTAAAGTATACAAAGTAGGAGAAGTAGCAGATATTTTAGAAAATGTACTTTCCAATACTTATGATTTAAAATCTATATATATAGAAGGTGAAATATCAAATGTTGTATATCAAAAATCTGGGCATCTGTATTTTTCCTTAAAAGATGATGATAGTATAATTAAATGTGCTGTATTTTCATATAGATATAAAAATATACCAGATAATTTAGTAGAGGGAACAAAGGTTGAAATTTTAGCATCTGTTTCTTATTATAAACCTTATGGAACAATTACTTTTACAGTAGAAAAATTAAAAAAAGCTGATAAGTTAGGACAATTATACAAACAACTTGAATTAAGAAGAGAAGAATATAGAAAAAAAGGATATTTTAGTGATGAAATAAAAAAAAATATTCCATATCTTGTTAAAAGAGTTGGAGTAATTACAGCTTCTACAGGAGCTGCTATACAAGATATTATAAAAACTATACATAATAGAGATAAATATGTTGATATATTTCTTTATCCTGTAAAAGTTCAAGGTGAAGGAGCTAAAGAGGAAATTTCAGAAGCTATAAAATATTTTAATGAAAATAATGATAAATATAATTTAGATGCATTGATAGTTGGAAGAGGTGGGGGAAGTATAGAAGATCTTTGGGCGTTCAATGAAGTTGAGGTAATAGAAGCTATATATAATTCAAAAATATTTGTAGTATCGGCAGTTGGTCATGAATCTGATACACTTCTTTCAGATTATGTTGCTGATTTACGTGCTTCAACTCCAACTCAAGCTGCTGAAAAACTTATAAAAAATTATGATGAAAATATTAAAGAATTAAATAATTTTAAAAATAGATTATATTTATTATTAAATAATAAATATTCTATAAAGAAAAATGAATTATCTAATTTTTCAAATTCATACGTATTAAAAAATTTTTCTAATAAATTTAATACATTGAGGATGTTTAATTCCGATTTAGAAAATAGAGCAAATATTGCTTTAGAAAATAAGAGAAATAACAAAATTATTGAATTAAATTTATTAAAAGATAGAGTTAGTTTAAATAAAATTATGGATAAATTAGAAAAAGAAAATAAAAATATAATAAATTTATCTGAAAAACTTGATAACAATATGTTTAATGTATTAAAAAATAAGAAAATAGAACTTGAAAAATTGACTTTATCTCTTTCTAAGCATTCAATAGATGATATATTAGAAAAAGGATTTAGTATAACGAAATTAAATGGTAAGGTTATAACATCAAATATGAATGTTAAAACTGGTGATGAGCTTGAAACTATTTTATATAATAAAAAAATAGAAAGTGTAGTTAAATAGGAGGATAAAATGAAAAGAGAAAACTATTTATCGTGGCAAGAATATTTTATGGGAATTGCATTTTTATCAGCCAAAAGAAGTAAAGATCCTGTAACTCAGGTTGGAGCTTGTATAGTAATAGATGATAAAATAATAGGTATAGGATATAATGGATTCCCTAGAGGAAATAACGACGATAATATGCCTTGGGGAAAAGAAGGAGAATATTTAGAAACAAAATATCCTTATGTAGTACATGCTGAATTAAATGCTATACTTAATTCAAATAAAAGTGTTAAAGATGCAACTATATATGTTACTCATTTTCCTTGTAATGAATGTAGTAAAGCTATCATTCAATCAGGAATTTCTAAAGTAGTATATTTTTCAGATAAACATAAAGATAAAGATAGCACTAAAGCATCTGTTCGTATGTTAGAAAATGCTGGTATAGAAGTTGAAAAAATAGATTTAAAAATAGAAAAAATTGATATAAAATTTGAAGATTAATAAAGGGGAAAAATGTATTTAAAAGCACTAGAATTAGATGGGTTTAAATCTTTTTCAAATAAAACAATACTTGATTTTACACGTGGAATTACAGCTGTTGTTGGACCTAATGGAAGTGGAAAAAGTAATATATTAGATGCTATATTATGGGTTTTAGGAGAACAAAGTTATAAGAGCATAAGAGCAGCGCAAAGTAGTGATATAATTTTTTCAGGGGGTAAAAATAAACGTGCCTCAAATTTTGCAGAGGTATCACTAATTATTGAAAATTCTGATAGATATTTAGATTATGAAAGTGATGAAGTTAAAATAACTAGAAAAGTCTATAGAAATGGTGAAGGTGAGTATTTAATAAATAATAAAAGAGCTAGACTAAAAGATATACATAATTTATTTATGGATACGGGTATAGGGAAACAAGCCTATTCTATAATTGGTCAAGGTAGAGTAGAAAGAATAATAGGTTCAAATCCTAAAGAAATTCGTGAAATTATTGAAGAAGCAGCTGGAACAAAAAAAGCTAAAATTGAGAAAGAAGATGCACTTAAAAGACTTGAAAATGTTGCAGGAGAACTTGAAAAAATAAGTTTTATTGAAAAGGATCTAGATAATAGAGTAAAAAGATTAAAAAATGAATCTGAAAAAGCTAGTTTATATAAAACTATAATAGAAGATATAGAAGTATTAAAGTATATGTTAGATGAATTTAATTTAGTTAAATTTGAAAATTTAGATAAAGAATTAAAAAATAGAAAAAAAGAAATAGAAAGTAAGATTAAAGAAATAGAATTAAAGTTAGAACAAGAAAATATAGAATTATCTAGTTTAATAACAGAAAGAAATACAAATCAAGACAAGTTGAATGAATATAAATCAAAGACTAATTTAATATATGAAGAGTTAGAGAAAAATAAAAATAAATTAAATAATATTAAACAAGAAAAATCTAATTTTGAAGTTAAACTTAATGAAAAAATATTGTTAAAAGATAAACTGATAATTGATTTAAATAATCAAAAAGATAAATTGGAATCTATAGAAATTCAAGAAAAAGATACTTTTATTGAATTTGATAAAAAAGCTAAATTAAAAGAAAAACTAGAAAATGAAATAGAAGATATTAATAATAAACTTGAGATTATCAATAAACAAGTAGAAGAAAAAGATGATGAATTAAGAAATATTGAAGTTGAAATATATAAGTTAAAAATATCAAATGAAGAACTTGAAAGAAAAATTAAATTATCCGAAAATAATCTTCAAACTTTACAAAATGAAAAGAATGAAAACGATATTAAACTTAACGGTCTAAATTTAGAATTAGACTCATTAAATTTTAAAAAGGATGAATTTTCTAAAGTTGGAGAAGAAGCTAAAAATAAAGAAGATAAGATAAATTTAGATATTCAAGAACTTGAATATGAAAAAAATAATATATCCAAAAATATTAATTCATATACTCATAAAATACAAATATTAAAATCTGAAATAATATCTATGCAAAAGACAATAGAAGAAAACTATTTTACATCATCATCTACTAAATATATACTAAATAAATATAAAAATGATAGAAATGTAATAGATAGTGTTTCTAATTTACTTAAACTTGATGAAAAGTATTTAACTGCAATATCTGGTCTTGCAGGTGGACTTTTAAATGATATAGTTATAAATGATTCTAATAAAGTTAATATATACATATCAGATTTGAAAAAAGAAAAAATTGGAACAGTTTCTTTCTTATCTTTGAATATTATTAAAAATTATGAAAGAAATGTAGTTTTACCTAAGATTGATGGAGTAATAGACTTTGCTAAAAATTTAGTTAATATTAATTCAAAATTAAATCTTAATATTTTGATAACATATATTTTTGGGAATTCTATAGTAGTTGATAGTATTGAAACGGCTAATAAGGTTATTAAACAAGGGTTTAATGATAAAATAATAACTCTAGATGGTGATATATTCTCTAGTCGTGGAAGAGTAACAGGTGGATTTAAAAAGAATAAGGTTGACTTAACATTATTAAAAAAAGATGAGTTAAATAACAAAGAAAAAGAGTTATATAGTATAGAAAAATTGAAGTCTGAAGCTGATAGTAAATATGAAAAAATTACACAAAATATATATTCTTTAAAAGAAGAACTTTCAGATGTATTTAAAAATGAGAATATAGGTAAATTAAATGAAGTTAAAAATAGCATAGAGGATGTTAATTATAAAATATCTTCAATTATAAGAGCTATTAAAACTATAGAATATGAAATTAAAGAAACAGAAACATCTATTGTTGAAAATAAAGATAAAATAGACTTGAATAAAGAGAATATTAAAAAAAATAGTGAAAGATTAGATGAAATATTTGATATTAAGCAAGATTTAGAAATAGAACTTGGTAATATAGGAAATATTAATAAGTTGATAAAAAAATTAAATACGATTAATGTTGAATATGCAGTTTTAAATGAAAAATATACTAATATCTTAAATAATAAAAAAGATATTAAAAATCAATATGATATATTAAGTAAAGATATTGACGATATATTTGCTTTTGAAAATGATAAAGATAAGCTATTTGAAAAGTTTGATTTAAATTTAAGAGAGTATGAAGAACTTGTTAAAAATATAGAAAAAGAAAAAAATAGTAATAATGAGAATATTAAGAAGTTTGAAGATTTACTTAAATTGATAGATGAAAAAGAACATAATTTAATTAAAGTAAGAAATGAACTTGAAAAAGAATTAATAAAAGAAAGTAATTTATCTGAAAAATTAGCTGAAAATATTATCAGAAATTCTAATGATTTAGAGAATACTTTAGAAAATATGAGGATAGAGGAAGAAAAAGTAGATAATATTAAAAATAGTGATAAATACTTTAATATCGGTGAGGAAGATATTAATGGTATTAAAAGAGATATATCTTCATTAGAATATAAGAAAAATAATATTGGATTAGTAAATCTTTCTTCAATAGAAGAGTATAATATAGAATTTGAAAAACACAGCATTTTATTAGAGCAAATGCAAGATTTAGAAAAGTCTTCAAGATCTATAAGAGAATTAATTTCTAAAATAGATGATGAAATGAAAACTAAATTTTCTTATGCTTTGACTGAAATTAAAAATAATTTTAAATATATGTGTTCAGAAATATTTTATGGTGCAAGAGGTGATATTAAACTTACAAATCCGGATGATATTCTTTCTTCAGGTCTTGAATTAAGTGTTAAATATAAAAATAAACCTGAACAAACTCTTTTACTTTTATCTGGGGGAGAAAAATCTATGCTTGCTGTTTCTTTTATAATGGCTATATTTATGTTTAAACCATCACCGTTTACTTTCTTTGACGAAATAGAAGCAGCACTAGATGAAAGAAATACAAAAAAAATAGTTGAGTTATTAAGAAGATTTATAGAAAAATCACAATTTATCCTTATAACACATAATAAAGAGACTATGAAGGGGGCAGATAGACTATATGGTGTATCTATGAATAAGGAAGTTGGGGAATCAAAAATTGTATCTGTAGATATATAATAAAGAGGTGATTTAATGAAAAAGTATTTATTTATTATATCTTTAATACTATTTCCTATGGTATCATTTACTGAAGAAGAAGTTAATGATAAAAGTAAAAATACTGTAGTAGAAGAAGTTGAAAAAACTGAAAAGATTGTAGAAAAAAAGGTAAGGACTAATAATTATACTTTAAATTTAAAATTTGATAAATATTTTAATAAAGATTTTAATTATTTTGTATATTTTAATAGACAAACTGCTTTAAAAATACAACCAAACTCAAAATCAAAAACGTTAAAGATATTAAATAAAGGCTCAAGACTTGCATATAAGGGAAAAGTTGTTGATGCAAATAAAAATGAATGGTATGTAGTATTGTATAATAAAAATATAGCTTATATTCCTAAAAATTCTGCTGTTATTAGAGCATTTAATTGGGAGAAAGCTGTAAAATTAGGTAATGCGATTAACATTTTTATAGAAGATACTTTAAATGAAGGTAAAAATATATACTATATAGATGTGTATAATTTAGTATCATCAACTGATGAAAAATCAGATAAATATGGGAATCCTGATAATCAAAGTATTAAAGCTTATGGAGAAAAAACAAGTTTTATAAATCTAGGTGATAGGTCTTTATTTACTATTG
Source organism: uncultured Streptobacillus sp. (assembly GCA_963526495.1). Classification (GTDB taxonomy): domain Bacteria; phylum Fusobacteriota; class Fusobacteriia; order Fusobacteriales; family Leptotrichiaceae; genus CAURNT01. The sequence goes on along the minus strand of CAURNT010000001.1, from coordinate 36,691 downwards.
TGAAAGAAGATAGTAAATATATATATATTAAAACTATGTCCTATGGAGATGAATTATATAAAATACCTAAGAAAAATAAGAGATATATAAAAAAATTAGATGTAAAAGATGATGTTAATAAGTTTATTTATGTAGATAGACATAGTCAAACGCAAGTTAGTATAGAAAGAAATAAAGAAACAGGAGTATTTAATGTTAATAGTGTAGGATATGTAACTACGGGTATATCTAGTGGTGCTGGTTTTGTAACACCAAGAGGGATATTTAGTGTTGCATATACTAAACCTGTAATGCCTTATACTTCAGATACGGATGAAAAAAAAATAATAGGTGATGCTAAATATGCTATAAGATTTAATGGAGGAGCATATCTTCATGGTATACCTTCAACTTATGATCCTAAAGAATCAAGAGAAGTAAGAAAAAAAGTTACAGCCTCTCATTTAGGAACTATCCCATTATCACATAAATGTGTTAGAAATGAAGATGATTCAATATATTATTTGTACAAATGGGTAAATGGTAATAATAAAATACAAAAATCAGGATTTACATATCCTGAAGAAAATGTTATAGTAATAGTTGATTAATTATTTTTAGGAGATAGATAAGTAATGAGAGATGTGTATAAAAAATATTCGGCATATATAATTACAACTATTTTAATGATAATTTCTGGATTTATACAAGCTTATTCCATTGAAGTTTTTATTAGACCTTCTAATTTGATAACAGGAGGTTTCACAGGAATTGCATTATTATTTAATAAAATATTAGAAACTACTAGTTTTCAAATACCTTTAGCAATATTATTAATAATACTTAATTTTCCAGTAGCATTAATGTGTGCTAAAGAAATTAGTAAAAAATTTGTTTTTTACTCATTAGTTCAAATTTTTGCATGTTCATTCTTTTTAGAAAGATTACATTTTGAACCACTATTTAATAGTATAGTTTTAAATATTACTATAGGTGCAGTTGTTTATGGACTTGAACTTGTACTTGCACTTAAAGCTGGTGGTTCATCAGGAGGTACTGATTTTATAGCTTTATATATTTCAAATAGAATAAATAAATCTATATGGCTTTATGTATTTGTATTGAATATGCTTATAATTTTTATATTTGGATATATGTTTGGATGGGATAATGCTGGATATACTTTAGTTTTTCAATTTGTAACAACTAAGGTTATAGATACTTTCTATAATAGGTATCATAGGATAACATTAAATATAGTAACTAAAAAAGAAAAAGAGGTAATAAAGGCATATATTGAAAATTATAGACATGGTATGACTAAATTTAGGGCAAATGGTGCATATTCTAATGAAGAAGTTTCATTTTGTTATACTGTTGTATCTGTTTATGAGGTTAACGATGTAGTGGAAACTATACTAAAAGCTGATCCTTCTGCTATAATAAATACATATAAAACAGAACATTTTTATGGAAAATTCTATATTCCACCAATTTGATCAAAAAGGGTTTATGCCCTTTTTTTTGTTATCTTGATTTTAGTATTTAAATATAGTATAATTAATCAGTAAAAATACATAAATTTAGGAGGAAATAAATGAAAGCAGCAATGGAATTAAGACAAGGTAATACTTATGTACAAGATAATGTACCTTATTTAATTTTAAAAGCAGATAGACATCAATCAACTTCAGGTAAAAAAGCGCGTGCAGCAGAAATGAAGTTTAAAATAAAAGATTTAATAAGTGGAAAAGTTCAAGAAATAACTGTTTTATCAACTGAAATGATGAATGATATTATACTTGATAGATCTCAAATGCAATTTTTATATCAAATGGATGGAGATTACTATTTCATGAACCAAGAAACATTCGATCAAATGACTTTGACAGAAGAAGATTTAGGAGATGCAGTAGATTTCTTAGTTGAAGAAATGGTTATACAAGTATTACTTTATGAAGAACGTCCAGTTGGTGTAGAATTACCAAATACTGTTGTTCGTGAAATAACATATACAGAACCAGGATTAAAAGGAGATACTATAGGACGTGCTACAAAGCCTGCAACTATAGAAACTGGTTATCAATTACAAGTTCCTTTATTTTGTAATATAGGAGATAAAATAAGAATTGATACTAGAACTGGTGAATACATGGAAAGAGCAAATTAATTAAATAATAAAGGAGGGGGTTAGTGTGAGAAAAATATTAATCTCTTTTCTTTTTTTAATTTATTCATCAATATTATTATCTGAACCTATAACTATTGCAAGTTATAATACCTTGCGTTTAGGTACAGTTGAAAAAGATTATACAACACAGGCTAAAATTATATCAAAATTTGATATAGTCGCATTACAAGAGGTTATGAATCATGATGGGTTGAATAGATTAAAAAATGAAATAGAAAAAATAACTAATAAGAAATGGGGATATGTTATATCTTCTAGACCACTTGGAACAAAAGACTATAAAGAATATTATGCATTTATATATAAAAAAGATAAAATAGATAAAATAGAATCTTTAGGAATATATAAAGATGGAAAGTCTAAAGAATTTATAAGACCACCTTTTGCAGTTTATGTTAAATCAAATAAATTTGATTTTGTATTAATTACTGCACATTCAATATTTGGTGATAATAAGTCGTATAGAGAAGAAGAGGCTAGTCGTTATCATAAAGTATATAAATATTTTTTAAATAAGAGCAAAGAAGAAGATGTTATTCTTTTAGGAGATTTTAATATTCCAAGTACAAATAATTCATTTAAATATTTTAAAAATGAATATAATGTTCAGGAAGTTATAAATCCTAATAAATTCAAAACTACAATTGGAAGTAATGGACTTGCAAATAGTTATGATAATATGTTTTTTAATAGAAAATATTTAAAAGAATACACAGGTAGATATGGTGTATATGATTATACTAAAAATAATTATAAAGAAATTAGAAAATATGTTTCAGATCATTTGTTGATATTTTCCGAATTTGAAAATAAAGGGGATTTAGATGATAAAAAATAAGAATATTTTAATTTATAAATCTATATTTTCTATAGGAATACCAGTTTTACTTGAAAATTTAGTGTACAATTTAATTAATTTTTTAGATAATTTTATGGTTGGAAGAGAAAATCCAGCATTAGGATTAGGAGTTAATGCAGTTTCTGGGTTAGGTATAATAAATCAAATATATTTTGTATTTATAGTAGCTTCATTTGGGTTATATAGTGGAGCAAGTGTACTTTCTTCTCAATATTATGGTAAGAAAGATTACAAACATTTGTCTAATATATTATCTTTTTTAATAATAGTAAGTTTATTAATCTCGTTTCCATTTTTATTAATTGCGTTGTTTATCCCTGAAAAATTAGTATCTTTTTATACAAATGATGTTTTAGTTATAAAACTTGCAGTGGAGTATTTTAGAATTGCAGTTTTGACTTTTCCACTTTCAGGATTATCTTTTGCATTTTCTATGCAACTTAGGGTTATAAATAAGGCAAAATATGCGTTTTATTCAAGTTTAATTGGACTGTTGGTAAATGCTGTTGGAAATATACTTTTAATTCCAATTTTTGGAATAAGTGGAGCAGCTTTTGCAACTGTTGTTGCAAGATTGTTAGCTTTAGTATATATGATATATATAGTATATAGTTTAAAATTACCAATAATTGATAAATTAAAAAATATGATAAATATAGAAACAAGTTTAGTAAAAAGTATATTATGGATATCACTTCCTACATTTTTACATGAAATATTTTGGGTTGTAGGAACTAATTTTAAAACTAGATTTTATTCTAAAATTGGTGTAGTAGAATTTGCAGCTATTGTTACAACTACAACTATTAGCTCTATTGTATTTAGCGTTTTTTCCGGTATTTCTAATGCTTCAGCAGTTATTATTGGAAATGAGCTTGGTAAAGGCGATTTAAAAAAAGCAGAATTAGTATCTAAAATTTGTATAAAACTAATGTTTTTACTTTCTATAATTCTAGGGTTAATACTAATTTTAATAACGCCTTTTATACTACGGATTATGGGTATAAATACCGAACTCAGTAAACTGACTAATTCTATAATGTATATGGAGGCTATAAGTTTGGTTTACAAAGCAATATCATTACTATTTGTTGTAGGTATACTAAGAGCAGGAGGAGATATATACTTTGGTATGATAGTGGATATGGTAGGTGTGTGGTTTATTTCATTACCTTTAATATATTTAGGATTAAATATATTTGGTTTAGATATAAAATATGTATATTTACTAGGTGGTATTTCAGATTTATTTTCTTCAATAATTTGTTATTTTAGATATAAAGAGAAAAAATGGTTAAAAATAATATTAGAATAGAGGTAAAATATGAATTGGAAACAATTACTTTCGATAGATACGAAAAGAGCTAGAAGTAGGATAAAAGCTAGTGATATTAGAAGTGATTTTGATAAAGATTATCATAGAATAATATCATCACCTTCTTTTAGAAGATTACAAGATAAAACTCAAGCATTTCCGTTAGAGGAGAATGATTTTGTTAGAACAAGATTAACGCATTCTTTGGAAGTTTCTTCTTTCGGTAAATCATTAGGTCAGTATTTAGGTAAAAAAATTATTGAAGATAAAATAGATAAAGATTTTGGTTATGAGGAATTAGAAGCTATATGTACTATACTTGCATCAGCATCTTTAATACACGATATAGGAAATCCACCATTTGGACATTTTGGAGAAGATACTATAAGAGTATGGTTTAAAGATAATCTTTCTAAATTAATTATTAAAGATTTAAATGGTGAAGAGAAAAAATTAAGTGAAATCTTAAATGAACAAATGATAAGTGACTTTACTAATTTTGAAGGAAATGCTCAAGCAATAAGGGTAGTATCAAAACTACATTTTATAGTTGATGAATATGGTATGAATTTAACATATGCATTGTTAAATACATTGATTAAATATCCAGTTTCTTCACTTAATATAGATAAAAATAGTGGAAATATAAAAGATAAAAAAATGGGATATTTTTTAGCTGAAGAAGATATATTTTGGGATATAGTAAAATCAACGGGTACATATGATGTTGAAACGAATAAAGTATTTAGACATCCTTTAACTTTTTTATTAGAAGCAGCAGATGATATAGCGTATGCTACTGCTGATATAGAAGATGGACTTAAAAAAGGATTTATAAATTATTATAATTTATTAAATGAACTTAATATGGCAGGATTTACTGAAGGTAATCTTTATTATGATAGATTATTGAAATATAGAGTTGATGCAGTTAAAAATAATTATAATAAACCAGATAGTTATGCAGCAAGTAGATGGATAATATCTATACAAGGTCTAATAATACGTGATACCATAAAAAGATTTATAGATAATTATGATAACATAATGAATGGTAGATTTAAGAATGAACTTTTATCTGAAACGGAAGCTTCAAATGTTCTTAAATTGTTAAAAGAAATTGCAAGAAAATATATATTTGAATCTAAAAATAATAATAAAATGGAATTAGGTTCAAATACTATGATACAGTTTTTATTAGATAAATTTGTTAAATCTGTTATAAATTATGATACACCTTATGAAAATGATAGTTTAATAGATAAAAAATTTAGAATATTGTTGAGTGATAATCAAAAACAAACATATAGAATATATTCAAAAAAATATGAAACAAAGATGTTAAATGAACTTAATGAAAAGATTAAATTAGAACAATTAGAAGGAAAGCAAAAAGATAGTTTAGAAAATGAATATAAGAATAAAATATATTCATATAAACTTTATTTAAGATTATTGATTGTTACCGATTATATTTCAGGAATGACAGATACATATATGAAAAGTACATATCAAGAATTAATGGGGATAAAATAATGAAATTTAAGTGGACGAAACTATTAAAAAAAATAGGTTTTTCAGAAATAGAAGCAAAAATATATGAATGTTTGGTATATAAACCAGGGTTAAATCCAACACAATTATCTAAAATTTTAGAAATTTCTAGAAGTGCAGCATATACAAGTGTTTCAAATCTTGAAAGTAAAGGATTTCTTTTATTAATTCCTGCAAATGATGATTCAAAAAACTATAATTCTGAATCACCAAATAAAATTTTAGAAAAATTAAAAATAGAGTATATGGATATATTTGAACAATTAGATATTAGTTTTAAAGAGTTTAATAAAAATTCTAAAAATATATCTATGTATGAAATTTCTGGAAAAGATAACATATTATCATATATTTTTAAGATTTCAAAAGGTGAAAATACGTATGTTTTAGGAGAAGTTGTTGAAGAGTATAAAAATTATGTAGATAATATTGAAAAAATTTATTCTGAGGAAGATATGACTTTAGTAAATGAAACAGAGGTTCTAATAATTACAAATGATATTGCTTATTATACACAAAATAAATATATTGTTAGAAATATATATAAAAGGATAGAATTAGAAAAGAGGATTAAATAATGATAATAATTATAACTTTATTAATACTGGGATTAATAATAACTTTACATGAGTTTGGTCATTTTTCAACTGCTAAATATTTTAAAATGCCAGTTTCAGAATTTTCTATAGGAATGGGCCCTATAATTTATTCTAAAAAAATTAATGATACGAAATATTCAATAAGAATAATACCTATAGGTGGATTTGTTTCTATTGAAGGTATGATGAAGATTGATAAAAATGATAAAGAATATTCTCATTTAAGTATTGAAGAAATTGAAAAATATAATAAAGAAGGCTTTATATCACATCCTAAATGTGAACAACTTGTTGTACTTTTGGCTGGAGTTTTTATGAATTTTTTAACTGCATTTACAGCTTATTTAATATATTCAATAATAGTTGGATATGGATTTATGGGTGCAATTAATGGTTTTTTAAATGGATTTATAGGTACGTTTAAGAGTTTAGAATTATTGATAACAGGAAAAGTAGCTGCAAATAATTTAGTAGGACCAGTTGGTCTTCCAAGTGTATTTAAATCTCAAATTGAACAAAATGGATTTATTGTATTATTACCATTATTTGCAATACTTTCTATAAATATAGGAATTCTTAATTTAATACCAATTCCTGCTGTTGATGGAGGGCGTGTTGTGTTTGTATTATTAGAAGCTTGTGGAATAAAATTAAATAAAAAAATTGAAGAAACTATTCATACAATAGGATTTATATTAATAATGTTATTAATGATTTATGTGTTTTATAATGATATTATGAGGATAGTTAGTAAATTTGTATAAAAATATAGAAAAGTCGATAGAAAAATATATCTATCGTCTTTTTTATATATATCCTTGATAAAAAAAAATATATATAGTAAAATATACCTATAAATTTTTTAATTATAAATCTATGATTTCTATATAGAAAGGGGATATTATGAACATAGTTTTATATCAACCAGAAATGCCTTATAATACGGGTAATATAGGTAGAAGTTGTGTTATTACAAATACAACATTACATTTAATTAAACCACTTGGTTTTTCTTTAGATGATAAAGCTGTTAAAAGAGCAGGTCTTGATTATTGGAAATATGTTAAAGTAAAAGTATGGGAAAGTTTTGAAGACTTTCTTTCTAATAAAGGTGATGGTAAAATATACTTTGCTACAACTAAAACAACAAAAAAATATACGGATGTTACATATAATGAAAATGACTATATTATGTTTGGACCAGAATCACGTGGAATACCTGAAGAAATATTAAATAAATATAAAGAAGATAATATAACTATACCTATGCTAAAAATAGGAAGATCTCTTAATTTATCAAATTCAGCAGCAATAATACTTTATGAAGCATTAAGACAAACGAATTTTGAGTTTGATATGGATGAAATAGAAGTTGAAAGAATAAAATATGAATTAACAGAAAAGGGAGCGACAAAAAAATGAAAACAATGTATATAACGACACCAATATATTATCCAAATGCAAAACCGCATTTAGGTACTGCTTATACGACTGTAATATGTGATGTTATATCAAGATATAATAAACTTAAAGGAATAGATGTTAAGTTTATTACTGGAACTGATGAACATGGTCAAAAAATAGAAGAAAGTGCTAAAAAAAATAATGTTACACCCCAAGAATGGGTAGATTTTATGAAATCTGATTTTATTAAATTGTGGGATAAATTAAATATAGAATATGATGAGTTTGTTAGAACAACTAATCCTATACATGAAAAAAATGTTCAAAAAATTATAGAAACTGTTTATAAAAATGGAGATATATATAGTGGTGAATATATAGGAAAATATTCTGTTAGTGAAGAAACTTTTGTTACAGAATCACAACTTGTAGATGGTAAGTATATGGGTAAAGAAGTAATAGATATGGTAGAAAAATCATATTTCTTTAAACTATCAAAATATCAAGATAAATTACTTGAATTTTATGAAAATAATCCTGATTTTATTAAACCACAAAGTAGAAGAAATGAAGTTATATCTTTTGTAAAACAAGGATTACAAGATTTATCTATCTCAAGAACTTCATTTAAATGGGGAATACCTTTACCACTAGATAAAGATCATATAGTTTATGTTTGGTTTGATGCTTTAAATTCATATCTTACAGGAGCTGGTTTTGGAAGTGATGATTTTAATAAATATTGGAATAATGGAGAAGTAATACATGTTGTAGGAAAAGATATTTTAAGATTTCATGCAATAATATGGCCTGCTATGCTTATGTCTGCTGGTATAGAACTACCTAATACTTTAGGTGTTCATGGTTGGTGGACTATAGAAGGTGAAAAAATGAGTAAATCATTAGGTAATGTAGTAGACCCAATAGAAGTTGTAGAAGAATATGGTGTAGATTCATTTAGATATTTTTTACTTAGAGAGGCAACATTTGGACAGGATGCAGACTATTCTAAAAAAACATTTATTCAAAGAATAAATAGTGATTTAGCAAATGATTTAGGAAATTTAATAAATAGAGTAGTTGGTATGCAAAATAAATATTTTGAACTTATTGTTTCTAGGACAGATAAAAATGAAGAAATTGATAATGAGTTATTAAATTTATGGAAAGAAACTTTAGAAAATGTAGATAAATCATACACAGATTTTAATTTTTCTGAAATGTTAAAAAATATATGGAAATTTATTTCTAGACTTAATAAGTATATAGATGAAACTGAACCTTGGATTTTATTTAAAAATGGAAATTTAGAAAGATTAAATCAAGTTTTATATAACCTTGTAGAAGGTATATATAAAGTTGGGGTATTAATTTATCCAGTAATGCCGGAAACTTCAAATAAAATATTACATAGTTTAGGTATAGAAAAAAATGTTAAAGATATTAAATTAGTAGATGTTAGGGATTGGTATATTTTTCCATCAAATACTAAATTAAATACAAATGATGTTTTATTTCCTAGGATAGAAATAGTAGAAAATGAATATGATGATATAGAAATTAATAATCCTATAACTATAGATGATTTTAATAATATAGATATTAGGGTAGTAGAAATTAAGAAAGTTGAGAGAATTAAAGAAAGTGATGCTCTTTTAAAATTTATAATAGATACTGGTAAGGATAAAAGACAAATATTATCGGGAGTTGCAAGATATTATAAACAAGAACAAGATTTAGTAGGGAAAAAAGTAGCTGCTGTATTAAATCTTAAACCAGTAGAATTAAAAGGTCATATATCACAAGGTATGCTTTTAACAACAGTTGAAAAGAAGAAAACTAAGCTTTTAACAGTTGATGATTCAATTAAAAATAATTCTCAAATTAGATAGGTGTTATAAATGAAGAATAATAAAATATTAAAAGAAATAATATTAGTTTTTTCTTTAGTTTTAGTTGTTTTTATTGTATATCTGTTTAAAAAAAATATATACTTCAATCAGGCTTTTGATTATGTTGAAGAGGCTGTTATTAAAATATATGAGGAAGATAATGATAATACTTTGAAATATTTAGAAAAAGCTGCAGATAAAAATGATCCTGAAATATATGAAACTATAAATGGATTAGTAGATGAAGAAATATTAAAAAAATTCTATGATGATAAAGAAAATATTTCTTTCGGTTATGCAGAATATAGAAATGCTAGATATGATTTGTTTTCAAATAAGAGTGGTGAAGCTATAGAAAAATTAGAAAAAGCAGCTAAACAAAATAATGTTGAAGCAATAGCATTTTTAGCGAGTTATTTATATAATTTAAAAAGATATACCGAAGCTTATAGTTATTTTAAAAAAGCATACGAACTTAAAAATTATACTGTTTATCCAGTTTATATAGATATGAGTAAAAATTTAGAGGAATATAAGCAAATGGAAGAATTATATATTAAGTATAATAAAAATGATATTACATCTGCCGAAAGATTAAGGTTAGGTAAGTTTTTGATAGAAAAGTATGATGCAGTAGATTCCTACAAAGTTTTAAAACCTTTTATAGAAGAAAATAATGTTGATGCTCTCTTTGCAAAGGCACAGTATTTAGAGTTAGAAGGAGAACTGGATGAAGCTATGAGTATATATAAGGAATTATATAAGACATATAAGCATACTAAGTCAGCAATAAAATTACTTCAAAATTCTGATGTATCAACTATAAGTAAGAGAAAAGAAAACATTGAATTAATTAATAAAATACCTCATTTTGATAAAGAATTAGAATTTATAAAAGCCAATTTATATTTTGAAAATGATGAATGGGTTAAGGCAAAAGAAATATATGACAAACTTGAGAAAATGGAGTATATACCTGTTTATAGAAAACTTGGAGAATATTATGAAAATTCAGGAGATCCATATAATTCTATAAATATGTATAAAAAAGCATTTGAGTTTGGAGATATTACAGTAGCAACTAAACTTGTAAATTTAAATCAAGAATACAAGTTTTTATTTGATATAGATCTTAATGAAGAATATGATGACTATTTAAAGATAGCCTCTAAATTAGGTGATGCTGAATCTAGTTTACTTTTAGCACAAAAATCAACTGATAAATATGAAAGAAAAAAATATGCTTTAATAGCTTTATCACAGGAAAATATCAAAGCACTAGAAATTTTAATAGATATAGCTAATAGTGATAAAAATAAAGAAAAAATTAAAATATACACAAATATATTAATAAATAATAAATAGGGGTGGGGAAATGAAAAAAATATTATTATTTTTACTTTTGGTTTTACCTATATTTTCTTTTTCAAAGATAAAATATGAAAAATTAGGAAATCAAGATTTATATGAAAAAGTATTGAAAACTAATAAAAATGCGGTAATTATTTATGCTGCTGCATGGTGTCCTGCTTGTCAAAATTTTTTGAAAGATTATAACAAAATAAAAAATAAAATGAATAATAATATTAAAACATATATTATAGTTTATCCTTATATTGTTCATAATAAAGAATTATATGATTATGAAGAAGAAAGTATTTCTTATTTTAATAAAAATAATTATTTGTATAATATTTATCTTGATGATGAACTTAGTATAATGGAGAAGTATGAAATAGACTCTATACCATCTGTTACTTTGATAAAAGATGGAAAAGAATTTGGAATATTTACTAACGATAATGCTGATATTCATAAAATTTTAAAATTATTTAAATTAGGAGAGTAATGAAAAAATATATATCATGGAATGTAAATGGCTTGAGAGCCGTTATAAAAAAAGGATTTTTAGAATATATTGAAGAACAAAACCCTGATATAATAGGGTTACAAGAAATAAAACTTAGTGAAGGACAGTTAGATTTAGAAATACCTGGTTATAATATGTATTACAATTATGCAGAAAGAAAAGGGTATTCAGGTACTGCAATATTTACAAAAGAAAAACCAATAAATGTGACTTATGGTATTGGAATTGAAGAACATGATAATGAAGGACGTGTAATAACTGCAGAATTTTCTGAATACTATTTTGTAACAGTATATACACCTAATTCTAAAGATAAGTTATTAAGATTAGATTATAGAATGATATGGGAAGATGAATTTTTAAAATATTTAAAAAATTTAGAAAAATCAAAGCCTGTAATTGTTTGTGGAGATTTAAATGTGGCTCATAAGGAAATTGATTTAAAAAATCCTAAAACAAATACAAGAAATCCAGGTTTTACAATAGAAGAAAGAAATAAATTTACAAATCTACTTGATTCTGGATTTATAGATACTTTTAGATATTTTTATCCAGATAAAGAATTTGCATATTCTTGGTGGTCGTATAGAGGAAATGCTAGAAAGAATAATACTGGCTGGAGAATAGATTATTTTTGTGTTTCAGAAAGTTTAAAAAATAGAATAACTGATGCTGAAATACAGTCGAATATAGAAGGATCAGATCATTGTCCTGTAGTTTTGTATATGAAGTAAAGGGTGTAGGTTATACCTACATCTTTTTTTAATCAAAAGTAGTGGAAAATAAACAAAGGAAAATATAGAAAAAGAAGAATTCTGATAAAATAAACATGAAATATTTATATTTTGTTTTATCAGATGATAATTTCTTCAATTATATAAAAAATAACATTAAATCTGGTAAAATGCCAAGAGGAGATAAAGAAGAATATTAAAATATAATTTTCCCACTATCACTAGAAATACAAGAAAGAATAGTAAATGTATTAGATAATTTTGAAAAGATATGTAATGACTTAAATATAGGATTACCAAAAGAAATAGAATTAAGAACTAAACAATATGAATATTATAGATAACAACTATTAATATATGATGTAAAGTATATTGATTTTAATAGTGAGCTACTTTGGTTTAAAACAACTTTTAACATTTATATTCATAAATATTATTTATATAAAGATTAATTTTATATATGGAATATATTTATAAAATGTATTATTAAATATATTGAAAACACACTTTATATATGTTAAACTTCTCACAAATACTAGTGTTTAACTTAAATTATTTATGAAGTTAATAATATAAAAAAATTAATTTTATTACAATTTAAAAGGAGAGGATTAGAGTGTATAAAGTTTCTATATTATTTATTTTAATGTTTATCGTGATAGAAAGAATATATAGTAGAAATAAAAAATTCTATAATTTGAAAGTTATTTTTACTTTATTTTTAGTTGATAGAGCATTTGAAAAATTAAAAGAAAATGTACCGGAATACTATATTAACTTAATAAATAAAAATGATTTTTTATCATTAATTCTTAGTATATCGTTTTGTGGAATAAGTACATATAAACTTTTTAATAATCATCTGAAAAATAAAATCAGAAATCAAAAATTAGAATATATTTGTTTATTTTTAATTTTTTCAATTTTGATTTATATATTTAACTTTATTTTTAGACTAGTTTTAATTTAAAATAGAACATGTACCAATAATTTAAAATCAATAATTTAAGGAATTATATCTTATTTGAGAAGGTGTAGTTCCTTTTAAATTTACTCTAATTGCTCTTTTAATATATTGATATAAATATAGTATTATTATTTCCTATAAATTTAAAAATAAGTAAAGCACTTTTTGATATATATATTTTGTATATAATAATTATATATATAATATATATTTAAATATATTTACAAAATATATATTTTAAGATATAATTATAAGAAGACTAAAATATAGGAGGTTTTGATGAAAAAAATCATGTTATTTATAAGTTTGCTTAGTTCTTACAGCTTATTAGCTGAAACTGAAGCAATTCTTAAAACAGGATTAGAAATAAATCCTGAATTTGCACCTGTATATGAAAATAAAGATAAAAATATATATGGTAAAGATATTTCACACTATAAGACTGGATATAATTTAAAATTATTAGATTTGAATATAGATATAAAAGATAAGGGCTTAAGTTTAGGGACCCAAATTAAATCTCAACGTAATAATATAACTTTAAATGATTGGGATGGTGATACAACTGATACTTCTTATGATAAAGAAACTAGAGTAAAAAATCACGATTTAGGTATAAAACTTAATGCTAAATATATTTCTCCAGAATTTTTTGGTTGGAAATCTACAACAGAATTGAAATATTATGTTGATAATTTAGTAAATAATAGAAAAATAGATAAAAATACTAATATTGTTACTGATTTAGAAACTCCAGCAGAATTTATTGAAGATGATGGTAGTAAAGAAAGACTAGGTAATACTATTATAAAAACAGCATTAAATGGTAAGTTTTTAAATAAAGTAAATGTAAATGCAGATGTAGAATATAAAGCTAATCAATTAGTGAGATTTGATAAAGATACCTCTCATCTAAAAACTAATTTAAGATTATCAGGTAATCCTACGGAAGATGTTAAGGTAGAAGGAAAGTATTCATTAAATTATGATTTAAATTTTGCAAATACAAAATTTGATCCTATAACAGCTAAATTAGATGAATTCCCTGATTATTTAGGTGGTAATTATGTTGATTTAATTAGACAAGAAGTTGGCTCTAAAATAACTACAAAATTAGGTGAAACAGATAATTTTGTAACTATAATAAAAACAGGAATTGATACCTTTGTACAAGGTGGAGAAAATAAAAATGAACCAATAAGATCAATATATAATAAATTTTCACCTATTCTTGCGTTTTCATTTGAAAAAAAATTAGGAAATAATATAGTTTTAAAACCTGAATTTAATAATAAAATTGATTTTAGACATACAGTATTTTATCCACAAACTGAAAAACAAATTTTACAGTACGATACGTGGTTTGGATATAATCCTGAATTTAATTTAGGATTGACTTATGGTAATGATAATATAAATTATAGTGGTAAAGTTGGATATGAACCATCAATAACTGTATATCCATTTGTTACTTTAATGGATGATATTAAACACACATATAAAGTTCAAAATTTATTAGAAGGTAAATATAAATTTAATGAAAATACTAATATAAATGGTAGTTTTGAAGCTAATGTAGATTTACCAATAATGCATGGTGCAATACAGCCAATAAATACTAAACTATATGCTAATTTAAATTTAGTACATAAATTTAACGAAAGTTTAGATTTAAATACTAATATTAATAATAAATTAGATTTAATTTCAGATAAGCAAGTATTAGATTTAAATAAATTTACTGAAGAATTAGGTATTGATACTACAGTAAACTATAAAGTATTTGAAAATAAAAACGACAAATTAAACTTAATTTCTAAATTAGGATTAGAAAGTAAAACACAATTTAATTATTTTGTTAAGGGAGATACAAAGAAATCTAATGACAAACAAGTAGATAATCATCCTGCTAAAAAAGTAGTTTATTTAGAAGGAAGAGCAATACCATTAGAAAGTTTAAATGTAATAAAATTTGATAATACATTAAATTATGAAAATAAATTAAGTGAAAACTTAAAATTATTTGGAGGGCTTGATGTAAATGCTAAACTTGAATTTTTAGCACTAAGAGATCAAAGATTACATAACTATAAAAATAGAGAACAAGATAGACCTATAAATAAAGTTAATTTAGTTGCAAGTGATTATAGAAAAGTTAATTGGAATGTTGGAGGAAATATAACTATTAATCCTAATATTAAGGTTGAATATAAACCAACTAATAAATTGACATTAATAGGAGGATTAAATACTAAAGTTGTATTTGAGAGAGAAATAGTTAATAAAATTAATAGCTTTAAAGCAAGAGCAGATCACGGAACTTATGGTTGGGCAGATAAAGATTTTGGATTTAAAAAATTTATTCCAGGATTTAGCTTTAACTTAGAGTATAAATGGTAATAGGAGGTAAAAGTGAATTTAAATAGAAAAGCAGCAAGCTTAGCTATAACTTTAATGGCAGTTGTTTCATGTAGTTCAGTTGGACAAAATTCGGATAACAATAATTCATTAAATAGTAGTAATGCAAATATAAATAAAGAAAATAAAAAGGATTCTAAAGCTAAAGTAACGTTTATTCATACGTTTGATACTCAAAAAGATAGATTTGAAAAATTTGAAAAGGAAAATAATAAAAAGGGTAATCAAAACTTTGTAGAGAAAGTAAATGCCGATAATTTTAATTTTACAGGAGTAGACTACCTTTATAAAGGAGAAAAATTAAACGGTTTAGGATATATTACACCTGAAATAAAAATAGAATCTGCTTATGCAGATAATCCTGTTATAGAAGTTTCTAAAAATGATTCTAGATATGAAAAATATAATAAAAGTACTGAAAATGTTAAAGTTGAAGAAATTGCTGAAGGTAAGAGAAAAATAACATTTTTAAATCAAAATACAGTTTATTTAAATTTAGTTGATAAAAATGGAAATACTAAAAAAGTTATGTTAAATAAACCTATTGAAGTAAAAGAAATACCTGAAGTTAAAGATGGAATAAGATATCAAGAACTTAAAAAAGGTGCAGATAATGGTCGTGTTAGTTATTCAGTAGTTACATATAACGGGGGATATGAAGATATCGCTAAAGATTGGAATGAAACATTTGATAAATCTAAGTATGAAGATTTAGATGATTTAGAAGGTTCAAAAATTGTTGATGTTAAAACTTCAGTTAATGGAGTAACTACATATAGTGTTAAAGATGTAGACTTTGGTATAAAATTATCTGATTTCAAAGAAAATTATGAAAAAATATTTTCTGATTTAGATAGATTTACTTTAAAATTTAGTAAAGACGGGAATACAGTAGAAGGTGGATTTAATCCTGATATTGTAGAAAAATTAAAGAGATATGAAAAATCTATTGATAAAAATACTAAATTAGAGTTTGTAACAGAAGTATTAGATGCAAATAAAAATGAAATTGGAATTCATAATATATCTAGAAAAATAATTAAAGATGGTAAAGTTATATTTGAGAAAAAGGAAAAAGCTTTCATAGCATTTCCTGGAACAACTATAGGTGTTGCAGATTCTTCATTTTATGATTTAACACCTGAAGTTGAAGCAAGAAGCTATAGATATACAAATAAATCATTAAATGCATCTGAAGATGATCTAGATGATCCAAATGGAATGTTTAGACCACATGGTTCATTTGTTATGGGTGCGGCTATTGATGAATCAGTTATAGGACAATCTCATTTTTTAGAAAAATATGTTCAAGGTATTAGATTAAAAAGACTATTAAATATGGGATTATCTAGAAACTTTAATGATAAACAATTATTTACTAGAAAAAAATCAGAAGAACAACTTAGCAAAGAACAAGATGCAGAGTATAAGAAATTATTGGCAGAATATGACATTGATGAAAATAAGAATATAACAAAAGTAGATGAAGCAAATGATGAAGATAGAAAAAAAATAGAAGAACTAGAAAAGCAACTTGGAAATTCTTCTGGAAATAATCAAACACCACCGGCTGATAACAATACATCACCTGCGGACAATAATAACCCTCCTGTAGACAACACAACACCATCAAATCCTGGTGAAGGTAATACTGGAGGAAGCGGAAGAAGAAGACGTAGACCTAATCCTAAAAATACTACAACTTCAAGCAATCTGGCAGATGATAAAACACCAGAAATTCCTAAAAAAATAGATGATGAAGAAATTGAAAAAGCTAAAAAAGAAAAAGAAAAAGATGAATATAAGCTTAATGATAATGAAACAGAAGAAGGAAAACAAGATAATCCTAAAGATGATGCAAATAAACCATTGACTGATGAAGAAAAGGAAAGAATCTTATTTAATGAAATAAAAACAGGTATAAGAATATTTAATTCAACTAAATTCCGTCAAGAATATAGAATATTTAATAATAGAGTTCAAGCTTTATATAATAAATATAATGCAAGTAAGGATAGATTTGAAAATATATTAAAAATAACTGATAAATCTGAAAGAGAAAAAGAATTAAAAGCACTTTATCAAGAACTTTATGATATGTTTGAAGAAGCATATATAACTACTGAAAAGCAAATGTTAGATTATTCAGATTTACATTTCTCATTAGTAGCTATTGAAGATCCTTTAACAGGAAATTTAGATAGAAGTATAACAGGTAAAAATCTTCCTTTAATGTTAGAAGAAAATAAAAATATTAAAGCAGTTAATATGTCGTATGGTAATGCCTTAAGAGTAGAAGATTATATAGATATAAAAAATATGACTGATGAACAAAAACAACGTGCTGCTGA
The DNA here is from genome assembly GCA_963526495.1 of uncultured Streptobacillus sp. GTDB lineage: Bacteria > Fusobacteriota > Fusobacteriia > Fusobacteriales > Leptotrichiaceae > CAURNT01. The sequence continues at coordinate 18,558 of CAURNT010000001.1, read as the reverse complement.
TGCGTATAATAATGATGTTAACTTTAGAGTAGCAGTACAAACTTGGCTTCAAAGTTTAGAAAATGTAGATTTAGGTTCATATAAATCAGTATTACCTGGTGTAGGTAATATACCAAGTGTTTTAAAATACTTTAAGTCACGTGATAAAATAACAAAAGTTGATTATCAAAAATTATTAGATCTTAAATTATTAACAATAAGACATAATTTACTATCTGCTCCAGAGCTTTCAGTTGCTAATAAAGATGTACTTTTAGTTGTAGCTCAAGGAAATACTAAAAATAATTTAAGTAACACAGAAGTAAATTTAACTGGATTTAATAAAGATGGTAAAAAAATAGTTTATGAAGATTTAGATCATGTATATAATAATTCGTTTGGAAGTGTTACAACATACTTAAATTTATTAGCTAAGGAAGAAGCTGACAAAAAAGGTGAAACTTATAAATACAATACAGGATATAGAAAAAATATATTGGGTGTTGTAGGTCTTATGTCAGGTAAATTATCATTTAAACCAAGTGATAAATTCTATGAAGATAAATGGAAACTTGTAACAGTTCCAGGTAATAGAGATATAAATAGTCCGGTAGTTTATGTTGCTGGATTAAAAAATAAATATGATAGTCTATATGCAGAACTTAAAAAAGTTGATGAAACTCCTGAAAAATATGCTAAAGAATATAGAGATGAGTTATTAGCTCAAATTCAATCTATAGATAATTTATTAAAAATAGAAACAGATATAGATGGAAGACCACTTAAAGCTTCATTCACAAGAGCAGGAAAATCTAAGCTTTCAGTAGTAGCATCAGAAGGACATTATGTTTATGCTAAAAGCTTAACTAAAGAAGAAAGAGAAAAGATGTCTGAAAATGATAGAGATTCTATTGAATTTGCTGAAAAACATGGAATTAATTTTGCTTCAGCAATAGGTTCTTCTTTTGCAGCTCCTAGAGTAACAGCAATAGCTGGTGAAGTAGGAACAAGATTCCCTTGGATGAAAGCTCAACAAGTTAAGCAAGTAATTTTAACAACAGCAGATGATGACTATAACATAATAGGAAATGAACCTGATATTGATTTAAATAAAGGTTATACATTTGATCTAACTGGACAATTAGGTCCTGATGAAAATCTTGGTTGGGGTATGGCTAATAAATATAGAGCATACGGTGGTCCTGGAAGATTTGTAAAAGCATTAACTAGAGAATTAGGGGAAGAAAACTTTGTGGCAGATGTTCCTTATGGATTCTATGAATTTAAAAATAATATTAAAGGTAAGTTTGAGATTGGTCAATATTTTGAAAGTAGAAAATTATTAGATGCAAATGATGGAATTATTTATGATGAATTAAGTAAATATAGTAAAGAATTTGTTTTAAGTAAAGAATTTGGTAAAGATGATAAATCTAAGAAATTAAAAGATGTTTTAGAATCTAGAAATAAAACTTTAGACTATATGTATAATGTTGTAGAACCTAAAATTAAAGCTCTTTATAATTCTTTAGATGATGAAGAAAAAGAATTATTTGAAGATGCTGGAATTACTAAAAAAGGTCAAGGAACATTAATGTTATCAGGAGAGAATACATATAAAGCTAAAAGTATAGTTGAAGAAGGAACTTTAGTATTAGGAGCTAGAAATACTTCAGACTTTGAGGTTAAAGAAAAAGGAAAATTAAAACTTGATGTTGTGTATAATCAAAAGAGAAAAGATAAAGAAATACAAATTGATTATGAATATGTTCCAGAGTTGACAGGAAGTATAACAAATGAAGGAGAAGTATATTCATATTCTAAATATGATATATTGAAAAATAAATATAAGCCAGTAAATAAAGGTAAAACATATATATCTGCACAAGCTCATTTCCAAATTGACGAGTTAGATTTAAGTTCTGTAGATACGTTTAATTTTGATGTATTTAGAAAAAAAGGAATGAATATATTTGATCTTAATCAATATGCAGAAGAAGTACCAGATCCAGACAATAAAGGTAAATTAGTTAAAAAGATTACATTACCTAAAAATCCAGATGAAGTAACTTTCTTAACAGTTAATAAATTGAATAAAAAATATTTAGATAAAGTTCAATTAGGTGATATACAATTAACACCATTTATTAAGATGACTATTGAGAAAGAAGAGCTTAAAGATGATAAAGAGAATGTTAAGTTAATTGGTAAATTAATAAGAAAAGATTCAGAAAGTAATCCAGCTCCACAAGCTTCAAGAATAAGAGCAGCATTAAAAGAAGAATTATTAAATTCAGATGATGTACGTTCTAAAATATTATCGGCTGCAATAGAGTCGTTAGATTGGATGGAAGGAAATGATAAAACATTAAGTGGAGAAATATTAGCAAATTCTCAATTAGTTGGTTATGATGTAGCTAATTTAAAATCAAACTTAATTAAAGAAAGACTTGCCACTGATATAAAAATTGGTAAATCAGCAATATATTTTGATACAATAACATCAAATAGATTTGCCTTTGATAAAAATAAAGGTGACAAAAATGTTCTAACTAATGGATTTAATTTAGGAACATATTATAGATCAAAAAATAATACAACAGGAATTTCTTTAAATTACAGTAATTCAGCATTATTTGATTATGTATTACCGTTATTAGATGTTAGAGAACCTATAAATCCTAAATTAACAGCAGAAGAAAAACAAAAAGAACTTGATAGAAGAAAAGTAAAAACATTAAGTGGAAATGTTTATGCTAATATTTTAGGTTTAAATACATATAATAAATTTGAACTAAATAATGGATATTTAACTTCAATATTAAGTTTAGATATAATATCTAAAGATACATCAAGAAAAGTTCTTGATAGAGAAGTAAGAAATATGCAATCAACTGATGTAATGACTAATTTAAATCTAGAAGGTGGATATAAATTTGAATTACCTAAAAATGTAACTTTAGAGCCATTTGTAGGATTAGATATGATTACTTACTTAAGAGGACAATTTAATGAATCTGCGCCTTCATATAGAGATGCAAATTACAAAGAGGTAGAAAATACTGAATTTGGATATAAATCTGATCAAACAGAAGTTAACTTCAAAGCTAATATGACTATAGGTTCAAGAGTTAGATTTGCACTAAAAAATAATTGGAATATTGGAGGATTTGCTTCATACACTAAATATTTAACAGATCCAATTCTTAAAACTAAAGCAGAGTTAGCAAATTACAAATTTAGAGATGAAGTTAAGGGTATAACTCTTGAAGACAATGTATTTAATTATGGAATAGACGCTAGATATACATTAAAAGATAATATAGAATTTAAATTATCTTATTCAGGTAAAAATTTAAAAACTCATGGATTAAGTACAGGAATAAGATTCCAATTCTAGTAAGGAGAAAATAAAATATGAAAAAGATGATAATAGCAACTTTTGTACTTGCAAGTATCGCAAATGCAAAATTACCAGTTAATATATCTGTTGGCTTATCTTCTGCGTATGATAAATTAAATATATCTCAAGCCGAATTTAAAAAATTCGGCTTGGATGAAATAGTAAAAGGTGAATATAACTCAAATATTTTAGTTAGTAAAGCTAATGTTGATGTTACTTATCCAGTTAAAATTCAAAATTTAAATTTATCATTTGGTTTAGGAGTGGACACTTTTATTGAAGCGAAAATCACTAAAGATACTATTAAAGTAGAGTCTAAAGAAAATTCTTCTAGTGATAAACAATTAGAAAGAGAAACATTTTTATTGAATGAAGAATATGAAAATAAAAAGTTTACTTATGATATTGCAAAAATAAAATATGATGAATTAAATGATATTCTTGCAAATAGTGAGCAGAAACTTGATACACTAAATAAGGAAATTGAAGGATATCAAAAAATGATGGATAAAAGTGAAAAAGATAAAGAAGAATATCAAAAAATTTATGACAAAAGAGATGCACAAGCTAAAAAGTTACGTTTAGAACTAAAAGCAATAGAAGATGAAATGATTGCGAAACAAAAAAGTGCTGAAAGTTTAACAAATCAAGATGATATAGATGCCTTAGTAACAGAATTAAAAGCAAAACAAGCTAAATATCTTATTTTAAATAAGGTTTATACTAAAGTTGTAGAAGATAGACAAACTAGTTTTTCTAATTTAGAAGAATTAAAATTATTACCTACTGTAAAAAAACAAAAGGAAAAAGAATTAGAAGAATATATGAAAAAAATTGAAGAAGTTAATGAAAAAGCTGATACAATAGTACAAAACTTTGAAAAGGAAAAAGCTATATTTAATGAAGTAAAAGCTAGAAAAGAAGAAAATGATAAACTTCATAAAAAAAATGAAGAAAAAACTTTAAATAATAAAAATTCTAGTGATATTTTTAATAAATTAAATTCAAAAATTAATTTTGGTACTTCGGTTTATGTTTTAACAGAATCTAATTTTAAAATTTATAACGATTTAGAGGGGTATGTAAATACTAAATTAGGAGTAAAGATATCTCCTAATGAACTTTATACTGTTGCTAAAGAATTAGAAAATGAAAAAGCTACAATAAATGGTAAGGAATATAAAGTACCTGTGGATGCACCATTTATTTTAGTAAAACCTAAAGTAGAATTTGGATTAGGTGTTAAATATAAAGGATTTAAAGGTGGGTTAAGTACGGCATATAATTCTGGACTTATAGGGTTAAATCTAGGATATGAATTTTAATTAATATTTTTAAGGGAAAAGTTTATTAGGAATATGTATCAATAAACTAGGAAAAATTTAAAATAAATAATTTAAGGAATTACATCTGATTTTATAAGGTGTAGTTCCTTTTAAATTTATGAAATAATTTTTATGTTTCCTTCTTTGTTATTAATTAAAAATGTGTTATACTTTATAAAAAGGAGAAACTTAATATATGATGAATAAAGTTTTTAGTTATTTATATATAGGGGGTCTTAGATGAAAAAGTTAACAATAGTAGATATAGCAAAAATGGCTGGAGTTGGAACAACAACTGTTTCGAGATATTTTAATAATGGTAAAATAAAAGAAGAAACGAGACTTAAGATAGAAAAAATTGTTAAAAAATATAATTATAAACCTAATTCATTTGCAAGAGCACTTAAAAGTAATGATAGTAAAATGATAGGAATAATTGTACCAACTTTACATTCTTATACAACAGGTATGATATTAGGATATATTGACCAAATATTAAAAGAAAAAAACTATGAATCTTTTATATTAAATTCTAATTTTTCGTTAGATTATCAAATTGAATATATTAACAAACTTGATAGGATGCACGTTGATGGAATAATTTTACTGCCTACAACTATGAACGCAAAATATGAAAAAACTATAAATTCTATAGATGTTCCTGTTGTTGTATTAGGACAAGATATACATAGAGGATACTCAGTACAATATGATGACTATAATGCAGGTATGAGTATGGCAGAATATATTATTAATAAAAATCATAAAAAAATAGCATATATAGGAGTTGATGAATCAGACATTGCTGTAGGGGTTAATAGGAAAAAAGGAATAATAGATAGTTTAAATAAATATAATATAAATTTTGAGTTTGAATTAAAATCAGATTTTTCTATGCAAACATCTTATGAAATTGTTAAAGAAAATATTGAAAAATTTAAGGATGTTACATGTTTGATGTGTGCAACAGATAGAATAGCCTATGGAGCTATAAAAGCATTATCAGAAAGAAATATAAATATTGGAGAGAACTTCTCCATAACTGGTTTTGGAAATTATGATTTTTCTAATTTACTTAAATATCCATTGACAACGATTTCATTTCAATTAGATGTAGCAGCTCAAAAAGCTGTAGACACATTATTTGGATTGATAAATGATGAATATGATGTACCTACAAAAATATATGTTCCTTATAAAATGGTAAAGGGTAATAGTGTTATTAAAAACAAAAAAATATAAAAATGCAAGAAATTGCATTTTTTTTCATAATTTATAAAAAAAATAAGTTGGACTATTGACTAATTTATATTTTTAAGGTATTCTATTATTGTAAAAAAGGTAACGATACCAAAATAAATAATAGGAGGAAATATGGATTTAAAAAAAGTAATTAAATCAGTTGTTGAAAATGCTGGTGGAAAAGAAAATATATCAAGTATTACTCATTGTGCAACTCGTTTAAGAATTGAACTTCAAGATGAAACTAAATATGATAGATCAAAACTTGAAGATATAGAGGGAGTAAAAGGAGTATTCTTTACTAATGGTCAACTTCAAATAATATTTGGGAGTGGTTTAGTACAACAAGTATTTAGAAGTTATAATGAAGTTTTTGGAGATAATGTTTCTAAAGTTGAAAAAGAAAATGTAAATGGAGCGAAACCTAAAGGAAATATAGCACAACGTTTTGTTAAAATGTTAAGTGATATATTTGTACCTATAATACCAGCAATAGTTGCAGGTGGGTTATTGATGGGAATAAACAATATATTAACGGCAAAAGATATATTTTTTGCAGGTAAAACTTTAATAGAAGCTTATCCTAAATTTGCAGACCTTGCAGGAATGTTAAATTTATTTGCAAATGCACCATTTGTATTTTTACCTGTATTAATTGCATTTTCTGCAACTAAACGTTTTGGAGGAAATCCATTTTTAGGAGCTGTATTAGGTATGATTATGGTGCATCCTGATATTTTGAATGCTTATTTGGTAGCACCGGGTGTTGATATACCTAAATGGAATATATTTGGGTTAGAAATTGCTAAAGTTGGTTATCAAGGTACTGTATTACCAATAGTAGTTATGAGTTATGTATTAGCTAACATAGAAAAATATTTAAGACGTGTAACACCTATTTACTTAGATAATTTAACTACACCTTTATTATCAATTTTTATTACTTCATTTATTACTTTTGCATTAACAGGCCCTATATTACGTGAAGTAGGAAACTATTTAACATTTGGATTAAGTTGGTTATATAGTTCACTTGGATTTGTTGGTGCAGGAATTTTTGGAGGACTTTATGCACCTATAGTAATTACAGGAATGCATCATTCATTTATTGCAGTAGAAACAAGTTTACTTGCAGATGTTGCAAAAACTGGTGGTTCATTTATATTCCCAATAGCTTCAATGTCAAACGCAGCACAAGGTGGAGCAGTTTTAGCAGTTATGGTATTTAGTAAAAACTCTAAATTAAAATCACTTGCTTCAGCTTCAGGAATTTCTGCTTTACTTGGAATTACTGAACCTGCAATGTTTGGAGTTAACTTAAGATTAAAATATCCATTCTATGCTGCTTTAATCGGAAGTGCAATATCAAGTGCTTGGCTTGGGTTAAATCACGTACTAGCCACTGCATTAGGTGCTGCAGGATTACCTGGATTTTTATCTATTCCTTATCAAAACTGGTTATCATTTGGTATAGGATTACTTTTATCGATAGTTATATCATTTGCAGTTACAGCTTATTTTTATAAAACGAGAGATGTAGATAATGAAGAATAATATTTGGAAGCAAAGTTTACATATAGAACCAAAAGAAGGTTGGTTAAATGATCCTAATGGTTTAGTTTATTTTAATGGATTTTATTATATCTATCATCAATATTCATATAATCCAAATGGTGGAGAAAAATTATGGTATGGATATAAAAGTAAGGATTTAATAAATTATGAGGATTTAGGGGTTGTATTAACTCCTAATTCTTTATATGATAAATCTGGAGTATATTCAGGAAGTGCTTATGTAAAAAATGATGAAATTGTATATTACTATACAGGTAATGTTAAATATCTTGATAAAAAGTATGACTATATAACTGAAGGAAGAGAACATAATACTATTAAAGTAAAAAGTAGTGATGGGAAGAATTTTAGTAAAAAAGAATTGATATTTGATAATGATGCGTATCCTAATATGTCTAAACATGTAAGGGATCCTAAGATGTATAGTAAAGATAATATTGAATATTTAGTTTTAGGTGCTAGAGATTTAAAAGATAACGGTTGTCTTTTAGTTTATAGAAATTTAGAATATTTTAAAACACTGTATTATACTAAATATTTAGGATATATGTGGGAGTGCCCAGATTACTTTATGTTAGATAATAAAGAGATATTAATATTTTCTCCACAAGGAATTAAAAATATGTATTTGGAATATAAAAATACGTATGAAGTAGGTTATTCAATAATAAATGAAGAAATAGAGAAAGTAGAAGTTATTGATAATTTCAATTTATTAGATTATGGTTTTGACTTTTATGCTCCTCAAACTTTTATTGATGAAGATGGAAATAGAGTATTAATAGCTTGGATGTATATTCCAGATAGTCCTTATATAAATCCTACTGTAGAATTTGGGTATCAAAACTGTTTAAGTATACCTAGAGTCTTAAAAATTAAAAATAACAAATTATTACAAAATATACATAAAAGTATATATACCTTATTTAATAATGATTTAAGTGATGCTTTTGAAGAGAGAAAATGGTATTTTAAACAAAATTTAAGTCAAAGTTTTAAAATTTCTATTGACTCATTAGATATATTATACGATAATAAGATATTAGAAATTAATTTAAATGATACAGGTTATGGAAGAGGGAATAGAAAATTTGAAATAGATATGCAAAATATAGAAATAGTATTTGATAATTCTTCATTTGAAATATTTGCAAATGATGGAGAATTTGTATTTAGTTCAAGATTTTATCCTAAAAATCATAAAGTAAAAATTAATTCTAAAAAATATATTGCAAAAAGTTTGAAAGGAATAGAGGTGAAATAAATGGCAGTTTTATGTATAGGTGAAATGCTGATAGATTTTATAGGAGAAGGCATAGGTAGTATAGATAAAATAGATAGTTTTAAAAAAGAAGCAGGTGGCTGTGTTGCCAATGTTGCATGTGTTGCTTCAAAACTTGGACATAAAAGTTATTTATTGACTGCTCTTGGAAATGATGGTTTTGGTAAATTTTTAGAAGATACACTAAAATCTCAAAATGTAAGCTGTGATTATTTAGTGAAAAAAGATGATTTATTTACGCCGTTAGCATTTGTTTCTAGAGATGAAAAAGGAGATAGATCATTTAGTTTTTATTTTAAAGGCTCATCAGCATTAAAAATTTCAAGAAAACAAGTTGAAAAAGTTAATTTAGATGAAATAGAGGTTATTCATTTTGCAAGTATTGCAATTCAAGATGAGTCTAAAGAATCACATAAATTTTTAATAGAAAGAGCTAAAGAAAAAGGTATATTAATTAGTTTTGATGTTAATTTAAGATTTAATCTTTGGGAAGATATGAATGAATATTATAATACTATACAAGAGTTTTTACCTTATGTAGATATATTAAAAATATCTGATAATGAATTAGAATTTGTTACAGGAACAAATAATATAGAAAAAGCTTTAGAAGATAAATTTAAACATATATCACATGTTTTATACACTAAAGGTGAAAATGGCTCAGAAGTATATCATAATGGTTTTAAGGTTTTAAACACTATACCGAATGTTAAAGTTATAGATACAACAGGAGCAGGTGATGCTTTTGTTGGGGCATACATTTCAAAATTACTTAAAACAGAAGAAGATAAGAAAAAATTAAGTATAATTAATTTAGAAAATATATCAAGATTTGCAACTAATTATGCTTCTTTATCAACAACTAATATAGGTGCTATATCTAGTTATGTAGATGAAGAAAAATATAAAGAAATTTTCAATGAAATTTAATAATTAAATAAATATTTTAGTAAAATATTGTTATTATGTATAACAAAAAAGAAGAACATTATCTATTTTAGATTATTTGTTCTTCTTTTTATTTTTATTATATTTATTATAATTCTCCAGCGTAATTGTGATATACTTTTTGAACATCATCATTATCTTCAAGAATATCTATTAATTTTCTTAATTTTTCTAAATCTTCATCAGATAAAGTTTCAACTTCAATTGATGGTACATATTCGATATCTGATTCTAGTAATTCATAACCATTTTTTCTTAAAGCATCAGACACTGCATCAAAAGTATCTGTTGGAGTAGTGATATAGAAACTATCATCTAAACTTTCCATATCTTCCATACCTGCTTCAAGAGCAATTTCCATTATTTTATCTTCATCAGTTTTATCAGTTTTTTCTATAATGATTACACCTTTTCTATCAAACATATATGAAACACATCCAGTAACTCCTAAATTACCTCCGTTTTTATCAAAAGTTGATTTTACAGCTGAAGCAGTTCTGTTTCTATTATCAGTAAGTGATTCAACAACTACTGCAACACCACCTGGTCCATATCCTTCATAATTTAATGAATCAAATGAAGCAGAACCATCTGCTCCAGAACCTTTTTTAATAGCTCTTGTAATATTGTCATTAGGCATATTTATTGCCTTAGCTTTTTCAATAGCATGTTTTAATGCAACGTTATATTCAGGGTCTGCACCATTTCTAGCAGCAACAGTAATTAATCTAACATATTTAGTAAAAGCTGCTCCTCTTTTTTTATCTTGTGCTTCTTTACGACCTGCTATAGTACCATGTCTTCCCATATTTCCTCCAATTTTTTTATTTCTTATAAATTATATCATATTAAAAAATTATAGTCAAAATTTAATCATTTAACTTAAGTACAGATAAGAATGCTTCTTGTGGTATTTCAACATTTCCTATCGCTTTCATACGCTTTTTACCTTCTTTTTGTTTTTCTAATAATTTTTTCTTACGAGTAATGTCTCCACCGTAACATTTAGCTAATACATTTTTTCTTAATGCTTTAACTGTTTCACGAGCGATTACTTTAGTTCCAAGTGCTGCTTGTATAGGAATTTCAAATTGTTGTCTTGGAATAACTTCTTTTAATTTCTCAACTATAGATCTTCCTCTATAATAAGCATTATCATTATGTGCTATAAATGAGAATGCATCTACTGCTTGTCCACTTACAAGAATATCTATTTTAACAAGATTAGATTCTCTAAATCCTATCATTTCATATTCGAATGAAGCATAACCTTTAGTTCTTGATTTAAGTTTATCGTAAAAATCTATAACAACTTCAGCAAGAGGTAAATCATATATTATCATCGATCTATTTTCATCAACGAAACTCATATTTACAAAAGTTCCACGTTTTTCTTGACAAAGTTCCATTACATTTCCTACATAATCTTTAGGTACAATAATTGTTCCTTTAATAAATGGTTCTTCTATATGTTTTCTACCTTCAGGAAATTCTGCTGGGTTGTCTATTATAAGCATATTAGAAGTACCTTCGACTGTAACGTGATATTCAACAGATGGAGCAGTAGAGATTAAATCAATTCCAAATTCACGTCTTAATCTTTCTACAATAATCTCCATATGTAATAGTCCTAAGAAACCACAACGGAAACCAAATCCTAAGGCAAGTGAAGTTTCTGGTGTATAACTAAGTGAAGCATCATTTAATTGCAGTTTTTCTAAAGCTTCTCTTAAATCTTCGTAATCATCAGTAGATATTGGATAAATACCTGCAAATACCATACTTAATGCTGGTCTATAACCTGAAAGTGGAAATTCTGTAGGATTTTTAACATGAGTTATTGTATCTCCAACTTGTGTATCTTTTATTGATTTAATACCAGTAATAATATATCCAACTGAACCTGTATTTAATTCATTTTTTTCTTTCATTTTAGGTGAGAATATTCCTAATTCTAAAACTTCAAATTCTTTACCTGTTGACATTATTTTGATTTTATCACCTTTTTTAATAGAACCATCAATTATACGTATATATGTAATAACTCCTCTAAAATCATCATAATGAGAATCAAATATAAGAGCTTTTAATGGAGCGTTATCTTTACCATCCGGTTCTGGAAGATGATTAACTATACCTTCAAGTAATTCATCTATTCCAATTCCAGTTTTACCAGAAACAAGAACAGAATTATCAGTAGGTAATCCTATTACATCCTCAATTTCAAGCATAACTCTATCTGGATCTGCAGAAGGGAGGTCTATTTTATTGATAACTGGCAAAATTTCTAAATCATTTTCAAGTGCTAAATATACATTAGCAAGAGTTTGGGCTTCAATTCCTTGTGCTGCATCAACTACAAGCAAAGCACCATCACATGCAGCAAGAGATCTTGAAACTTCGTATATAAAATCAACGTGACCAGGTGTATCAATAAGATTTAATTCGTATATATTTCCATCTTTTGCTTTATAATTTAAAGTTACAGCTTGTGCTTTTATAGTTATTCCTTTTTCACGTTCAAGGTCCATACTATCTAATAATTGCTCTTTCATTTCTCTTTGACTAACAGTACCAGTCATTTCAAGTAATCTATCAGCAATGGTAGATTTACCATGATCTATATGAGCAATTATTGAAAAATTTCTTTTAAATTTTTTATCTATCATTTTACTCCTCGTTATTTTGTTTTACTTAGATTTTATCATACTTTTTAAATATATTCAATAGAATCTAAAAGAATAGAAATCTTTAAATATATTTATAATTGAAGATTTTATTCTTTAATTTTTAAATAAACTAAATTTAAAAATTTTGAAACTTTAGAATTGGCTTGTATCTTCCTTTACATTATAGATGCAGAAGTAGTATAATACAGTTAGATGATGATGACCTTAAAGAAAGGTGAATAAAGGTGGATATAAAATCAAGAGGTGTAAAAGTCCAACTTGGAAAGTAGGAAGAAAGAAAGTTGATGAAAAAATAAAATATATTTCAAAATCGGTATCACTACCATCTGAAAAATGGATACAAATAGAACAAAAAGCACAAGAGCAAGGAATAACTAAAAATAAGTTAATTGCTAATTTAATAATGAATTATTTAGAAGAATAAACGGGACTTAATTGTTTCCATTTTTTTATTTGTTTTAGTTTTTATAACTAATTTTAAATTTATAAAATTTGAATTTATATTTAAAATCTATCTATAAAATATATATAATGTTATATTGACTTTTATTGGAATTATGTTATAATTTTTTAAATAGCTATTTTAACAAATTGATAACTGGAGTAATTTCTATGAAAAAAATATTATTCATAAAAAAGTTTATTAAAAAAGAGGAGGATATATTATGAAAAAAACTATTTTTATATTTTTATCATTTCTTATTATGGGATTTATAGTAAGCTATTTTGATATTGAAAATCATTTTGTAAAATATGGATTTATTATAATTTATGGATTATGTGTTGGTCTATTATCACGTAGAATCAATTAATATTATTTAAAAGAACAGTAATTAATCTGTTCTTTTTTATTTAAAATTATTTTTAATAATCTTTTCAAGTTAATTTTTTTCAATTTTTTTATTCTAAAATATGATTTAAAAATGTATTTTTTTTGAAAAACGGGTAAGCGTGTAGTGAAAAAAATGATAAAATCAGTTTTGGAATGTAGGAGTACAAATAACTAAAAGTATAAACAGATTGTTTCCACTTTTTGCAACGACTAAATAGTTGTCTATAAAAATAAAAAATGGTATTCAGTATGTTCTCAAAAATTTCAGAAAAAGTTAAAAGTAGATGTACCTATTTTTTCTAAAAATAAATTCTTATGTATACCAAAATTGAGAGCAACAAAAATTTTATATTTGTAATATTAAATACATTGACAATATGTTTTAGGTCTAATATAATATGCGTATATATTAAAAAATGGAGGAAAATATGTTAAAAGAATTTAAAGAATTTATTTCAAAAGGAAATGTTGTTGATTTAGCTATAGGGGTAATTATAGGGGCTGCATTTGGTAAAATAGTTACTTCTCTTGTTAATGATATTATAATGCCAATAATTGGTTTAATATTAGGTAAAATTAATTTCAAAACTTTAAGTTTAGTTTTAAAACCAGCAGAAGGAGATGCAGATGCTCTTACATTAAATTATGGTATTTTTATTCAAAATATAGTTGATTTCTTAATTATAGCATTTGTGTTATTTATTGTTTTAAAAATTATGCTTAAATTAAAGAAAGAAGAAAAAGCAGCTGAAGTTGCAGCAGAACCTAAATTAACTAAAACAGAAGAATTATTAATTGAAATTAGAGATTCATTGAAAAAATAATAAAAAATCCGTATAAGTTTTTATACGGATTTTTGCTTATTTTGTATTTTTTAATTCTAATATTTTTTCTTTTATTTTATTCAAAAGAACTTCTTTATTCATTCCACTTCTTTCAGCCATTTTTTCTATAGTAGCAGTGGGGAGCATTACACGAGCTAAAGGAGTACTCAATAATTTAAATTTAGAATTTATTTTTGGTAATTCTGTTTTTAAAGTAGGAAATACTTTTAATAAATCTTTAAGATATGTATTATAGTTTATATTTTCTATATCAAATATTAAAGTTTCTTCATTTTTTTCTTCCTCTAATGACACATTATTTTTTTCTTCATCTAATGACTCATTATTATTTTCTTCCTCATCCCAAGTTAAAAGAGTTCTAGAGCCTTTAAGAGATCTAATATGTGTACAGTCTTGCATCATTTCAAGAACTCCTTTATATACACCATTTTCATCTCTAACTGCTACATAATAAATATATATGAATACATCACCTTTATCTATCCAAAATTCTATTTTATCTTTTTCACCTTTTCTAAATTTTTCTATAATTTCTTCAACTAAATGTATACTTTTTCTAGGGTGACAATTTTTAACATCTCTACCTATAACATTTTTACTTCTTGGAAAAACTCTGTGATCAGTATCGTTATAAAATTTAACAGAATTATTATTATCTACAAAAGTAAAATCAACTGGCATGTGTTTAAAGATTAACATTATTTGTTCAGGATTCATAGAACCATATTTAAGCTCTATTTCATTTGTTTCATTTTTTTCTTTATCGATATATCCATATTTTTTAATTAATTCTTGAAACTCGGTTATAAATCCAAGATTTTTATTTGAATTATTTTCATTAAAATTTTCTATTTCAGATAAATTAAAAGTAAAACCAATTTCTTTATCTCCTGATTTCATATTTTCAAATTCTTCATCATTTATCATTATTAGTGAAGTAGGATAGAGTATATTTTCTTCTTTGCTTATTAAATCTAAAATATCATCTTTCATAATTAGTTGCTTTTGGATAAATTTTTCTTCATCATCATTTATTAGTAATGTTTTCAATTCTTTAATTTCATCACGGATAAAATCATCGAGTACCCACATAGTAGTTGTAGGTCTATCAAAACCCTTTTTTTCAAGAATAGAATACAGTTGATTTTGTTTACGAACTAGATGAAATTTATACCATTTAGTCAATTCATCATAAATACTTAACCATTCATTTTTTATAAAATCTTTTTTTAAAAGTTTTTCTATGTCTTTTGAAATATTTTTGATTATTTCATTTTCTAGATAATATATATTTATAGGATGTAATTTATCAAGAGTAGGTTTACTTTTATCTAATATATCTTCAAATAATACCAACATTTCTTGTATATTTTCTTTTACGCATTCATTTTCATCGAATTGTTTTATTTTTTGTTCTGCTATTGCGATTTCATAAGGTTTAATAGATTTCACTTTTTCTTTTAGTAAAATTTTTGCATCTTCTAAAGATAGTAAACCATTATTATATTTATTTTTAATATCTATTAAGGTATTTAATTTATCAATATTAATATCTTGTGATTTAAAATTATCTAATATTTCCATAAACTTACTCCTTTTTAAATAAATAGACATATACTTCAGTATCACTAATAGCAGTAGCTGATATTGTATTTTCACCATCAAAATTAAGTATATCTCCACCTTTTAAATTATTAATGTTATCATTAATTTTAACATCAATATTTCCATTAAACACATTAAAAAATATCAATAAACCAGGATGATTATGTGGCATAATATTTTCTCCTGCTTTAAGTTTAAAGTGCATAATTTTTAAATTTTCATTTTCGTATGCTTTACCTAAGTTATTTATTATTTTCATAAAATTCCTTTCATAATCAAAATATTTTATATAATAATTATATCTTTATAAATATTAAAAGTCAATAAAATAAAATACTTGATTAAAATATTTGAAATACTGTATAATTATAAATAAAAATATAAAATTAAGGAGAAAATAATGAAGAAAAAATTAATACTTTTTGATACTGAAACAAATGGTACAAACCCTAGTGATTCAGTTTTATCAATATCTGCTATGAAAATAGAATATGATACTGAAACAAATCAAATGGTAAAATTAGGTGAATTTGATAGATTTTATTTTAGAAATGAAGGAGAAGAACCTAATGAATGTGCTTTGCGTGTAAATGGTTTATATGATGATGAAATAGAAAGAAGAAGAAGTTTATCAAATGAAGAATATCCTAGAACTTTTAAAGAAGATGTTAATAATTTTTATATCTTTTGTGAAGGAGCCGAACATTTTGTTGCACATAATATTAAATTTGATAGACAATTTATTCCATTTGTTTTACCTTACCAATTTGATACGATGATTGAAAATATAGAAACTGTAAAAATACCATCTACTAATGGATATTCTAAGTATAAGTGGCCTAAACTTATGGAATGTGCAGAGTATTATAATATTAAACTTGAAGAAGAAGAGTTACATAATAGTATGTATGATGTTATAATTATGGGAAGAGTTTTATTTAAGATGACTAAAACTTCAAAAGGTTTAGAAAAAGTTAGAAGCTTTGTAGTTGATAATATTTCTACTTTTATGAGGTAGTTATGGAGTTTAGTTCTTTTTTATACATATCTAATTTAATTGGAGTAATAGCTTTTGCTGCTTCAGGAGTTTTTAAAGGGATTAAGCATGATAACGATATATTTGGAGTGACTTTACTTGCAATAGTTACAGCAGTAGGTGGTGGAATAACACGTGATATTATGTTAAATATAATACCAAATGCTATCATAAATCCTAGTGATATTTATTTAGCTATTATTACAGCACTTGTAATTTATTTGCCATATTTATTTTTTAAAAAGAAAATTAAAGATTTAATGACAAAAAAAGAGTTTGTAGAAACTTCTAAAACATTAGTTTTGATATGTGATGCTATAGGTTTGGCAATATTTATATATATAGGTGCAGATAAAGCTTTATCTCTAAATTTAAATGCAATAGCTGTTGTTATTATGGCAACGGTTACAGCAGTAGGTGGAGGAGTAATTAGAGATATATTAGCAAATGAAACTCCATTTATTTTAAAAGAAGATATATACGCAGTTCTTTGTGTTGCGGGAGGATATTTATATAATTATTTTATAATAAATTTAAAATTTAAAGAAATAGAAACAACACTTTTTATATTTTCTTTTGTATTATTAATTCGTCTTATAGTAATATTTAAAAAGTTAAATTTACCTAAATAAAAAAAGAACTACATTATTTAATAAGATTCCTCTTATTTTAAATGTAGTTCTTTATTGTTTATATAAAATTTTACTAATAAGGCGAAAGTGCCCACTTAAATGCTTTACTATAAAAATTAGAATCTATTTTTGAAATAACCACTTTATTTTTAGCAGAAGATGCATGTATAAATTCATTATTTCCTATATATAACCCTACGTGATTAATTGTTTCTCCACCTGAAGTTACGAAAAATAACAAATCTCCAATTTTAAGTTGAGAAATATCTTTTTTCTCATTATTCATTTCAGACATATCTTTTGAAACACGTGGTAATTTAATTTTTGATTTTTCATTAAATAAATAAGTCATAAAACCTGAACAATCAAATTTATCAGGACCAATAGCACCCCAAGAATAAGGTTTATCTAAATTTTCTTTTGCGAATTTTGTTATTTGCTCTCTTAATGTACTTTCTTCTTCTTTATTAATTTTTATATATTCATTTGAAACTTGTGTTAACTCATTAAGTATAGTTTTTAATCTTTCATCATCCTCTGTAGAAGAGAAGGATATAAAACATAACAAAATTCCAAAAGTAAGTATAATAATTTTTTTCATAGTATACCTCCTTATATATTTTAACCTATCAATATATATTTAGTCAAATTTAATATAAATAAATTGAGTTTTTTAAAGTAAAATTATTAGTAATTTTAGATTTTAAAACTAGTAAAATATATTAAAAATAAAGAGAAAAATATAATAATATTAGGAATTGATTTACCACCATCCATTCATGCTGCAAAGCTGTATTTGTATAATATTTGATAATAAGTTATAGCTGTCCTATAGATAATAAGAGTTATACAACAGGAATGAAAGACTATAAGCAATGGGTAAATAGTAAAATTCCAAAAGTTAATAGGACTATAATTCAAGTACATAAAGATAGGCATTTAGATAAGCAAAATTATAAAAAGTTGAAAAAGGTTTTGAAAAATCAAGATTATTACCTAATATATAAGTTGAATACAGTAAAATAGAGTATAATAATAGAAAAGGATATTATAGATACAGAATATGTATAGAGTGTCTTTTTATTTATAAATTTATATATAATTTACCTAGTATAATTTAAGTTTTTAATGTATAATATTACTATAAATATAAAATAGGAG